>JAXDPD010000001.1:0-30816 GCA_034668505.1 Sphingomonadales bacterium
AGAAGATTGGGCAGATCGCCCCGGTGCATGCCCTGCGGATTGTCCTTGCCGTGCTTCTGGCCGGTGGGGTTCCAGTGCGGTCCGGCACTCTCGAAGCCCGGAGGATCGCATCGCCCAATGCTGTGGATGTGCACCCCATAGGCGCCCCGCGCCAGCTCGACCGCTTCGACCCGCACCCTGAGGCTGTCGCCGACCTGCTCGACGCTCACCCGGGCCCGGGGGCGGCCGCCGGCGTCGCGGAGATCGGCGGCCACCGTCGCCATGTCCTGCGGCCCTTCGTCGACGGCATCGGCGGGCCTTGAGGTCGCGCATCCCGCCAGTGAGGCGGCGAGCGCGGCGGCGGTCCAGTAGCGTGCGTTCATCCGGCATCTCCTCGGTCTGCGGGGGTTGAACGAGGGGGAGGCGAAACGGTTGCGGAACGGTGGCGCTCAGCCGCGCAAGGGTCGCCCGACGCCGTGCCATATCAGGCCCGCCTCTTCCACCTCCTCGGGCGGGTAGACGTTGCGCAGGTCGATGAAGATCGGTTGGGCCATCAGCCGCGCCAGCCGATCGAGGTCGAGCGCCCGAAGCACATCCCATTCCGTCACCAGCACCACGGCGTCGACGCCCTCGGCCGCGGCATAGGGGCTCTCACAGAATTCGACATCCTCCATCAGCAGGCGCGCCTGCTCCATGCCTTCCGGATCGTAGCCGCGCACCTGTGCGCCGGCGTCCTGAAGCGCCCTGACGATGCTCAGCGAGGGCGCCTCGCGCATGTCGTCCGTGTTCGGCTTGAAGGTGAGGCCCAGGAGAGCCACCGTCTTACCGCGCGCCTCGCCGCCCAGCGCCTGGACCACCTTGCGGCCCATGGCGCGCTTGCGGGCGTCGTTCACCTTGACCACCGCCTCGACGATCCGGAGCGGCGCATGCGCGTCCTCGGCCGTCTTCAGCAAGGCGACCGTGTCCTTGGGGAAGCAGGAGCCGCCATAGCCGGGCCCGGCGTGGAGGAATTTGGCGCCGATCCGGCCGTCGAGGCCGATGCCCCGCGCCACGTCCTGGACGTCGCCGCCGACCGCCTCGCAGAGGTCGGCAATTTCGTTGATGAAGGTGATCTTCGTCGCCAGGAAGGCGTTGGCCGCATATTTGATGAGCTCGGCGGTCCGCCGCGAGGTGAACAGCAAAGGCGCCTTGTTGAGATAGAGCGGCCGGTAGATTTCGCGCATCACCTCGGCGGCGCGTTCGTCCTCGGCGCCGACGACGATCCGGTCGGGATGCTTGAAATCCTCGATCGCCGCGCCCTCGCGCAGGAATTCGGGGTTGGAGACGACCGAGACGGCGGCGCCGGGCGCCACTTCCCTGAGGATGCGCTCGACCTCGTCGCCCGTGCCCACCGGCACCGTCGATTTGGTGACCACGACCAAGGGCCCGGGCAGCATCTCGCCAATCTCGCGCGCCGCGCCATAGACGTAGGAAAGATCGGCGTGGCCGTCGCCGCGGCGCGACGGCGTTCCCACCGCGATGAACACCGCCTCCGCATCGGCGACCGCCGCCGCCAGCCCGGTGGTGAAGGCCAGCCGCCCGGCGGCGACGTTGCGCGCGACGAGCTGGTCGAGGCCGGGCTCGAAGATCGGCATGATTCCACGCTCGAGCGCGCCGATCTTCGCCGCGTCCTTGTCGACGCAGGTGACGTGGTGACCGAAGTCGGAGAAGCAGGCGCCGGAAACCAGGCCGACATAGCCGGTTCCGATGATCGCGATGCGCATTCAAGGGGTCCTGAAGCTGTGGGGGTCACGGACCCGTTATCAAAGCGGGGGCAAGCGGAACAGGGTGTTTGGCCTCATGCCGCCCTCCGCCTGAGCCGGCGGACAACCGCCGCGGACGAAAAGCGGACAAAAAAAGGGGCCGGCCCGAAGGCCGGCCCCATATTTCGTGGCGCTCGCCGCCGAAGCGGCGAAGCCCCTTCTTACCAGCCGGAGCCGGGGCCGAAGGTGATTTCCACGCGCCGGTTCTGCGGCTCGCGGACGCCGTCGGCCGTATCGACCAGCGGGCGGCTTTCGCCATAAGCTTCGGACGTGATCGCGGCATCGGGAACGCCACGGCCGGCCAGATAGGCGCGGACGTTGTTGGCGCGACGCTGCGACAGGCCGACATTATACTCGTCGGAGCCCGAACGGTCGGCGTGACCGGCGAGAACCACCGAGGCCGAGCCGACCTGCTGATAGCCGGCCGCCGCATTGTCGAGGATCGCGGCCGCTGCCGGCGTGATCTCGTCCTTGTCCCAATCGAAGAACACGATGAACGGACCGGGATAGCGGACTTCGATCCGCGGGCATTCCTGGGCGACCGGGATGACCGAGCCGTCAGGGCATTGCTTGGTTTCGGGCGGACGCTCCGGCTCCTGGCACACGCCATTGCCGTCGCGGGTCCAGCCCGGCGGGCACTCGGGAATCACGACCGGCGGCGGCGGCGCACCGAAGTTGAAGGTGATGCCGCCGAGCAAGCTGTGCGACCGGAACCGCGAGTCCGACTCGAAGCCGCGGAAGTCCACGGTCCGGATGTTGTCGGCGTTGAAGAAGCGGTAACGGATGGTGATGTCGACATTGTCGCTGATCGCCTGGCGAACGCCGGCCACGACCTGCCACGCGAAGCGCGTGTCGGAATCGTCGATCGCCGCCGCCTGGTTCGAATAGGCGCGGACGTTGTTATAGTCGACGCGCGCCATGCCGACGCCGCCGCCGACGAAGCCGCTAATGCCGTCGTCGTCGCCGAAGTCCAGCAAGCCGTTGATCATGAAGCTGAGCGCGCTCGTGCGCCCGCCGCCGGCCGGGAAAATGTCGGGAGTGATGGAGCCGCCCGGAAGGCCGCCGCCCTGGCCCGGGAAGCGCACCGAAGTCTCGATGTCATCCACCCTGGCCCGCTTGTAGGCGACTTCCGCCTCGATGCGGAACGCGCCGAGATCATAGCCGACGAACAGCGCGGCGTCATAGCCGTAGTCGTGATTGATCGCAATCTGAGCCGATGACGAGCTCGGGATCGTCGGAGTGATGCCGAAATCGAAATCGATGTCCTCGACGATCAGCGCGCCGAAATCGCCTCCGACATACCAGGCGCTGTTGCGCGCAAGTGCCGGAGTTGCGAGCACGGTTGACGACAGCGCCACAACAATGGCGAGCTTCCGCATAATCTTCCCCTTCTTCTGCTGCGTCCCGAGTGGGAACGACGTGAACCTCTTACGGTAACCGGGGTTTCCACGCAAGCACGCTTAGCCCCTCACCTGTTGCTGAAAAGCCGCAGCGCATCTGGAAGATGAACCGCGGATGACCAGTCAGGGTCGAAACGTTGCCTAACGCCTCCGGTTGCACGGGAAAAGCGCTTTTGTCATTCGATCAGGCCATGTGACTTTAATGTCGCAATGAGTGCGTCCACCGCGGCCCGCGCTTCGGCGTCGATAATCGTTCCACCTGAAGGACTTGGCACGTCCGGCAGGCGCGGCCCGACGACCTGCTGCCCGGCGATGACGAGCGCCGTTGCGGGCCACGCCCCCGCGCTCCAGGCGCTCCCGGTCCAATAGAGCCAGTAACCTGGATCAATGTTCCAGGCCAGCATGCCGGGACGCGGTGAAACGAACCGCCAGCCGCCCGCCGTCCAGCAGGCCAGAGAGTCGGCTTTTCCGGCCCAGGCGCCGCCCGCGCCTGCGCCGGCGATCCAGCACTGGCCGGGCTCGGGTTCGTCGGGGACCTCGTCGAGCGGAGGCGCCTCGATCTGGGCGTGCAGGGCGGCGTCGATCAGGGTCAGCGCCTCGTTATGATAGGCTTCCTTCTGCGCCTGGCCCGGCAGGATGAAGGGTAGAAGGAAGCGTGGGCTGGTGTCGGTCATGTTACTCTCCCGGGATTCTCAAGCCACGTCCAGCAGCGCCGGCCGCGAGGCGGCGAGGCTGCCGATCTGCGAAACCGAAATCGAAATCGGGCCGCCGCCGTCCAGCGCCCGATCGGCGGCGGTATAGAGATAGGCCGGCTCGGTCGGGTCCGCGCTCCGCTCGAACCCCAGGCCGGCGATGACCAGCCGGTAGCGCTCGGCCTCCTCGCCGAGCGGCGTGTCGGCGCCGCTCACCCAGGACCAGCCCTGCCGGCTGCGCCGCACCCAGGAGATGGCGAGATCGCCGCTTCCGGCTTCGCGCGCGGCGAGATGGACGGGGCTGGGCGGGCGCAGCACCGCCGCATCGATCGCGCGCGCGGCCGTGGCGGCCACGGGATCGCCGACGCCGCTCGCCAATATCCGTGCCTCCCCACCCGCCGAGCCCGCCGGCGCCTCGATCGTCACCAAGGCATCGCGCGCAATCAGGGTGAAGGGCTCGCCGGCCGCGTGGCCCGCCGCCGCATATTCGGTGCCGCGCCGGCCGCGCAGCAGGCGCGAGATCCGGAAGCGCCGGTCGCCCAGCGCCTCGGCCGTGCCGAACTGGACGAGTTCGTCGCCGATCGCCGCCAGGTTGGCGCCGCCGGCCAGCAGATCGTCGCTCCGCCCCTCCAGCCACATCGCCTCGCCGAGCAGCTCGATCTCGAGCGCCGATCGCGAATCGATCAGGGCCGAGCCCGCCGCCGGCAGCGCGCTCAGCGTCACCCCCATCGCCGCCGGCGCCGCCGTGCCGCCTTCATCCTGCCAGCTCGCGCCCGAATCGTAGCTCGCGCTGAGCGCGGCCCGGCGCCAGCCCTCGCTCGCTCCCGCCGCCGCGACGTAGAGCAGAGGCCTGGTCTCCAGCCCGTCGCCGAGCGGAAGGTCGAGCAGCCGGGCCGTCGTCGGCCCATGCGGCAGATCGTTTTCGCTCACTGCCCGGCCGGGGCTCGCCGCGACCAGGTCCGGCGCCTCCGCTCCCGAAACCCGGACCAGATCGAGCGTCGCGACCATCGGCCCCAGCGTCCAGCGCGCGACCTTCCACAAGCCCGCCTGCCCTTCGATCTCGACATGGCTGCCCGGGCGCAACGCGGCGGCGCGCCAGGCCAGAACGGCCTTGGCGCTCACCCGCCCGGCCCAGAGCGCGGCGAGGCGATACTCTGCCAGCGCCTTGGCGGCGCCCGCCGAGAGCACCGCCGGCAAAGCGCGATGGTCGGCGCTGCGCCCGCCGGCGCGGACCGCGCGCTGCAATCCGGTCTGATAGTCGCGCCCTTCATCGTGATAGGCGATGCTCGCCTCGCCGGGCAGGGCGCTCTGCCCCCGGCGCACGAATTCCGGCCGCTCGCTCTCCGCCGCGGCCGGCCAGGGCAGCGTCTCCCCCGTTTCGGCCGTCAGCCGCAAGGCCGCGCCCGCGTCGAACAGCGACAGCGGCACCACGTCGGCGAGCGCTTCGAGCGCGCCGCGCACGCTGTCCCCGCTCGCGGCATAGCCGGTGAGCGCGGGCGCCGGCCCCGCGGCCACCGCGCCGCCGCCCAGTTCCTCCGCGATCGCGCCGATCGCCACCGCGCCGCCGTCGGCCTCGACCTCGAAGGTCAGCGACGGAATCCGGTTGCCGTAATCCTCGAGCTGGAAATCCTCGAACAGAACATAAGCGAGCCCGCGAAAGGCCGGTGCCTGCTCCGCCCCTTCCGCGGCGGCGATCAAGGGGTCGGGCGCTTGGTCCTCGTCGCCGGCATGGAGGCGAAAGCCGGTCGCGCTCTTGAAGTCGCCGGCGGCGCCGCGCAGCAGCTTGCCGTCCGCCCAGATCCGCCGCACCGCCGCCACCCGGCGCGCCGACAAGGCCACCGCGAAGCTCGCCGAATAGGAATAGCTCGTCACCTTGGGCCGGCCCTTGTCGCCGCTGGTCGAGCGATGCTCGGCCAAATCGGTCGACCAGATCACCGTCCCGGCGACCCGCATCGTCCCGAAGATCCGGGGGATCGCCGTGCCGTAGGACGAGGTCTGCACCGCGAGCTCGCCCAGCCGCGGCCCCTGCCGGCCCTTGGGCGCGAACAGGCGCTGGTCGACCTGCTGGCCGAGCGCCGCGCCGATCGCGCCGCCGATCGGCCCGCCGACGATGGTGCCGACCGCGGTCAGGATCAAAGTCGCCATATATCCTCTCCGATCCGCCAGATGCTCGCCACCGGCCAGGGCGCCGGCCCCGGCCGCTCGACCACGCGCCGCAGGCCGGCGTCGCCATGGACGATCCCGTCCCCGGTGAAGATGCCGAGGTGGAGCTGGGCCGGCCCCGGCACGAGCACGAGTACGTCGCCGGGCCGGGCCGCCGCGACGGGGCGCAGCCCGGCCGCGGCCAGCCCCTCGGCCAGCCGCGCCGCCGATCCGCCACGCAGCGCATAGTCGGCGGGCGGAGTCCGGACGTCGATCGCCGCGGCCACCACGCCGATGCAGTCGAGCCCGCGCGCCGCCGACCGGCCCTGCGGCCGGAACTTGACGCCGATCAGCGCCCGGGCCCGTGCGACGACGCGCTCAGCGGGCGCCGTCATCGTCCGCCGACTGGTTGGACGCCGGCGTGTCCGGCGCCGGAGGGTCCGGCTTCTTGTCGAAGCGCAGGGTGCTGCCGTCGACTTCGATCCGCACGATCGACGGCAGGCCCTGGCAGGCGGTCAGCCCGAGCAACATGAGTCCAATGCAAGCACGCAGCCGCATGGTCCTTCTCCTTCGTGAAAGCCCCCTCCGCGCGCGGCAGGGGGTCGGGTGGTGGGGCCTTCAGGCCCCGGGATAGCGCGTCAGCAGATCCACGCCGGGCAGGTGCGGCTCGCCGCGGAAATTGATTCCATTGCCGAATCGCGCGGCGCAGGTGACGAGCCTCTTGTCGCACCCCTCCTCTATCTCGACTCGGTCGCCGATCGCCGGCGGCGCGGGCGGCGGCTCGGGCAGGGTCAGCCGTTCGTCCTCCGACCGCAGGATCGCGCTTTCGAGGCCGCTATTGGCGCCGCCGATCCAGCGCAGCCGGCCGCCGCCATGGGCATTGCCCGCCGCCGCCGCCTCGACCTCGACGACATCCGCGGCGACGATCGCGGCGATCCGGGTCAGCCGCCTCCGCCCGGCCATGTCGACCCGGCACCTCTTGTCGCCGAGCGCGGCCCGGCATTCGGGCGACGTCTGCTCGACCACGGGCGCGTCGAGCAAGGCGGTGGGGCCGCGCAATTCGGCTTCGAACGCCGCGCCCTTGACCGAGACCTCGCCGAGCTCGCCGCGCGCCACCGGAAAGACGTCGCCGTCGGGCGCCTCCCAATCGACCATGAAGATCCGCACCTGGGCCCCGTCCCAGCGCCCGGCCGCGAGGTCGGCGGCCTTGATCGCATCGCCGGTCAGCGCGCCCTTTATGTCGACCATATCCGCGTCGAACCCGTCCGAGACGCTGATCGCCGAGGGCAGCATGCCCGGCGCGGCGCGGTAGACGAGCCCGTCCCTCTCCAGATCGCGGTCGTGCGTGGTGAAGCCCAAAGTCACCCCGTCCCGTCGCTCCAGCCGCCAGCACAAGGCGATGGTCGCAAGGTCGCGTTCGAGGAAATCCGGCATCTTCTATTCCCTGATCTCGATCAGCGGCACCGAGGGGATCTCGCCCGCCGCGAAGGTCGCGCGGCTGAGGCTGAGCCGGTCCTCGGCGAAGCGCACCGGCACGTCGAAGCGGAAGCCGGCGCGGACCGCAGCGCCCGCCGCCGGCGCCGCATCGAACGCGACCACGCCCTTGCCGGCCAAAGTCCAGCCGCTCACCCTCTCCTCCCCGTCCACCGAAACAAGCGCCGTCCCCGCCACCGGCCGGGTGATGCGGCGGATCTGCGCGCCATAGGCCTTGATCAGCGGGAACTCGGTCCTCACGCCGTCGCCCGTGCCGAGCATCTGATCCGCCGCCCCCGGTGCCCCGACCATCGCGTTCGAGCTATGGTCGAGCGGGTCTTCGAGCCGGAACCCGACCGCCGCCCCGCGCCTGGCGCGGAAGAAGGCGATCAGCGCGTGCAGATCGTCCTCGCCGCGCAGGCCCGGCCCGGCGTCGAAGCTGAGCCGCGCGTCCGCCCATTCCGAATTGCGCTGCTCGGCGCCGCCCGCCACGGTCACGATCGCGGTCGAGAAGGCCGCCTCGACGCCGGCCACGCGGCCGAGCGCGATCGGAAACGATACGTCCTCGAAGGCGTCCATCTCTGCTGCTCCCAAATCGAAATGCACGAAGCCGTCGCGCAGCACTTGCGGCAGCGCCCAGAGGAAGACTTCCGCCGCCCCGCGCCGCGCCGCCGCGTCGGCCGCCGCCGCGATCCGCGGCCAGAGATGGCTGTCCCCGCCCTCGAGCACGAAGCCGGCGAAATAATGCTGGTCCCCGACCGGATAGCCGAGCCGCGCCGCCATCGCCGCGGCGCCGGCCCCGGCCGCGCCCGTGCGCCCGGCGATCACCCAGTCATAATCCTCGATCTGCAGCGCATCGAAGGCCGGCGCCGCCCAGCCCAGAGGCGCATTGGCCCGCTTCACCTCGGCCGCGCCGAGCACCGCCGGCAGATAGACGAGCAGCAGGCACGACGCGCCCGGCGCCTCGTCCCGGACTGCGGCGCACAAGGCCGCGGTCGAGGCGGCGAGGGCAGCGCCGGCATCGTCGAGCGTCGCGCGCTGCCCCGCGTCGAGCGCCGCCCCGACATCGGCGATCGGCACCGGGTCGAACGCCGCCACCGCCGCCGCGTCGTAGAGGCAGATCCGGCCATCGGGCATCACCCACCACCAGGGCTCGCCGACCTGGAAGCGGACCGGCTGGCCCGCCGCCACCGCCAAAGCGGCGAAGGCCCGCGCCACGTCCCGCAGCCAGGCCATCGCCGCATTATTGGCCGGGGACAGCAGGGCCGAAGGCGGCTCCCATGCCGTCAGCGCCGGGTCGCCATTCTCCGCCCTTTGCTTCCAGGCCTCCGGGCAATGCAAATCGAGCAATTCGTAGCTCAACGACAGGATCACCTCGAAACCCATCGCCTTGGCCCGCGCCAGAAAGTCCGCATGCCAGGCCGCGCAGGGTCCGTTGAGGCCGTCCTCGACCAAACCGTCCCCGCCGAGCCAGAAATAATGGCTCATCCCGACATAATGGTTGATCAGCGCGCGATAGCCGAGCTGCAGCGCGTTCCTGAGCAGCCGCGCCGGCGTCAGGTGATAGAGATCGTCATAGCCGGTCGCGATCCGCAGCTTGTGCCCGGGCACCAGCAGGTCGCCGATCGCCAGCACCGAGCCCGAGCCGTCGCAGGCGATCCCGCTCAGCTCCGCCCAGCCCTGCGCGGGCGCCGCGAGCGGCCCGTCCGTCGCATCGTAATCCGGCGCGACCAGCGACACGAACATCCGGTCGACGTCGCCCGCCCAGAGCGGATCGTCCGCTTCCCAGCCGCCCGCCATCGCCCCGAAATCCAGGTCGACCGCCGCGTCGTCGGGCGCGCCGTCGGCATAGTTCCACAGCCGCACATACCAGCTGCGCACCGCCCCGTCCGAGTCGCGCCCCTCGACGGTCAGGGTCGGCCCGTGCACCGCGTCGAGCGGCTTCAGCCCTGCCGAGCGCCAGCGGAAGCGAAGCCGGCACCGCCGGAAATCCCGCGCCGTCTCATAAGCCAGCAAGACATGATCCCACCGGTCCTCCGCTTCCCAGATCAGCCCGGCCAGCTCGTCCTTGTTGTAGAACAGGGCATCGACGCGAAGCGCGTCCGGCGCGATCGTCACCGCCGAGGCCATCATCGGCCGCGGGAAATTGACGGTCCAGTAGCGCGCATCGAATCGCTTCACGTGCCCGAGCGCCCTCGCGCCGCCCGGCGGCGCCAGCCAATGTCCCATGTTCATCCCCGGCTAAGCTCGCGGCGGGCCAGATGCCGCCGATGCCGTCCGTCATTCCCCTGCTCGCAACCGCATTGGCCTTCGCCCCGCCGGCCGGCGCGGGCGTGTCGCGGTGCCTGGGCGCGGCCGTCCCGGTGTCGGGCCTGCGCGCCGCCGTCCTCGACGACGAAGCGGTCGCCGCGCTGCGCCGCTTCGCGCGCGCCCACCGGGGCGACGATTACCGGATCCGCTACGTCGTCTTCGCGCCCTACGGATTCGATCGCGGCACGACCTCCAACATCCTCGCCACGCGGCTGCGCGGCGAGGTGATCCGGGCTCACCTCGTCGGCGCCGGCCTCGACGAGGACCGCATCCGCGTCCTGCAATTGGGCGAGCATGCCGATTATCCCTTTCCGCCTGGAACCGACGCCGTGGAAGCCGCCGCCAGGCGCCGCTTGGACCTGGCCGGGCGATGGACCACCGCCGCTTCGGTCACCGTCGAAAGTCCGGCCGGCGCGGCGCCTAGCTGCCCCCCTGCCGCGCTTCACGTTCCGCCTTCCTGAGCCGGCGCCGGTCCCCTAGGATCGGCCTGGTGAATATCCTCGGCCTCCTGATCGCGGCTTTGCTCCTGCCCGCTCATGCGCGGGCGCAGCCCCAGATCTCGTCATGCGCGGCGATGATCCTCCCCGCCTCCGCCTCACGGGGAGTTCTGGACGAATCGAGTCGCGAAGCGCTCGAACGCTTCGTCGACATTGCGTCGATGAAGCGCGATCCTCGATACAGGATGGCCATCTACGCTCCCGAGACGCGCTGTCGCACCGACTTGTGCGCTGCCGGGCGGACGCAGCGCCGCGAGGCAACGATCCGCCGCTTCCTGGTCGGCCGCGGCATTGCGGCGGATCGCATCCGGCTGATCGGCCTGGACGAAGGCCTTCCCCGATTTGGCCGCGTGCCCGAGGGCGCGGCGCTGATCCTCGTCCAATCGCCGGAGTCGCCGAAGCCGAGCTGCGCCACCAGGCAGCTCCGGCGGCGCTAATCCGCCCGGAGCAAGGTCTGGCGAACCGCCCGCGCCACCTGCCGGCTCGACGCCTTCAGCGCCTGCGCCTCGCTGCCCGCCGGCGCGCTGACCGTGATGCTGAGCCGAAGCTCGCGCGGGCCCGATGCGCGCGGCGCGTCGATTCGCCCCGCCGACGTCGGCACGAAATATTCCGGCCCGCGCTCGCCGACCAGATAGGCGCGGCCCGGCGAGACCGGCCCGCCGATCGCCTTGCCCGGCGACCCCAGCATCGATCCGAGGATCGTGCCGATCAGTCCGCCGAGGCCGCCGCCCCCGCCGCCGCCGAACAGGCTCTTGAGCCCGTTCCCGATCGCCGCCGAGGCGATCTCGGCCATCGCCGACAGCGCCACCCTTTTCAAATCCTCGAAGCCGAGCTTGCCCGTGCGCAGCGCGCGCACCAAGGCGTTCTCCAGCATCCGCCCGGCCTGGTCGGCGCCGGCCGCGAACGGCCCCGCCAATTCGGCCCGCATCGCCGCCACGTCGCGCGCGAACACCGAAGTGTCGGCGCGGACCCTGACCAGCAGGGTCTCGATCTCTTCATCCATCTGGAAACATCTCCTTCAGCCGCGCCAGATCGGCGCCGTCTGCCTTGGGCGCATCGCCGCCGCTCATCGCGCCGAGCACCGCCGCCAGCTCCGCCGGCGTCGCGTTCCAGAATTCGTCCGGCCGCCAGCCGAGCAGGGCGCCCGCAATCCCCGCCAGCCGCGCCGCCGCGTCGCTAAACCGGGGCATGGGCTTCAATCACGGCCCTGCAGGATCTGGGTCAGCAGCGCCTTCAGCGCCGGCGTCGCTTTGGCGAGGCCGGTTTCGGCGATCGCCTGGCCGATCCGCTCGCGGGTGCAGCCGTCCGGCCGCGCTTCCGCGCAATGGAAGAAGAGGGCGGTCATTTCCGCCAGGGTGAGCCGCCCCTCGGCCGCCCGTTCGACCAAGGCGAAGAGCGGCCCCAATTCCTCCTCGGCCGCGACCAATGCTGCAAAGCTCGGCCGCAGCAGGATCGCCGCGCCGGCGACATTCAGGCTGGCCTCGCCGCGCGCCGGATTCGCCGCGCGAGTCATTCCGCCACCACCGCGCCGGAGCTTTCGAGGGCAAGCGCATAGCTGCGCTCGCCATTGTGGTCGCCGGCATAATCGAGCCGGGTCAGCAGGAAGCGCCCGCGCATCCGCTCGCCGCTCTCGAAGCTGAGCTCGTAATCGTCGATCAGGCCGGCCAGCGCATTGGCCTTGATCCGCGTCTCCGCGGCCGAGCCGGTGAAGATGCCGCTGCCCGCCACCGAGACCGAGCGCACGCCCGCCCCCGACAGCAATTCGCGCCAGCCGCCCGAATCCTTGCTGGTGATGTTGACCGCCTCGCCATTGACCGAAAGCTGGGTGGTGCGCAGCCCCGCCACGGTGGCGAAGACCGGCGGCGTGGCGCCATCGCCCACCTTCAGCAAAAAGGCGCTTCCTTTTTCCGCGCTCATGCATCATTCTCCTTGCTCATCAAACTCTTGGATGGATGGGAATTCACCATGATTTCATCTGTTCTCGCCGTGGCCATGGCTGCCTCGATGCAGCCGGCCGACACGACTCGGGCCGCGCGCGAAGCCTTTACCGGCTGCCTGCGCACCTATGTCGACCGCAGCCTCTCCGCGCGCATGGCCGTCACCGAGTTCACCACGGCCTATCCGCAGCAGTGCAGCACGCAGGAGCAGGCCTATCGCGACGCCGTGATCCGGCGCGAGACGGCGTCGCGGATGAGCGCCGCCGACGCCCGGGAATCGGCGACCATGGAGATCGACGACGCGCGGACCAATTTCCGCGAGCGGTACGAAATGGCCCAGCCGGCCACGCCGCCCGGCGGCGCGGCGGCCGCGCAAACCGCGGCGCAAACCCCGGCGCAGCCGGCCGGCCAAACCGGGGCGCAACCGGCCGCGCAAGCCGCGGCGCAGCAACCCCCCGCGCCGCAGACCGCCTCGAGCCCGAATTAGGTTCTCCCGAATCGGCCGCGTGCCGATTCCCTTCCTTCGGTGGTCGTCGCTCCCGGCTTCCCCCGGCCTGACTCCGCGAGTCCTAGGCTGTATCGACATTCAGTCTCTATCGTCATTCCCGCGAAAGCGGGATCCATCTCCTTTCATGACTGATGGGAGGAAAGAAGCTGGACCCCCGCTTTCGCGGGGGTGACGGGAAGGAAATTCCCAGCCAGACGAGTGACCCAAACGAGTGACTTGGGCTTGAATGTCGATACAGCCTAATCCTTCAGCAGCCGCGCGCGATATTCGATCGCCGCGGCCCATGCTGCGCCCTTTTCGCGCAGCAAGGAGCTGCGCAGGAACACCAGATTGATCAGCCGCCAGCCGTCCAGGTCCGGCGGAATCGCGCCGGCCGCGGCTTCGGCGGCGCCCATCAGCGCGCGCAGCCGCGCCGGCCGCTCCCCCTGGTCGTGGAGGATGACCGCCAGCCGCAGCTCGCGCCCCGCGCCGCTCTTGTGGCTCCAGTCGCTTTCCGGCCCCGCCTCGATCCGGGCATAAGGAAAGGCGCCGGTCAGCGGCGGCCCGTCATAGGCGCCGTTGAGCCCGGCCACCGCGTTCAGCGCAACCATCGCCGCCTCGGCCAGCGCCTCGCCCGCGCCCTTCATCGCCCCGCCCCCGCGATCGTCCAGCGCAGCATTGCCTCGAGCGCCCGCCGCCGCCGGAGCGCCGGCCCCGAAAGCCGCACGCCCCCGTCATCCGCGGCGACGCCGATGTCGGGCGGCAGCGCCGCGCGCATCTCGTCCGCCAGCGCCGCGGCGCGCGCGTCCGCCCGCCGTTTCGCGGCCCGCGCCGCGCGCATCGCCAATGTCTCGAACATGGTCCCGATCCTATCGCAAACGGAGGCGCCGCCAGGGGCGCCACAAGGCCGTCACCGCGGCCGGCGGCCCGGCCTGCTCCGCCTGGTCCCGGTGGGTGTAGAGATGCGCCGCCAGCCGGACGATGCCGTGCCGGAGCGTCTCGGGCACCCCGTTCGGCTCCGCCGCCATCCCGGCGCGGTAGGAGACGAGCAGCCGCGCCGCCTGTCCAGAGCCTGTCGAAGGCCCGGCGTCGAGCACCCGCACCCAGCCGTCGCCGGCGGCGTCGAGGTCGATCGCATAGCCGCCCGCCGCCAGCGGGCTCGCTTCGCCGTCCCCGTCGAGCGCGGCGACGCCCTCGATCGACCGCACCGGCGCCGCGCCGAGCCTGGTCCAGCGGGTCGACGCGGCCAGCACTTCCGCGACCGCGCGGTCGATCAGCGCGCGGCCGGTAAAGGCCTCGCACATGTCCGCCGCCGCGCGCGCCAGCCCGGCGAGCAAGGCATCCTCGTCGCCGACGCTCAGCCTGAGGAACGCCTTCAATTCGGCGAGCGCGATCGGCAAGGGCGGCGCCTCGGCGCTGATCCTGCCCATCACTTGTCCTCCACGCGCAAGGCGATCGAGCGCGCGTCGGACGAGCCGTCGGAGAGCGTCACCCGATTGGAGATGCTGTAGCAATGGCCGACGATGCCGCCGGTCAGCCGCGCCGCGGTCCGGCTCGGCGTGAAGCTGTCCTCGTCGACCGCGATCCCGCCAAGTTCGACGGGCGCGACCGCCCACAGGCTGGAGACGATCGTCTCCCCGTCCAGATAGGCCGCCCAGTCGATCGCATAATCGACCCGCGATTGCGGGTCCTTCAGATAGAAGCTCATCGGATCTTTCCTCGTTCAGGGCCGCGCCGCGCGCGCGGCGCCGCCCGTCGGCTGCCGCCGGCGACGGTCAGGGCGACCGTCTTCAGCCCCGGCGAGAAATCGACGATGCGGCCGTCGGCCGAGGAGGAGAGCGGCAGCCTGACCAGGCCGTTGCCGCTCCCCAGCTCGCCCTCCCCCGTCCCCCTTGTTCCCCGTCTCCTTTGTTCCCCGGCGAAAGCCGGGGCCCAGCGGCACGGTCGGCGGGATTGGACCCCGGCTTCCGCCGGGGAACAGCGGCCACCGCAACGGGACGGAGTCTACGCGCTGAACTTCAGCAGCTTGATCGCCTCCGCGTTCATCACCTGCCCGCCGACCCGCTTGGTCGCGTAGAAATGGACGAACGGCTTGTTGGTGTACGGGTCCCTCAGGATCTGAGTCTCCGAGCGCTCGGCGATCAGATAGCCGGCCCGGAAATTGCCGAACGCGATCGACAGCGAATTCGCCGCCACGTCGGGCATGTCCTCGGCCTCGACCACCGGATAGCCGAGCAAGGTGTCGGGCTGCCCCGCCACCAGCCCCGGCTGCCACAGGAAGGCGCCGTCGTCCGTCTTGAACTTGCGGATCCGCGCCGCGGTCGCCGAGTTCATCACGAACACCGCGCCCTGCCGGTAGGGCGAGCGCAGCGCCTGGACGAGGTCGATCAGCCTGTCCTGCGGGTTCGACGCCGCGAAGCCGCCGGCGACGCCGGTCTCGAGATATTGCAGAGTCCCGAAATCGCGCGCGCCGTCATCCTCGTCGCTGTTCGGCGCGGCGAGGAAGCCCTTGGGCCGGCTGGCGCCGTTGCCGGCGACGAAGGCCGCGCCTTCGGCCCGCGCGAACTCGGTCGCGATCTCGCTGGCCAGCCAGGCCTCGACGTCGAACGCGGCATCGTCGAGCATCGCCTGGCTCGCCGCCGGATTGGCGTAGAGCTCGCCGAAGGGCGGCGCGATCTCCTGGAAGACCGGCGTGTCGGTCTCCGGCCGCCCCGCCGTCTCGGCGACCCAGCCCGAGGGCGTGCCGCCGGTGGTGACGAGCTTGCGGTAGCCGGCGGTGCCGACCCTGACGACATTGGCGATGGCGCGGATCGGCGAGATCGCGGTCAGCGCCTTGTCGATCTGCGAGTCGAGCTCCTCGGGCACCGCATAGCCGCCGGCCGCGTCGGTCGCGCCCGACAAAGCCTTCAGCTCGACGCTCGCCTCGAGCCCCTTCCTGAGATAGCGCTCGACGAAGGGCGATGCCTCGCTCTTCGCGCCCGCCAAGGCCGGGCGGGCGCCGGCCACCGCCTGCGCGTCGATCCGCGCCTTCAGCCCCGCGACTTCCTCGCGCAGCGCCGCGACATCCTCATCCTCGCGCTCCAGCGCCTCGAACGACGCCTCCAGCGCATCCGCCTTCACTTCCAACATGGTCTTCTCTCCTTGGTTGAATTTGCACGCACGAATCCGTCGTCCCGGACGGAATCCGGGATCTCGGGAACTCGGAATTTTCGAAACGTCAGGCGATCAGCCCGGCGGCCGCGCGCGGCGGCCGATGAACTCGATGTCGACCGCGGCGGTCGCGCGCAGCGCGTCAAGCTCCGCGCGCAGCGCCGGATCGGGAGAGGCGCCGGGCGCGAAGGCGAGCCAGGCGCGGGGCGGGCCCGGATCGCCGTCCGCCCTCCCCCCGGTGCCGCCGGGCACATAGTCCGATCGCTCGAACCCCGTCACCCAGACGCCGCGCATCCGCTCGGCCGGCGCGAAGTCGCAATTCGCCAGGCCCTCCTCGCTGATCGGCCCGGCGCAGGGGCCGCTCTCCTGCGCCGCGCGCCTCGGCGGCCGCTCCGCGCTCTGCCGGTCGACCGGCGCGTCGCGCGCGCCCGGCCCGCAGCCCGAAAGCGCGGCGATCAGCAATGCGACGGCCCTGATCATGCGCCGTCGGCTACCCCGCGCTCCACCGCATGCACAAGCGCCCTCGGCTGCATCGGCAGGGTCACCAGGCTGATCTCGACCAGCTCGAGCTCGACCAACTCCCTGGGCCCCTCTCCTTTCGCCTCGCGCACGCGATAGCCGAAGCTCAGGCCCCTGACCGCGCCGTCCTTCAGCAACGCCGCCGCCTCGCGCCCCGCCGCGCCGTCCGAGAGGCGCCCGATCACGCGCAGCCCGCGTTTGTCCTCCTTCAGATAGTCGACCCGCCCGATCGGCCGCTCCGGCGCGTGCTGCCAGAGCAATGGCACCGCGCCGGCGCCGCGCTTCAGGCTGCGCGCGAAGGCGCCGGCGCGGATCACGTCGCCGCCGCGGTCGGCCCGCCCGAAGACCGCCGCATAGCCGGCGAACCTCATCGCCTGATCAGCTCCAGCAGCCCCGCCTTGACCGCGATCCCCGCGACCAGCAGCGCCAGCAGGACGCGCACCGCCCAGCTCAGGACCGCGCGCGCCGCCGATCGCTTGGCGTCGCGCCAGGCCCTGAGCAATTCGCGCAGATCGTCCATGTCGCGCCGCGCATGCTCGTCCCTGAGCCCGAGCGCGGCGAGCGCGCGTTCCGCCCCGACCCCGCTCGCTTCCTCGATCAACGCGCGCAGCGTCACCATGTCCGCCCCCTGCCCCTCCGCCTGGGCGACGAGCAGGGCCAGCATCGACGCATTCTGATTGTCCATTGCCTGCTTTCCTTCTGTTGGCGCGCGGCCGGCCGGGGTCTGGCGAAAGCTTGCTTTCGCGGTTATTCTGCCGTTCTTTGCAGCGGGGTCGCCATGCCGGAGTTCAAGATTCAGCTCACCGACGACGAGTTCAGGACCATTCACCATCTGGCGAGCAAGCGGCGCACCAAGCCCAACGCCGTCATCCAGCAGGCGCTGGCCACCGAGAAGCTGCTCGCCGACAATATGGGGCCCGACGACGAGCTGCTCATCAAGAAGCCCAGCGGGCAAATGCAGAAAGTGATCTTCGCGACGCCGACGTCCTGACCCGGCCGACGGCGGAAAGGAGCGACCATGAGCGGTGACGACAAGCCCGGCGACCAGACCGGCGAGCTGATCAGCCTCGACGAAACCACGGCGCCCGACGGGACGGACGCGGCCCCTCCCGGCGGCGCCGGCGCCGGCGCCGGCGGCACCGCCGCCACCGGCACGGCGGTCGCCGTCCAGCCCTACGACCCCGAGGAGACCCGCAAGAACATCGCCTATTTCCTGCTGTGGATCATGATCGGCGTCATCGTCGCGGTGGTGGTGGTGGCGCTGATGTTCAGCGTCGACTGCTGGATCCATACCGATCGGTGCGAACCGGCGAAGGACGCGCTGGAAATGCTGACCGGGAGCATCGCGCCGGTCTTCACCGCGATGGTCGGGCTGGTCGGTTCGGTCGTCGGCTTCTATTTCGGCTCGAAGGAACGCTAGGCTCGCCGCCTAGGCCCCCGGGTCCGCCCCCGGGCCGAAGCCAAGCATCTCCCGTTTCTCCGCGTCGCTGAGGAAATCGGCCGCGCTCACCTGCCGCCACAGCCGCTCGCGGTCCGGGGCGAGCGCGCTGATCTGGTCGACGTCGACCTTGAGCGCGAGCCCCGGCCACCACGCCGCCAGCCCGTCCGAAAGCCCGCGCAGGATCCGCTCCGCCATCGGCAGCACGGTGAGCCGCCACAAGGCCTTGTTGGCCTCGCGATAATTGGCGTAGGTCGCGTCGCCCGGCAGGCCGAGCAGCAAAGGCGGCACCCCGAAGGCCAGCGCGATCTCGCGCGCCGCCGCCGCCTTCAGCCCGACGAAATCCATGTCGGCCGGAGTGAGGCTCATCGCCTGCCATTTCAGCCCGCCGTCGAGCAGCATCGGCCGCCCGGCATTGCGCGCGCCGGCAAATTCCGCCTCCATCTCCGCCCGCAGCCGCGCGAATTGCTCGTCGGTCAGCATCTCCCCGCGCCCGTCATCGTGGACCAAAGCGCCGGACGGCCGCGCCGCATTGTCGAGCAGCGCCTTGTTCCACTTCGCCGCCGCATTGTGCACCGCGACCGCGCCCGCCGCCGCGCCCAGGCAGCCCAGCCCATAATGGTCGTCGAGCGGATGGGCCGAGCGCAGATGGACCAGCCCCGGCCGGCCGAGCCCGTCTTTGGCCGCGATCCGGCTCTTCGCGGCGCCGACCCGGTAGAGATAGGCCGCCGGCCACCCGTCCGCCCCCGCCTCGACGCTCACCCGCTCGGGCCTCAGCGCGAACAGCAAGGCGGGCAGTGCCTCGGCATCCTGCACGATCTGCACGAATCCATTGCCGTGCAGCAAAAGCTGCGTCGCCACGGTCTCGAGCAGGTTCGGCGGCACGAGCGCGCCGGCGCGGCCCTCGATGTTCGCATAAACCGGCGCCCAGGCGACGCTCTCCGCCACCAGCCGCACCGCCCGCTGCGCCACGGGGTTGCCGAGATAGGCCTCGCGCACCTGCGCCTCGTAGCTTCTGGGCCAGGGCTCCGCCGCGGCCGTCCCGGCCCACCCGCTGAAAAGAAAAGGCCGCCCGGTCGCCCGCGCGGCTTTTCGGCCGAACCATTTCATGTCGCTCTCCTCGATGTCCGTTCCGCCGCCGGCGGCTTGCTGCCTCGCTCGGCACGTGTCCGGTTCCGTTCATTCCTTCTGGCAACCGCTCGCCGGGGCGCTGGCGGTGCTGGCCTCGATCCAGCTCGTCCACCTGCTCGTCGCCGGCCGCCTTCTGGCGCTGGGTCGCGTTCTACGGCGCGATCGTCGCGCTCCTCGCGGCCCTCATCGTCGCCAGGCTCGCCTAGAGCATCCGCACCCGCGGCATCCTGTCCTTGCCGAGCAGCAATTCCGCCATCGCCCAGACCATCGCGTCGGCGCGGTCCGGGCTTCGCCCCGGCCCTTGATAGCCGGTCGCCGTCATCCCGCAGAGCTCGTCCTCGAGCTCCGCAAACACCCCGGCGAACATCGCCTTGCCCTGCGCGAACCGGGCCGAGACCGGCTCGGCCCGCCGCCCCTTGCCGTAGCGCGCCCTGACCGGCCGCACCGGCAGCGCGCTGTCGATGCCCCTCAGCACGCTCTCGACCATCTCGCCGCCCTGGTTGGTCTCGACGACCACGCGCTCGGCCTCCCAGGCCTCCGCCGCCCGCACCACCGCGCGCGCCCAGCCTTCGGGGCTCAGCCCGCCGACGCTGCGATCCTCGAGCACATAGCCGATGCCGTCGCCGCCGAGCCCGCACACGACGATGCCGCAATCGTCGCCGCCGGCCGAAGCCGGCGGATCGACGCCCACCACCACCCGCGCCAACGCCTCCGGCGCATGCGCGCGACATTTCGTGACCACCTCCCGCGTCCACAAAGCTCCCGCGACATCCTCGATCAGCTCGCCGTCCAGCTCCTGCCGTTCGAGCCTGGTGCCGGCATAGCGGCCGCGGACGTCGTCCAGATAATCCTGCCCCAGCGCGTCATTGTCCTCGGTCCGCCCGTGGGTCTTCTTGAGATCCGACCGCCCGATCAGCGACCTCAGCAGGGCGATCGGCCGGGGCGTCGTCGTGATCAGCGCCCGCCCCCCCCTGCCGAGCCTGAGGCCGAGCATCAGATTGTCGAACGCCGCTTCGGGATGGGCCCATTTGGCAAGCTCGTCGCACCAGGCGAAATGATGCTCGGGGCCCCTCAGCCCATCCGGATTGGCCCCGGAATAGACGAAGGCCTGGGCGCCGCTGTCGAAATCGAACTGGCCCCGGGTCGGCGACCAGCGCGGCTCCTCGCCGGTCTGCGCCACGGCCAGCAGCCCGCTCTGGCCCCGGATCATCACCCGCTCGACCTCGGCCGCGGTCGCGCCGACCAGGGCGATCCGAAGCCTCCCGTCCGCCCGCGCCAGCGCGCTGACCATCTCCGCGCCGGCCCGGGTCTTGCCATAGCCGCGCCCGGTCATCATCAGCCACAGTCGCCAGGCGCCTTTCGGCGCCTCCTGCCCCCTGCGCGCCCAGAGCTCCCAGGTCTCGCACAAAGTTCTGAGCGCCGGCGCCCCCATCCGCCGCGCCGCAAAAAGATGCTCCGCCACGGTCCGGTCGGCCAACGCGCCGATCCATCGCTTCAGCGTCCTGATCTCGTTCATTTGCCGGCCGCCCGCGCCTTTGCCCGCCGCGCCCTTGCCAGCCGCGCTTTTGCCCGGCGCTTCTTCAGCATGCCGAGCAGCTTCACCGCCGTCTCGATCAGCTCGGCCTTGCTGGCGGCGCGCGGGCGCGGTCCGCTGCGGCGGCCGGCCGTGCTGGGCCGGGCCCGGTTCAGGATGCTGAGCGCGAAATCGGGGTGGAAATTCGCCAGATCGGGCGGCGGTGCCCCGCCCGGCTCGGCCGGCGCCCGCCCCCCGGTCTTGGCGAACAGGACGGCCAGCTCCTCGAGACGGGATCTCGAGATCGCGAATGCCTCGGCATATTGCGCGGCGAACTCCGGATCGCGGCGGCACAAGCGATAGGCGGCGCCCCCGTCCATGCCGGCCGCCCGGCATGCCTCGGTCGCAACGCCGTTCTCCGCATAATGGTCGAGGAAAATCTCCCGCCTGGCCGCGGTCCAGCCGTCGCGCCGGGCCTGGCGACCCCGCCCCCCGGCCTGCCCCCGCGGCTCGGGCTTCCTGCGCTTCCTCTTGTCGTCCGTCATCCTCATCCTCCTCTTGTATCCACGAAAAAGCCGGCCGCGGCTCGCGCCGCGCCGGCTCCTTCGCTCCAACGAAAAACGGGCCCCGAAACGGGACCCGTGAAAACGGGCCCGCCAAGGGGCCCGTGCGATTCGGCTACAATTCTCCAGCCTGTGTAAATTGTGCCATATCAGCGTGACGCTGTCAAGCGCTTTTTACCTGCCTGGTTGCTTTTTTCGGCTTGGCGAATTTCGAAAGCTTTGCTGCGGGTTAAGCCGGGAAATGTAGGAAGCAACGCCCGGCAAGGCGACGTGAACGGCGCGCGCGCACCTCATTTTTCAGGCCGGAATCGACCCGATTCGTCGGCCGCGCCCGGTGCCCGCCCGCCGCCGAGTCGCGGTCCGGGAAAATCCTATGGGATCGGCGGCGGCCGCACCTCGGGCGTCGGGATCGACGAGCATCGTGACGAGATCGCCGAGAAAGCTGACCGGGTCGCGGCCCCGGAAATAGCCGGCCTCCTCCATCTCGGCCCGGCTGCAGCGGCGCTGGTGCTGGAAGATGCCGCAGCCTCCCGGCGCGGCCACCTCCGCCGAGGCGCGCGGCGCCTCGCCCCGCAATTTGCCGGCGCCGACGCCGGGCTCCCGCCGGCCGAGCTCGGGGAGGCGGTAGCGGTCCTGGTTGCGCCGGCCGCAGACGATGATCTCGTCAGCCGCCGATTGGTCGCATCGTCCGAGCTTCTCGAGCACCCTGAGCCACGCCGGATCCTCGGCCCCGGTCTGGCCGCTCGCCGCGGCCGGCCGGGCGCGCCAGACCAGGAAGGCGAAGGCGGCCCGAATCGCCCCGGCCCGGTGTCGGCCCGAAGGTGGCTATGGTCGGCGCTGGACATTTTGCCGCTCTGGGGGGCAGATTGAAGCATGGCCGACCCACCGGAATTCGTTGCCGCGATGAGCCGCTCTTCGTTTGAAGAAGAATGGTGGGCAAGCTGGTGGACGGGCGATTTCTGCTGGGACAGGCTTGCCGCCTTTCCCTGTCCGGCCGACCATCCGGCGATCGTATCGACCGGCGCACCGGCCAACCAGCAATCCTATTGGCGTTCGAGCCGGCAAGGCACGATCAGGAACGACGCTCAAATGGGCGGCGAGCTGGTGCCGGACCCCGACGGGCGGCTCTGGCATATCGCTTATGTGCCGCTCCATTGGAGCGACGGAACGCCGGCGAAGGCCGAATGGACCAAGGAGCAGCACGAGCGGCTGGCCGGCCTGCTGAATCAGCGGTTCGCCCAGGCCGCCCACTATCATTCGCCGACGCGCTTCTGGAACCTCGTGATCGGCAAAATGGAATTCTCCGTGCCGATCCTGAACGCCGACCTGTCAGGTTGCTACTTCGACTCGGAGGTCGCCTTTCCGGGCATTGCCGGCGAGACGAGCATCAGGTCGTGCTTTTTCCGGGGGACGGTGGTCTTCTTCCGGATGGCGTTCGAGAAAGCCAGTCTGACCCTCAATGTCTTTGCCGATGGCATGCGGGCCTTCAGAGTCGCCATCGGCGGCGACGGCCAGTTCAAATGGAATAAGTTCTTCGGCCAGAGCCTCTTCGACGACGTCCTTGTGGAAGGCGATCTCGATTTTTCGCAATGCGTCTTTCTTGGGCCGTTTGGCATGAAGAAAAGCCGCGTGTCGGGGTCTTGTACTTTTGAAGGCACCACTTTCGTGGAGTCAGTCGGGTTCGGGTCTACCCGATTTTCGGGCAGCATCAGCTTCGACCACGCGCGTTTCGCGAGCGGCCTCTCCTTTTCGAGCGCCGAGTTCAGCGATGCCGCCTTCTTCACGAACATGAAGTGGGACGGCCAAAGCCTCGATTATCCGGGCGCACCCCCACCCTATGAGCGGGCCTTCTGCAACACGCGCTTCAAGGGCCCGGCCGTGTTTCAAGGGTCGGGCTCCGGGCATTTCGCTGCCTTCGACGGCGCCATCTTCGAAAGTTCCGTGCTGATCGATGAGGTGTCCGAGAGGGAGGCGAAAGCGCTGTTCCGGGACGAGCTCGAAATCGCGCGCCGCCTGGGTGAGAAAAGGCTCGATGCCTTGCGCGGCGGCTGCCACAAGCTGCGCCACGTCATGGAACGCGCCTCGGACAAAAAGCGCGAAATCCTGCTCTATCAGTTCGAGCTGCGCACCCGCCGGCACCAAGCCAAATATCCGCGCTGGGAGCGCGCCGTCTCCTATTTCTACGGCCTGGCGAGCGACTATGGAGCGTCGGTCGGGCGACCGATCGGCGCCTTGTTCGCCACATTGATCATGTTCGGTCTCGTCTATGCCCTGATCGGCGGCGGCGCCAGCGGCGCGCTCGATATCCATCGCCCGATCGGCCCCGCGCGGGAGGCGCTGGCCCCCGTGTTCGAAGGGATCAGCTATTCCGCCGGCCGCACCTTTCCGTTCGGGCCCTGGGCCGTGGCCGACGATAGTGCCTTCCGGCAGGCCCTGACCGGAGACGGGTCGACCTTGGGCTCCGTGCTGGTCCGCCTCCTCGCCACCGTCCAGTCGATCCTCTCGGCCGTGCTGATCTTTCTTTCGGTGATGGCCGTTCGCCGGCGGTTCCAGATAGGCTGACTTGGTATCGCGCTCCGCGTCAGAAGAACCGCGGGATCGGCCGGGGGTGCGGCGTCTTGCGGTTGCCGAGGTCGAAGCCGGTCTCGTCGACATAGCACCAGCCCCAGCCTTCGGGCGGGTCGTAGCCTTCGATCACCGGGTGGCCGCTCGCCTCGAAATGGGCGCGGGCGTGGCGGTTGGGGCTGTCGTCGCAGCAGCCGACATGGCCGCAGATCCGGCACAGGCGCAGATGCACCCACCAGGAGCCGGTCGCCAGGCAGTCCTCGCAGCCGTCCGCGCTCGGCGTCACCTCGGCGACGAGCGCTTCATGGGGGCAGTTGTCGGCCATCTCGCTCTCCTCCGGCCCGCGCCCCCCGGCGCCCGTGCGGCGCGGCGAGAATGACGGCGGCGATCGGCCCGGGGATCATCGCCATCCGCCAGCATTGCGGGCGCGCCAGGTAAAACCGCCCGCCGCGCCCCGCCTCAGCGCGGCGCGTTCGCCGGCGCCGCCGGCCGGCAGGCGCGCGCGACGAGCGCGGCGAGGCTGGCCATTTCGGGGATCGGCGTCATCGCCATCTCGGTGGGCTGGGCGACGCGCGATCCGATCAGCCGGCCGTCCGCGCCATAGCCGTCCGCCGCCTCGACGCCGAGCGTGCGCTGGCGGCAATCGATCCGGAAGCGCATCATCATGCTCTTGAGCCCACTCGCCCCCACGCTGCTGGCGACGCCGCGGACGATGATTCGGACGAGGTCGCCGTCGCGCCTGATGCTGGCCGGGTCGAGGAAATTGTGGCCCGACGCATCGTCGGGCAGGGTCTCCCAGCCCGCCACCGAGCCCGGGGCGGGCAGCGCCTGCGCGGCGAGCGCGGCCAGCAGGATCGCCGTCATCATGTCATTCTCCCCTCATGGCTCGCCGCCGCCGGCATCGGCTAGCGGCGCCCGGCCTCGCCGCAGACGCGCCGGAAGACCTGATCGACGCCGGGCGAGGCGGGCAGCGGCTGAAACCGGTCTCCGCCGGGTCTGACGGGGACCGAAAAGAGGAAGCGCCCGCCTTCGCCATAGGCGTCGCCGGCGCTGAAGCCGATCATCCGCCGGCGGCAGTCGATCGCCGCCTGCACCACCAGCACGTGGATGCCGTCGCGGGCGACGATGCGGCGGTCGGTGCGGCTGAGGAAGCGGACGACGTCGCCGTCGCGGGTGAGGCTGGCCGGATCGAGGAAGCTCGGACCGCTGCTCTCCTCGGCGACCCGCTCCCAGCGCACCGCGCCGGGGGCGGGCAGCGTCTGCGCGGCGAGCGCGGCCAGCAAGATCGTCGTCGCCATGTCACTCCTCCCGCGTCAGCCGCCGCAGACCCGGCGGTGCAGCTGGACCTCGCCGGTACCGTCGGCGATCGGCCGCAGCTCGAGATCCTCGGCGCCGATCTCCAGCGCGTTGGCGAAGGCGTCGCCGCGATAGAAATCGGCCGCCAGCATGCCCGCGGTCCGCGCCCGGCAATCGATCACGTAGCGCACCACCGCCGAATCGGTGCCGTCGGCCTCCGCCCGCGCGGCAAGGGCGCGCATCAGGAAGCGCACCCGGTCGCCGTCGCGGACGATGGTGGTGGGGTCGATCGAATAGCGGCCGCCGCTGTCCTCGGCCACCGCCTCCCAGGTCACCGCGCCGGGGGCCGGCAGCGTCTGCGCGGCCAGCGCGGCAGCCAAAGCGAACAGGGTCGTCGTCATCGGGTCGTTCTCCAGCCGGTCCGCCTTTGGATAACATGCCGCCCGGGCCCGTCACCTCCTTTCTTTTCGCGGGCGGGCCGCCGGAGCGGCGGCGAGCGCCTGCCCGATCCGGCCGGCGGAATATCCACTGCGATTTCCGAATATAAGATCGAGGAAAGAGTCGCGCGGGCATGCACCATCGCTTATGAATTACGGAGACAGCACCAAGTGGAGACGCGGCGATGGTCGGTCGGACGTTCTTATTGTCCGCGCTGCTCCTTGGCTCCTGCGCAACCGTGCCGGCCGATGAAGTGGCGATGTCGCCGAGGCAGGTCGTCAGCTCGATTTCCGCGCTGGATGGGCATGAGGTCTTCGTGCGGGGGGCAGCTGTCCTTCGGTTCGCATGCCCGGCAATTGTGGCATTCCGGGCAGGCCCGCCGCGACCATGATTTCGACGGCTGCGTCACCCTGGTCGATACGCTGCCGCTTGCGCCGCAGCTGAGACGGCGAGACGGGCAGATGGTGACCCTGGTCGGAACCGCGCGGCGCGACGTCACCAGCGGCCATGTCGACTTCGGCGCCTGCAACGCGGTCGGCGTCGAGATCACCAGGATCGTCGGTTGAGCGATTTGGCCGCGCCGGGAGGCGAGGAAAGGCGGAGGCCGCAATGAAGCGCATCGGATATGCATCGCCGCAGCTCCCGCTCGCTCTGGCGGCTGGCGCGCTTCTGGCCGGCGCGGCGCCCGCGCGCGCGGCCGACACGCGCGCCGCCCGTGGGTGCGAGGTATCCGATCTGGCGGCGGTCTTCCGCGACCCGGCCTCCTTTGCCGGGCGCAAATTCTGCGGCGAGGCGCTCGGCATTCCCGACCGCGCCGGCATCGGCTTCTATCCGCCGGGCTACGATCGTGCGTCCAACCGCTATGACGTGGCGATGTTCTTGAGCGACCGGCGGGCGTCGGACCGGCTACGGCTGTCGCAACGGGCCCGTTCCGCGTGCACGTGGAAGGGCGGATCCGCCTCCTGGAACAATGCTTTTCCGCCGCGGCCGCGCAAGGGCGGAGCCACTGCACGCCGTTCAGGCGCCCGATCAGGCTCTATGTGTCGCGGATCGGCAGCCCCGCGGCCGTCGGCCGCTGAATGACGGTGACAGGGCGCTTGTTCGGGGAGCAACCGCCTGCGAGATCGGCCGGGCCGGACGTCTATCGCGGGATGCCGATGAACTATCTTCCCATCCTCCTTCTTTTCCTTGCGTCGTGCGCCGGCTCCGCCGGGAGCCTCGTTCCGAATATGACCGCCCGCCACGTCTGGACCAACGAACGAACCGGGGAGACGATCGTCGTCGCCAATGGCACGGCTGAGGTCGGCGGACGGGCCTATCCTCTTCGGGATTGCTCCACGCCGGACATGCTCTGCGTCGAAAGCGACGGGCCGATCGACCTGGCGGTCAACCGCCGGTGCGACGAGACGGTGGCCCTGCGCGTGGCCGGCCAGGAGATGGCGATCTGGAGCATCAACCATCTCTCGCCCGTATTTGGCCGCCGCCATTCCCCCCAGTTGCTCTACGAATATTCCCATCGTTACGGAATCACGGCCATCTATTACGTTCCCCCGGGCCTGGCGACGGCGCTGGAAGCCGGGCCCGATCATTCGATTCGCCATCGGCATCGATTCACCCGATCGGGCGGCCCGCCTTTCCTGCCCTGCCGCTAGCGCCGCGCCAGCGCTTCATTCGCGGCGGAAGGCGAAGCGGGTCGCGGGGCCGGTCTCGGCGCCCGGCGGCGGCCGGTGCCGGGGCGCGGGCGCGGCGGCGACCAGAATGAGGCTGCCGCCGCCGGGCAGCGCGAAGGGCTGGCCCAATATGAGCTCGATCTCGCCTATCCGCGAGACCGCCGCCCGCAGCCGCAGCCGCCCCGCCCAGACGCACGCGACGTCGCTCGGGCAGCGGCTGTCCTCGATTACCGCGATCGGCCGCACCGCGATGTCGCCGAGCCGCGCCGTCCCGCCGCGCCGCACCTCGACCGCGCCCGCTTCGGCTCCGGCCCGGTCCAGCGGCGCGCCCGGGGCGGCGGCGGGCGCCGAGCATCCGGCGAGCAGCGCCAGCAGCGCCATCGCCTCAAGCCGCATCGCCCTTGCCCGCGCGGCGCCGCGCCTCGACGATCTGTCCGTGCGCCTTCAGCCCGCCCCGCAACAGGCGCTCCGATGTCTCCAGAGCGGCGTCGGCGGTGAACGAGACGATATGTCCGTTGGGCCCGTCCATCATCACCTCGCCCTCTTCGGCGGTGACTTCGCTGGGCTCGTCGTGCGGCGGGTTTTCCATGGCCCATGAACCTGAAACGCCCGCTCGGGTTCCAATCCCGCTTCGGGCCGGTGCGATTGCCGGGCGCGAAAACCCGCTTCTCCCGCGAAATTGCCCGCCCGGAGCAAAATCCGCGCCCGGCGCCGGAACCGGAAGCGGTTTTCGCCGTTTCGCGGCCAGGGTGGCTTGACCGACCAGGGGACCGGCCGATGCCTGATTATCGCCTCTATCTTCTCGACCCTCGGAGCGGCCATATCGAAGGCGTGGAGCAATTCCATACCGCCGACGACGGGGAAGCGATCTGCCTCGTGCAGGACCGGCGCGACGGCATCCCGACCGAATTGTGGTGCGCCGGCCGCAAGGTCGCCCGGTTCGACGGCCGGCTGGAAACGCCCCCGGGCGCGGCCGGATCGCGGCGGCCGCCGGCCCGCGCCATGCCCTGACGGGGCACGCGGCCGGCTGCGGCGTATCTTGCAATGGGTCGTCATCGATCCGGGATGTGTTGCGGATCAATAGATTACGACTTCCCAATGTAAGACCCAAGAAAGAGTCGCGCCGACCCGCACTATCGCTTATGAATAGTGCAAGACTCGGCGACGTTCTGCTTGGGGAGGACGGGGGATGAAGCACGGCGGCAAGACCGCGCTGGCGGCGGCGGCATTGGCGGTGACGGCGGCCGCGGTGGCGAGCGAGACGATCACCTACACCTATGACGCGCGCGGCCGGCTGGTGAAGGTCGAGCGCGGCGGCTCGGTCAACAACGGCGTCAGGGCCGAATATCAATATGACAAGGGCGACAACCGCACCAACGTCAACATGGTCTCGCCCAAATGAACGCCATGAGCCCGACCGCAGGCAATCGGACGGAGCCTGGACAGCGGTTCGGCACGAAATTGCATAAGTTCGTTGTCGTGCTGGCGGCCGCGGCGTCGGGCGGATGGCCCGGCTTCGCCGCGGCG
This sequence comes from Sphingomonadales bacterium, assembly GCA_034668505.1. Taxonomy (GTDB): domain Bacteria; phylum Pseudomonadota; class Alphaproteobacteria; order Sphingomonadales; family Sphingomonadaceae; genus Allosphingosinicella. Next base: position 28,530 of record JAXDPD010000001.1, read on the forward strand.
CAGAGCCAGGAGGCTCCGCCGGTCGTCTCTCCGATCCGGGTCGAGAGCGACGGCAATGATGTCAACGTCGCCACCGGCCGGACGACGATCGAAGGGCCGGTGCTGTCGGTGCCGGCGGCGCCGAACCTTCGCTTCGACCGAGTGCAGAACGCCGCCCCCTACGTCACCGGATCGATCAGCGGCAGCGGTTTCAACGCGATCGGCAATTACAATGTTCATATCGGCGCCAGCGCGTCGGAATCGTTCCGCTGCGTCTGGATCACCTGCGATTCGGTGACCGGCACCGGATCCGTCTACCTGATCGATGCCGATCCCGCTCCGCCCGACGAGCGCGAATACCGCCAGGCGGGCAGCGGCGCGCGTTATTATTTCGACAAGCTGCACTTCAACGAGCTCGGCCCCAGCGGACGGAAGCTGCAATATTACGCATCGCGCGTCGTCTGGCCGAACGGCGAGATCATCACCTACACTTACGATATTGGCGGCCTGACCGGCCTCGCCCGCAATTTCTACCGGCCCAGGCGCATCGCCAGCAACATGGGCTACCATATCGATCTGACCTATCCTGTCCAATATATGGATGAGGGCGAGGCCGCCTGGGGGACGCCGAGCACGGCGACGCTGTTTCGCACCGCCGAGCCCGGGGTGCCGCTCCGGCGGCTCAGCTATAATGGCGGCACGGTCACCGACAGCGGAAGCACGATTGCGGACCCGACGGACGACCGGACCTATGGCTGCACGAGCTGCGGAGGCACGCTCGGCGTGAACGTCGAATCCGCCTCGGGGAGTCTGCGGCTGCCGGGCGAAGGGTCGCCGGCCCTGGAGGTCGCCGCCGGATCCTGGCAAAACAGCCCCCTCGTCCAGACGGTGACGCGCGACGGCGTGCCATGGACGTACACCTATGCGAATGCGCACCAGCCGCCCGGCACCCTGACCTGGCTCTACGACAGCGTGACCGTGACCGGGCCGAACGGCTTCAATCAGGTCTATCATATGGGTACGGGCGGCCCGCCGCCCTATGGGCAGTTCAACACGGTGACCGGGATCACCGATTCGCTCGGCCGGACGACCAGCTATCAGATCGACCCGGTAACGTACCGGCCCATGCGCGCCACCTATCCGGAAGGCAATGCGGTCAGCGTCGTCTATGACGAGGCCGGCAACGTCACCGAGCGGACGATGCATGCCAGGCCCGGCTCGGGAACCTCGCCCGCCACCATCACCGAGCGCGCGCACTACCCGCTCCCCGCTTCCCCCCAATTCTGCGACACGGCCTGCTGGCGGCCGGTCTGGGGCCAGGACGGGCTCGGACGGCAGACCGATTATGTCTATAATGCCCGCAGCCAGCTCACCCAACAGGACGACCCCGCCGACGCCAACGGGGTGCGTCGCCGGACGATCGTCGACTATGCGACGAGCCCGGCCGGCATCAGCCGGCGGAGCGTGGTCAGGGTTTGCGGCGTTGGGACGACCTGCGGGACCAGCGCCGAGATCCGCACCGAATATCAATATTGGGGCGACACCAATCTGGTCACCCGCGAGCGGCGGATCGACGGCGCCACCGGCGAGATGCTCGACACGGTCAACACCTACGACATGGCGGGCCGCCTGCTCTCGACCGACGGGCCGCTGCCGGGGAATGCCGACGCGGCCTACAGCCGCTACGACGTGCACGGCCGAAGGACCTGGGAGATCGGCCCGGCCGACGCGAGCGGGGTGCGGCCGGCGGCGCGCTCTTATTATCGCGATTCCGACGACAGGCTGCTTGTCGTCGAGCGCGGCACGATCCCGGCGCATGACAGCACCACGTTCACCTACATATTGAGCCGCACCGAGACGGTCTATGACGGCCGCCGCAACCCGGCGCGCGAGGTGCTGTCGCAGGGCGGCACCTTCTACAACGTCGTCGACCGGTCGTTCGACGATCGCGGCCAGCTTCTGTGCGAAGCGACGCGGATGAATCATGCCGCGTTCCTGACGGTGCCCGCCGCCTGCGTCCTCGGCGCGCAGGGGAGCGGCGCAAATGATTTCGGGCCGGACCGGATCGCCCGCAATGTCTACGACCTTGCCGGCCAGCGCCTGCAGCTACGCGTCGGGGTCGGCACGAGCGTCGAGGGCACGCAGGCGACCTGGGCCTATAACCAGAACGGCCAGGTCACCACCGTGATCGACGGCAACGGCAATCGCGCCGAGCTGCGCTATGACGGCCATATGCGCCAGGACCGCTGGACCTTCCCTGGCGCGGCGCGGGCGGCGGCATTTAACGACGCGACCCAGGCGAGCGCGC
>JAXDPD010000002.1:0-32377 GCA_034668505.1 Sphingomonadales bacterium
ACTGGCAGCACGCGCCGGAGGTCAAGCTCGTCCTGATTGACCATGCCGAGGGTCGCGGCTTTTGCGCCGGCGGGGACGTCGTCACCATCGCCCGATCAAGCCAGGGCCATGGCGCGGCGGGCCAGGCCTTCTTCTTCCAGGAATATCGGCTGAACCACCTCATGTACACTTACCCCAAGCGCGGGGTGGTGTTCATGGACGGGATCGTGATGGGCGGCGGAGTCGGCATCTCCTGCCCCTGCAAATATCGGATCGCCACCGAGCGGACGATCTTCGCCATGCCGGAGACCTCGATCGGCCTCTTCCCCGACGTCGGCGGCGGGCGCTACCTCTCGCGCCTGCGCGGGCGCATCGCCCAGTTCCTGGCGCTGACCGGCGCGCGGCTCGACGGGGCGGAGTGCGTCGCATTGGGCCTCGCCACCCATTATATCCCCTCGGACCGGCTGGAGGATGTGAAGCGCAAGCTGATCGAAATCCCCGAGCATGTCGAGGCGACGCTGCGCGCCGCCAGCGTCGAGCCGCCGCCGGCCCGGATCGTCGGCCATTATGCGGCCATCGACCGCTGCTTCGCCTCCGACCGGCTGGAGGACATCCTCGCCGCTTTGGAGTCGGACGGCTCCGAATGGGCGGTGAAGGAGCTGGCGACCCTCGGCGCCAAATCGCCCACCGCCTGCAAGGTCTCGCTCCGCCTGCTCGTCGAAAGCCCGATGCAATTCCACTTCCTCGACGAGATGCGGCTGGAATATGGCATCGTCGTCAGGATGTTCCGCCATCCGGACTTCATCGAGGGCGTCCGCGCTTTGCTGATCGAAAAGGACAATGCGCCGCGCTGGAACCCCGCGACGCCCGAGGGCGTAACCGACGAGATGATCGACCGCATCTTCGACCCTTTGCCGGTGGAGCAGGCATGGACGCCCTTATGAGAACCTTCCGTTCCCCGGCGAAGGCCGGGGCCCAGACTTCTTCTCCTGCGACTGGACCCCGGCTTTCGCCGGGGAACAAGGATCACGCATGACCGATACCCGCGTCTGGAAGCTCCCCGAATCCGCCCCCGATCCCGCCGAGCTCGCGGCCGCGTGGAGCAAGGTCGTCGAGAACGGCATCGCCGCGATGCGCGCCGGCGCGGGCGCCGCGCCGAGCCTCGCCTTCGATCCGACCGCGCCGGCCCGCGCCATGGCCGATTTCACCGTCCAGCTCTGGTCCAACCCGATGGCCGTCCTGCAGGCGAGCCAGGCAGCCGCGTCGGAATGGGCCGAGCTCTGGGGCACGGCCGCGCGCCGCGCCGCGGGCCAGCAGGTCGAGCCCGTGATAGCGCCCGAGCGCGGCGACCGCCGCTTCGGCGATGCCGCCTGGTCCGAGGATCCGGTCTTCGACTATCTCAAGCAGGCCTATCTGCTCGCCAGCCGCCAGGCGACCGACCTCGTCGCAAAGACGGAAGGGATAGACGAGGCCACCCGCACCCGCGCCGAATTCTTCACCAATGCCTATCTCGGCGCCCTCTCGCCGGCCAATTTCGCCTTCACCAACCCCGAGGCGATCCGCCGCGCCATCGACACCGGCTCGATCAGCCTGCTCTCCGGCCTCGCCAATCTGCTCGCCGACGCCGCCACCGACGCGAAGCTGCCGAAGCGCCGCGCCTCGGCCCAGTTCGAGCTCGGCGAGGACATCGCCGCCACCCCCGGCAGCGTCGTCTTCCAGAACGAATTGATGCAGCTCATCCAGTACGCGCCCATGACGGAGGAGGTGGTGAGGCGCCCCCTCCTCTACGTGCCGCCGCTGGTGAACAAATATTATTTGCTCGATCTCCAGCCCAAATCCTCCCTGATCCGCTGGCTCGTCGAGCAGGGCCACACGCTCTTCGTCATCTCCTGGGTCAATCCGGGTCCCGAGCTCGCCGACAAGGGCCTCGACGATTATCTCGCGCTCGGCCCCGCCGCGGCGATGGACGCGATCGTCAAAGCGACCGGCGAAAGGGACATCGACCTGTTCGGCTTCTGCATGGGCGGCACGCTCGCCGCCATGGCCGCGGCCCGCGCCGCGCCCGGCCGCATCGCCTCGCTGACCACGATCGGCTCGATGTTCGATTTCGCCAATATGGGCCAATGGTCGACGTTCCGGGAACCCGCCCAGATCGAGGCGATGGAGCGCCATCTGGAAGCCAAGGGCGTGCTCGCCGCGCACGAGCTCCAGGCTTTGTTCTCGGTCGTCCGCGCCAACGATCTGATCTGGTCCTCGGTGGTCAGCCATTATCTGCTCGACAAGGAGGTGCCGCCGTCCGACATCCTCCATTGGTTCGCCGACGGCGCCCATATTCCCCGGGCGTTCCTGCTCGACTGGACCAACAAGATCCTCAGGGACAACGAATTGACCCGCCCGGGCGCGCTCGATTTCGACGCGCCCGCTTTTGTCATCTCGCTCAAGGACGACCATGTCTCCGCCTGGCAGGCGACCTATGACGGCGCCAGGCTGCTCGGGCCCGAGACCCGCTTCCTGCTCGGCGGCTCCGGCCACAATGCCGGCGTCATCAACCCGCCCAGCGCCAACAAGCACGGTTACTGGACCAACGAGAAGATGCCGGAGACGGCGGAAGCCTGGCTGGAGACCGCCACCCGCCACGAAGGCTCGTGGTGGCCGCAATGGCAGCAATGGCTGGTCCGCGACGGGGCCGAGCGGGTAAAGGCCCGCAAGCCGAAAAAGCCGATCGAGCCGGCGCCGGGCAGCTACGTACGCATGCGCTAATTGGGGACACACACCTTTGTGTCCCCTAGGGGACACAAAGGTGTGTGTCCCCTTCGGAGATGAGAATGGCCGATTATGAAACCATCCTGGTCGAGCGGCGCGAAGCGGTCACGCTGGTCACGCTCAACCGCCCGCAGGCGCTGAACGCGCTTAATTCGCAGGTGCTGGCCGAGCTGATCGCCGCCTTCGCCGCCTATGACGCGGACGCGGGCCAGCGCTGCCTCGTCCTCACCGGCTCCGAAAAGGCCTTCGCCGCCGGCGCCGACATCAAGGAGATGTCGGGCCAGGGCTTCGCCTCGATGTACGCGTCCAATTTCTTCGCCGGCTGGGAGCAGGTCACCGCGACCCGCAAGCCGTGGATCGCGGCGGTGGCGGGCTTCGCATTGGGCGGCGGCTGCGAGGTCGCGATGATGGCCGATTTCATCATCGCCGCGGACAGCGCGAGGTTCGGCCAGCCCGAAATCAAGCTCGGCGTCACCCCCGGAATGGGCGGCTCGCAGCGCCTGACCCGCGCGATCGGCAAGGCCAAGGCGATGGAGATGTGCCTGACGGGGCGGATGATGGGCGCGGAAGAGGCCGAGCGTTCGGGCCTGGTCGCGAAGGTGGTCCCTGCCGCCGACCTGGTCGACGAGGCGCTCAAGACCGCCCAGGCGATCGCCGCCATGGCCCCGCTCGCCGCCATCGCCACCAAGGAAATGGTCAACGCCGCCTATGAGACCGGTTTGGCGCAAGGGATCGTCTTCGAACGCCGCCTGTTCCACGGCCTGTTCGGCACGGAGGACCAGAAGGAAGGGATGAGCGCCTTCGTGGAGAAGCGCGCGGCGGACTGGAAAGGCAAATAATTCGCCTCCCGCAAGCGGGAGGGGAGAAGGAGCATGAATGACACGCATCGCCTTCATCGGGCTCGGCAACATGGGCGGCGGCATGGCCGCGAACCTCGCCAAAGCGGGCCATGAGGTCATCGCCTTCGACCTCAGCGCGGAGGCGCTCGCCCGCGCCGAAGCGCGCGGCGCCAAGCGCGCCGCCTCCGCGCAAGCGGCGGTCGCGGACGCCGAAGCGGTGATCACCATGCTCCCCGCCGGCAGCCATGTGCGCGACGTCTATGAAAGCGCGGTCATCGGCAAGGCGCCCGCCAGCGCCATCCTGATCGATTGCTCGACCATCGACGTCGCCACCGCCCGCGAGGAGATCGGGAAGGCCGGCGCCGCCGGCTACCAGATGGTCGACGCCCCGGTCTCGGGCGGCATCGCGGCGGCGGAAGCCGGCAGCCTCACCTTCATGGCCGGCGGCAGCGAGGAGGCGTTCGAGCGCGCCCGGCCGCTGCTCGAGATCATGGGCAAGGCGGTGATCCACGCCGGCGCCGCCGGCGCGGGCCAGGCCGCGAAGATCTGCAACAACATGCTGCTCGGCGCCTCGATGGCGGCCACCTGCGAGACCTTCGTCATGGCCAAAAAGCTCGGCCTGAACTTGCAGACCTTCTTCGACATCTCCTCCAAGGCGTCGGGCCAATGCTGGTCGATGACGACCTATTGCCCGGTCCCCGGCGTCGGCCCCGAAACGCCCGCCGACCGCGATTATGAAGGCGGCTTCGCGGCCGCGCTGATGCTCAAGGACCTCCGCTTGGCCATGGAGGCGGCGCAGAGCGTCGACGCCTACACGCCGATGGGCGCCGAAGCCGAGACCCTCTACGCCCGCTTCGCCGACCTCGGCGGCGGCGGCAAGGATTTCTCAGCGATCATCAGGATGATCGACGACAGCTGGCCGAAGCCCGCGCCACCGGAATAGGTGAGTTGGTCACGTCATCCTGACGAAAGCCAGGACCCATGAACATGGAGGCGCCAGGTTTGCGCAGTCCGCGTTCATAGGTCCCAAATCAAGTTTGGGATGACGCAGCGGATTCGCTTACAAAAGTGCCGCTACTGCCCCGCCGCCGGCGCCAGCCGGGCCGAGCCGAAGCCTTGAATGCCGGCCTCGCGGGCGTCGGGGACCGAACGGTCGAGGATCATGCACTCGCCGCGGAACCGCGCCCGCTCGCAAATCTGCCAGCGCTCGCCCGGGTGGATGAGGATGGAGCGGATGGGCCAGTCGATGGCGATCGCCGTCCGGGGCGACAGGAAGGTCAGGTCGTCGCCGCCGTAGCGCGGCTCCTGATAGAGGCCCATCTGGCCGGCATAGGTGCGTGGCTGCGCCGCCGCCTGCCCGCTTCCCTTGGCCGCCGGCTGCTGCCCCCCGGCCAGCGCCGGCACGGCCGCCAGCGCCGCACATGCGAGTGCGATCGTCAATCTCTTCATGCCTCGGCTCTCCGCAAGCGTTGGAGGCCAGATGCTTACGCCCGGCCCCTGTTTTTGCAAGGGCTCAGCCGAGCACCGCGGCGACCGCCTTCGTCCAGCCCGCCAGCCGCGCCGCGCGCGTCGCTTCCGCCATCGCCGGCTCGAACCGCCGCACCGCGCCGCGCATCGCCGCCGCCTCGTCGAGCGATCCGAACAGGCCCGCCCCGAGCCCGGCCAGCATCGCCGCGCCGAGCGCGGTGGTCTCGACGAAATCGGGCCGCTCGACTTCGAGCGCGAGCATGTCGGCCAGATCCTGCGCCAGCCAATCATTGGCGCTCATCCCGCCGTCGACCTTGAGGCATTGCCAGGCGGCGCCGTCGGCGGCGAAGGCGGTCATCAGATCGTGGGTCTGGTGCGCCTGCGCCTCCAGCGCCGCCCGCACGATATGCGCCCGGCCGGTGGCGAAGCTCAGGCCCGAAATCGCCGCCCGCGCGTCGGGCGCCCAATAAGGCGCGCCGAGCCCGGCCAAAGCCGGCACCAGATAGGCGCCGCCGGTATCGGCGACCGAGCGCGCCAGCTCTTCGCTCTCGCCCGCGGTGACGATCAGCCCGAGCGCGTCCCTGAGCCACTGGATCAGGCTGCCGGCGACGAACACCGAGCCTTCGAGCGCGTAGCGGCGCTCGCCCCCCAGTTGCCACGCCACGGTGGTCAGCAACCGGTTTTGCGAGACCGGCGCCGCCTCGCCGCTATGGGTCAGCACGAACGCGCCGGTGCCGTAGGTCGCCTTGGTCTCGCCAGGCGACAGGCAGGCCTGGCCGATCGCCGCCGCCTGCTGATCGCCGGCCATGCCGCAGAGCGCGATCGCCCCGCCGAACAGCGCGGGCAAGGTCCCGCCGTAGCGCCCCGCGCAATCGACGATTTCGGGCAGAGCGTGCAGCGGCGCGTCGAACAAGGCGGCGAGCCCCGGGTCCCAGCCGCCTTCGTGGATGTCCATCAGGGCGGTGCGCGAGGCGTTGGTCGCATCCGAGATGTGGAGGCCGCCGGTCAGCCTGAACACCAGCCAGGATTCGACCGTGCCGATGCACAGATCCTCGCCCGCCGCCGCGACCTCGGCCATGTTCGCCATCGCCCAGGCGATCTTGCTCCCCGAAAAATAGGGATCGAGCAGCAGCCCGGTCTTCGCCTGCAGCGCCGGCTCCTCGCCTTTCTCCTTGAGCGCGGCGCACAGGTCCGCGGTGCGCCGGTCCTGCCAGACGATCGCCCGCCCGAGCGGCGCGCCCGTCCGCCGCGACCAGAAGGCGATGGTTTCGCGCTGGTTGGTGATGCCGATCCCGGCGATGCGCTCCGCCCCGCCGGCCTTCTCGACCATTGCCCGCGCACAGGCCAGCGACGACTGCCAGATCTCCTCGGCATCGTGCTCGACCCACCCCGGCCGCGGATAATGCTGGGCGAGCTCCCTTTGCTCGACGCCCAGGCACGCCCCGTCCGCCGCAAACAGCATCGCCCGCGTGCTCGTCGTGCCCGCATCGATGACGAGGATGGTCTCGGCCATTCGCGTCTCCCTTTCCCGTCATTGCGAGGAGCGTAGCGACGAAGCAATCCAGAAAAGCCGCCGACGCCGCACTGGATTGCTTCGCTTCGCTCGCAATGACGATAAGGGGGGGCATGGACTCCTTCGACCTCCTCATCGTCGGCGGCGGCATCAACGGCGCCGCGATCGCGCGCGACGCCGCCGGGCGCGGGCTCGACGTGCTGCTGGTCGAGAAGGACGATCTTGCCAGCCATACCAGCGCGGCCTCGTCCAAGCTGATCCATGGCGGCCTCAGATATCTCGAACAATATGAGTTCAAGCTGGTCCGCGAATCGCTGCACGAGCGCGAGATATTGCTCGCCACCGCGCCGCATATCGTCCGCCCCCTGCGCTTCGTCCTGCCCGATCCGCCCGGCGGCCGGCCCTGGTGGATGATCCGCCTCGGGCTCCTGCTCTACGACCTTCTCGCCCGGCGCGGCGTCCTGCCCCGCTCCAGGGGCCTGGGCAAAGGCGACAACGAGTTCCGCGCGCCGCTGAAGCCCGGCGGCTTCAGGCTCGGCACCTATTGGGATGCCTGGGTCGACGATGCCCGCCTGGTCGTGCTCAACGCGCTCGACGCGCACGAGCGCGGCGCCGAAATCGCCACCCGCACCGAGCTCGTCTCCGCCCGCCGCGACGGCGAGGCCTGGACCGCCTTGCTTTCGGGCGGCCGCACCGTCGCCGCGAAAATGATCGTCAACGCCGCCGGCCCCTGGGTCGCCGAGACCTTGAACCGGCGTCTCGAAACCGAGGCCGAGAGCAAGGTCCGGCTGATCAAGGGCAGCCACATCCTTGTCCCGCGCCTCTGGGAGGGCGACCATGCCTATATCCTCCAGCAAGGCGACGGCCGCGTCGTCTTCGCTCTGCCTTATGGCGCGCGCAGCCTGATCGGCACCACCGACGTGCCGGTCGCCAGCCCGGAAGAGGCCGTCGTCACGCCGGAGGAGATCGCCTATCTCTGCGCCGCCACCAATGGCTATTTCCGAAAGGAGATCGTGCCGGCGGACGTGATCTGGTCCTATTCGGGCGTGCGCGCGCTCTACGACGACGGGGCGCAGGACGCCAAGGACGTCACCCGCGATTACCGCCTCGAGCTCGACAACGCGCCCGGCCCCAAATTGCTCTCCGTGTTCGGCGGCAAGATCACCACGGCGCGCGCGCTGGCGCTCGAGGCGCTCGACATATTGGGCGTCAAGGGCTTCAAGTTCACCGCCAGCTCCACGCTGCCCGGCGGCACGATCGACGCCGCCTTCAACGCCGCGCTCGTCGCCCTCGCCCGCTGGCTGCCCGAACCCCTCGTCCGCCGCCTCGCTTTGGCCTACGGCACCCGGCTCGCCAGGCTGCTCGACGGCGCGACATCGATCGAGGACCTCGGCCGCCATTTCGGCGCCGGCCTCTACGAGCGCGAGGTCCGCTATTTATGCGGCGTCGAATTCGCCCGCACCGCGGAGGACATAATCTGGCGCCGCACCAAGCTTGGCCTGGAGATGACCGCGCAGCAGCGCAAGGCGCTGGCGACGTGGCTGCGCTGAGCGGCGCGGGAACGAGGCGGCGCCCCTTCGGTTAATTCCCCATGCCCGCCGCCCCTGAAGCCTCCGCCAGCGCCGGCTCCGGCGACAGCGTCATCGGCTGGAAGCTCGAGCCGGAGCAGCGCGTCGAATTGCTGCTGATGTTTCCGCCGTGCTACGCCAAAGCCGTCACCGACCACGTCACGCTCAAGAGCAAGGCCGCCCGAGACGCCGCCCTGCCCGACGAAAGAGACGGCGAGATAATCGGCCGCGCCGACGACGGCAAAGGCGTCGAGGCAATGGTGGTCCGCCTGGGCGGCACCACCGATCGCCCGGACGGCTCGACCTACCACATCACCTGGTCGCTCGCCGAAGGCCGCCGCGCGAAGGAGAGCAACGACGTCATCGCCGCTTTGGGCTGGACCCCGTTCGACCTGCCGGTGCCCGTCGGGCTCGTCCCCGCGCGCTTCCGATGAGGCAGCTCTATCTCGACTGCGATGGCGTCCTCGCCGATTTCGACACGGGCGCAACCGCGATCCTCGGCCTGCCCCCGCGCGCCTTCGAGAAACGCCACGGTCTCGGCCGCTTCTGGCAGAAGCTCGCCTCCGCCCCCGATTTCTATTTCGGCCTGCCGCTGCTCGCCGACGCGATGGCGCTGTTCGAGGCGGTCCGGCATCTTTAGCCGATCATCCTCACCGGCCTGCCGCGCGGCAATTGGGCGGCCGACCAGAAGGTGCGCTGGGCCGCCCGCCATTTCCCCGGCACCCGGATCATCACCACCATGGCCCGCGACAAGCGCGATCACGCCAAGGAGAGCGACGTCCTCGTCGACGACCAGCCCGCCACCGCCATCTCTGGGAAGAAGCGGGCGGCATCTTCATCCACCACGAGAATGCGGAAGCGACGATCGAAGCCCCGCGCGACTATTTCCCGCTCGCCGAGCCACAAGCGGCCGATTGAAGCCTCCCGTCCTTATTGCGCCGCCGCCGCGGCCACCGGCGCGCCAAGCTCCAGCCGCATCGCGTGGAAATCCAGCGTGTAGCTTTCGAAGGCCCTCAGCACGTCCGAGCCGAGCACGCCGACGAAGCGCGGCGCCGGGCCGTCCGCCGACGGCAGGCCGATCTCCAGCGACGGCAGCACCAAAGTCCGCCCGGCCAGCGCCAGCGGCGCATTGGGCCAGGTCGCCACATTTGCCAGCCGCGCGCCGCCCGCGCTCGCCATGCCGGCGGTGCGGCGGCCCAGCGCGGCGACCGCCTCGGGATGGGCCCGGGCGTAGAGCGCGCTCAGCCCGCTCTTATTGGCGCCGCTGTCGAGGTGCATCGGAACCTCGCGGCCGTCGACCGCGACCGTCACGAACAGATCGTTGCCGCTGGCGGTCAGGTTCGGCGCCGCCGGCTGCGCCTCCGCCCGCCCCGGCAGGACGAAGCGCCCCGCCTGCTCGATCCGCATCCGGCCGAGCGCGCGCATCACCGGCAGGCCGATAATCGCCTTGATGTCGTAGCCGCCGGGCAATGGAAAGGCGAGCTGGGCATCGTCGATGATCAGGAAGGGGACGTTGCGCAGGGTCGTGCCGGCGATGGTCAGGCGGTCGGCGATGCCGAGCCGGATCGGCACATTCCCCTGGACGCCGTTGCCGACGCTCGACGCGCCGTCGAGGATCCTGACGCCGAGCCGCCGCGCGGTCTCGGCCGAGAGCACCGAAAGATTGGCGCCGGTGTCGAACACCGCCTCCTGGGCCAGGCCGTTCACGGCGACGTCGATGCGCGGCAGGCCGACCCGGTCGACCCGCGCGGCGGTGCTGCCCTCGCCGGCCGCGCCCTCGACCGCCAAAGCCGGGCTGCCAGCGAGCAAGGCGGCGAGCCGCCACATCTGCTCGGTCGCGGCCGCGCCCTCGGCGTCGCCGCGCGCCGTCCGCACCTGCGCCAGGCGGCGGCCCCAGGCTTCGGCCGCGCGATAATCGCCGCCGGCGAAGCTCGCCGAGGCCAGGATCGCGAGCGCGGCATCGCGCCGCTCGCGGTCGCCGGATTCGGCGAGCCGGGCCAGCGCCGGATCCCGCGCCACGGCTGGATCGAAGCGCGCCGCCGCCAGCCGCGCGCGCAGCAGGATCGCGACATCGCCCCCCGCCGTCCGCAGCAGCTGCGCGGCGGGCGCGAGGTCGCCGCGCTCGGCCGCCTCGAACGCGGCCTCGAGCGGCGTGCCGGGCGTGGCAGGTGTGGCAGGCGCCGTAACCGGCGCGCTCTCGGCCCGCGCTCCGGCCGGCCCGGCGGGCAAGGCGGCGGCGCTCAGGAGCAGGGCCGCACAGGCGTTCAATCTCCGCATCTTTCAACCCTTTTCCGAAAAGCCTCTTGCCGCTGCGGCTCGAACGCGATACTATCGCCGCGCGAATATCTTTTTTCGTATAACGACAAGAAATGGCTGTCAAGCGATGAGCGAAACGCCTTCCCACATCCGCCGCGCCGCGCGCCGGCTGCGCCTTTTCACCCTGTTCGGCATCGCCCTGATCGAGCTCCTCGTCCTGTTCGCGGCCTGGGTGCTGGCCGCGGGCCGCGGCGCGGATTTCCCGGCGCTCGAGATCAGGACCGACGGCTTGGCGCCCTGGCCCGCCGCCGGCATCCTCCTCCTGTTCGGCCTGCTGCTCGGCCTGGCCTTGCTCAAGCTGGTCGCGATGCTGCGCCAGATCGAGGGCGGCGCCCCGTTCGCCGCCGCCGGCCTGCGCGGCTTTGCCCGCTATCTGTTCCTGGCGGTGCTCGCCACCGTGCTTGCGCCGCCCGTGCTCCACGCCGCGGCGGGCGCGCGCCGGATCGAGCTGTCGCTGGGCAGCGGCGCGGCCTTGATGCTGATCGTCACCGGCTTGCTCTTCTTCGTGGCGCGGCTGCTCGACGAGGCCCAGCGCCTCGCCGATGACCACAGCCAGATCGTCTGAGCCCGGCCGTGGCGATCGTCGTCCGCCTCGACGTCATGCTGGCGTTGCGCAAGGCCAAGTCCAAGGACCTCGCCGCCTTCGTCGGCATCACCGAGACCAACCTCTCTTTGCTCAAGAGCGGCCGCGTGAAGGGCATACGCTTCGAGACGCTGGAGAAGATCTGCGAATATCTGGAATGCCAGCCCGGCGATCTGCTGGTCTTCGAGGCCGGCGCCTGAGAATGATCCAGCCGGATTGAAGCGCCCGTTCCCCGGCGAAGGCCGGGGCCCAGGCCTGAGTCCGTAACTGGACCCCGGCTTTCGCCGGGGAAAGATTCGGTCCTACGCGAGGGGGCAGGTACGCACCTGTCCCCCCTGCTAGCGCAACTTCGTAATCTTCAGCTTGTCCGCCTTGGCGCGGTCGCGGATCGAATCTTCCGAGCGGGTCATCGCCTTCGAGATCGCCTTCAGCGCCATGCCCTTGCCCGCGAGCAGATGCAGCTTCTGGATCTCGTCGCTGGTCCAGGCCTGCCGATGCCGCTCGAACCGCTCCGCCATTTTCTCATCCCCCACACGAAAAAGGGCCGCCCCCGGCGACCCTCTCCCCTTACGCCCAGCGCGGGGACAGTTACCAGTAACTGTCCCCATCAGAGCTCAGGCGGCCTGCAATTCGTCCTCGTCCTGGCCCATGACCGGGCCCGAATCCAGGCCCTTGGCGTCGGGGTCGCGGTCGACCAGCTCGATGATCGCGATCGGCGCGGCGTCCGAGGCGCGGATGCCGGCCTTGATGACGCGGGTGTAGCCGCCGGCCCGCTCTTGGTAGCGCTTGGCAAGCACGTCGAAGAGCTTGATGAGCTGGGTGTCGTCGAGCAGCCGCGCATGCGCCAGCCGGCGGTTGGAGAGACCGCCTTTCTTGGCGAGCGTGATCAGCTTCTCGACATAGGGCCGAAGCTCCTTCGCCTTGGGCAAGGTGGTCGTGATCTGCTCGTGCTTGATGAGCGCGGCGGCCATGTTGCGGAACATGGCGGTGCGGTGGGAGGAGGTGCGGCCGAGCTTCCGGCCGCCGACGCGATGGCGCATGGTCTTTCCTTCGTTCGTCCGGAGACCGTTTCAGGTATCTCCGGCCAGGCGGTCATGCGGGGGACAGCCCAAACCCCAAAACACAAGAGCGGGCCAGTGGCCCGCCGCGTGGCGCTCCCAAAGCGGATCGAGGCCGGAAAGTCAAGCGCGCCGCCGCCGTTGAGCCCGATCCGTCCCCCCGCGCGTTCTTTCTCGTGCAGGGCGCCACGGCCATGGCGACGCGCGCGTCCGGCAGGGGTGGGCCCGCCTAGGCGGACCCGCCCCACCGCGCCCCGCAACCGCACCGCCGCCCCCCTTTGAACCATGTCGGGCCCCACCCGTTGTGCGCCAAGTCCCTCGAAAGCAAGGAGTCCCTATATGGGCAGCGACCACGACATCGGCACGATCAACAGCCTCATCACCACCACCATCGACAGCGCGGCGGGCTTCGAGCGCGCGGCCGAAGACGCCAAAGCCGGCAATTTCGTCACCATGTTCCGCACCTTCTCCGCCGAGCGCCGCCGCGTCGTCATCGAGCTCCAGCGGGCCGTCAGCCTGCTCGGCGGCACGCCCAATGACGACGGCTCGCTCAAGGCCGACCTGCACCGCCGCTGGGTCGATCTGCGCGCCGCGCTTGCCGGCGACGGCGGCGACAAGGCGGTGATCGCGGAGGTCGAGCGCGGCGAGGATCATCTCAAGGGCAAGTATGACGAGGCCCTCGCCGACAGCGAGCTTTCGGAAACCGCCCGCGAGGCGATCCGCGCCGCCTACCAGTCGGTCCGCGCCGGCCACGACACGGCAAGCGCGCTCAAGCACCGCCTGGAAGCGGCCGACGCCTGAGCATGAGCGGGGGCGGTTGCCCGCAACTGCCCCCGTTCGCCGCCTTCCCTCAGGCGTAAAAAGAACTGGACTCCGATGGCGCCGGCATCGCCATCGCGGGCGCCGCCGCCATGGGTCCGGCGTCGCGAGAGGCGAGCGCCAGCGCGAGATGCGCGATTTTCAGGCCGTGAGGATCGCTGTGGAAGTAGCGCCACATGCCGCGGCGATCGTTCGGATCGTCGGTCAGCATCTTTGAAAGCGCAACGCTGTCGAGCCGATAGGCCCTCGCGACCTCGATCTCGATCGAAGCCCGCGCGAGGATGAGGTCGTCCTCGGCAAGGCGCCGAGGGCGATCCTGATCGGGCAGCCCTCCGCGCGGATGGGATGCGGCGACGGCTCGTCCCAGGGCGGCCAGGCGCCGCGCCGCGCCCGGGTTGAGGCGGGGCCAGGTGAGCCTCGCCAGATAGAATTTGTTGAGATGGACCCCGCCCACGATCCGCCGCGCAAACCAGTCGAACACCATCGAGTTCAGAACGGCGAGCGCGGCATAGGCCTGCTCTTTCCGGTCGAACTGCAGCACCGGGGCGGTATTGCCGCAAATCCAACCGGCCGGCACCAGGGTCGCGATCACGGTTCTCGTGTTGGTCGCGGACGTCACGTCGCACAAGGCGATCCGCTCGGCCTTCGACAGGCTTTGCGGGCCGACATATTGGGATATGCAGGCCTCCAGCGGTTTCAGCCCGTTATTCTCCCATTGCGCGGTCCGCCCGGATCCGGAGACCCAACTCTTCTGGAAGCAGTCGAACTGGCCGACCATCCGTCCTTCCATGACGGGCACCCAGGGCGCGGACCAGGACGAGGGCGTTTCTCTTGGCGCCTCCGACAGGCGGCGAAACTGCCCCTGCCGCAGTCCGAACGTCAGATCGACTTCCCGGCGATATCGGACGTCGCCAAAGGGCCCGTCGGAGAAGAATGCCGTCCCTGCCTGAAGCATCTGCACGAGAATCTCGCGCTCATGGTCGAACGCCAGCTCGGGGATCATGTAGTCGGCGCCGCCGATCCGAGAAATTTCGCTGCGGGAAAGGCGAACGTGCGGTTTTTGCACATCGCCGGGCTGGACGGCAAAGCTGAGCACGTCCAGCGCGCGCGTGCCGCCGGTGCTGCGGGCCCCGACGAGAAGCCCGAATTTGTAGCGGCTGTCGATGTCGAACAGCCGGGCCCGATTCTCGAAGCTGGTCCAGCTTTCGAGGGCGAAATGACCGAGATAGAGCTGCCGCAGCGCCGTCATCCCGTCGTCCGAGCCAAAGGCGGCGGGGATGAGCGCGCCGAGGCGCCCGCCCGGGCGCAGCAGATGAGGCGCGAGCTCGACGAAGGCCTTGAACAGATTCCGGTCGCCGCGGCCCTGCGCCGTGAACAGGAGGGGAAGGCCCTCGGCTCCGGGCTCGGGCTGCGTGAGCCGGCGAATCGTTTCGGAACGGGGCCCGGACTGGCTTGAATCGGTCGACGCGTGTCTCAGCGACTCCCATGGCGGGTTCATCAGCAGCACGTCGAAGCCCGCATGGTCGGCCCGCCACTTGCGGACTATCGCATTGTCGCAAACGATGTTCCGGGCGATCCTGCGGATGTCGGCCGCGCCGCCGGCGGCAAGCCAGAGCTGGAGCACGCACAGCTCACGCGAAGCCGGATCGATCTCGACGCCATGAAGATCGTAGACGGCCTCGCCGGGAGGAACGCCAGCCTCGCCTTGCGCGCGCAAGGCCGCCAGCAGCAGGCTGCCCGCGCCAACCGCGGGATCGATGATGCGCACGCCGCGTCCACCGGCCAACGGCCCCAGCGCCTGCCGGGCGAGCGCCTCGGCAAACGGCGCCGGCGTTGCATAGGCGCCCAGCGACTTGCGGTGCGAGTCGGCGGACTGGAAGGCGGCGACCCAGCCATCCAGAGCGCCCGGGCCGAGGTCGATGCCGGGGACGTCGATGAGGAGCTGCGCGATCCTGTCGGCGAGCGCCGCAGGCAGGGTGATGGGGCTCTCCAGCGCCGCTGAGAGCGCATGAACCCGAGCGCCGAGGCATTCGCCGTCGATGGGCGTCCCAGCCGCTCGTTGCGCCACCGAGGCAGCCACGCAGAAATTTGCCGCGCGACGGGCAAGAACGGGCGAATGCGCCGCGCTGCAGCTATCGTAAATTGCTTGCCACAGCGGTCCCATCGGCCACTCTTTGACAACTTTTCAAGCAGTGGCAAGGCGACTTATGAGACAAGCTCGAGAAGCTCGCGCCCACGTTCCGCCTCGCCTCCCGGCCGATAGGAAAACATCCGCAGTCCGATCGTGGCAAGGCGCACGGGGTTCCCCGGCTCGGGCCCCACATTCCACCAGGCCGCGCCGTGATTCCCCGGATAGGCGAGCACGGCGATCGAGGCGCCCGCCGCGCGCGCGGCGGTGATCACCTGATAGATTTCGGTTCTCTTCGGGCCGTCTCGCTCGACATAATCCCGGTATTTGGCATCGAAGACGGCGAAGATCCTGTCGTCCTCGAACAATACCCCGTCCGGGGCGATTGGCGGCCGCGCCCGCGCGGTGCCTCCGGCTGCGCTCAGCAACTGGAGCCGCCATTGCGGTTCCGCGCGGAGCGAGCGGCCCGCGGCGCTCGCCTGGAGCGCGGCGCTGCGCAGCGAGCGGTCGAGCAGGGTCTCGAGCAGCGGCCAGGGCTCGACCGCGACGGAAACGCCGGCATGGGCCCCCTCGGGACCGAGCAGCGAACGGCGCCCGAGCAGCGCGCAGGCGATCGACCAGGCGGGCTGGTATGCGGACCATTGCGGCGGCAGCACCTTCAGCTCGCCGCCGGGAGGGGCGATTACCTCCTCCGACATCCCCGGGCGCAGCGCACCCGAGGCGCGGGCGAGGCGCAGGCGGGTGATCGTGCGCCGCGAGGTCCGCGCAAAGCGGGCCGCGACGTGGCTCAGGACGCGGGAGAAATCATTCTCGGCCGAGAGCCGGTTCACCTGCACGGGAAAGATGCCGGGGTGAAGCGGCGCGGTGCGCGCCCAGCGCTCCGCGTCCAGCTTTCCCGAGAGGGTTTCGCTGCGAACGGCCTGGCGCTCCATGGTCGTGATCGGGCCGTCCCGGCGCACCGCCCGCTCCAGGCGATCGGCATAGATCGCGGCGAGCGATTCGAGCAGGCCCAGCCGGAGCGGGGTCGCGCCGGCCGCGCGGTCGCCGGCGACGTCGAGAGTCTCCGCGCCGGTCAGCAGGGCGACGACGCTGGTGATCCAATCGTCGCCCGGCCGGGTCTTCGGGATGATCTCCAGCGTCCGGCCGTGGCCGAGATCGACTGTGCCGACGAGATTCTGGATTTGAATGCCGCCCTCGCCCTCGCGCAACAGCTCGTTTCGCGGCTTGAGCAGCCGCTGCAGCCGGAAGAGGGCGGCGCGCACCACGTCGCGCAGCTGCGGGTCGAGCGAAAGCGTGTCTCCCTCGTGGCATGGCGGCAGCACGTTCATCAGGGTCGGGCGAGCGTCGCCAGCGCCTCGATCTGCTCGGTCGCCGGCAGCAGCGACAGCGCATGGAGGCGCAGCCGCGCCTGCGCCATCACATGCAGGTTCTGCGGCGGCTGCTCCCACCGCCCCAGCGCGTTCGCGCCTCCCGAGGGGATGCCGAGCGCGGCCCCGAGCGCTTCGTCCTGATCGATGAAGGTCAGCCGGAGCATCGGCACGACGCGTTCGTCGACCCGTTCCGCCAGCGACTGGGCCCGCGACGCCACGTCCTGACCCCCGAGATCCCAGAAGATCGCCTGGCCGAGCAGGAAGTCCTTGCCGAGAATGAAGCCGATCCGCGTGTTGAGCGCGCGCAGCAGGCGCAGGGCGAGCGCCGCCACGGCCTCGGCGGTCCAGGGCTGGGCGGAATCGTGCGGCGCCGGATTCGCATCGGCCAGGCCGAGGCGCCGCGCCAGCGCCTCGTAATCCGGCTCCACTTCGATGATCTCGAAGCGGCGGCGCAGCGCCGCGTCGAGCGGCGCGACCGATCGGTCGCTGCTGTTCATCGCCGCGACGATCTTGAGCGCGAGCGGCAGGCTCACCTTGTCGGGGACCGTCCGGGAGCCTCCCGGTGCCGCATATTCCGCCTCCACGTCGATCGGCGCGGGCGGATAAGGCCGCTCGATGGTGGCCGCCGGCGCGGATGGCCAGGCTCTCTTGTCCTTGTCGAGCAGCGCGATCATATCCCCGAACGCCGCCGCGGCGGCGCCGCGGTTGAACTCGTCGATGACGATCAGCCCTTCGCGCCGCGGCGAGGAGGCCCAGTGCGCCATCGACAGCAGCGGCCCGGCGCGCGTGCGCAGGCCGAAGCCGCCGCTCGCCCCCGCTTCGGGGACGAGGCCGGCGACGAAATTCTCGTAGGAATAGGAGGGGTGGAAGACCAGCGAGACCGTCTTGCGGCTGTCGCCGCGCCCCTCGTCCGTCCAGGCATCGCCCCAGATCGTCGGATCGAACATGGTCTCGGAGCGATAGAGGAGGCGCAGATCCTCCAGCGCGACCGTCTTGCCGGTGCCCGGCGGGCCGACGAGCAGGACGTTCGGCCCGCGCGCGAGCGCGGCCTGAATTCGTTCGACGAGCCGCGTCGCCCTCGGCGCGGCAGGCTCCCGCGCGAGGAAAGAGCCGCCGCCCTGGTTCAAGGGCAGCGACAGCATCGCCTGACGCAACGCCGAAGGCAGCACGGCGAAGCCGCGATCCTCCAGTCCCGCCGGCGGATCCTCCAGATAGGCTCTGACATGCAGAACATTGGCTTCGTTCCGCAGCTTGATCGCCAGCAGCCATGGCTTGGTTCCGGCCTGCACGATCCCGGCGTGGACAGCATTGGCCTGGGCCGCCGTGGTTCGCGTCGGGTCTCCTTCGATTGTCACCCGTCCGTCCGCGTCCGGATTCCCCACTCGCCACGGCAATGGCGGGCTGTTGTGGGGCCAGGCAAGCTGCCCTCGATTGTCGCCCGCGACTGCGGATTCCCGCCAGCTCCCGTCGGGCTCGTGGCCGCCCGGCCAACGATACGAAACCGGGACCGCCCCCGAGGTTCTGCCGAGCACCCTGTCCATCGCCTGCTGCTGCGCCTGCGGGCTTTGCAGGAAGTCCTTGGTATATCCCCCTTTGCTGCCGAGGCGCCCGTAAATGGAGCGGAAGGTGGTGATGTTTCTCAGCGGCCAGAAGAACACCGCCTCGACCGGCCGCGCCGTCATCGCGGTCCGCCGACCACGATCACCTCGGGCGAATCCTTGGGCTGGATGTCGCGGCGGTTCTGCGCGGCGACCGAGCGGCGGGTGGTGAAGCGGACGAGCTCGCCATGGCTGAACAGGTCGCGCACGTCGGCGGAATCGCGGTTCGACATGATCCAGTGCACGCCCCGCCGGCTCAGCGCGCGCGTGCCCTCCGCCAGCTCCGCAAGGTCGTCGCGCCGGAACCGCTTGCCGGTATAGCCGCTGAACTTGCTGGTGTCGGAGACCGGCAGATAGGGCGGGTCCAGATAGACGAAATCGCCCGCTTCGGCGCGGCCGAGGGCGAGCCGGAAATCGGCATTGTCGATCCGCGCGGTCGCCAGCGCCCGCGCGACGCGCCGCAATTCCTCCGCCGGCACGCCGCGAAACGGGCGCGCGCCCCAGGGCACGTTGAACACGCCCCAGCGATTCACCCGCCACAAGCCGTTCCACGCCGTCTGGTTGAGGTAGAAGAAGCGCGCGGCGCGCTCCAGGGGGCGCTTCGGCGAGGACCCGCGGACGGTGTAATAATCCTCTTCCGAATTCCGCCCGGCATAGGCGCCGATCGCGGTGGCGAGCCGGTCCGGCTCCGCCTGGACCAGCGACCAGATATTGATCAGTTCGTCGTTGAGATCGGAAAGGTGGCACGGTCCCGAAACCCTGTCCCGCACTGAAAAATAGACCGCGCCCGAGCCCAGGAACGGTTCGTGGTAGGACGCTATCCTCGCCGGCACATAAGCCAGGATCCTGTCGATCAGCCGCGATTTGCCCCCGGCCCACCGGAGGAACGGCTTGACGATCGGAGGGGCGGCACTGGAGGCCGGCGGAGCGGCGGCGATGTCGGTCGGCGCGTCGAGAGCGCAGCTCCCCGTCCATGCAAGTTCGTCAAACTCGGTCCGCAAAATCCGCTCCCTGATATCCGTCGCTTGCGACGTTAGCAGACTGATTCAAGGATGCCAGCCTGTTCGCCCGAGCGGGCCAGGCCGCCCCTTTTCGGACCGCCTTCCCGTCCGGATTCCAGGCTGCCGGCGCCCCGGCCGGGGGGGAAGGGTCGCTCGCCGATCGTCTCCATTCTTGCAAAGGCGGGGGGCCGTCATGCCTCCCCATCGTCCCCCTCCCCGCCGCCGCGGCCGCCGACCGCACGCAGCCGCTCGCCTCCAGCCCGTCGAAGAAGGTCGCCTCGACCCGCGCGCACCACCGCCCCGGCGCCGGGGGCCGATCCGTCGACCTCCTCGATTCACCAAGCAGAACCGGACCGCTTAGCGTGCGCGATCATAGTTGGGATGACGATCCGTATCCGCCCGCACATTCACGCTGATGTGATCTTGGCCGATGTCGAGGCCAACGGAAGCCCGATCTCCGATATCCGGGCGCAGGCCGTCATGGTCGAGGCCTTCGCGGTTGGCCCGTGTGTCTCGGTCAACCTGCGCGTCCCGGGCGATGTCCCGGGCTTCGTGTGGCGCCCGGTCAATGGCACGATCGAAGTCGCTCCTTGGCGAGCGGTCCACTCCGAAGTTGCGATCTGACCAATCATGATCGTGATCGTTGGGCTCCGCGACGGCCGGTACGGCAGAGCAAGCCACAAGAGCGCCAGCGATGAGGGGGAGGATCGCACGCATTTTATCTCTCCTACGCCAGAGGTTCCTGATTGAAACGTTGCTAGCGTTTCGATCATGGGAGAGTGTTAGCGGCCCTAACCTGCAGAGAAAATGAACGGCTCGTCGTGGAAATGAAACATTTCATCGGCGCTAGAAGTAAATTCAATGTCTTACGCGAGATGAACAATTGTTCATAAAAAATTTCCGAGAGATTGCGCCTTAAGAACTCCCGCTCCAGGTTCGGCTGCACCACGGGATCGACCCGTTCTGCTGGCTCCTGAAAGCGAAAGGGGCCAAAAAGAAAGGCCGCCCCTCGCGGGACGGCCCTCCTGTTGCAAGTGCTCTCCGGCTTTAGCCGAGCAATTCCTGCTCCAGCTTCTTCGCCATTTCCTCGATATTCTCCGGCGGCCAGCCCGGGATGTCCATCCCGAGCCGCAGCCCCATCGAGGCCAGAACCTCCTTGATCTCGTTCAAGCTCTTCCGCCCGAAGTTCGGCGTGCGCAGCATCTCGGCCTCGGTCTTCTGGACGAGGTCGCCGATATAGATGATGTTGTCGTTCTTCAGGCAATTGGCCGAGCGCACGCTGAGCTCCAGCTCGTCCACCTTCTTCAGCAGATAGCGGTTGAGCTGGTTGGCGTCCGCCTCGGTCTCCGCCGCCGACGGCGCGGCCATGCCGGCCATGGTGGGGACCTGGACCATGCCCTCGTCGAAGTGGACGAAGAGCTGGAGCTGGTCCTGGAGGATGCGCGCCGCATAAGCGATGGCGTCGTCCGGCGAGATCGTGCCGTCCGTGTCGACCGTCAGCGTGAGCTTGTCGTAATCGAGCTCCTGGCCGACGCGGGTGTTCTCGACCTTGTAGCTGACCTGGCGCACGGGGCTGTAGAGCGCGTCGACCGGGATCAGCCCGATCGGCGCGTCCGCGGGGCGGTTCGAGGCGGCCGGGACATAGCCCTTCCCGGTCTCGGCGGTCAGCTCCATGTTGAGCGTCGCGCCTTCGTCGAGGTGGCAGATGACCAGATCGGGGTTCATCACCTCGATGTCGCCGGTGGTGGCGATCTGGCCGGCGGTGATCTCGCCGGGGCCGGTGGCCGAGAGCTGGAGGCGCTTGGGGCCTTCGCCTTCCATGCGCAGCGCGATCAGCTTGACGTTGAGGACGATGTCGGTGACGTCCTCGCGCACGCCGGCGAGGCTGCTGAACTCGTGCAGCACGCCCTCGATCTTGATCGCGGTGACGGCGGCGCCCTGGAGCGAGGACAGGAGCACGCGGCGCAGCGAGTTGCCGAGCGTGAGGCCGAAGCCGCGCTCGAGCGGTTCGGCGACGAACGTGGCCTTGCGGCGGGCATCGCCGCCGACCTTCTTCTCGAGCGCGTTGGGCTTCTTCATTTCCTGCCAGTTCTTTGCGTTGACGGCCATGATGTTCCCTTGGTTTTTGGGGAAGCGAAGGGGCTGCTTCCCAATTTCTACTTTTGAACTTCTTGCCCGGCGGCGGCGTCAGCCGCCGACGAGATTAAACTCTGCGGCGCTTGGACGGGCGGACGCCGTTATGCGGTATCGGGGTGACGTCGCGAATCGAGGTGATCTGGAAGCCGACCGCCTGGAGGGCGCGAAGCGCGCTCTCGCGGCCCGAGCCCGGGCCCTTGACCTCGACCTCGAGGGTGCGGACGCCATGCTCGGCGGCCTTCTTTCCGGCATCCTCGGCGGCGACCTGGGCGGCATAAGGCGTCGACTTGCGGCTGCCCTTGAAGCCCATCATGCCGGCGGACGACCAGGCGATGGCGTTGCCCTGCGCGTCGGTGATGGTGATCATCGTGTTGTTGAAGCTGGCGTTGACGTGCGCGACGCCGGCGGTGATGTTCTTGCGCTCGCGCCGCCTGATGCGCTGAGGTTCGCGTGCCATAAGTCTATTTCCTACCTACTGAAGCCGATCCGGGGCGCGCCTGCGGGCGCGCAACGCAGTCGCAGCTTATTTCTTCTTGCCGGCGATCGGCTTGGCCTTGCCCTTGCGGGTGCGCGCATTGGTGTGCGTGCGCTGGCCGCGGACCGGGAGGCCCTTGCGGTGCCTGAGGCCGCGATAGCAGGCGAGGTCCATCAGCCTTTTGATGTTCATCGCGGTTTCGCGGCGGAGGTCGCCTTCGACCTGGTGGTCGGCGTCGATCGTCTCGCGGATCTGGAGGACCTCCTGGTCGGTCAGGTCCTGGACCCGGCGTTCGGCGGGGATGCCGAGCTTGTCGGCGATCTGCTTGGCCTTGGTGCGGCCGATGCCGTGGATGTAGGTCAGCGCGATTTCAACGCGCTTGTTGGTCGGGATGTTGACGCCCGCAATACGTGCCATGGATATTTTCTCCTGCTCCACGGGCCGCCCGTGGCGAACGGCCCATCTCAGCGCTTCGTGACCCCCGAAAACAGGCAAAGCCGACGCGCGCACGAATGCGCCGCCGGATACCGGTGAGCGGGATGAAGGCCATGTAGGATTTGGTGACATCCATGTCAACGGGGGAGTCGGCGCGATTGGCAAGCGCGCGGCACAATGCCATGGCCTCGGCGATGCCGGCCCCCGCCCCCGCCTCCTATGACGCGATCGTCCTCGGCGCCGGCGGCGCGGGGCTGATGTGCGCCGCGGTGGCCGGGCAGCGCGGGCGGCGGGTGTTGCTGATCGATCATGCCGAGCGGGCGGGCAAGAAGATCCTGATCTCGGGCGGCGGGCGCTGCAATTTCACCAACGTCAACGCAATGCCGGAGCGCTTCCTTTCGGCCAACCCGCATTTCGCCAAATCGGCGCTCGGCCGCTACCGGCCGGAGGATTTCATCGCTCTGGTCGACAGGCACCGCATCGCCTGGCACGAGAAGACGCTCGGCCAGCTCTTCTGCGACGGATCGGCGCGGCAGATCGTCCACATGCTGATGGAGGAATGCGCCAAAGGCGGGGTGCGGATCGCGCTCGGCAAGCCGATCGTGGCGGTGACCCACGCGGACGGGAGGTTCACCGTCGGCTATGGCGGCGAGGCCGCGGCCCCGGCCTTGGTGATCGCGACCGGCGGCCCTTCCATCCCGAAAATGGGCGCGACCGGCTTCGCTTACGATCTGGCGCGGCAATTCGGGCTCGGGCTGGTGGCGCCGCGCCCCGCCCTCGTGCCCTTGACGCTGCGCGGGGAGGACCGGCTGTTCCGTGAGCTTTCCGGCGTCTCGGCCGAGGTGGTTGCGCGCGCCGGCAAAGCGGCCTTCCGGGAGGCGGCCCTGTTCACCCATCGCGGCCTTTCCGGGCCGGCGATTCTGCAAATCTCCTCTTATTGGCGCGAAGGCGAGGAGATCGGCGTGGATTTCCTGCCCGGTCAGGCGGTGGACTGGGCGCTGGCGGCCAAGCGGGCGCGGCCGAAAACGCATTTCCACACCCTGCTCGGCGAATTGCTGCCGGGCCGGCTGGCGGAGGCCCTGGCCAAGAAGATCGGGCTGTGGGGCGAGCTCGCCAATCTGTCCGACGACAAGCTCAAGGCGGCGCAGCGCCGGCTCGCCGACTGGCGCTTCCGCCCCGACGGCAGCGAAGGCTTCGCCAAGGCGGAGGTGACGCTGGGCGGAATCAGCACCGCCGGCCTCTCCTCGCGGACGATGGAAGCCAGGGCCGTCCCCGGCCTCTACGCGATCGGCGAGGCGGTCGATGTCACCGGCTGGCTGGGTGGCTATAATTTCCAATGGGCATGGGCTAGTGGGTGGGCGGCCGGGCAGGTTCTTTAGCCGCAAACCCTTTGCGAAGCGGGCCGCCCTCCCCATCTGGACCTGATATGACATTCGAAACGCTCCCCCCGCTTCTTAGCGAAGCGCTCGCCGCGCGCGGCTATGCCACACCCACGGCCGTCCAGGCCGCCGTCCTCGAAGCCGATGCGGAAGGGCGCGACCTCGTCGTCTCCGCCCAGACCGGCTCGGGCAAGACGGTCGCGTTCGGCCTCGCCATCGCGCCGCAATTGCTCGATGCGTCCGGCACCCTTCCCTATGCGCTCAAGCCGCAGGCCCTGGTGATCGCGCCGACCCGCGAGCTGGCGCTGCAGGTCAGCCGCGAGCTGGTCTGGCTCTACGGCAAGGCCGGCGCGCGCATCGCCACCTGCGTCGGCGGCATGGATCCCTCCAAGGAGCGCCGCAACCTTTCGCACGGCGCCCATATCGTGGTCGGCACGCCCGGGCGGCTGCGCGACCATCTCGAGCGCGGCGCGCTCGATCTCACCCAGCTCAAGGCGGTCGTGCTCGACGAGGCCGACGAGATGCTGGACATGGGCTTTCGCGAGGATCTCGAGGAGATCCTCGATGCGATGCCGCCGGAGCGGCGCACCCTGCTCTTCTCGGCGACCATGCCGCGGCCGATCGTCGCGCTTGCCAAGCGCTACCAAAACGACGCTTTGCGCATCTCCACGGTCGGCGAGGAGCGCGGCCATGGCGACATCGCCTATCAGTGCATGACCGTCGCGCCGGCCGAGATCGAGCATGCGGTGGTCAACCTGCTGCGGCTGCACGAGGCGGATTCCGCGCTCCTCTTCTGCGCCACGCGCGACAATGTCCGCCGCCTCCATTCGAGCCTCACCGAACGCGGCTTCAACGCCGTCGCTTTGTCGGGCGAGCACAGCCAGAGCGACCGCAACCAGGCGCTGCAGGCGCTGCGCGACGGCCGCGCCCGCGTGCTGGTCGCCACCGACGTCGCGGCGCGCGGCATCGACCTGCCCAACCTCTCGCTCGTCGTCCATGTCGAGCTGCCGCGCGACGCCGAGACGCTGCAGCACCGCTCGGGCCGGACCGGGCGCGCGGGCAAGAAGGGGATCGCCGTCCTGGTCGTCCCCTATCCGCGCCGCAAGCGCGTCGAATCGGTGCTGCGCGGGGCCCGCATCGAGGCGGAATGGATCAAGCCGCCGACGCCCGAGGACATCCGCCGCAACGACCATGAGCGGCTGCTCACCGCTCTGCTCGAACCCGCCGAAATCGAGGAGGAGGATCGCGAGCTCGCCGCCCGCCTGCTCGAGCGCAGGACGCCCGAGGAGATCGCCGCCGCTCTGGTCCGCGTCCACCGCGCCCGCATGCCGGCGGCCGAGGAGCTTGCCGATGCCCGCACGGCTCCCCAGGGCCGGCCCGACGGCCCCCGCCCGGGCTTCGAGGACACGATCTGGTTCCGCATGGACATCGGCCGCCGCCACAATGCCGATCCGCGCTGGATATTGCCCTTGCTCTGCCGGCGCGGCCACATCACCAAGAGCGAGATCGGCGCGATCCGCATCGCCGCGGGCGAGACATTGTTCGAAGTGCCCCGCGCCGCCGCCGGCAAGTTCGCCGCCGCCCTCAAGCGCACCGCAGGCGGCGACGCCGACGGCGAAGGCGGCATCCGCATCGAAGCGGTCGAGGGCAAGCCCCGCGACGCCGCGCGCGAGAACCGCCGCGCCGGCCCGCCGCCGCCCCGGCACCAGGCCAAGCCCTATCGCAAGGGCCCCACGCCGCACCGCGGGCGAGGCTAGCGCTGAACGGGGACAGTTGCTTTTCCGCACGGCAGTATCGATCTGGATACGCCGTGCGGAAAAGTAACTGTCCCCTTCGTCCTAGACCACTCCGAACGCCAGCATCGCGTCCGCCACCTTCTTGAAGCCCGCGATGTTGGCGCCCTTCACATAGTCGGTATAGCCGCCGCCGCGGTCGCCATATTCGAGGCAGCGCTGGTGGATGCCGTCCATGATCTCGCGGAGCAGGGCCTGGAGCTCGGCCTCCTTCCAGGAGCGGCGCTCGCTGTTCTGGCTCATCTCGAGGCCGGAGACGGCGACGCCGCCGGCATTGGAGGCCTTGCCCGGCGCGTAGAGCAATTTGGCGTCCTTGAAGACGTGCACGCCTTCGAGGTCGGTCGGCATGTTGGCGCCCTCGGAAACCGCGATGCAGCCGTTCTTGACGAGCGTGCGGGCATCCTCGCCGAGCAATTCGTTCTGGGTCGCGCAGGGCAGAGCGACGTCGCATTCCACGCCCCAGGGGGTCTTGCCCTCGTGGAAGGTCGCTTCCTTATATTCGTCCGCATAGTCGCTGATCCGGCCGCGGCGCTTGGTCTTGTGCGCCTTGACCCAGTCGATCTTTTCCTGGGTGATGCCGTCGGGATCGTGGACGAAGCCCTGGCTGTCGGACAGGGTCAGCACCTTGCCGCCCAGCTGCACGATCTTCTCCGCCGCATGGGTGGCGACATTGCCCGAGCCCGAGATGATCGCGCGCAGGCCGGTCAGGTCCTTGCCTTTCGTCTTCAGCATGTTCTCGAGGAAATAGACCGCGCCATAGCCGGTCGCCTCGGGCCGGATCAGCGAGCCGCCATATTCCATGCCCTTGCCGGTCAGCACGCCGGTGAACTGGCCGGTGATCCGCTTATACTGGCCGAACATATAGCCGATCTCGCGCCCCCCCACGCCGATGTCGCCGGCCGGCACGTCGATGTCCGCGCCGATATGGCGGTAGAGCTCGGTCATGAAGCTCTGGCAGAAGCGCATGATCTCGCCGTCGCTCTTGCCCTTCGGGTTGAAGTTCGAGCCGCCCTTGCCGCCGCCCATGGGCAGGCCGGTCAGCGCGTTCTTGAAGGTCTGCTCGAAGGCCAGGAACTTGAGGATCGATTCGTTCACCGACGGGTGGAAGCGCAGGCCGCCTTTATAGGGGCCGATCGCATTGTTGTTCTGGACCCGGTAGCCGCGCTGGACGCGGATGTTGTGATTGTCGTCCTCCCAGGAGACGCGGAACGAGACGACGCGGTCGGGCTCGGCGATCCGGCGCAGGATCTGCCAGCGGTGATAATCCTCGCGGCCCTCGATGAATTCGAAAATGTCCTCCGCCACCTCGCGGACCGCCTGGATGAACTCGGCCTGGCCCGGATTGCGCCGCTCGACGCCGGCCATGAAGCCTTCCAGATCGACATGCTCGGAATCGCGCGTAACGCCCTCGCCCCTGCTCATTCATCCCTCCCCGATTTGCGCCGCGGCTCCGGCTGCGGAGTCGCGCAGGCGACGACCATAACAGGTTTTCGGGCGAAGAAACCGCCCCGCGACAAGCGCGCCGCCCGGCGCGACGAGGGGGACAGAAAGGGGACAGTTACTTTTCCGCACGGCAGCGCCAAACAGTCACCGACCTTCGGAAAAGTAACTGTCCCCATGCCTCAGCGCATCGGCACCGGATCGCCGGCGGGCCAGGCGGTGTCGCCGACGCGGCGCAGGTTCATCTCGAAGATCTGCCGCGGCGGCGCGTCGCCGGCGACGAGATAGCCGACCTCGCGCAGCGTGCCGTCGCCGACGGTTGCGGTGTAGCGGATCGTGGCGCCGGGGCCGGCGGGGATCTCCCATGCATAGCCGTCGGCGGTGACCCGGAACGGGAAGACCCCCGAATAGCCCCGCGCCCAGGAGGTCAGGGTATAGGCATTGGCGGCGGGGTTGAAGGAAAGGATGCCGAGCGCGTTGAAGCTGACGCTGCCGTCTTCACTATAGCCGCGGCCCTCCATCAGGCGCACCGAGCCGCCGAGGAAGAGGCCGATCCGCTCGGTCTGAACGATGTCGTGGCGGCCGTTCGGAGTGATCGTCCAGGCCGGCCCGCGCCACATCCCGTCCATCCGCGCGAGCGGCGCCATCGCCTGGCGCTGGGCCTCGAGCAAAGCGGTCGGATCCGGTCGGGTCTGCGCGGCCAGCGGAGTCGACGCAACCAAAGCGAGGGCGATCAGGGGAATCATGCGCATCTCTTGCCCTCCTGCTTTGAAAAGCAAAGTACATTGCAAGGTGCGCCGAGTCAATCGGCGGTCGAGGCCCTCCGCCGCCGTGGACGCGCGCCTGTCAGGCGGTGACGCCATTGGCATATTCCGGGTAGTAATCCCACAGCAGCGCATGGTTCGACGGCGGCACCCCCGCGGCGAGATGGGCGGCCGCCGCGCCGGCCGCCGAGCGGGCGCCGATCGGAACCGGGAGCCGGTGGAGGACGAGAAGATAGTCCGGCCCCTTGATCTTCGAGAGCAGAGCGATTTCGATATAGCCGGGATCGCCTTCGATCATGGCGACGTTGGCGAGCAGGTCGACGCCGGCCACGCCCGAAGCGTAGAGCCGCGGCCCGATCAGCCAGCTCTTCTTGCCGATGACGATCGGGACGCCTTCCGGCGGCGCCCGCCTGGGAAGGATCAGCCGGTTGCGGAAATATTTGCCATCCAGCGCCCGGTCGCGGTCGACCGCCTGAAAGGCCGCGAAATCCGCGGGCGAGAGCTGCCAGCGGGCGATCACATCCTTGCCCGCGAGCAGGTCCTTGCATATCTGGCGGTTCATGCGGCGGTTTATGACGATCGCGCCGGTCATCACCGCCAGTCCGGCCGCGACCCATAAAGGCCAGATCATGTCGTTGGACCCCCAGGCGTCGACGCCCAAGTAGATCAAATATCCCCCAGCAAAAAATACCAGCAGTAAAATGAATTCGGGCATGGCCGCCCCCAATAGCCGGTCAGGCCGACAACTATCGGGGAATTTGAACCTTCGCGCGGCGCGGGTCAATCAGCTGTCGAGGATCCTGTCGATCGCCTTGCTGACCGTGCCGATCGCGGCCATGCCGTCGACGCGGCGGACGATGTTCTGCGCCTCGTAATGCGGCAGGATCGGCGCGGTCTTGGCGCGATATTCGGCCATGCGCGTGCGCAC
Source organism: Sphingomonadales bacterium (assembly GCA_034668505.1). Taxonomy (GTDB): domain Bacteria; phylum Pseudomonadota; class Alphaproteobacteria; order Sphingomonadales; family Sphingomonadaceae; genus Allosphingosinicella. The sequence goes on from JAXDPD010000002.1 coordinate 28,353, forward strand.
CGCTTCCTCATTGTCGTCGGCGCGGCGCTTGAATTCGTGGCTGCCGCAGACGTCGCAGGTCCCGGCGACCACGGGCTGCTTGAAGCTGTCGTGATAGGGGGTGTTGCATTTGGCGCAGGAGAAGCGGCCGGCGATGCGCTCGACCAAAGAATCCTCGTCGACGTCGAGCTCGACCACATGATCGAGGTGGAGGCCCTTTGCGGCCAGCAGCCGGTCGAGCGAATCGGCCTGGACCGCGGTGCGCGGATAGCCGTCGAGGATGAAGCCCTTGGCGATGTCGGGCTGGTCGAGCCGGTCCGAGAGGATCTTGTCGACGATCTCGTCGGAGACGAGCGCGCCCGCCGCCATCACCGCCTGGGCCTTGCGGCCGACCTCGGTGCCGGCGGCGACCGCGGCGCGGAGCATGTCGCCGGTCGAGAGCTGGACCATCTGGCGCTCCTCGACCAGGCGGCTCGCCTGGGTGCCCTTGCCGGCCCCCGGCGGCCCCAGCAAAATGATGTTCATCGCCGCGCCCTTACCGTTTCCCGAGGCCGCCCTTCAGCTTCGCCTTCTTGATGAGGTCGCCATATTGGTGGGCGATGAGGTGGCTCTGGATCTGGGTCACCGTATCCATCGTCACGTTGACGACGATGAGGAGCGAGGTGCCGCCCAGATAGAAGGGGATGCCCATCCTGGCGATCGCGAATTCGGGGACGAGGCAGATCAGGGTGAGATAAGCGGCGCCGACCACGGTCACCCGGGTCAGCACGTAATCGAGATATTCCTCGGTACGCTTGCCGGGCCGGATGCCGGGGATGAAGCCGCCATATTTCTTGAGATTCTCCGCCGTCTCCTCGGGGTTGAACACCACCGCCGTGTAGAAGAAGCAGAAGAAGACGATGCCCGCCCCGTAGAGGAACATGTAGAGCGGCGAGCCGTGCTGGAGCGAGCTCGTGATCGTGATCACGAAATCGCCCCAGGCGCTCTCGCCCGCCGCCTGCTGGCCGCCGAACTGGACGAGGGTCAGCGGCAGCAGCAGCAGCGAGGAGGCGAAGATCGGCGGGATCACGCCCGACGTGTTGACCTTTAGGGGCAGGTGCGACCGCTCCTGCTGGATCTGGCCGCGCGCCGTCTGCCGCTTTGGATATTGGATCAGCACCCGGCGCTGCGCCCGCTCCATGAAGCAGATGAACAGGACCAGGATCGCGACCATGACGATGATCATGATGATCACGATCGCATCGAGGCTGCCCGAGCGGCCGCCCTCGAACATGCGGGCGAGCGCGGTCGGCAGCTGGGCGACGATGCCCGCCATGATGATCAGCGAGATGCCGTTGCCGATGCCGCGGCTGGTGATCTGCTCGCCGAGCCACATCAGGAACATGGTGCCGCCGACCAGGTTGATGACGGTGGTGATGCGGAACATCATGCCCGGGCTGAGCACCGCCGACTGGCCCGCGCTGGCGCCCCAGGATTCGAGGCCCACGGCCATGAAATAGCCCTGGATCATGCACAGGATGACGGTGCCGTAGCGCGTATATTGGTTGATCTTCTTGCGGCCGCTCTCGCCCTCTTTCTTGAGCGCGCCGAGCTGCGGCGACATGGTGGTCGCCAGCTGCATGACGATGGACGCGGTGATGTAGGGCATCACGCCCATCGCGATCAGGCTCATCCGCTCGAGGCCGCCGCCCGAGAACATGTTGAAGAAATCGAGCACGCCGCCCTGCGTGCTCTGGAACAAAGAGGCGAGCGAGCGCGGATCGATGCCCGGCAGCGGCACGAAGCTGAGCAGCCGGAAGACGACCAGCGCCCCCAGGGTGAACCACAATCTCTTCTTGAGGTCGGTCGCCTTGGAGAAGCTGCCAAGGCTGATGTTTGAGGCCATTTGTTCGGCGGAGGATGCCATGGAGCGTTCGACCTTCGAGAAATTGAAAAGGCGGCGGGAGCGCCAAAGTGCCTCCCCGCCGCCTCATATAGTGATCGGTTCCGGCTTGTCAGCCTGCAACCGTCGGCGAGGAAGGCTCAGGCCGCGTCGGGACGCTTCTTGACGCTGTTCTTCTTGGCCTTGGCCTTGTCCGCGGCGGAGACCAGCTCGATCACCTCGACCGCGCCGCCGGCCTCCTCGATCGCCTTGCGCGCGCCCGCCGAGATGCCGGCGACCTTGACGCTGAGCTTGGCCTTCAATTCGCCCTTGCCGAGGATGCGCACGCCGTTCTTGCCGCCGCGCGCCAACCCCGCGCCCTTCAGCGCCTCGTGGTCGACGAGGCCCTTGGCGTCGAGCTTGCCGGCGTCGACCGCCTTCTGGATCGCGCCCAGGTTCACCTCGGCATGATCCTTGGCGAAGATGTTGTTGAAGCCGCGCTTCGGGATCCGCATGTGGAGCGGCATCTGGCCGCCCTCGAAGCCGAAGACGGAGACGCCGGAGCGGCTCTTCTGGCCCTTCTGGCCGCGGCCGCCGGTCTTGCCGAGACCGGAGCCGATGCCGCGGCCGACGCGCACCCGGCTTTTGCGGGCGCCCTTGTTGTCGCGGATATCGTTCAGTTTCATCGTTGCACTCGCTTTCGCTTTTGTCGCGCCGTGAGCGGGCGGATCAGTCCGCCACGCTCACCATATGCCGGACGGCGCGGATCATGCCGCGCACCTCCGGCGTGTCGTCCAGCTCCACCGTCTTGTGCATCTTGTTGAGGCCCAAGCCCTTCAGCGTCGAGCGCTGATCCTCGGTGCGCCGGATCGGGGACCCGGTCTGGGTGATCTTGATCTTCGCCATCTTAATTACTCCGCGATCGCTTCGGCCGGGGCCTCGGCTTCGGCGGCGCTGGCGCCACCGCGGCCGAGCAGGTCGGCGACCTTCTTGCCGCGGCGCTGCGAAACCGCCCGCGGGCTCGACTGATCCTTGAGCGCCTCAAAGGTCGCGCGGATCATGTTGTAGGGGTTCGACGTGCCGACCGACTTGGTGACGACATCGGCAACCCCAAGGCTTTCGAAAATCGCGCGCATCGGGCCGCCGGCGATGATGCCGGTTCCGGCCGGAGCCGAGCGGAGCGCGACGCGGCCCGCGCCGAAATGGCCGATGCCGTCGTGATGAAGCGTGCGGCCGTCGCGCAGCGGAACGCGGATCATCGCCTTCTTGGCTGCAGCGGTCGCCTTGCTGATCGCTTCAGGCACTTCGCGCGCCTTGCCGTGGCCGAAACCGGCGCGGCCCTTGCCGTCGCCGACCACCACCAGCGCCGCGAAACCGAAGCGCTTGCCGCCCTTCACGGTCTTGGAGACGCGATTGATGTGGACGAGCTTCTCGATGAATTCCTCGCCGCCGTCATCGTCGCCGCCGCGGCCACGACGATCGTCGCGCCGGCCGCCGCCGCGACCGCGACCGCCGCCGTCACGGCCACGACCGCCGCCACCGCCACGCCCGCCGCGCGGACCGCGCTGCTGCTGCTGCGGTTGCTCGGGCGCGGCCTGGGGCTGTTCAGCCTGGGCCGTCTCGGCCTGCACCGGCTCGGGCGCCGCCTGTTCGGGCGCCGCCTGCTCAGTCTGGGCCGGCTGCGCTTCTGCGACTGCCGGGGCTTCGGCCGGATCGGTGTTGGGCTCGTTGGTCTGCTGCTTCTCGTCTTGCATTCTAGAACTCCAGTCCGCCTTCGCGGGCAGCGTCGGCGAGGGCCTTCACCCGGCCATGGAACAGGAAGCCGCCACGGTCGAACACGACCGCCGACACGCCGGCCTTCTTGGCCCGCTCCGCAAGCGTTTTGCCGACGGCGGCGGCGACGTCCTTGGTCGCGCCGGTCTTGCCCTTGAGGTCCTTGTCGAGGGTCGAGGCCGAGGCGAGCGTTACGCCCGCGGCATCGTCGATGACCTGGGCGTAGATGTGCTTGCCCGAACGGTGCACCGAGAGCCGCGGCTTGCCGGACGCCCGGGCGCGAAGCGCGCTGCGAACGCGGCGGCGACGGCGGTCGAAGAGAGACAGATGAGCCATGGCTATTTCTTCTTGCCTTCTTTGCGGAAGATATACTCGCCGCGATACTTGATGCCCTTGCCCTTGTACGGCTCGG
>JAXDPD010000003.1:0-70970 GCA_034668505.1 Sphingomonadales bacterium
TGCCGGATCATCCGCACGGCGCGGCGGCTCGGCCTGCGCACCATCGCCATGTATTCCGAGGCCGATGCCGGCGCGCTGTTCGTGGAAATGGCCGACGAGGCGCATCTCATCGGCCCGGCGCCGGCGCGCGACAGCTATCTCGCGATCGATCGCATTCTCGCGGTGGCGGCGCGCACGTGCGCGGCCTGCATTCATCCAGGCTACGGCTTCCTGTCGGAACGCGCCGAGTTCGCGGAAGCCTGCGCCGCGAACGGCATCGTCTTCGTCGGCCCGCCGCCGGCGGCGTTCCGGGCGATGGGCTTGTAGGATCGCGCCAAGGCGCTCGACGCCGAGGCAGGCGTGCCGGTCGTGCCCGGCTATCACGGCAGCCGCCAGGAGCCCGGCTTCCTGCGCGAGCGGGCCGGGGAGATCGGCTACCCGGTGCTCATCAAGGCGGTCGCCGGCGGCGGCGGCAAGGGCATGCGCCGGGTCGACGGCGCGGCCGAGTTCGAGGCGGCGCTGGCAGGCGCGCAGCGCGAAGCCGAGAGCGCCTTCGGCGACGCCCGCGTGCTGGTCGAGAAGTACGTGCTGTCGCCGCGTCATATCGAGATGCAGGTTTTTGCCGACACGCACGGCAATGTGGTGCATCTGTTCGAGCGCGACTGCTCCCTGCAGCGCCGCCACCAGAAGGTGATCGAGGAGGCGCCGGCGCCCGGCATGGACGCGGCGACGCGGGCCGCCGTGTGCGAGGCCGCGGTCAAGGCGGCCAAGGCGGTCGACTATGTCGGCGCGGGCACGATCGAGTTCATCGCCGACGCTTCGCAAGGGCTTCGCGCCGACCGCATCTGGTTCATGGAGATGAACACCCGCCTCCAGGTCGAGCATCCGGTGACCGAGGAGATCACCGGGCAGGATCTGGTCGAGTGGCAATTGCGCGTGGCGTCGGGCGAGACATTGCCGCTGCGGCAGGACGAGCTGGCGATCAACGGCTGGGCGATGGAGGCGCGGCTTTATGCCGAGGACCCGGTCACCGGCTTCCTGCCTTCGACCGGGCCGCTCACCTATTTTCAAATCTCGGACTATAGCCGCGACGGCAGGCGGCGCGTCGAGACCGGCGTGAAGGAAGGCGATCTTGTCTCGCCTTATTACGACCCGATGATCGCCAAGCTGGTCGTTCACGGCCCGGATCGGGAAAGCGCCATCGGTTCGCTGTCGGACATGAGCCGGAGCGTGCAATGCTGGCCGGTGAGGACCAATGCGGCGTTCCTGGTGAAGTTGCTCGGCCATCCCGAATTCGCGGCGGGCGAGGCCGATACGGGGCTGATCGCGCGTGACCTGGAGGCAGTGCTGCCCGCCGAGCGCGCCTCGGAGCGCGTGCTTGAATCGGTGGCGATGATGGTGGTCGACGAGGCGCTGGGCGGCAAGCCCAGGGACATCCGCGAGACCTATCTGTACCGGCGGCCCTCCGCGTGGAGCTGGGTGCGCGGCTTCCGGCTGAACGCCGAGGACGCGCCAACCCTCGTGCGGCTCAGCGAGCGGGCTCATGATTATGCGGTGGAGTTCGAGGAGATCTCGGTCGGCAAGACGGCCTATGTCCAGAAGGTCGACGAGGGCTATCTCGTGTCCGAGGACGGCCAGACCTTCATGTTCACCGAGACGCGGGTCGACGGCGCCGCCGGCAGCGCCGCCGGCGACGGCGCGATCGTCTCTCCAATGCCCGGCAAGCTGATCGCCGTCGCGGTCAGGCAGGGGCAGGCCGTGACCAGGGGCCAGAAGCTGGTCACGCTCGAGGCGATGAAGATGGAGCATAGCCTTGTCGCCCCGTTCGATGGCATTGTCGCCGAGCTGGCGGCGGTCGAGGGGGCTCAGGTGAGCGAAGGGACGCTGCTGGCGCGGATCGAGAAGGGGGACGGAGAATGATGAATCGGCCTGGCGATCCTCCCCGGGACGGGGAGGTGACGGCCCGAAGGGCTGACGGAGGGGGCTCAGCGCCCTTCTCGCCCCCCCCTCCACCACGCGCTGCGCGCGCGATGGGCAGGTTCGGATCGCCCCGCGATCCGAAGCCATGTCCGGGGGACCTGGCGACCTACCCATCCCTCCCCGTCCCGGGGAGGATCTGATGCCCGGTCGCTATTACGACCAATGGAGGCTGGGCGACACGATCCGGCACCAGCCGCACCGGACGGTGACCGAGACCGACAATCTGCTGATCACCACGCTCACGCACAATCCGCAGCCGCTGCATCTCGACGAGACCTATGCCGAAGGAACCGAGTTCGGGCGGATCGTCGTCAACGGCTGCTTCACATTCTCGCTGCTGGTCGGCCTTTCGGTGGGCGACACCACATTGGGCACGCTGGTCGCCAATCTCGGCTACGACAAGGTCAGGATGCCCAAGCCCGTCTTCATCGGCGACACGCTCCGGGCGGAGACCGAGGTGGTCGGCCTCAAGGACAGCAATTCGCGGCCCGAGGCCGGCATCGTCACCTTCGAGCACCGCCTGTTCAACCAGCGCGACGATCTGGTCTGCGTGATGGAGCGGACGGCCCTGATGCAGAGGCGGGGCGCATGAAGATCCTCCCCGGGACGGGGAGGGGGGCCATGCGAAGCATGGTGGAGGGGGCTTCGTGCCACGCTCCCCGCCCCCTCCACCATTCGCCTGCGGCGAACGGTCCCCCTCCCCGTCCCGGGGAGGAGTCATGAAGCTGCGCTCGCTCCTGTTCGTCCCCGGCGACCGGCCGGACCGGATGGAGAAGGCGCTGGGCGCGGGCGCGGACGCCCTGATCCTGGATCTCGAGGATTCGGTGGCGCCCACCGCCAAAGCGGACGCGCGCCGCGTCGTCGCCGATTTCGTCAGCGCCAACAGCCAGGCGAGGCTCTGGGTCCGGGTCAATCCGCTCGACAGCGCGGAGCAGGACAAGGACCTGGCCGCGATCCTGCCCGCACGCCCCGACGGCATCGTGCTGCCCAAGGCCGAGGGCGGCGCAAGCGTCGACGAGCTTGCCCGGCGTCTCACCGAACGCGGCAACGCCACCGCCGCGATCCTCGCCATCGCCACCGAGACGCCGGCGGCGATCTTCGCTCTGGGCAGCTATGGCGGCGCCCGCCGGCTCTTGGGGCTGACCTGGGGGGCGGAGGACCTGCCCGCCGCGATCGGCGCGGCGACGTCGCGCGAGGAGGACGGCCGCTTCACTCCGCCCTACGAGCTCGCCCGCTCGCTCTGCCTGTTCGGCGCGGCGGCGGCCGGGGTGATGCCGATCGAAACGGTCTACCCCGCCTTTCGCGACCTCGACGGCCTCGCTTCTTATGCCGCGCGCGCGCGCCGCGACGGCTTCACCGGGATGATGGCCATCCACCCCGATCAGGTGAGCGTGATCAACGCCGCCTTCACGCCCTCCGCGGCCGAGATCGCGCATGCCCGGGCGGTGGTGGCGGCGTTCGAGGCCAGCCCCGGCGCCGGCGCGCTCGCGCTCGACGGGCGGATGATCGACCGGCCGCATCTGCTCCAGGCCCAGCGCATCCTCGCCGCGGCGGAATGAAGCGCGCCGCCGCGCTGTCGCGAAAGCTTGTCGGATTCGTATCGAAAGCGTAATCTTCCCGGCTGTTTCAGGGGAGACGGCCGATGAAGCGGCTCGTGACATTCGCGCTCGCGGCGCTTTCGCTTGCCGGTTGCGCGGCCAATCGGGCGGCGCCCCTGGCCGAGACCGGCTACGCGCCGGGCGCATTGGCGGTCGCCGCCATCGCGCGCGGCGATTGGGCGCGGGCCGAAGCCCTGCTCACCGACACCAGCCGCGGCGCCGCCGACGACCCGGCCCGCCTCATCAACCTCGGCAAGGTCTATTGGGAGACCGGCCGGCCCGAGCAGGCGCGCGCCGCCTGGCGGCGGGCTCTGGCCTCCAGCCAGGCGTTCGAGGTCGACACGATGGGCGGGCGGACGATCTCCACGGCCGTGCTCGCCCGCGAGGCGCTCGACGCTTATGACGCGCGGCCCGCGCCGGCGGCGGCGGCGGCGCGGCGCTGAGCCCTGCCAATCGTCATCCCCACGAAAGCGGGGATCCAGCTTCTTCTGTATCGCCCTGCGTCAGCCTGGATTCCCGCTTTCGCGGGAATGACGAATAGAAATCGACTCTCGCACTTATGTCGGCCTAATCCCGGGCCGTGTCCGAAGGGCTTTTGCAGCAACCGCCGCTTGCGCTCGCCGTCACGCTTGGCGGCGTGCTCGGGCTCGTGATCGGCAGCTTCCTCGCCACCCTCCTGATCCGCTGGCCGGCCGGGCGCAGCATGATCGGCGGACGGTCGGCCTGCGATGCGTGCGGCGCGGTGCTGGGGCCGCTCGAGCTCGTGCCGCTCGTCTCCTGGCTGGTCCGGCGCGGGCGCTGCCGGCATTGCGGCGCGGCGATCGACTCCCGGCATGTCGCGGTCGAGCTCGCCGCCGCCCTGATCGGAATCGTCGCCGCGCTGGCCCACCCGCTGCCGCTGGCGCTGGTCACCGCCACGTTCGGCTGGTGGCTGCTGCTGATCGCCTCGCTCGACCTCGAGCATCAATGGCTGCCCGATCTGCTCACTCTGCCGTTGCTCGCGCTCGGCCTGCTCGCCGCCTATGCCGGCTTCGGGCCGCCACTCGCCGAGCGCGCCATCGGCGCCGCGATCGGCTGGACGGCGCTGGCGGCGATCGCCTTCCTCTACCGGCGCTTGCGCGGGCGCGAGGGGATGGGCGGCGGCGATCCGAAGATGTTCGGCGCGATCGGCGCCTGGGTCGGCGCCTGGACCCTGCCGGCGATCCTGCTCGGCGCCGGGCTGCTCGGCCTCGCCGCGGTGCTGGCGATGCGGCTGCGCGGCGAGAAGGTGAGCGCGACCACCCGGCTGCCGCTCGGCGCCCTGATGGCGCTCGCCGCCTGGCCGGCTTGGTTGTTGGTCGCCAACGTCGTAACCTAAGCCATTCAGGCCCAGTCCATATTCGTCCTGTCATGAAGGTGCCTTAAGGGCGGCGTCGTTCCCTAGAGGCGCCGCCCGACCTCCTTCCAGCACCAGCGCGCCCGTTGCCGCTACCTCTTCCCGGCCTTCGCCGGGATGAGGTAGCGGGATATTTCGAATCGCTTGCGCGCCGCCCGAAAAGCTGTGAACGTCCGTGCCCTGCGACTCTTCGGGGAAGGGGAGGCGTTTTCGCCCACCAGTTCAAGACGATGAGCCGTCGGATTCGTCCGGCCCTGTCTTATTTGAGTCATGGGCCGGTCATAGCTGGGCGGGAGGACCGTTCGGGGGAGGACTGAGACATCGCATCGCGGCTCGCCTTGACCACGCGCGGCGGGCGGCTGCTGGAGCGGCTGCCGCGCCTCACCGTCTATTCGGCGGCCGAGCTGCTGCTCCTCGTCCTGGTCGCCGTCCAGGCCGCGCGCCTGATCTGGGTGCTCGCCGCGCCTGTGGGCCCGGTCGGCGACTGGAAGGCCTCCTCCGCGCTGGCCCTGCCCGCGAGCAGCGGCGTGCTGGCCGGCTTCGATCCCTTCTTCCGGCTGAGCGCAGGCGGGCCGGTCGTCGTCACCTCGCTCAATCTCACCCTGCACGGCGTGCGCGAGGACCGCGCCACCGGACGGGGCGGGGCGATCATCGCCTTGCCCGACGGCCGCCAGCTGAGCTTCGAGGTCGGCGAGGAGATCATGCCGGGCGTCACCCTGACCGCGGTCGGCTTCGACAACGTCACCATCTCGCGCGGCGGCACCGCCGAGCAGCTCTTCCTCGACCAATCCGAGCCGGCGCCGGCCGCCGGCGGCGCGGCCACGGCGCCGGGCGTGCCGGGCAACCCCCAGATGACGGCGCCGGCGATGTCGTCCGGCCCGTTTGGCGGCGCGGCGATGAACTTCCAGCCGCGCATCGCCGGCGCCGGCATCAACGGCATCATCGTCACCCCCGGCGCCGACGGCGGCCTCGCCTTCCGCGCGGCCGGCTTCCAGCCCGGCGACGTCATCGTCTCGGTCAACGGCCAGCGCATCACCTCTCTCGATCAGGCGCGATCGGCGGCCGCCGGCTCGGGCGGCGAGGTCAACGTCATGGTCGATCGCGGCGGCCGCGCGGTCGCGCTCAGGGTAAGGCTCAACCAGTGAAACGTCTGTTGCTTGCTTTGGCGTTGCTCTTCGCGCCCCTCTCGGCCGCCCAGGCGCAGCATGTGCTGAACCTGCGCGACGCCGACATCCGCGCCTTCATCCAGGACGCCGCGCGAGTGACGGGGCGCACTTTCATCATCGATCCCGCCGTCCAGGGCCGGGTCTCGGTGATCACCCAGCGGCCGCTCTCGACCAGCGAATATTTCGAATTGTTCCTCTCGACGATGCGCGCCAACGGCTTCGTCGCGGTGCCGGTCCGGGGCGGCGCCTTCCGCATCCAGCCGGTCGCCGGCGCGGCGGCGAGCGCGCCGATCAGCCGCGGCCGGCGCGGCAATCCCGCCGGCTTCGTCACCGAAATCTTCCGCGTCCGCCACATCGAGGCCGCCGCCGCGATCGAGAGCCTGAGGCCACTGGTCAGCCGCGACGGCGCGATCACCGCCAACAGGGGGTCGATCATCGTTTCGGACTTCGCCGACAATATCGCCCGATTGAGGCAGGTGCTGGCGCGGATCGACGTCGACCAGAGCGCGACCCGAGTCGTCGGCCTCCAATTCGCCGGCGCGCGCGAGATCGCCGCCGCTTTGACCGAGCTCGCGCCCGACGGCGTCTCGGTGGTGCCGGTCGACAGCTCCAACGCGATCGCCTTCCGGGGCGACGCCGCCGCGGTCGCGCAACTGATCCGAATCGCCGAGGATCTCGACCGCCGCGCCGCCAATGGCAGCGAGATCCGCGTCGTCTTCCTCCAGCATGCCGACGCGGCGCAATTGCTGCCGGTGCTGGAACGGCTGCTCGGCCAGGCGCCGACCCAGCCGAGCGCGCCGCAGCGCACGCGGCGCAGCAGCGCGGGCGCCGCCGGCCAGAACGGGGCGGCCGTCCCGCAAACCGCCGCATCCGCGTCCGCCCCGGCCGCCGCGTCCGGCGGCGCCCCGGCCTCCGGCGCCATCCAGACCGTGGGCCAGCGCAACGCCGTCGTCACCCGCTTCGAGGGCGCCAACGCGATCGTCATCTCCGCCTCGCCCGACGTCCAGCGCACTCTGGGCGAAGTGATCCGCCAGCTCGACGTGCGGCGCCAGCAGGTGCTGGTCGAGGCGATCATCGTCGAGATCGGCGACACCGCCGCGCAACGGCTCGGCGTCCAGCTCTTCCTCTCCGGCCTGCGCGGCTCGAACATCCCGTTCGCGATCACCAATTATTCGAGCATCGTCCCCAATATCGGCACCATCGCCGGCGCCATCGCCGCGCGCGAGCTCGGCGGCTCCTCGACCACGGTGACGACCGGCACCGGCTCGACCACGTCGACCACGACGGGGACCGGCTCCGACCTGATCGAAGCGGCGGCGGGCCAGCTCGCCGGCATCAACGGCGGCCTGGTCGGCGGCGCCATCCAGAGCGGCAACGCGATCTTCGGCGCGATCGTCAACGCCGTCCGCTCCGACAACCAGTCCAACATCTTGTCGACGCCCTCGATCATGACGCTCGACAATCAGGAGGCGCATTTCCTGGTCGGCCAGGAAATCCCGATCACCACCGGCGAGGCGCTCTCCCCCAATTTCGACAACACCTTCCGCACCGTCCAGCGCCAGAATGTCGGCGTCACGCTCGACGTGAGGCCGCAGATCAACGCCGGCGGCACGATCAAGCTCGACCTCAGGGTCGAGGTCAGCTCGATCGCCGGGCCGGTCTCGGCGACCTTCCAGGACCTGATCCTCAACAAGCGCGAGATTGAGAATACGATCACCATCGACGACGGCGAGATCGTCGGCATTGGCGGCCTGCTCGACGACAATGACCGGCGCACGCTCGACCGCGTGCCCGTGCTCGGCGACATTCCGGTGATCGGCAACCTCTTCCGGTCGCGCGGGCGCTCGCGGGCGCGGACCAATCTCATGGTGTTCATCCGCCCGACCATCCTGCGCACCGCCGAGGACGTCCAGGCGATGAGCGCGCGGCGCTACAATTATGTGCGCGGCCACCAGATCATCGCCAGCCCGAACCGCGAGCCGACGCTGGACGAAATCGTCCGCGACTATCTCGGCACGGTGCCGCCGACCGTGCCCGAGGGGCCGGGGCCGCGGGACCAGGTGATCACGCCGGCAACGCTGCCTTCGCCGCCGCCGGAGGAACCGGAGGATGTCCCGGTGGAGGCCCCGGCGTTCCGGTCGCCGCAATGAGGATCGCCAAGGGAAACGAACCGGAGGCGGCGGCGGGCGCCGCCCCGATCATGGACGGGCTGCAAGCTGCCCCCGGCAGCTTGCAGCCAAGTCCGGGGGACTTGGCAGCCCCGTCCATTCCGTACAGCTTCGCCCGGCGCCACGGCTTGCTCCCCACCGCCGAGAGCGGCGGCCGGCTCGACGTTGCGATGCGCGCCGGCGCCGACCCCAAGGCGCTGATCGAGCTGCGCCGCTTCCTCGCCCGGCCCTTCGCCGTCCACGAGGTCGACGCGCAGGCCTTCGACCGCCTGCTCTCCGACCTCTATCCCTCGGGCACCGAGGCGGCGGCGGATGCGGCGGGCTCATTGGGCTTCAACGACGATCTCGGCCATCTCGCCGCGGCCCTGCCGAGCGCCGAGGATCTGCTCGACACGTCCGACGACGCGCCCGCCATCCGCCTGATCAACGGCATCATCGCCGACGCCGCGCGCCAGGGCGTCTCCGACATTCATATCGAGCCCTATGAGACCGGCCTGGTCGTGCGCATGCGGATGGACGGGGTGCTTCGCGAGACGCTGCGCATGCCGGCCCATGTCGCCCCGGTCGTGGTCAGCCGGGTCAAGGTGATGGCGCGATTGGACATCGCCGAGCGGCGGCTGCCGCAGGACGGGCGGATCGGGCTGACGCTCGGCGGCAAATTGATCGACGTGCGCGTCTCGACGCTGCCGAGCCGGGCCGGCGAGCGGGTGGTGCTGCGCATCCTCGACAAGGAGAATGCCGGGATCGACCTCGAAATGCTCGGGATGAGCGAGGCGGTGAAGCGATTGTTCGAGGGCGCGCTCGCCGAGCCCAACGGCATCGTCCTGGTCACCGGGCCGACCGGCTCGGGCAAGACGACGACGCTTTATGCGGGGCTGAAACGGCTCAACGACGGCAGCCGCAACATCCTCACCGTCGAGGATCCGGTCGAATATGCGGTGGACGGGGTCGGCCAGACCCAGATCAACCCGCAAGTGGGGCTGACCTTCGCCGCGGGCCTGCGCGCGATCCTGCGGCAGGACCCGGACGTGGTCATGGTCGGCGAGATCCGCGACCGCGAGACCGCCGACATCGCCGTGCAGGCGGCGCTGACCGGCCATCTCGTCCTTTCCACCGTCCACACCAACGACGCGATCGGCGCGATCACGCGCTTGCGCGACATGAAGGTCGAGCCCTTCCTGATCGCCTCGACCGTCCGCGCCGTGCTCGCGCAAAGGCTGGTGCGGCGGCTCTGCCCGGCCTGCCGCGAGCCGGTCGAGGCGACGGGCAGCCTCGCCTCTTTGCTCGGCATCCCCGCCGGCACCATCGTCCACGAGCCCAAGGGCTGCCCGGCCTGCAGCAAGAGCGGCTATAAGGGCCGGATCGGGCTGTTCGAAGCGGCCCGGGTCGACGACGAGGTCCGCCGGCTGATCAACGGCGGCGCCGACGAGGTCGCGATCGAGGCTTATGCCTTCCGCAACAGCGACACGCTGACGATTGCCGCCCGGGCTCTGGTCCGCGACGGCGTGACCAGCCCCGAGGAGGCGGTGCGGGTGTCGCGCCGCGAGGCGGCCGATGCCTGATTTCGCTTATGTCGGCCTCGACACGGCCGGACGCGAGCGGCGCGGCTCGGTGCGCGCCGAGACCAGCGAGGCGGCGCGCGACCAGCTCAGCCAGCGCAAGCTCTATGTCGTCAGGATCGAGCCCGCCGGCGAGGATGCCGGGCGGCCCTTGCTCTCGCGCGGTCTGTGGGCGCGGCGCAAGATGGGGATCAAGCAGGTCACCCTCTTCACCCGCCAGCTCGCCACCCTGATCACGGTCTCGCCGCTCGAAGAGGCGCTGCGCACCATCTCGCGCCAGGCCGAGCGCGAGGAGGTCCGGCGCATCCTCACCCACGTCCATGCCGGCATCGTCGAGGGCCTGCGCCTCTCCGATTCGATGGCGCGCGAGGCGGCGAGCTTCCCGCCGCTCTACCGGGCGATGGTCGCCGCCGGCGAGGCCTCGGGGACGCTGCCGCAAATCCTGGAGCGGCTCGCCAACCTCATGGAGCGGCAGGCGCAGGTCAGGAGCAAGGTGCTCTCGACGCTCGCTTATCCGATCATCCTCGCCTTCGTCGCCGCTTTCGTCGTCTTCGCCTTGATGATCTTCGTCGTCCCCAAGGTGGTCGAGCAATTCCAGGATGTCGGCCAGTCCTTGCCGCTGCTGACCCGGATGGTGATCGGCCTCTCCAATTTCCTCGCCGCCTGGTGGTGGGCGATCCTGCTCGCCGTCGCGGCCATCATCTTCCTCAGCCTGCGCGCGCTCAAGGACGAGGGCGTCCGGATGAAGTTCGACCGCTTCCTGCTGCGCCTGCCTCTGGTCGGCCGGCTGATCCGCGATCTCCACGCGGCGCGGATGGCGCGCACGCTCTCGACCATGGTGGCGAGCCGGCTGCCCTTGCTCGAGGGGCTGAAGCTCACCGCCAGCACCGTCCACAACCGCGTGCTGCGCGCGGCCATGGCCGACATCGCCGAGCAGGTCCGCACCGGCGGCAGCCTGTCCGGAGCGATGCGGCGGGCGGGGATCTTCCCGCCTCTGCTCGTCTATCTCGCCGCCTCGGGCGAGGCCTCGGGCAAATTGGACGTGATGCTGGAGCGCGCCGCCGACTATCTCGAGCGCGAGTTCGACGCCTTCACCACGACCGCCTTGTCGCTGCTCGAGCCGGCGATCATCATAATCATGGGCGCGGTGGTGGCGCTGATCGTGCTTTCGATCCTGCTCCCGATCCTGCAACTCGACACATTGGCTGGAGGATATTGATGGCCGCTTCCTTAAATCCTCCCTGGAACGGGGAGGGGGACCGCACGAAATGCGGTGGAGGGGGTTCAGAGACCCGCGCCGAGCCCCCTCCACCACGCGCTGCGCGCGCGGTCCCCCTCCCCGTCCCGGGGAGGATCCAAGGCTTCACCCTTGTGGAATTGATGGTGGTGATCGTCATCCTCGGGCTGCTGGCGACGATCGTGCTGATCAACGTCATGCCGGCCACCGGCCGCGCCAAGCTCACCGCCGCCCATAGCAGCGTCAAGCAGCTCGAGCAGGCGATCGACATGTACAATCTCGACAATGGCCGCCTGCCGACCCGCCAGGAAGGGCTGCAGGCTCTGGTCGCGAGCCGGATCCTGCGGCGGCTCGACCCCGATCCCTGGGGCAATGCCTTCGTCTACAGGATTCCGGGCCGGAACGGGCGCCCCTATGACGTGCTCTCCATGGGCGCCGACGGCCGCGAGGGCGGCACCGAGGACAATGCAGACATCTATCCCTGATCCCGGAGCGGCCATCCTGCTTGCCTTCGCCGGCGAGGGGGCGGCGCCCGGGCGCTGGCTGCTCATCGAGGGCGGCCGGGTCACCGCGCGCGGCGAGGAAGGCGACGAGGTGCTGCTCGCGCCGGGCACGCGCACGGCGCTGGCCGTGCCCGGCGCCGAGGTCGCGATCCACTGGCTCGACCTGGCCGAGGGCCTCGCGCCGGCCCAGGCCGCCGCGGCGGCGCGGCTGATGCTCGCCGACGCCAGCGCCGGCAGCCTCGCCGACATGCACGTCGCCGTCGGCCTGCCAGAGCGCGACCTGACGCCGGTGGCGCTGGCGCCCGCCGCGCTGATGGCGGCCTGGACCGCGCGCGACCCGGACATCGTCATCCCGACCTCGCTGCTGCTGCTGCCGCCCGAGGAAGGGCTGGCCCGGCGCGACGCAGGCCGCACCACCCCCGATTATCGCGGGCCCGCCGCCGCGTTCAGCGTCGAGCCCGAGATCGCGCAGCTGCTGGTCGGCGAGGCGCCGACCGCGGCGATCGACGAGGAGGCGTTCGAGGCGGGGCTTGCCGCCGCTCTCTCGCCGCCCGCCGTCAACCTGCGCCAGGGCGCCTTCGCCCGCCGCCGGCAGTGGCGGGTCGACGGCTCGCGGCTGCGCCGCGTCGCCTGGCTGGCGCTCGCGCTCGCCGCTTTGTCGCTGATCGTCCAGCTCGCCCAGATCCTCGCTTATTCCTCCTCCGCAAGCCGGATCGCGGACGAGGCGGCGGCGCTGGCGGCGCGGGCGCCGGCCGGGGCCAATGCGCGGCTCGGCTTCACGCCGCTCGCCGCGACCCTGTTCGAGGCGATCCGGGCCGTGCCCAATGTCGAATTGAGCCGGCTCGAATACCGGCCCGACGGGATCCTGTCGGCGATCGTCACCGTCGACAGCCCGGCGACGCTGGCAGTGCTGCGCCAGCGGATCGCGGCGAGCGGCCTGATCGTCCAGGACGGCGCGCCGCAGCCCGCCGGCGGCGCCCGCTCGACCGCCGAATTGCTGCTGAGGCCGGCATGAGCCTGTGGTGGGCGGAGCGCAGCGCGCGCGAGCGCCGGCTGATCCTGGCGATGCTCGCGCTGGCCGTGATCGTGCTCGGCTGGCTGATGGTGGTGCGGCCATTGTCGGACGCGCTCGACGCCGCCAAGACGCGCCAGGCGGCCGCCACCGTAGCGCTCGGCGAGGCGCGGGCGCGCGTGAGCCAAAGCGCCGGCCCGCGCGGCCCGGCGCCGGCGCTGCCGGCCGACAGCCTGATCGGCCGCGCGGCGAGCGAAGCCGGCTTCACCAGCGCCCGCATCGCCAGCCAGGGGCCGATGCGCGCCAGCGTCGCCATCGACGCCGCGCGGCCGCAGGCGCTGTTCGCCTGGCTCCTGCGGCTCGAGCAGAGCGGCCTCGTCGTCGAACGGCTGCGCGTCCGGGCGAACAGCGACCGCACCCTGGCCGCCGAAATCGCCTTGCGGGCGCGGGGGCGCTGATGCGGCTGCGCCTGCCCTTGCGACGCACCGTCTTCTTCCTCGCCGCTCTGGCGGCGGCATTGGTCGTGCTGCTGCCGCTGCGCGCCGCCATCGGCTGGTTCGACCTGGGCGGCCGCGGCCTCGCCGCCCGCGAGGCCGAGGGCAGCCTGTGGTTCGGCAAGTTGCGGGAAGCGCAATTCGGGCCGGTGGCGCTCGGCGATGTCGATGCCCGGCTCAACCTCCTGCCGCTCTTCCTCGGGCGCGCCCGGCTCTCGCTGAGCCGCGAGGAGGCGGCGGGCGGCCGGTTCAGCGGCGCGATCACGGTCAGCCGCCACAGCTTCGGGCTCGACGACCTCAACGGGCAATTGCGCACCGGCGCGCTGTTCGCGCCGCTGCCGGTGACCACGCTCGACCTCAGCGGCGTCACCGTCCATTTCGACAACGGCATATGCGAGAGCGCCGAGGGCGAGGTCCGCGCGGGGCTCTCGGGCGACGTTGGCGGGATCGTGCTGCCCTCGGGGCTGCGCGGCAATGTCCGCTGCGCCGAGGGCGCGCTGCTGCTGCCGCTGACCGGCCAGTCGGGCCTCGAGCAGATCGAGATCCGCATTTCGGCGGGCGGGCGCTGGCGGGCCGAATATATCGTCCGCCCGGCCGATCCCGCCGCGATCGAGCGGCTGACGGCGGCCGGCTTCGTGGCCGGGCCGGGCGGCTATGTGCGGCGGATCGACGGCTCCTTCTGACGGGCCGAGCGCGGCGCCGGAGAAAAAGAGCGGGATGAGCCGTTGGTGCGGCGTGCGGCGAGGGGGTTCTCGCCCGGCGGCGCCGCTCGCGCGCGGCCGGCACAAAGCACGGAGCTCGACATGAAATCACTTACGCTCGCCGCGGCGGCCTTGCTGTTCAGCACCTCCGCTCTGGCCTTGGCGCCATCGACCGAGCCGGCCGCCGCGCCCGCGGTCGCCAAGGACCCGCTCGTCGTCACGCCGGCCGAAACCACGGCCGCCGCCGATCCCGCCGGCTGGGCGAGCTATGCGCCGGTCCTCCAGCCCGCTTCGGCCGTGAGCTGGGAGACGGCGGGCGGCAAGGCCGGCGATCCCGACCTCGACCTCGCCGTCGATCCCGACGCCGAGCAAGCCAGCCTGACCGGCATGGGCGGCCCCGACGAAGCGGTCGACGTCGAACCGGCGCCGGAAACGCTGGCGGCGGACAACGTCGCCCCGGCGCCCGAAACGCTGGCCGCCGCCGACATCGCGCCGCGCCCGGCCGCGCAAAACTATCCGGCCTGCCGCCCGGGCCCCGGCGACGACAATTGCATCCAGCTCTACGAGCCCGGCGTCCGCCTGGCGCTGGCCGGCTGGACCCGGCCGACCGGCGGCCTGGCCGACGGCACGGCGACCGCGATGGGCGGCCCCTACGAGCCGGTCGACGACGCGGCGGGCCTCGAGACGGCGATGGCCGGCGACGGCGTCGTCGACGCGGGCATGGGCGAAATGAGCGCCGACGAGGATGCGGTTGCGATCTAGGCTGTTCCCCGGCGAAAGCCGGGGTCCAGCTCTTTCGTCAGCGCCGCTGGGCTCCGGCTTTCGCCGGGGAACAGGGGCGCCGGCGGCTCAGCTGTCCGCGGCGGGAGGCTCCGCGGGCGCAGCCCCTCCCTGCTTGTCGGCGAGCCAGGCGTTGAGCTTGGCGATCGTCCGTTCGAGCGCGCGGACGATGGCGCGGACCTGCTCGGGATCCTCCTCGGCGATGGCGATCTCGGAGAGCCAGCGCGTGTCGGACAGCCACTCCTCATTGTCCTCGCGGTCGCTGACCGAGATGCCGATATAGGCTTCCTCCGCCTCCACCCAGGCCTCGCCGTCGAGGGCGAGGCTGTGCAGGCGGATCTGCGCATTCTCCTCGATGTCGCCGATGCAGACCTCGCGCGCCGCCTCGAAGAAGGGCGCGACCAGCGCCCAATCCATCTTGGTCTCCGACAGGATCGAGAAGACCGCGTTCAATATCTGCTTCTGGGCGATATTGTGGAAATCGGCGGTGGTGAGCGGCGCATCGTCGGCGGGCTCGTCCGCCAGCGGCTCGTCTTCGCCCGCCACCAGCCAATCGGGGTCGGGCGGCGGCTTGTCGGGCGAGTCGTCGCCTGGATCGTCTTGCTTGGCCATAGATGCGGGCTGCCTCGCGGGCGCCGCGCGGTCAAGCGGGCTTTCGCCGCCCGGCGTCGATTTCCAGGATCGCGTTGAGCTCGCCGCCGAGCAGCAGGATATAGGCGCTGAGATAGAGCCAGGTCAGGAAGACGATCACCGCGCCCAATGCGCCGTAGGTCGCGTTGTAATCGTCGAAATTGGCGACATAGATGCCGAAGCCGAGCGTCGCCGCCAGCCAGGCCAGGGTCGCCGCCGTGGATCCCGGCGTGATCCACTTCCAGGGCGCCTCCGGCCGGCAGGGGACGAAGCGGTAGACGAGCGCGAGCAGCAGCATGACGAGCAGGCCGGCGGCGATCAGGAAGAGGATCTTGAGCAGGATTTCGGTCAGGCCGCCAAGGCCGGGCAGCAGGCTTTCGAGGAAGGTCAAGGCCGAGATGGTGCCAAGCGCGAGCACCAGCGCGAACAGGGCGCCGGCCGTCACCTGCAACGTGATCAGCGTCTGCCGCAGCCAGGATCGGCTTTCCTTCGCCTCGTAGACGATGTTGAGCGCGGTCATGATCGCGCCCGCCGCCTTGCTGGCGCCGAACAATGCGATCGCCAGCGCGACCAGCAAAGCGAGGCCCGTCTTGGCGCCGCTCGCCTCGGTCATCGACTCGAGCTGGTCGGCGACGATCCCGGCGGCGTTGGCGGGCAGGATCCCGGCCAGCGCCTGGACGTCGCGCGTCACCGTGGCCGAATCGGCGAACAGGCCGTAGCTCAGCACCAAGGCGGTGAGCAGAGGCACGAAGGCGAGAAAGGCGTAGAAAGCGACGCCCGCCGCGACCAGCCCGAGATTGTCCTCGCCGGCGTCGGTCCAGGTATCGACCAGGACCGTCTTCCACAGCCGCCAGCCGCTGGCGGCGCGCGCCCCTTTTCCGCCGGCCTTGGGTCGCTTGGATCGAGCCATGTCCGCATAGTAACCGGCGGCCCCGGATGTTCCAGCGCCGCCGCGCTTTTCCCTCCCCGCCGCCGATGCTACCGACCGGAGGATGAGCGCCGCCTGGACCTTCTCGATCGACCGCGGCGGCACCTTCACCGACATCGTCGCCCGCGCCCCCGGCGGCGCGACGATCGTCCGCAAGCTGCTCTCGGACAATCCCGGGCGCTATGACGACGCCGCGGTCGCTGGCATCGCCGCGATCCTCGCCGAGGCCCGGGCCAAGGGGCTTTCAACCGAGGTCGGCGCGGTCAAGATGGGGACGACGGTCGCGACCAACGCCCTCCTCGAGCGCAAGGGCGAACGGGTGGCGCTGGCGATCACCGCCGGGCTCGGCGACGCGCTCAGGATCGGCTACCAGGCGCGGCCCGACATCTTCGCGCGCCATATCGTCCTGCCGGAGCCGCTCTACGGGATCGTGATCGAAATCGACGAAAGGGTGACGGCGGCGGGCGCGGTGCTTCGCCCGCTCGACGGCGAGGCCGCGCGCGCCGGGCTCCAGGCGGCGTTCGACCAGGGCTATCGCGCGCTCGCCATCGTGCTGATGCACGGCTGGCGCTGGACCGCGCACGAGGCCGCGCTGGCCGGAATGGCGCGGGCGATCGGCTTCACCCAGATTTCCGCGAGCCACCAGGTCGAGCCCCTGATCAAGCTGATCGGCCGCGGCGACACCGCCGTGGTCGACGCCTATCTCTCGCCGGTTTTGCGGCTGTACGTCGACAAGGTGGTCAAAGGGCTGAACTGCACAGACTCGTTCGTCCCGAGCGAAGTCGAGGGGCGCGGCACCGACTCCGAACGCCCCTCGACTTCGCTCGGGACGAACGGGAGTGAGAATCCAGGACAGCGCCTGTTCTTCATGCAGTCGAACGGCGGGCTCACCGACGCGGGCCGCTTCCGGGGCAAGGACGCCATTCTCTCCGGGCCGGCGGGCGGCATCGTCGGCATGGCGCGGACGGCGGCGGAGGCGGGCTTCGGCCAGGTCATCGGCTTCGACATGGGCGGCACCTCGACCGACGTCTCGCATTTCGCCGGGCGCTACGAGCGGACCAGCGAGCGCGCCGTCGCCGGCGTGCGCGTGCGCGCGCCGATGCTGGAAATCCACACCGTGGCGGCGGGCGGCGGCTCGGTCTGCGCGTTCGACGGCCGCCGCTTCCGGGTCGGGCCGGACAGCGCCGGGGCGGTGCCCGGCCCGGCCTGCTACCGGCGCGGCGGGCCGCTGACGGTGACCGACTGCAACGTCGTGCTCGGCAAGATCCGGCCCGATCATTTCCCCCGCGTCTTCGGGGCCGGTGGCGACCAGCCGATCGATGCCGAGGCTTCGTTCGCCCGCTGCAAGGAGATCGCCGGTCTGGCGGGCAAGAGCGCGCGCGACGTGGCCGAGGGCTTCATCCGCATCGCGGTCGACAACATGGCCAATGCGATCAAGCAGATCTCGATCGCGCGCGGCCACGACGTCACCCGCTACACCTTGCAATGTTTCGGCGGCGCGGGCGGCCAGCACGCCTGCCTGGTCGCCGACGCGCTCGGCATTGGGCGGGTGATGATCCATCCGCTCGCCGGCGTGCTCAGCGCCTACGGCATGGGGCTGGCGGACATGGTCGAACTGCGCCAGCGCTCGGTGGCTGGCGGGGATCTGGAGGCGATCCTGGCCGCGCTCGAAGCCGAGGCCCGCGCCGGGCTGGCGGGGCAGGGGGTCGAGGATCCGGAGATCCTGCGGCGCGCGGCCCTGCGCTACGACGGCAGCGATTCCAGCCTCGAAGTGCCGGTCTCCGATCATATGCGCGCGGATTTCGAGGCCGCGCACAAGCAGCGCTTCGGCTTCACCGCGCCGGAGACGGCGGTGATGGTCGAGACCGCGATCGTGGAGGCGGTGGGGAAGGGACAGGAAGAAACCACGAACTCGTTCGTCCCGAGCGAAGTCGAGGGGCGTTCTGACTCGGTGCCGCGCCCCTCGGCTTCGCTCGGGACGAACGATTCTTTGCCTGTTACGGATCGATCACTGCTGAAGGCAGGCGACACCATCCCCGGCCCGGCCCTCGTCATCGATCCCTCCGCCACCACCGTCGTCGAGCCCGGCTGGCAGGCGCAGGTGGATGCACTCGGCAACCTCATCCTCACCCGCGCGACCCCGCGCGCCGCCGCCGCGGCGGGCGCCGCGGTCGATCCGGTCATGCTCGAGGTCATGGCGAACCTGTTCATGGCGATCGCCGAGGAGATGGGGGTGGCGCTGCAGAACACCGCCTCGTCGGTCAACATCAAGGAACGGCTCGATTTCTCCTGCGCGCTGTTCGACGGGGACGGCGACCTCGTCGCCAACGCGCCGCATATCCCGGTCCATCTCGGCTCGATGGGCGATTCGATCCGCACGATCATCGCGGCGCGGGGCGAGGGACGCGACGGGCGCGGGATGAAGCCCGGCGACGTCTACGTGCTGAACGCGCCCTATCGCGGCGGCACCCATTTGCCGGACATCACCGTGATCATGCCGGTCTTCGCCGACGACGCCGATGCTGCACCGGCCTGGTACGTCGCCGCGCGCGGCCACCATGCCGATATCGGCGGCATCGCGCCGGGATCGATGCCGCCCGACAGCCGCTCCGTCCATGACGAGGGCGTGCTGATCGACAATATGCTGCTCGTCGATGCGGGCCGCTTCCTCGAGGCGGAGATGCGGGCGCTGCTCGACGCGGGCGAGTGGCCGGCGCGCAATCCGGACCGCAACATCGCCGACCTGAAGGCCCAGATCGCCGCCTGCGCGCGCGGCGCGAACGAGCTCCGGCGCGTCTCCGGCGACTACGGCCGCGCCGCGATCGACGCTTATATGAGCCACGTCATGGCCTATGCCGAGGAAGCGGTGCGGCGGCTGATCGGGCGGCTGAGCGACGGCGCCTTCAGCTATGAGATGGACAACGGCGCCCATGTCTCCGTCTCGGTGACGGTCGATCGCGCGGCGCGCGCGGCGACCGTCGACTTCGCCGGCACCAGCAAGCAGCAGGACGACAATTTCAACGCGCCTTATTCGATCTGCCGGGCGGCGACGCTCTACGTCTTCCGCACTTTGGTCGACGATCCCATCCCCTTGAACGACGGCTGCATGCGGCCGATCACGCTCGCCGTGCCCGAAGGCTCGATGCTCAATCCGCGCTATCCGGCCGCGGTGGTGGCGGGCAATGTCGAGACCAGCCAGGTCGTCACCGACTGCCTGTTCGCGGCGATGGGCGCGCTGGCGCCGAGCCAGGGGACGATGAACAATTTCACCTTCGGCAACGAAGCCTATCAATATTATGAGACGATCGCGGGCGGCGCCGGGGCCGGCCCGACCTTCGACGGAGCGAGCGCGGTCCAGACCCACATGACCAACTCCCGGCTCACCGATCCCGAGATATTGGAGACGCGCTTTCCGGTGATCCTCGAACGCTTCGCGATCCGGCGCGGCTCGGGCGGGGAAGGGGCCCACCGGGGCGGCGACGGCGTCGAGCGCCGCATCCTCTTCCTCGAGCCGATGCAGGCGAGCATCCTCTCCAACCGCAGGCGGGTGGCGCCGCGCGGGATCGAGGGCGGGGGAGGTGCGAAGGCGGGGGTGAACCGGGTGGTGCGCGCTAACGGTGCGGCAGAGGTCTTGTCGGCGACCGCGTCGGCGGACATGCAGGCGGGGGACACCTTCGTGATCGAGACGCCTGGGGGAGGGGGATTCGGACAATGAGGCAGAGTCGTCGCCCCGGCGAAGGCCGGGGTCTCAGGACAAGAAGTCTCGGTGGGTCTCCACGGGATCCCGGTCTTCGCCGGGATGACGGGGGACGGTGATGGAATACCTCCCCCTGATCGGCATCGCGATCATCGTCGTCGGCTTTCTGCTGCGGATCAATCCGCTGCTCGTGGTGACGGCGGCCGCGCTTGCCACCGGGCTTGCCGCCAAGCTGCAATTCACAATCGTGCTCGATGCGCTGGGCAAGGCCTATAACGAAAATCGCTTCATCACCGTCGTCTATGTCGTGCTGCCGGCGATCGGCCTGCTCGAACGCTACGGGCTGCAGCAGCGCTCGCGCGCGGTGATCCTCAAATTGCACCGGGCGACGGTGGGCCGGCTGCTCATCGTCTATCTGGTGATCCGCCAGGCCGCCGCCGCGATCGGCCTGACCTCGGTCGCCGGCCACCCGCAGACGGTGCGGCCGCTGGTCGCGCCGATGGCGGAGGCGGCGGCCGAGCGCGAGCATGGCGCCATCGACGAGGCGACGCGCGACAAGGTCAAGGCCTATGCGGCGGCGACCGACAATGTCGGCCTGTTCTTCGGCGAGGACATCTTCATCGCCATCGCCTCGATCCTGCTGATCAAGGGCAATCTCGCCACCCACGGCATCAATCTCGACCCGCTCGAACTCTCTTTATGGGCGATCCCGACCGCGATCCTCGCCTTCCTGATCCACGCCTCGCGCCTCGTCTGGCTCGACCGCAGCCTCAGGCGGGGGGCGAAGCCATGATCACGCTCCAGCATCTCTACGACCTCGGCGGGGCGATGTTCGTCGGCTTCGCCCTGCTCAGCCTGTTCGACCGGACCAACAGGAAGCGGCTCGGCAACGCGCTCTTCTACGCGTTGCTCGCGACCAGCTTCCTCGCCGGCCATCTGCTCGGCGACCGCAACAACGGCATATTGGCGCTGGCCATCGCCGGCGTCGCCGGCTTCGGCCTGCTCGGCCGGGGCGAGCCGCCGACCACCTCGACGGCCGAGCGCGAGGCCTTTGCGGACGTGTTCGGCAACCGGCTCTTCCTGCCCGCTTTGGTGATCCCGGCGACCGTCTTCGTCGGCACGCTCGCCTACAAGCTCACGCCGCTCGGCCAAGCCGGCCTGTTCGAGCCCGCCTGGGTGACGCCGATCCTGCTCGGGCTCGGCGCCTTGCTCGCCTTGCTCGTCATCGTCGTCTGGCGCCGGCCGCCGGCGCTGGCGCCGCTCAACGAGGGGCGGCGGCTGATGGACGCGATCGGCTGGGCGGTGGTGCTGCCGCAGATGCTCGCCGCTTTGGGCGCTGTCTTCCTGCTCGCGGGAGTCGGCAATATCCTGGGCGGAATCTTCGGCCAGATCATCCCCGACGGCAGCCTGTTCATCGCGATCGTGGTCTATGCGCTCGGCATGGCGGCGTTCACGATGATCACCGGCAATGCGTTCGCCGCCTTCCCGGTCATGGTCGCGGCGATCGGCGTGCCGGTGCTGATCAACTCCTATCACGGCAACCCGGCGGTGATCGGCGCGATCGGCATGCTGGCCGGCTTTTGCGGGACCTTGATGACGCCGATGGCGGCGAACTTCAACATCGTGCCGGTGCGGCTGCTCGAGCTTCGCGACCAGAATGCGGTGATCAAGGCGCAGCTCGGCACCGCTTTGCCGCTGCTGCTGGCCAATGTCCTGCTGATCTATTTCCTGGCCTTTTGACAATCCTCCCCGTTCCGGGGAGGAATTGGAGTAGGAATGAAGCACCGCCTTACCGCCGAGACCGCCGCCCGCTTCGCCGGGATCGCGCTCTCGCACGTGACCCGCGAATATCCGCACAAGCTCGATCATGTGATGGAGGGGCCGGAGGATGTGCTCGGGCCGCGCGCGCTCCATCCGGTCTTCTTCGGCAGCTTCGACTGGCACAGCTGCGTGCACGGCTATTGGCTGCTGATGCGCACGCTCAGGCTCTATCCGGACATGGCCGTTTCTGTCCGGATCCGGACATTGCTCGACGAGATGCTCGTCGCGGACAAGGTGGCGGGCGAGCTCGCCTATCTCGACCGCGCTTATACCGGCGGCTTCGAGCGGCCTTATGGCTGGGCCTGGCTGCTCGCGCTCCACCGGGAGGCGGGCCGGCACGAGGCGGGCTGGGCCGACGCGCTGGCGCCGCTCGCCCGCGCCTTCGCCGAGCGGTTCAAGGCCTATCTGCCAAGGCTCACCTACCCGATCCGCACCGGGGCCCATTATAACAGCGCCTTCGCGATGATCCTGGCGCTCGCCTGGGCCGGGGCGAACGACGCCGCGCTGGCCGCTTCGATCCGCGAGCGCGCCGCTTTCTATTATCGCGGGGACCGGGCCTGCCCGGGCTGGGAGCCGGCGGGCGACGACTTCCTCTCCTCGGCGCTGACCGAGGCGCTGCTGATGCGGCGGGTGCTGGCGCCGGACGAG
Source organism: Sphingomonadales bacterium (assembly GCA_034668505.1). Classification (GTDB taxonomy): domain Bacteria; phylum Pseudomonadota; class Alphaproteobacteria; order Sphingomonadales; family Sphingomonadaceae; genus Allosphingosinicella. The sequence continues at coordinate 22,277 of JAXDPD010000003.1, forward strand.
TTCCGCGCCTGGTTCGGCGCCTTCCTGCCCGATCTCGCCGCGGGCGCGCCCCGCAGCCTGTTCACCCCCGCCTTCGTCTCGGACCGTTCGGACGGCAAGATCGCCCATCTCGACGGGGTCAATCTCAGCCGGGCCTGGTGCTGGCGCGGGCTCGCCGGCGCGCTCGACCCCGATCTCGCCGCTCTGGCGCAGGGCACCGCCGACGCCCATCTCGACGCCAGCCTGCCGCACGTCGCCGGCGATTATATGGGCGAGCATTGGCTGGCCACCTTCGCCTTGCTGGCGCTCGGCGCCGAAGATTGATTGGGAGACACGCAATGAACCATCTCTATCTGCAGCTCGGCCGCGCGATCGCCGGAACATGCCCGCCGGGCTTCAAGGAGGCGCGGCTGGACGCGGCGCCGGGCGAGGACCGGCTCGACGTCGCCTGCACCCTGGCCGACGGCAGCCAGGTTTCGCCGCCGCTGGACGCGGAGGCGCGGCGGGGCATCGGCGCGGCGCTCGGCGAGGTCCGCCAGGCGATGGCCGCGCAGGACGGCAAGAGCTGGCGCTCGTGCACGGTGACCCTGGTCGCCGGCGGCGGCTTCAGCATGGAGGTGACCGAATAGGGCCTGCCCACGGCCAGGCCCGTCACCGGCAAGACGAAGGTGGAGGGATGTGACCACAGACCGCCGGCCTGTCGGGATGGTTTACAAAAGCTTACCCGTTAACTCTCGCGACCCGCGCTTTTCCGCCATTGGCCCGCATCTTGCCTAGGTGCGGGCATGAGGGGAATGCGGGCATGAGGGGAAATGCGGGCATGTGGAAAAAATTCGGTCGGCTGTTCATCATCAAGAGCCGGTTCGAGGCGCTGGCGGTGATCTACGCGCTCGCGGTCGGGGCGATCGGGCGCGGGCTCCATTATCTGGACGTCTATCCCGGCTTCGGCGGCTGGATGCTGTTCGCGGCCTGCACCGGCGCGGTGTTCATGGCAGGCGCCCGGCTGCTCGAATTCACGCGGAAGGACAACCGCCAGCGCCGCCGCCGCTCGGATTTCGCCGGCTCCGACCAAAGATTGGCGGAAATTCCCAACTAGCGGCGGCTGCCTGAGGGCCCGCCTGCGCTCCATGAAAACAAGAAATGGCGGATTTCCGCCGAAAATTCGAGTTGGCACGGCTCCTGCTAACCTTGTGGGCATCAGTTTCACGAAGGTTCAAGGAGCAACGACATGATCAACTTCACCAACATCCGCAAGACCATCACCGCCAGCATCGGCGCCGTCTTCATCTCCACTTTGTTCGTCGTCGCCGCGATCGGCAATCCCGTCGCCGCCGGCTCGACCCCGAGCATGACCGTTCAGGCCCAGGCCTGACCGCCCGGCGCGCGGCCGGCGGGGCAGTCTCTTCCCCCTTGGCTCCTCCTCCGGCCGCCGCCTTACCCCTTTGCAACGCCTCCAGTTCGGAACCCCGAGATGAGCATCTTCTCCCGCACCCGCGACATCATCGCCGCCAACGTCGTCGACCTGGTCAATAGGTCGGACGACCCCGCCAAGATGATCCGCGTGATCATCATGGAGATGGAGGAGACCCTGGTCGAGGTGCGCGCCTCCGCGGCCCGCGGCATCGCCGACCAGAAGGAGAAGAGGCGCCAGGTGGCGCAGCTCGCCGCCTCGCAGGAGAGCTGGACCGAGCGCGCCGCGCTGGCGCTCTCCAAGGGCCGCGACGATCTCGCCCGGCTCGCCTTGATCGAGAAGGAAAAGCTCAGCGGCCTCGCCGGCGAGCTCGAGGAGGAGATCGCCGCGATCGGCGAGGGGCTGCGCGCCTTCGAGGGCGACATCTTTAAGCTCCAAGCCAAATTGCGCGAGGCGCGGGTCCGCCAGAATGCGGCCGCGACCCGCTTCGAGAGCGCCCAGAACCAGGCGCGGCTGCGCGAGCTCTATGCGGGCAGCCGCACCGAGGAGGCCTTCGCCAATTTCGAGACGCTCGAGCGCGAGGCCGATCTGGCCGAGGGCCAGGCCGACGCGCTCCTGCTCGCCGCGCCGCGCAGCCTCGAGGACGAGATCGCCGAATTGAAGGTCGCCGAGCGGGTCGACGCCGAGCTGGCGGCGATGAAGGCGGCGATGAAGACCGGCGAGAGGCTGGCGGCATGAGCGCGATCGAGGCGGATTGGGCCGAGGCCGAGCGGCTGTGGCGGTGCTCCGCGCGGATGGACGAGCGGCTCGACATGGTCGAGCGCGCGCTCGCCGCGATCGGCCGCCGCCAGGACGATGACATATATTCAGGAACGCCCGGACGTGACCGGGACCCAGGGAGGACGAAATGAACGTGCGCGGCAGAAGGTTCGAGGTCGACAAGGCCAATGGCAAGATCGCCGGCGTCTGCGCCGGGATCGGCGAGCATGTCGGCGTCGATCCGACGATCGTCAGGATCGGCTTCGTGCTGGCGGCGGTGATCGGCTCCTTGTGGCTGGCGCTGGTCGCTTATGGCGTGCTCGCCTTCGTCGGGCAGAAAAAGGGCCTGTCCCGCCGGACGCCGGCCCGCGCCGCGCTCCGCTATCCGTCGCGCGAGGAGACAGGCGAGCGGATGCGCGACATCGACCGGCGCATGCAGGAGGTCGAGACCTATGTCGCGAGCGCCGACAGCAACAACAGCCGGCTCGCCCGCGAGATCGAAGAGCTTCGCTAGCTTTGGTTTGAACGTGATCATCCGTCCAGGGAGGAAGAGATGAACGATCCGATGACGACGATGACGGTGGCGGGCGCGGCCCTCTCCGGCCTCGGCATCGCCACCTTCGCGGCCCTGCGCGGCTGGCAGGGCTGGCTCGAGGTCCGGAAGATGGAGCTGGCCGGCCCCGCCCGCCGCGACGAGCCGCGCAGCCCCGCCGGCGACATGATCGAGGTGGCGGACTTGAAGGAACGCGTCCGCAAGCTCGAAGCGATCGCCGCCTGCGTCGATCTGTAGGGAAGCCCTGGACGGGCTCAGGGCAAACGGGTCTGATTGCTCATGGTCTGCGGCTCATGTGGAGGCTCCCAGCCGAGCGCCTCCGCTGTCTGAAACATCTTGGTTGCGCTGCGCGAGCATCGCGTATCGCATCCGCAGCGCTGGCGGGATAAGCGCGGGAATCGGATAACGTTCGACGAATTCGGTGTTCATCAGCTGCCCATAGGCGGTGCCGACCTGAACCATCGTGAGCGCGTCGCGCGGCGCGTGCTGAAGGATGGTTTCGCCGACTTCGATTGCTTCCTGAAAGCGACGCTCGGAGATCAAAAACTCCACCACAATAGTCGCCATCAGAGCAACGACCTCGCGTCGGGTGAGGGTTCGCAGATAAAGGCCGCTTTCTACGGCCCGATCGGCCATGGGCATTTGCTGGCGATACCAAATCGTCCGTGCCGGATGCCCGCCGCTGGTAGCTTCTAGGTTCATCTCGCGCCCGAGCGGATCGATGTAGCGGACGAACACATGCAGCGGGGCGGTGGCGAGCGACAGGTTCAAGCCCATCCGCTCGCCGACGAGCAGGAAGAGCATCGGCATCGACACGCAATTGCCGCGCCGGGTTGCGAGATACGTCGATATCAGCTTGTTGCGGACGTTCTGGCCAAGCGGGTCGGTTTGATCATAGCTTAGCGGCCGGTTGTCATTCCAGGCGCCGCCTTCATAAATCACGTTCCGCAGCGCAGCCAGCTTCGCAGCGTCAGTCGCACGAGGCCCCGCCAGTGCTGTCGCCTGAGCGGCCAGGCGCTCGATTTGAGCAAGGGTGGCGTCGGCATTTATCGACGGATCGACGATGTGATCGAGGGCCAGTTTTGCATTCGCATAGTCGAGGCGATCATCAGGCGGAGAAAGCACCCGACGGGTCACATCAGGTGGGCTGGTGCTCACGTGAGCAAAAACATCCGCGTGCCAACACATGGCCGTCATTAAGAATACAAGGAGCCGCGCCATCTCCAGAAAATGCTTCCAGTTGTTATATATTCAGTCCCCGTGATTATCTTGCAGCGCCCAACGGCAATACAGAGCGAGAGCCGTAGAGAGATTATAGAATTCGCCCTCGCGTCTCCTCATGAATCCGCCCCCTCACAGCCGGGTTGGCGCGGGTCCGCCAGCACGCCGACGCGGCCGCGAAGCCACATCGCGCCTAGCGGCAACCCCTGCTCCATGTCGCCGACGACGCTGTAGGCGAGCATTCCCAGGCAACGGTCCACGTACATAAAGTGTTGGAGAGGGCCTCGGGTGGAATCATTCCCGCTAGCCGGCGCCTCGACTTCGACTATCGCCGCCCGGCAGTCGTTGAAGCAGCGCGTCACGCGGAAGCTGCTCCTGAGACACCGATAGCGATCGCCGCTCCGGATCGGCCGCCTGATCGCCAGCTCGACCGCGCTTTCGCGTGGTCCGATCAGGACGCATCGCACCCCATCTTCAGATTCGATGAGCTCAGCCCGGTGCGAGGGCCACAACCCGGGAAGGAGCGCATTAAGATCGCCAAAACGGGTTCCCTGTCTTGAAAAGACCAGCACGCTGCCAAGATCGGTGCTTATGTAGCGAATGTCCTGGGCCGGCTCGAACGTGGACATGGGCGCCGTCGGCGGCTGGGCGGCAGCGGGGCCGGCCAGGGCCAGCGCGATAACGGCCCAAACTCTCCCAATCAGCAAGGCCTCTCCCCCAGCAAGCAGGAGGCTGCGCCGTCATAATCGTCTTCGTGCGGAATCCGGCTCAACGGATAATTGCGAGTCTGCAGGCCACCTGTCCATTCCTGGTAGGTCCCGTGGATGCCGCCGTCATGGACAATGTGTCGTTCGCGCACGTCAAGCGTCCTGTTGGTCACCAGTGTTTCATTGTCGTCGACGGCATGTGTCCGGTCGTTATAGACGCCGGGTGAAACCATGCGAAGAGAGGAGTTGTTCGCCACGGTACCCTCCACGTAGACAAACTTCCTGTCGACAAGCGATGCCAGCGATTGCGCGGCGGTGATGGTAAAGCCTCCCTTATCGCCCTGCTGGTCTGGAATCCTAGCTTCCCTCATCTGATTCCTCGCCAGCGTATTGGCTGCCGCGCTGTAGCGGGAGTTGAAATTCCGGAATCTGCCATTTTGTTCGCGCTCGGTCGGCGCCCGCCTCTCCCACCCACCATTCTTGCGCTCACTCACAAAGTCCATGCGGCAGTGAAGTTCGGGCGCACCGCCTCGTTGCGTGCCAACCTGCGTGCAAGTGGTCCCGGTCGGATCGGCGCGATTCACCGGGTCATTCCCCACGTACGCATACAGATTGAATTGATCCTGATATCCGACGGGATCGGCCTGCAGGAAGCGGGCCTGTGCGGGGACCGTCAAGCCCAGCAGCGTGACGGCGCTCAAGACATTGCGGGCCTTGGCGATCATGATCTCGATCCCCCTCCAATAAAGGCGAAGGAGAGTGATCATCGATTTTGAATAAGAATCAAGGCATAATTCACGGAAACCGAAAAGTGTGGACAGTCACTGGGATCAGATACTGTCCCATTGCGCCAACTCACACTGACGAGTTTCGGGGCTAAGGCCTCGCTAGAGCCAGATAGACGCTGTCGCAGACCTCCTCGCCGATCGTCCAAGTGCCCTTTGCCCGGCTCGTCTCGCGAAAGCTCAAGCGCTTGAGGAGGCCGAGCGAAGCCTGGTTGCGGGGATCCACGTCGGCGATCAGCGTTTCGAGCGGGCGGGTCGCGAAGAGGTGCCGGATCACCGCCTCGAGCGCCTCGCGGGCCAAGCCCTGACCCCAATAATCCGGGTCGAGGATGAAGCCGATCTCCGGCAGCCGGTAGCAGCCCGCTTTGCCGATCACCCGCCCCTCATGCTCGATCACATAATCGTCGCTGATCTCCTCCGGCGCGTCGATCATCGATTGCAGCCACTCGCGGGTCCGCTCCTCCGTTTCATGCGGCAGCGACGACCAGTAGCGCATCGCGCGGGGGTCGCTCATGATGGCGTGGATGCGGGGCAAATCCTCGATCCGCGCGCGGCGGAGGAGGAGGCGCGGGGTCGCGATCGTCACGGGGTCAGCGCGGCTCGATCCGCATCCGCTCGGTGGCGCCCCCCGGGCGGACGCGCCAGATGTCGCCGAAATCCTCGTGGACCAGCGGCGCCGGCCGGCTGCCGCCGAGCGCCGCGACGATGTCGGGCACGGTGTTGCTGTGGCCGACGATCAGCACCGGGCCGGGCTCGGCGCGGACGCGGGCGATCAGCGCCGGCGTGTCGCTGGGGTCGTAAAGGGTGAGCTGGAGGCCGAGGCGCTCGGCGAGCGGGCCGGCGGTCTGGCGGGTGCGCTTATAGTCGCTGACATAGATCGCCACGGGGCGCGCGCGCTCCCGTTCGAACCAGCCGACGAGCAGGGCCGCGACGCGCGTGCCCTCGGGCAGCAGGTCCGGATCCCTTTCGCCGGCCGGGGTGTTGAGGTGCCGCATCACATAGGTGGCGGGCGGCGCGGGCGCGCCCATGGTCGCGCAGCCGGCAAGGGCGGCGAGAGCAATGACAAGTAAACCTGACAGGCGCATGAGGCCGATCCTTCACAAGGGGTGCATCGCCGCGAAAAATCCAGTAACGGCTGCGCGCACGATAGACGCACAGGGTAGAGGATGACCAGCAAGACAAAGCGCCGCAACCGGCCGGCGCTGTCACTTCATGTCCCGGAGCCCGACGCGCGGCCCGGGGATGCGGTCGACTTCAGCGGCGTCGCGATTCCGGCGGCGGGCAGCGTCGCGCGGCCGGACATCGCCGCCAGCGCGGCCGAAACCCATCCGCTCTGCTTCACTTTGGTGCGGGTGCTCGACGACGACGGCAAGGCGGTCGGGCCGTGGGACCCGAAGCTCGGTCCGGAGAAGCTCCGCCGGATGCTGCGCGACATGGCTTTGGTCCGTATCTTCGACGAGCGCATGTTCCGCGCCCAGCGCCAGGGCAAGACCAGCTTCTACATGAAGTCGCTCGGCGAGGAGGCGGTGGCGGTGGCGGCCGCGCACGCGCTCGACGCGGAGGACATGTGCTTTCCCACCTACCGCCAGCAGGGCCTGCTCATCGCGCGCGATTATCCGCTGACCGAGATGATGTGCCAGATCTATTCGAACCAGGGCGACAAGCTCAAAGGCCGCCAGCTGCCGATCATGTATTCGGACCGCGAGAAGGGCTTCTTCTCGATCTCGGGCAATCTCGCCACGCAATATCCGCAGGCGGTGGGCTGGGCGATGGCCTCGGCGATCAAGGGCGACAGCCGGATCGCGGCGGGCTGGATCGGCGACGGCGCGACGGCCGAGGGCGACTTCCACAATGCCGTCACCTTCGCCGGCGTCTACCGGGCGCCGGTGATCCTCAACGTGGTCAACAACCAATGGGCGATTTCGAGCTTCTCCGGGATTGCGGGGGGCGAGCTCACCACCTTCGCCGCGCGCGCCGTCGGCTACGGCATTGCCGGGCTCAGGGTCGACGGCAATGACGCGCTCGCCGTCTACGCCGCGACCCGCTGGGCGGCGGATCGGGCGCGCTCGAACCTCGGGCCGACGCTGATCGAGCTCTTCACCTACCGGACCGAAGGGCACAGCACGTCGGACGATCCCAACGTCTACCGGCCGCTGGACGCGGGCGCGCAATGGCCGCTCGGCGACCCGATCGCGCGGCTGAAGGCGCACCTCGTCGCGCTCGGCGAGTGGGACGAGGGCCGGCACAAGGCGCTGGAGGAGGAGCTTGGCGCCGAAGTCCGCGCCGCGCAGAAGGAAGCGGAGAAGAAGGGCACGCTCGGCAACGGCCATTATGAGGACGTGCCCTCGATGTTCGCCGACGTGTTCGAAACCCCGCCCTGGCATCTGGCCGAGCAGCAGGCGGCGGCGCAGGCCGAGATGACGGCGCGCCGCAAATGAGCGTGATGAACATGATCGAAGCGCTGAACAGCGCCCATCACGTGATGATGGAGCGCGACCCGGACGTCGTCGTGTTCGGCGAGGATGTCGGCTATTTCGGCGGCGTCTTCCGGGTCACCGCGAACCTCCAGAAAAAATACGGCAAGAGCCGAGCCTTCGACGCGCCGATCGCCGAGGGCGGCATCGTCGGCGCCGCGATCGGCATGGCGCTCTACGGCCTCAAGCCCGTCGCCGAGATCCAGTTCGCCGATTATATCTATCCGGGCTTCGACCAGATCTTCTCCGAGGCTGGGCGCATCCGCTACCGCACCGCCGGCGAATGGTCGGTGCCGATGGTGATCCGCTCGCCTTATGGCGGCGGCATTTTCGGCGGCCAGACCCACTCGCAGTCGCCCGAGGCCTTCTTCGCCCACATGCCCGGGATCAAGACCGTGATCCCGTCCAATCCCTATGACGCCAAGGGCCTCTTGATCGCGGCGATCGAGGATCCCGATCCGATCGTCTTCTTCGAGCCCAAGCGCATCTATAACGGGCCGTTCGACGGCTTTTACGAGCGGCCGGTGACGCCCTGGGCCAGGCACCCGGCCGCCGAGGTCCCGGACGAACACTACACCGTGCCGATCGGCAAGGCTGCGGTGGCGCGCGCGGGCGAGGCGGTGACGATCCTCGCTTACGGCACGATGGTCCATGTCGCGATCGCGACCGCCGAGGCGGAGAAGATCGACGCCGAGGTGATCGATCTGCGCACCATCGTGCCGGTCGACATCGCGGCGATCGAGGAATCGGTCAGGAAGACCGGCCGCTGCGTCGTCCTCCATGAGGCGACGCGGACCGCGGGCTTCGGCGCCGAGCTCGCGGCTTTGGTGCAGGAGCGCTGCTTCTATCATCTCGAGGCGCCGGTCGTCAGGGTCACCGGCTACGACACGCCTTATCCCCATTCGATGGAATGGACCTATTTCCCGGGGCCGGCGCGGCTGGGCCCGGCGCTTCAAGCGATATTGAAGGACTGACCGCATGGCGCGCTACGAATTCAAGCTGCCCGACATCGGCGAAGGCATTGCCGAGGCGGAGATCGTCGCCTGGCACGTCAAGATCGGCGACAGCGTCGCGGAGGACCAGCAGCTCGCCGACATGATGACCGACAAGGCGACGGTGGAGATGGAATCCCCTGTCGCGGGCAAGGTGCTGGAAGTGGCCGGAGAGGTCGGCGACATGATCGCGATCGGCTCGGTGCTGGTGGTGATCGAGACCGAAAGCGAGGCGGCGGCGGAAGAGCCGATGGCCGACGGCATGGCCGAAGTGCCGGAGGCGCTGGACGAAATCGTCCCGACCACCGACGTCGAGGCCGAGGAGCGGCGGCGGACCGGCGAGCGCCGTCAGGAGGAAGCGCCCGTCGAGGCCGACCGCCGCGAAGGCGAATGGCGCGCTGCCAAGGCGCCGCAGGCCGGAGGCACCGGCGGCAAGCCGTCCGACCCCGGCACCGCGGTCGGCTTCAATCCGCAGCCCGATCCGCCGGTGGTGGCCAGGGGGCCGATCCTGGCCTCTCCCGCCGTTCGCGCCCGCGCCCGCGATCTCGGCATCGATCTGGGCCAGGTCAAATTTGCCGGCGACCGCGTCCGTCACGCGGATCTCGACGCATTCCTGCTCTACAATGGCGCCAGCCCCTCGGCCCGGCCCGGCGCGAAGCGGCAGGACGAAGCGATCAAGGTCGTCGGCCTGAGGCGCAAGATCGCCGAGAACATGCAGGAGGCCAAGCGCCGCATCCCGCATTTCACCCTGGTCGAGGAATATGACGTCACCGCATTGGAGCAGACCCGCGCGATGATGAACGCCGATCGCGGCGGCAGCCCCAAGCTCACCATGCTGCCCTTCCTGATCAGCGCGCTCTGCCGGATTTTGCCCGATTATCCGCAGCTCAATGCGCGCTACGACGACGAGGCCAACGTCATCCACCGCTCGGGCGCGGTCCACATGGGCATGGCGACCCAGACCGACAACGGCCTCTCGGTGGCGGTGATCCGCAACGCGGAAGGACGCGACCTGTGGAGCCTCGCCGCCGAGGTCAAGCGCCTCGCCGACGCCACCCGCGCCGGCAAGGCGGCCCGCGAGGAATTGTCGGGCTCGACCATCACCATCTCCAGCCTGGGGCCGATGGGCGGCCTCGTCTCGACGCCCGTCATCAACCGGCCGGAGGTCGCGATCCTCGCGGTCAACAAGGTCAAGGAGATGCCGGTCGTGATCGACGGCGACCTCGAGATCCGCAAGATCATGAACCTGTCGCTCTCCTGCGACCACCGCGTGGTCGATGGCTGGGACGCCGCCAATTTCATGCAGGCGCTGAAGAGCCTGATCGAGAATCCGCTGAAACTGCTGTCGATGCGCTGAGCGAGGCCCGCCGGCGGCGCGCGGCTGGACCTCGGCTCTATTTCGGGCGATCATGCCCCCGGGCGGAGCGGGGGGCGGCGAGATGCGGCGTGGATCGGGCAGACTGGCAATATTGTGGGCCGCGGCGGCCATGCTCCCGTCATGCGGGGGCGAACCCGAGGAACGGAGGTCCGAAGGCCCGGCCGCGGCGAACGGCGGATTGCTCGCGCCGCCTCCGGCAAAAGCGTCCGGGATGGGCGCCGCAATGGCGGAGGCCTCGCCTTGCCGCGACGTGATTTCCGAGGCGGCGCTCGCGACGCTCAGGCGGACGGAATCGATCGACCCGGTCCTTAACCGGGTCACCCTTGGCCGGCAGGGGACGATCGCGTGGAACGGGACCCCCGTCACTCTGCCCGTGCTCCGGCAATATCTCGACCGCACCCGCCAATTGCCGACCCAGCCGATGCTGGTCACGAGCGCCGAGGCCGGGTCCGATCCGGCATTCGTCGAGACCGTCCGGGAAGCGATCTTCGTCAGCCTGGATTGCCGGCCGGACAGCTTTTAGACGCGGCAGGGGCGTTCCCCGCTCAGACGACGACGAAATCCAGCTGGGTCACCGCATCGCCCGGCATCAGGGAGGCGAAGAGCACCGCCGCGCCCGGCCCGCTGCCATCGGCGTCGTAGGAGAGCCAGCCGAGGCCGGGGGCATAGAGGATGCGGGCCTCCGGGGTATTGGCCCCGGAATCGCTGAAGGCGCCGCTGCCGAGCGCGCCGAGCGGGCCGATCCCGACGAAGACGTTGTGGTCGAGCAGGATCTTGTCCGTGCCCGAGACGAAGTCGGCGATCGTGTCCCAGTTGCTGCCGCTGGGGGTGGTGTTGAACAGGAAATTGTCGGCGCCGCCAAATCCCCAGAGCGCGTCGTGGCCGAGGCCGCCGCTCAGGGTGTTCGCGCCGGCAGTGCCGTAGATGAAGTTGCCATATTCGTTGCCGGTCAGGTTCATCCCGCCCGTCGAACCGGGATCGATCGCCGACAGGATCTCGACCTCCGTGCCCGCGGCGAGCGTGTAGCTGGCGACCGCGTAGACGGCGTCGGTGCCGCCGCCGACTGCCTCGACGACCGCATCGCCCGCTTCCTCGACCCGGTAATAATCGTTGCCGCCGCCGCCGAGGAGTGTGTCCGCCCCGCCGCCGCCGATCAGCGTGTTGCTGCCGGCATTGCCGTAGATCGAATTGGCGAACTCATTGCCGGTCAGATCCATCGCCGTGGTCGCGCCGGGATCGATGGCGGAGAGCAATTCGACCTCGGAGCCGGCGGCCAGCGTGTAGCTGCCCACCGCATAGACGGAATCGGCGCCGCCGCCGACGGCCTCGACGACGACGTCGCCGGCTTCCTCGACCCGGTAGAAATCGCCGCCCGCGCCGCCGATGAGGACGTCGGCGCCGCCGCCGCCGATCAAGGTGTTGGCGGCGGCATTGCCGTAGATGAGATTCGCATATTCGTTGCCGGTCAGGTTCATGCCGGCGGTGGAGGCGGGATCGATCGCGGAGAGCAGCTCGACCTCCGAGCCGGCGGCAAGCGCGTAGCTCCCCACCGCATAGACGGAATCGAAGCCGCCGCCGCTGCCCTCGATGACGATGTCGCCGGCTTCCTCGACGCGGTAGAAGTCGTTGCCGGCGCCGCCGATCAGCGTGTCGGCCCCGCCGCCGCCGATCAGGGTGTTGCCGGCGGCGTTGCCGATGATGAGGTTGGCATATTCGTTGCCGGTCAGGTTCATCGCCGCCGCCACGGCCGGCGCGATCGCCGAGAGCAGCTCGATCTCCGAGCCGGCGGCGAGCGTGTAGCTGCCGACCGCGTAAATGGCATCGAAGCCGCCGTTCGCATTTTCGACGACGACATCGCCGGCTTCCTCGACCCGGTAGACGTCGTTGCCGGCGCCGCCGATCAAAGTATCCGCGCCGCCGCCGCCGATCATCGTGTTGCTGCCGGCCGTGCCGATGACGAGGTTGGCGAACTCATTGCCGGTCAGGTTCATGCCGACGGTCGAGCCCGGATCGATGGCGGAGAGCAACTCGACTTCGGACCCGGCGGAGAGCGCGTAGCTGGTCACCGCATAGACGGCGTCGGAGCCCTCGCCGACCGCCTCGACGACGATGTCGCCGGCCTCCTCGACGCGGTAGAAATCGCTGCTCTTGCCGCCGCTCAACGTGTCGGCGCCGCCGCCGCCGATCAGCACGTTGACGCCGCTATTGCCACGCAAATGGTTGGCGAATTCATTGCCGGTCAGGTTCAGCGCCTGGGTGCCGTAGCGGCTCGCCGCTTCCAGCCGCTCCACCTCGGCGCCCGCCCCGAGCGCATAGCTGGCGCTGGCCCGCACGACGTCGCTCCCGCCGCCCACCGCCTCGACGACGACGTCGCCGTCCTGGTCCACATAATAGATGTCGTTGCCGGCGCCCCCGGTCATCGTGTCGGCGCCCGTATCGCCGATCAGGAAGTCGTTCGCGCCGGTGCCGGTCAGATTGTCCGCCGCCAGGGTTCCCTGCACCGCGTCCGCCACGAGCGGATTGTTGATCCGCATCAGGCCATTGTCGCCGAGGAAGGTGAAATAGCGCAGGTCGGGCCCGATTTGCAGGTCGCGCGCCCCGGTGAGGTCGAAGAGAAGCGGGATCGTGTTGACGATGCTCCAATCCGCCGTGGACAGCTGGACGATCACGTTCTGCCCGATTTCGAGGGCGAACAGGGAGGCGCCGGTCTCGTCGAAGGCGAGGCCGTGGATGGAGGCGGCCCATTGCGGATTATATTGGGTGAGCTGCGTCTTCAAATGCAGTTCGGCATCGTAAATCAGAATGCCGCCGCCATGGGTGGAGATGGCGGTGAGGCCGGTCTCGCCGCTATAGGCGATCTCGAGAGCGGGGAAGAGACCGCTCGTATCCCGGTACAGGGACCCCAGCACCTGATCGTAGATCGAACCGGGCATCGTGCTGGTCGATCCGATCAGCACGCGGTCGCCTTCGGCCGACCGCTGCAACGCCCCCGCCCCCGGGACATTCAAAGATGTGAAGGCGCCCGTTGCCGGATCGAACAAGGCCATGATCTCGGCGGCGAGCAGCACCTTGCCGTTGCTGAGATAGGAAAGGTCACCGAACGTCGCGGTGCTGCCATGCACTTCATAGGTGTGGGTGGTGACCGCGCCCGTCACAAGATCGACCCGGTGCATTGCGATGACGGTGACGATGTCGTTGATTGGCGTGCCGGGCGGAGAGGTGGAGACGATGTGGCGCTCGGTGACGGCCAGCCAGCGCCCGTCGAGCGAGACGTCGAGCGCTCCAAGCTCATCGCCGACATCGATCGTCTGGATCAGCGCGCCGGTTTCCGCGCTGTAGATGCGGACGAAGCCGTCGCTGCTCGCGGTGTAGAGCCGGAGCCCGTCGCCGCTGAGCACGCTGTCGTTCGGCGAGGGCGAGGCGACGGTGATGGACCGCGGCCCTTCCGGCGGCGGCGGGGGCGGGGGCGGCGGACCGCTGGGCGCGGTCACGCTGATCTGGGTGGTAACGGTGGCCGTATTGTCTTCGCCCTGGGTGGTGAAGGCGCCGCTCTTCAGGATGAAGGAGACCTCGCGCAGCAGCAAGGAGGGATTGAAGCCGTTGGTATTGGCGTAGGTGACCGCGCCAATGATCTGCGCCACCGCGGCTGGGGTCGCCACATTGTTGAAACGGATGACGAGGTCGGAGCCGACATTCACCGGCTCGACGGTACCGACGGTCGTCCCGTTGACGAAGACGAAGCCCGCGGCCATCGACACGCCGCTGCCTGCCGCGAGGCCGAACAGGTCCTCGCCCAGGGTCCGATTCTGGGTCATCCGGACAACCAGCGAGCCGGTGTTGAAGTTGACATTGTCGATATCGGTCACCGCGGCGGCGATGCCCTGGTCGAGCCGAACCGCGCCGCCGGCCGCGACCGCCGCCGCCTGATCGCCGGCGAGATTGGCGATGACGGGCGCATCGTCGGTGGCGAACAGGACGACGTTGGTATTGGCCTGCACCGAGCCGCCGCTGCCGTCGCTGACCTCGAAGGTGAGAGACCGGCTGTCCGAGAAGGGGCCGTTCTGCTCGACGCTTTCCAGGCCCACCGCCCGGATAAGGGCCTGAACCGCGCCGGGAGTGGCGTTCGCATTGAACGAGATTGTGAGGCTGCCGCCGCCAAAGCCGCCGCCGCTCAGCGTCCCGATCGTCATGCCCTGATAGGAGACGTCGCCGCCGCTCACCGAAATATCCGGCCCGGTGACGACCAGCCCGATCCGGTCGGTCGCTTTCGGGCTCGCGAGCGTCACGACCAGCGCGCCGCCCCCCAGGCTGGGCGAGTCCGAATCGCCGAATTGGGCGGTGGAAGCGGCCAGGCTGAGGCCCCTGTCTTCCACGACCGGAAAGCCGAAGCCGAGTGTCAGCGTCGGGGCGATCCCCGCGCTGATCACGACGCCCGCCAGATTGTCCGATTCGTCACCGACACGGCGCAAAGCGGCCGTCCTGGACTGCGTCCGCACGATTTTTCCCCCGGTTCCCTGCTGCTGGCTCGCACATCGCGCGGAGGTTTCCAAGTATTATTCGGTTAGGCCGCGAAACGAATAATCAGTCCTGTCAAGGTGTTGCCGAAACGGGGCAACAACAACCTTGCCAAATTGCCCAGCCTATAGTCCACCATGCCGACAAGGCGGCGGAGCGCCGTCATGAGAGCGTCACCGGATAGGAAGATGACGCCCGCAAGGGGAGGGAAACCATCAATGAACCGCGCCGTCATGCTGACCGCCGCCAGCAGCCTCGCGCTGCTCGCCCCGCAACCGGCCTTCGCCCAGGACGCGCCGCCCGCCGCGGCGGCGCCGGCGCCGGCCGAGGACGACAATGAGATCGTCGTCACCGCCCAGTTGCGCAGCCAGCGGATCAGCGAGGTGCCGATGGCGCTCACCGCCTATAGCGGCGAATTCCTCGACGATCTCGGCCTCAACGATTTCGAGGATGTGTCGCGCTTCGTGCCCGGCTTCGAGGTGCAGAACCAGTCGCCCAACAATCCCGGCTTCGTGATGCGCGGCATCACCTCGGACAGCGGCACCGCGTTCAACGAGGCGCGGGTCTCGGTCTATCAGGACGGCGTCTCGATCTCGCGGTCGCGCGGCTCCTATGTCGAATTGTTCGATGTCGAGCGGATCGAGATCGCGCGCGGGCCGCAATCGACCCTTTACGGGCGCGGCGCCCTGATCGGTGCGGTCAACATCATCCAGAACCGCGCCGACCCGCGCGCCTTTTCGGGCTTCTTCGAGGCCGGCTACGGCAATCTCGATTATTGGTCGCTCGAAGGCATGCTGAACGTGCCGCTGGGCGAGAATGCCGCCTTCCGTGTCTCCGGGCGCTACCGCAACCGCGATGGCTTCATCCCCAATCTGCTCGGCGGCGAGGATTTCAACTCGGTCGACACCGGCGCGATCCGCGGCACCATCCATATCGCGCCGTCCGAGCGGATCAGCATCGACGTCTTCGGCAATTACCAGGAGGATCATCCGGCCGGGACCTCGTTCAAGTCGCTGGGCTTCCGGCCGACCGACCCGGTGACCGGTGCCGTGCTCGGCACCAGCGATCCCTGGACCGGCGCGGCTTTGGCGCCGGGCGCGGGCTTCGAGGGCGGCCGGCCCCTGGGCCTCGACCGCGAGGTCTGGGGCGTCACCGGCCTCGTCCGCATCGCTTTCTCCGACAGCTTCACGCTCAATTCGATCACCGCCTATCGCGACTTCGAAAGCCTCGAAGTGTTCGACGCGGACGGCATCTCGCTGCCCGCCCTGACCGCGGCGGAGGGCGCCCAGGGCCAGCAGTTCAGCCAGGAATTGCGGCTGACCTACGACAATGAGGGGCCGATCACCGCTTTCCTCGGCGTCGCCTATTTCAACGAGGAGGGCTCGCAGCGCACGCCCGCCCAGTTCGACGAGCGGGTGCTGCTGGCGCGGCTCGCCGGCGCGCTCAACGGCGGCGGCCTGATCCCGGGCCGGCCGGCGACGGATCCGGCGCCGGGCGCGATCTTCGGCAACACCGCTTTCACCGGCGCGCTGCTGCAGGGCGTCGCCGCCTCGCGCGGCTATGTGCTGGCGCCGGGGCTCGCCCAGGCGATCGCGGCGAACCTCAAGCCCGGCCATCTCGAGACCGCGACCAACTTCGCCGAGACCGAGGCGTTCGACATCTTCGCCGATCTGACCTGGCACGTCTCCGAGCAGTTCGAGATCGGCATCGGCGCGCGCTACAGCCATGACGACAAGACTTCCTCGATCAGCTCGGCGGTGCTCAACGGCCGCTCGATCCTCGGCGGCTTCATCGGCGCGCTCTCGCAGCCCGAGCCGATCCGCACCGGCCTGATCACCGCTCTGGCGGCGCCCGGCGCGGCGAACATTCCGCCTTCGCCCATGTATCCGGTGCCGTTGTTCGGCCTCGGCTTCCAGCCGACCAACAACAATGGCGACCTCGTCTCCCAGGATCTGAGCGACGGCGGCTTCACCTGGCGCCTCACCGCGCGCTACGCGCCGAGCCGCGACAGCTCGATCTACGCGACCTATTCGCGCGGGCGGCGGCCGGAAATCTTGTCGGCGACGACGCCGGCGACGCCGTTCGGCGCGGCCCGCTTCAACCAGCTCAATGCCGAGACGGTCGACAGCTTCGAGCTCGGCGCGCGCACCTCGACCCTGGGGCGGACCTTGTACCTCGACGCGTCGGTCTTCTATTATCGCTACGACAATTTCCAGACGACCGAGCAGCAGGGCGTCCTCTTCGTCACCACCAATGCCGGCGAGGCGACCGCCTACGGCTTCGAGGCGCAGATGCGCTGGCGCGCCCATCGCAACGCCACCATCTTCGCCACCTACGCCTTCAACCACAGCCGCTTCGACACCGGCGTGCGCGACGGCAACCGCTTCCGCCTGTCGCCCGATCACAGCTTCTCTTTGGGCGGCCAGTTCGGCGTCGACATCGGCCCCGGCCGGCTCGCCTTCACGCCGAGCGTCACCTATCAGTCGCGCGTCTTTTTCGACGACGACAACGACCGGACCGCCTTGCAGCAGCCGCCCAACGCGCTCGTCCCCGACAATTTCCAGGACGAAGTGCAGGGCGGCTACGTGCTCGCCAATGCGCGGCTCGGCTATACGTTCAACGACAGGTTCACGATCGAAGCCTTCGTCAACAACATCTTCGACGAGGAATATATCAAGGACGCGGGCAATACCGGCGACGCGGTCGGCTTCCCGACCTTCATCTCGGGCGAGCCCAGGCTCTACGGCGTGCAGGCAAGCGTGCGCTTCTGACTCTTCGAATGGGGACAGTTACTCGTAACTGTCCCCGCAAGGCGCCGAATGGGGACAGTTACAAGTAACTGTCCCCCGGAGAATGGCATGACCATGGAGATGGACCGCCGTTTGCTGCTGAAGGCGGGCGCGCTCGGGCTCGGCGCGCTGGCGGTGCCGGGGGCGGCGCAGTTGATCGGTGGGCGCGGCTTTACGCACGGGATCGCGAGCGGCGAGCCGCGCCAGCGCTCGGTGATGCTGTGGACGCGCTACGTGCCCGTTGCCGGCGGTTCGGGGCGGCTGAGCTGGCAGGTGTCGCGCTCCGCCGATTTCGCGCGGATCGCCGCCCAGGGCAGCGCCGCCGCCGAGGAGGAGCACGATCATTGCGTCAAGCCGGTCGCTTCGGGCCTCGCGCCCGGGCGCTGGTATTATTACCGCTTCCGCGACGCCGCCGGCGCCTGGTCCCCGGTCGGGCGGACGCGGACCCTGCCCGAAGGGCCGACCGAGCGCTTCCGGATCGGCATCTTCTCCTGCGCCAATATGGGCTTTGGCTGGTTCAACGCCTACGCCCACGCCGCCGCCCGGCGCGACATCGATCTGATGCTCCATCTGGGCGATTATTATTACGAGTTCGAGCAGGGCCGCTATCCCGCCGATGCCGAGCGCGTCGCCGGCCGCGACATCGATCCCCTGACCGAGGCGGCGACCTTGGCCGGCTACCGCCTGCGCCACGCCGCCTATCGCCGCGACCCCGACCTCCAGCTGCTGCACCGGCTGTTCCCGATGGTGATGATGTGGGACGACCATGAAAGCGCCAATGACAGCTGGCATGGCGGCGCCGTCAACCACCAGCCCGAGACCGAAGGGCCGTGGGCGGTGCGCAAGGCGGCGGCGAAGCGCGCTTACCGCGAATGGCTGCCGGTCTCGGAGCAGGATTGGGACAGCTATGAGATTGGCGATCTTGCCACCCTGTTCCGCCCGGAGACGCGGCTGACGGCGCGCTCCGAGCCGTTGAGCCTGGGGGCGGTGCTCGGCCGGGGCGGCGACCCGGCGGCGGCGCTCGCCGCCTTCCGCGACGGGCCCTGGCGCGATCCGGCCCGCACCATGCTTGGCCCGGCGCAGGAGGCCTGGCTGGCCGGCGGCCTTCGCCGGTCCGCCGCGGCCGGCACCAAGTGGCAGCTGCTCGGCCAGCAGGTGATCATGGGCTCGGCCCGGCTGGCGCCGGAGGTGGCCGGGATGATGACGCCGGCCGCGTCCGAACGGGTGCGGCGCGAAGTGGCGGCGGGGCTGGCCGCCGCGCGCGCGGGCCTGCCGTTCAACCTCGACCGGTGGGACGGCTTTCCGGCCGCGCGCGACAGGCTGCTGCGCTCGAGCCTGGACGCGAACGCCAATCTCGTCGTGCTCTCGGGCGACAGCCACAATGCCTGGGGCTTCGATCTCGCCTTAAGCGGTGCCGCGGCGGGGGTCGAGTTCGCCGGCCAGAGCGTCACCTCGCCCGGCTACGAGACCTACATGCCCTGGGTCGAGCCGGCCGCGCTCGCCCGGGTCAGCGTCGCCTTCAACCCCCAGCTCAAATGGATGGAGGCGAGCCGGCGCGGCTATATGATTCTCGACCTGACGCCCGCGCGCGCGACCGGCGAATGGCTGTTCCTCGACACGGTGCGCCAACGCTCCACCGCGATTGCGGGGCGGCACGGCATGACCACCGCGCGCGGCACCAACCGGTTCGGCTAGGCAGAGTCCGCGCGACGCGATAGTCTGCGCGGATGCAGATATTCCTCCTCGCCGCCGCGCTAGCGTTTTCCGCCCAACCCGAGCCCGAAGGCGACGGCATCGGCGGCCGCGAGCTCCCCGAAAGCTCGGCCAATCTCGATTTCATCATCGTCAACAAGACCGGCCAGACGATCACCGCGCTCAACATCTCGCCGCGCGGCGAGGAAAGCTGGACCGGCAATCTGCTCCATCATCGGGACGTGCCGCCCGACGAGCGTGCCGCCGCCTCCTTCACGCGCGACGTCGAGCTCTGCCGCTGGGACGTCCGCGTCACCTACGAGAGCGGGCGGCGCCAGTCCTGGCCCGCCGTCAACCTGTGCGACACGGTGCGCGTGGAGCTGCGCTGAGCGGATCCTAGAGGACGAAAAAATCGGTCGCGACGATTGCCGGCATGGTCTGCAGCGTCAGGAACTGGACCGCGGCGGCGGCGGTGCCGTTGCCGTCGGCATCGAAATAGACCGCGCCGGTGGCCTGATTGTAGAGGATGCGGTCGTCGGCATCCAAGGCCGCGCTGCCGAGGACGAAGGCTCCGGCGGCGAGCAGGCCCTCGGCCATGCCGGTGAATTGCGCATTGTCGATCACGATGAGGTCGGTCCCGGACACCATGTCCGTGATCACGTCGATATTGCCCGGCCCGAGCGGCGAGATGAAGGCGAAGACATCAGCGCCGCTGCCGCCGGTCAGCTGGTTGATTCCCGCATTGCCGATCAGCGTCTGGCTGTTGCCATTGCCGGCGAGATTGATCGCTGCGGTCGAGAAGGGATCGATCGCCTGCAGGAGCTCGACCGACGCGTTCACCGACAAAGCGTAGCTCACGGTCGCGTAGACCGCGTCGGTGCCGCCGCCTCCCGCCTCGACGACGGAGGTGCCCGAATTCTCGACCCGGAAGAAATCGTTGCCGCCAAAGCCGTACAAAATGTCGACGCCGCCGCCGCCGATGATGGTGTTGGAGCCCGCGCTGCCGACGATGGTCTGGTTGAATTCGTTGCCGGTCAGATCCAGCGTCACCGTCGAATTGACATCGATCGCCCTTATCTCCTCGACGCTGATCCCCGGCCGGACCGCCCAGCTGCCAACGAGGGCGCCGACGAAGGCCTGGTCGAAGCCGCCATTGGCATATTCCAGGATGACGTCGCCGGATTCCTCGATCCGGTAATCGTCATTGCCGAGGCCGCCGGCCATGACGTCGTCGCCGCCGCCGCCGATCAAGTGGTCGCCGCCCGTCGAGCCGATGATCGTGTTGGCATATTCGTTGCCGGTCAGGGTGAACCGCCCCTGCTGCGGCGGCGCGCCGAGCGCCGCCAGCAGCTCGATCTCATAGCCCGCTCGAAGCGTGTAGCTGGTCGTCGCATAGACCGAGTCGAAACCGCCGCCGGCATATTCGAGGATTTCGTCGGCGGCCTCCTCGACCCGGTAATAGTCGCGGCCGCCGCCGCCGGCGAGGACGTCCGCGCCGCCGCCGCCGATCAGCGTGTTGCTGCCCGCGGTGCCGATCAAGGTATTGGCGAATTCGTTGCCGGTCAGGTCCATGTCGCCGGCCGAATTGGGATCGATCGCCGAGAGCGTTTCGACCTCGGCGCCGGCGCGCAGCACGTAGCCGGTCACCGCATAAGCGGCGTCGATTCCCTCGCCGACGGCCTCGACGATGATGTCGTCCATCGTCTCGACACGGTAATTGTCATTGCCGGTGCCGCCGATCAACGTGTCCGTGCCGCCTTCGCCGATCAACGTGTCGTTGCCGGCGCCGGCGTCGATCGTGTCGTCGTCCGGCGTGCCGATCAAAGTGTCGTCGCCCGACGTGCCGGGAATGAGGATGGCCTGGGTTCCGCGCTTCTTCAGCATTCACCGTCTCCAACGCGGCCAGGCCTACCGCATTGAAATGGAAAAAATAACGGAATGTTCCGCCGGCCCGCCCTTCGTCAGGCGGCGAGCCTGACCAGGTTGCGGCCGCCCGCTTTGGCTTGGTAAAGCGCGCCGTCGGCACGGGAGACGAGATGGTCGCAGCCTTCGTCGCCGGCCAGAGGGGCGACGCCGCTCGAAATGGTGACCCGGCCAGACGTGCCGTTTGGATAATGGAGGATCCGCGTGGCGACCGCGCGGCGCAGCCGCTCGCAGGCGAGCTGCGCCTGATCGATGTCGGTCTCGGGCATGATGATCGCGAATTCCTCGCCGCCGAAGCGGCCGAGCAGGTCGCCGCCGCGGGTGACCTCGCGCAATTCCTCGGCCACCGCGCGCAGCACGTCGTCGCCGACGGGATGGCCGTGGGTATCGTCGATCGCCTTGACGGCGGTTTCGAGGCGGCCGGCGGCCAGCAGCACGTCGAGCGTATGGATCTGCAGCGCGTCGGCCTGCCGCCGCTCCGCCGTCGCCCGAAAGGCGTTGAGGATGATCGTGCCGAACATCAGGCCGATGGCGAGCAGGGCGCAAAGGCCGATGCGGCGACCCAGCCGCGCTTCGCGCTGGAGTTGGGGGATATGTTCTTTAAGCCGGACTCTCTTTTCGAGTCAGCCACTTAGGCTGCCGTGGCGAACAGCCGGTTGGGGACAGCTACCGGGAGTCCCGCAAGAAAGAGCGTGCAGCTTTCGCCGGAATGGCGATATGGGCGCGCCATGCTGAAGAAGAGAGAAGGGCCGGACCGCGACGCGCTCAGGCTGATCGACGAACGCCTCCGCTGGCTGTCGGCCTGGACGATCCACAATGCCAACCATCTGCGCGAGAGTCCCGACGGGCTGAAGGTCGGCGGGCATCAGGCGTCGTGCGCGTCGATGACGGCGATCATGGCGGCGCTCTATTTCCACGCGCTCGGGCCCAACGACAAGGTCGCGGTGAAGCCGCATGCCGGGCCGGTGCTGCACGCCGTCCATTATCTGCTGGGCTCGCAGACCCGGGAGCAGATGGAGAATTTCCGCGGCTATGGCGGCATGCAGAGCTATCCGAGCCGGACCAAGGACGCGATCCCGGTCGATTTCTCGACCGGCTCGGTCGGGCTGGGCGTGGCGATCACCGCCTTCGCCAGCCTGGTCCAGGACTATCTCGTCGCGCACGGGCTGATGCAGGCCGAGGAGGCGGGGCGGTTCGTGGCGCTGATGGGCGATGCCGAGCTCGACGAGGGCAATATCTACGAATGCCTGATCGAGGCGCACAAGCACGACATCCGCAATTGCTGGTGGATCGTCGATTATAACCGCCAGTCGCTCGATGCGACGTCCGCCGACCGCATGTTCAGCCGCTTCGACGAGATCTTCGCCAGCTGCGGCTGGCGGGTCGTCACGCTGCGCTACGGCAAGGCGCTGGAGGCGGCGTTCCGCGAGACAGGAGGGGATGCCCTCAAGGCTTGGCTCGACGCGGTCCCCAACGCCGATTATTCGGCGCTGACCTATCTCGGCGGCGCGGCCTGGCGCGAGCGGCTGCTGACGGAGGCGCCGGCGGCCGGCCCGATCCTGGAGGGGCGCGACGACGCGGCGCTGGCGGCGCTGATGACCAATCTCGGCGGCCACGACATGGACGCCCTGGTCGAGGCGTTCGACGCGGCCCAAGACGACGTCCCGACCCTGTTCATCGCCTTCACCATCAAGGGCAACGGCCTGCCCTTCGCCGGCCACAAGGACAATCATGCCGGGCTGATGAACCCCGGCCAGATCGCCGCACTGCGGGAGAGCATGGGCATCGCCGAGGGTGAGGAATGGGAGCCCTGGGCGGGGCTCGGCGGCAACAGCGCCGAGGCGGCCGGGGCCCTGGTCGCGGGCAGCCGGATCGCGCGGGAGAAAAGCGCGCGGCCGTGGACCGTGGCCGAGGTGCCTCCCATCGTCCCCCCTTCGGGCGCGGAGCAATCGACCCAGGCCGCGTTCGGCAAGATATTGCTCGACATCTCCCGCGCCGGCGGCGCGCTCGCCGACCGGATCGTCACCACTTCGCCCGACGTCACCGTCTCGACCAACCTCGGCGCATGGGTGAACCAGCGCGGCCTGTTCCGCCGCAGCGAAATGGCGGACGTGTTCGCGGCGGCGAAGATCCCCTCGGCGCAGAAATGGGGCGGGCACGCCGCCGGCCAGCATGTCGAGCTCGGCATCGCCGAGAACAACCTCTTCCTGATGCTGGCCGCGCTCGGGCTCGCGGGCGACGTGTTCGGCGAGCGGCTCTTCCCGATCGGCACCGTCTACGACCCGTTCATCGCCCGCGGGCTCGATGCGCTCAATTACGCCTGCTACCAGGATGCGCGCTTCATGCTGGTGGCGACGCCGTCGGGCGTGACCCTGGGGCCGGAGGGCGGCGCCCACCAGTCGATCAACCCGCCGCTCATCGCCATGGGACAGCCGGGCCTTCGCCATTACGAGCCCGCCTTCGTCGACGAGCTCGCCTTGATGATGGAGGAAGGCTTCCGCCTGATGCAGGCGCCGGACGGCGAGAGCGTCTATCTGCGCCTTACCACGCGGACCATCGGGCAGGTGGCGCGGGCGGACGAGCGCTGGAAGGCCGGCGCGCTCGCCGGCGGCTATTGGCTGCGCGCGCCGGGGCAGGGGGCCCAGGCCGCCCTGGTCTATTCCGGCGCGCTGGCGCCCGAGGCGCTGGCCGCCTGGGAGGCGCTCAGGGACGACGTGCCGGGCCTCGGCCTGCTGGCGGTGACCTCGCCCGATCTGCTCCACCGCGGCTGGAGCGAGCGGCGTTCGGGGCGCTGGACGGGCAAAGGCGCGGCGCTCAGCCATGTCGAAACCCTGCTCGCGCCTTTGTCGCGCGATGCCGGCCTTGTCACCCTGCTCGACGGCGCGCCGGCCTCGCTCTCGTGGCTCGGCGGCGTCGCCGGCCACAAGGTCAGCCCATTGGGCGTCGAGCGCTTCGGCCAGACCGGCACTTTGCCCGACCTCTATCGCGCCTATCGCCTCGACGTCGACGCGATCGTCGAGGCCGCGGCGGAATTGTTCCTGGACTAGTTCCCCGGCGAAGGCCGGGGTCCAACTGCGCGGCAGGAAAAACTGGACCCCGGCCTGCGCCGGGGAACTATTGCTCCGGCGTCAACGGCTCGACCCGGGGCGGAGCGGGGAGGGTGACGGCGTTGGCTGGCGGGAGGGGCTCGTCGGGGACGGGCGGCGTGTCGACGGGGACGACCGGCTCGACGCCGTTGACGGGTGCCACGACGTTCGAATCGCCGCGGTCGGCCTGCGACAGCGGCACCGGCGGGGCCGCCGGGCGGGCGCCGAGCGCCTCGGTCATGAACGCGCGCCAGATCCGCGCCGGCGCGCCGCCGCCGGACGTGCCGGGCAGCGGGCTGTTGTCGTCATTGCCGATCCAGACGCCGACGACGAGGTCGCCGGCGAAGCCGACGAACACGGCGTCGCGATAGTCCGACGTGGTGCCGGTCTTGCCGAAGGTCGGCACGGAAAGGTTCGCGGCCCGGCCGGTGCCGCGCCGGACGACGCCGTAGAGCACCTCGCGCATGTAGCGCATGGCGGGATCGCGGCGCATCGCGGATTCGGACGGGGCGTCGCCCGGTATGCCGTAGGGGCGGATCGGGAAGCGGCCCGAGGCGATGCCGGCATAAGCCGAGGTGAGCTCGAGCAGCGAGACGCCGTTGACGCCGAGCGGCAGGCTCGGCGCGGGCCTCAACTCGCTGGTGATGCCGAGGTCGCGGGCGGCCTGGATGACATTGTCGCGGCCGACCCGCTCGGACAGCTGCACCGCCACCGAATTGCTCGAAAAGGCGACCGCGTCGCGCAGCGGGATCATGCCGCGATAGGAATCGCCGTAATTGCGCGGCCGCCAGTCGCCGAGCCGGATCGGCACGTCGTTGACCATCGTATCGGGCCTGAGGCCGGCGCGGAAGGCGGCGAGATAGACGAAGACCTTGAACGCCGAGCCCGGCTGGCGGCGCGCCTGGGTGGCGCGGTTGAACACGCTTTGCGCATAATCGCGGCCGCCGACCATCGCCACCACCCGGCCGTCGAGCCGCATCGCGACCAAGGCGGCCTGGGTGCGGCCCAGCCCGGCGCGGCGCACCGCGCGCACCGCCGCGCGCTGGAGGTCGCCCTCCAATGTGGTGCGGATGCGGCGCTGGCCATAGCCTTCGTCGTCGAGATTGTTCGCCTCGGGCAGCACCCAATCGGCGAAATAGGTGCCGGTCGGGACATTGTCGCGCGGCGCCGGCTGGAGGCGCGCGGGCCGGACCGCGGCGCGCTCGGCCTCGGTGATGAAGCCGCTTTCGACCATGGTCTGGAGCACCAGATCGGCGCGGGCGCGGGCGGCGCCGAGGTGGCGGCTCGGCGCCAGCCGGCTCGGCGCGTTGACGACGCCGGCCAGCATCGCCGCCTGGGCGAGGGTCAATTGGTCGGGCGCGACGTTGAAATAATGGCGGGCGGCGGCGCGCAGCCCGTAGACGTTGTCGCCGAAGGCGACGTTGGAGAGGTAGCGGCTGAGGATCTGGTTCTTGGTCAGCCGCGCCTCCAGCCAGAGCGCGATCATCGCCTCCTGCGCCTTGCGGACATAGGTGCGGTCGGGGGAGAGGAAGCTGGTCTTGGCGAGCTGCTGGGTGATCGTGCTGCCGCCCTCGCGGACCGAGCCCGAGCGGGTGTTGCGGACCAGCGCCCGGCCCATGCCCCAGGGATCGAGCCCGCTATGATAATAAAAGCGCCGGTCCTCGATGGCGACGAAGGCCAGGCCGACATGGGCCGGCAGCTGGGTCACGTCGACCGGCTCGCCGATGATCGAGCCGCGCCGGGCGATCGGCTCGCCCTCGGCCGAGAGGATGGTGAGGCTCGGCGCCGCGATCGGCCCCAGGGATTGCGACAAGGGCGCGGTGATCATCAGCCAGATCAGGATCAGCAGGAAGAGCAGCAGGAGCAGCTTGATGCCCTGCTTGATCCGCCTGAGCCGCGACGCCCGCTCGCGCGACGGCGGCGGGGGAGGGGGCGGCGCCGCATCCGCCTGGTTGCCGACCACGATGGCTTCAGAAGTCATGGCGACTGTCTCAGCACTTCCGCTGGCTTTTTCAAGCGCCGAGCAGCCGTTCGGGGCGGATTTGCGCCGGCGACGCGGTGAGCCCGGCCGGCCAGGGGGCGCCGGTGACCAGAGCCTCGACGATCTGCGCCATTGCGGGCGCGGTCTGCAGCCCGTAGCCGCCCTGGCCGGCGAGCCAGAGGAAGCCGGGCGCGCCGGGCGCGAAGCCGGCGGTCGGCACCCGATCGGCGGTGAACGTGCGCAGGCCGGCCCAGCGATGGGCGATGCGCGCGACGCGGAGCGAGGTGTAATGTTCGAGCCGGTCGGCGGCGAAGGCGATGTCGTAATCCTCGGGCTGGGCGTCGCAGGGATCGTCCGCCACCTCGTCGACCGGCGAGACGAGCAGGCGGCCGGCCTCGGGCAGCATGTAGAAATCGCCGAGGACACTGTGCGCGAACGGCCAGGCGGCGATGTCCGTGCCGGCCGGCGGATCGACCGCGATGATGGTGCGGCGCCTGGGCTGGAGGCCGAGCGGCGGCACGCCGGCGAGGCTGGCGATTGCATCGGCCCAAGCGCCGGAGGCGTTGACCAGGATGGGCGCCGACAGGCGGCCGTCGACGATCCAGGCCTCGCCGCGCCGCTCGATCGTGGCGATTCGGCGGCCGAGGCGGATCTCGCTGCCCTGGGCGCGGACGGCGCGGGCGAAGCCGTGGAGCAAGGCGTCGGCGTCGAGCTTGAGGCCGGTCGGATCGAGCAGTCCGCGCACCGCGGCGCCGGGGCCCGTCTTGAGGACCGGGCAAAGGGCCGTCAGCTCGTCCGCGCCGATGGGGCGGATCGCATCGGTGAACTCCGCCATCGCCGCCGCGAGCGACGCCAGGGCGGGCAATTCGTCCTCGCCGGCGAAATAGAGCGAGGCGAAGGGCTGGGCGATCGGGACCGCGCTGAAGCCCGCCGGCGGCTGCTCGAAAAAGGGCCGGCTGTAGGCGGTGAGCGCGCGCACCGCCTCGCCGCCGATGCCGTAATGGCTGAACGAGACGCTGCGGCCCGAGCTGTGATAGCCGAGCGCGTCCTCGGCCTCGACGACAATGACCTTGCCGTGCCGCGCCAGCCGCGCCGCCGCCGACAGCCCGGCAATGCCGCCGCCAATGACGATGAAATCCGCGCCGTCCATGGTGCGCAGCTAGAGCGTATTTTTCGCCCGAGGTGAACCACCTGCATCGCTGGAATGACGGGCAGAGGCGACGGGAAAGCCGCTAGCCGATCCGGCGCAAGGCCTCGATCCGCGGCCAATCGTGCGCGAACTCGTCGATCGGGCGGCCGAGCAGGCCGGCCGTGATCCGCTCGGCGGCGCGGCCGTCGCCATAGAGGTGCGAGCGCACTTCGGGCGGATGCGGCACGGCGAGCAGATGCTCGGCGGCGTGGAGGATGCGCTCGGGATCGGTGCCGACGCGCAGGGCGGCGCCGGTCTCGATGCCCTCTGGCCGCTCGGTGGCGTCGCGCAGCACCAGCATCGACTTGCCGAGAGCGACCGCCTCCTCCTGCACGCCGCCCGAATCGGTGAGGACCAGCCGCGCGCGCTGCATAAGCCGGACGAAGCGGGGGAAATCGAGCGGCGGCAGCAGATGGACGTTGGCATGGCCGCCAAGGCCGGCCTCGGCCGCCGCGCGCAGCTCGGGATGGGGATGAAGCGGGAAGATGATGGCGACGTCGGGCCGCTCGGCGAGCTTTGCCAGCGCAGCGCAGATCGCGCGGAACGGGGCGCCCAGGCTCTCGCGGCGATGGGCGGTGACCAGCACCGGCGCGCGGCCCGCCTCGATGCGCGGCAGGCCGGCGTCCATCTCCGCGCCCAGCTTCGCGTCGCCGTCGAGCCGGTCGAGCACCAGATCGAGCGCGTCGATGCCGCTATTGCCGGTGACATGGACGTCGCCCCCCAGCCGTTCGGCGACCAGATTGTCGCGCGCGGCGCGGGTCGGCGCGAAATGCATGTCGGCGATCAGGCCGATCGCCCGCCGGTTATACTCCTCGGGAAAGGGCTGGCCGCCGCGATAGGTGCGCAGCCCCGCCTCGACATGGGCGACCTTGATGCCGCGGTGGAAGGCGGCGAGCGAGGCGGCGAAGGCGGTGGTGGTATCGCCCTGGACGATCACGCGATCGGGCGCGGCGCGGACGAGGATCGGGTCGAGCCGCTCGATCAGCCTGGCGACGAGCGGATTGAGCGCCTGCTCGGGCGCCATGACCTGGAGGTCGAAATCCGGGCGGAGCGAGAAGAAGTCGAGCGCGGCATCGAGCAGGTCACGATGCTGGCCGGTTACGCACAGGCGCGTTTCTACCGAAGACTCGCGCTCCAGTGCCTTGATCACCGGCGCGATCTTGACCGCTTCAGGACGAGTGCCGAAAATCGCCAGAAACTTCATACGCGCCCCCTGCATCTCAGATGCAGATAAGCACAGGCCATTGACCTCGTATAGTAGAATTGTGTTCGTAAATGGGGACAGTTACTTTTTTTCCGAAAAAATAACTGTTCCTATTTATCTTTTAGTATGTTCCGCCCGAAGACCGGCGCGCGTCGGCGCGGCCCGCAAGATAAGCGGCGCAGCTCGCGCGCAGCGAGACGCTGTCGTCGGTCGAGAGCGAATAAGCGCTGCTCAGGCGGGCGAGGAAGCCGGCGGGGTCGTCCTGATTGCCGGCGGCGCGGCAGATGGTGGTGATCTGCGCGAGATCGAGCGGGCTGCCGCCCGAGACGCGGCGCGCGGCCGTTCGCCGGGCCGGGCCCGGGACCTGGACGCGGACCGGCGCCGCGGCGACCCTGACCGGGCCGCGGGCGGGCGGCGTCGAGGCCTTGTTTGAGCGCGAAGGCGTTGAGGCGGCGACGGTGCGCGGACGGGCGGCCTGCGTCCGTGCCGGCGCCGCCCGGCGCCGCTGCACGGTCCGGGCCTGAGTCCGGCTGCGCGGCTGCAGCGCTTCGGCGCGGGCCTGAAGATCCAGCGCGGTCCGGTCGATCTGGGGCAGGGGGCTCGCGCCTGCCAGGAGTGCCGTCAGCAAGATGACCATTTCAAAATCCCCCCGGGAAACCTTCCCGTGGAGCCGGTAATTATACGGGGATGGTAAACAAGGCGTTAACCTTATTGGCGGCGCCCGGCTTGTGCCGCGGCCCGGCCGGGGGCATCAGGCCGCATGACCGACGAAGAGCTTGCGGCGCATCTGGCGGGGGAGGCGGGGCGGCTGCTGATCGGGCAGCGCACCGGCGCGCTCCTCGAAGGCGCAGCCCTGGGCCGTGCCGCCGACCAGGCCGCCAATGCCTTCATCCTGAGCGGGCTCGCCCAATGGCGGCCCGACGACGCCTTGCTCTCGGAGGAAAGCCCCGACGATCCGGCACGGCTCGGCGCCCGCCGGGTGTGGATCGTCGATCCGCTCGACGGCACCCGCGAATATACCGAAGGGCGGGCCGACTGGGCGGTCCATGTCGCGCTGGCGGTCGGCGGCGCGCCGCTGGTGGGCGCGGTGGCGGTGCCCGCGCGCGGCCGGGTCTTCCGCTCGGACCAGGTCGCGATGCCCGCCAGCGCAAGCCGCGCGCGGCCGATCATGCTGGTCAGCCGCACCAGGCCGCCGGTCGAAGCCGGGGCGGTCGCGGCCATGCTCGGGGCCGAGCTGGTGGCGATGGGCTCGGCGGGCGCCAAGGCGATGGCGGTCGTCGTCGGCGAGGCGGACGTCTATTATCATGCCGGCGGCCAGCACGAATGGGACAATTGCGCGCCGGCCGCGGTCGCGCTCGCCGCCGGCCTCCACGCCAGCCGGCTCGACGGCTCGGCCTTGGTCTATAATCGCGCCGACACGAACGTCCCCGATCTGGTCATCGCCCGGCGCGATCTGGCGGCCCGGATCCTGGGCTTTTGCGCGGGGCGCGCTCACAGATAAGCGGCGAGCTGCATCCAGGCGCCGCGCTTCTTCTCGAACGGCAGGCTCGCATAAGCGGGGCTGCTTGAGGGCAGGTCGACGAGCGCCGGGCCGGGGAGGCCGGCGAGCTGCCGGCGGCCGATGCGCGCCGAGGTGGCGCCGTTGAAGCCGATCGCGCGCAGGTCCGGCAGCGTGGCGGCGAGCGCGGCGAGGTCGCTGGCTTCGTGCAGGCGGATGTCGGCGTCGAGGCTGCCCCGCCGCGTCGCCGCCGCGACCGTGTCCCACAGGCCGACCCGCGCCTCGAGCAAGGCCGCCAGCCGCGCCTCGTAATCGAGCGCGGCGAGGTCGCGGCCGATGACCGCGCCGATCAGCCGCCAGAACAGATTCTGCGGATGCGCGTAATAGCGGCCCTGCGCGAGCGACGCCGCGCCCGGCAGGCTGCCGAGGACGAGGAGGCGGGTGTCGGGCCGGGTGACGGGCGGGAAGCAGTGGTGCATGATCGAAGCCATGAAAGTCCAGGGCGGCTGCCATTGCAAGAAGGTCCGGTTCGGGGCGGAAGTTCCCCGCCGTCGAGGCGGCTTGCCCCGGCGGCGCGGCGGGGCCTAGAACCTGCCCGAAAAGGGGAGATCAGAATGGCAAAAGGGGCGCCGGCGCGGACGAAGCTGGTGATCGCCGCCTCGTCGGTCGGCACCGTCTTCGAATGGTATGATTTCTTCATCTGGGGCACGCTCACCGCCTCGGGCATCCTCCAGCGCAGCTTCTTTCCGCCGGGCGACGAATTGCTCGCCACCCTGCTCGCCTGGGCGACCTTCGCGGTCGGCTTCGCGTTCCGGCCGTTGGGCGCGATCCTGTTCGGCTATCTCGGCGACCGGCTGGGGCGGAAATACACCTTCCTCGTCACCATCACCCTGATGGGCGTGGCTACCGCCGGCATCGGCCTGATCCCGAGCTATGCGACGATCGGCGTCGCCGCGCCGCTGCTGATCATCCTGCTCAGGATCCTCCAGGGGCTGGCGCTCGGCGGCGAATATGGCGGCGCCGCCATCTATGTCGCCGAACATTCGCCGCCCGGGAAGGCCGGCTTCTACACCAGCTTCATCCAGGCGAGCGTGGTCGGCGGCTTCATCCTCAGCCTCGCCGTCGTCTTGCTCTTCAAGGGCATGGTTTCGGCGGAGGCATGGAGCGCCTGGGGCTGGCGGCTGCCGTTCCTCTTCTCGATCCTGCTGCTGGCCGTGTCGCTGTGGATGCGGCTCAAGCTTGCCGAAAGCCCGGTGTTCACGGCGCTCAAGGAAGCGGGCGAGACCGCCGCCAATCCGTTCAAGGAGGCGTTCACCTATCCCGGCAATCTGAAGCGGCTGTTCGTCGCTTTGTTCGGCATCGCCGCCGGGCTGACGGTGATCTGGTACACGGCGATGTTCTCGGTGCTCGACTTCCTCCAGCGTTCGATGCGGGTCGACGGGACCGCCGCGCAGCTGATCGTCGCGAGCGCCGCCTTGCTCGGCCTCGGCTTCTTCGTCGGCACCGGCGCGCTCTCCGACCGGATCGGCCGCAAGAAGCCGATCGTGATCGGCTATGCGCTCACCCTGATCCTCCTCTTTCCCCTGTTCTGGCTGATAGGATGGGCGGCGGGCGGCGGCGGCGGCGCGGCGGCGGGCGCGACCTTCGTGCCCGAGGCCTGGCGCATCGCCGTCATCGTCGGCGCGATCCTGGCGATGATGTGCCTTTCGGGAATGACCTACGGCTCGGTGGCGGCCTTGCTCTCGGAGATGTTCCCGCCCAAGATTCGCTACAGCTCGATGTCGATCCCCTATCATTTCGGCACCGGCTATTTCGGCGGCTTCCTGCCGCTGATCAGCGCCTCGATCGTCGCCAAGACCGGCAATCCCTATTCGGGCCTGTGGTATACGTGGGGGGTGGTGGCGATGGCGTTGGTGGTGACCGTGCTGTGGCTGCCAGAGACCGTCGGCAAGCGCCGGGATGACTCGGCGGAGCGACAGCGCTAGTCACCGGCCGATGGTCCATGTTCCCCTGCGCCTGAGGCTCGACGGCGCCGCGCTCGTTTCCAACTGGCACTGGCTCGCGCACCGCAGCGGCGGCGCGGCCTGCGGCGCGGCGGTCAAGGCCGACGGCTACGGCCTCGGCGCGCGCGAGGCGGTGAAGCGGCTGCAGGACGCCGGCTGCCGCGACTTCTTCGTCGCCACCTGGCGCGAGGCCGAGGCGCTGACGCCCTGGCCCGGGGACCTCGACCTCAGCGTGCTCCACGGCGTCCTGCCCGGCGACATGGCGGTGGCGGTCAAGGGCCGCGCGCGCCCCGTGCTGAACAGCCCCGGGCAGGTCGCGCGCTGGCGCGAGACCGGGCTGCCCTGCGACGTGATGGTGGACACCGGCATGAACCGGCTCGGCCTCGCGCCGGCCGACGTCGCGGCGGGCCTGCTCGACGGGCTCGCCGTCGAGACCCTGATGAGCCACCTCGCCTGCGCGGACGAGGACAGCCCCGCCAATCGCGCGCAGCTGGAGGCGTTCACCGCGATCGCCGGCAAGGTCCGCGCGAAGCGGCTCAGCCTCGCCAACAGCGCCGGCATCTGCCTCGGCCCCGATTTCGCCTTCGGCCTGACCCGGCCCGGCCTCGCGCTCTACGGCGGGGTGCCGCGCCGCGAGGCCAAGGGGCATATCCAGCAGGTCGCGCGGGTCGAGGCCGAGGTGATCCAGCGCCGCCGCGTCGAGGCCGGCGGCAAGGTCGGCTATGGCGGCACCTTCACCGCCGAGGAGGCTTGCGAGCTCGCCATCCTCAACATCGGCTATGCCGACGGCTATCTGCGCGGCTTCTCCAGCCGGGGGCGGGCCAGGATCGGCGGCATCTGGGCGCCGGTGGCCGGCCGCGTCTCCATGGACCTGACCGCGATCCGCGTCGACGCGGCGCCGGAGGTGGCGGAGGGCGACTGGGTCGAGCTCGACTACGATCTGCCCGAAGCCGCGCTGCAATCGGGGCTCAGCCAATATGAAGTGCTGACCACGTTGGGCGCCCGGTTCAAGCGCAACTGGATTTAGCGGTCCCCGGCGAAAGCGGCACCGTGGAAGGGCTGGGCGCGGCTTTCGCCGGGGAACGACGAAGCTAGCCCATCACCTCATATTCGCCGATGCGGTGCTCGCAGGCGGTCCAGCCTTCGGTGGAGCGGTCGAGCGCGTCATAATCGTCGCGGTGGGCGGCGAGGAAGGCGTCGAAATCGGCGCGCGAGCGCCAGATGTCGAGGGTGAGGTAGGAGCCGTCCTCGGCGCGGAACAATTCGGTGCCGCGATAGCCCTCGCCGCGGGCGAAGAGCTGGGCCCAGGCGCCGGTCGGCGCATAGGTCGCCTCGAAGGCGGCGCGCGCCTCTTCCAGAACCTCGTAACGCCAGATCAACGCGATCATGCCCTTCGCCCTTTCGAGGGCGGCGAGACTAGACCCCCCGCCGGCCCCGGACAAAGGCCCAGCGCCGCGCTGGCGCGGGCTGTGTCGGAATGGCACGCCCGCCGCGGCTGGCCGGCTCACCGGCGCGTCGCCGGCATGCGGCGATAGACCGCCTCGGTCAGGCTGAAGAGGCCGAACAGGATGACGCCGCCGGCGACCGCGATCTGGACGGAACGGGGCAGCGAGCCGAGCGCGTCGTCGATGCCGCCCGCCGCCGCCGAGCTGTGCGACCGCGCCGCCTGCACGACGAGCCATGCGATGACGAGGAAGACGATGCCGCGCGCGGCGAAACCCGCCCGCCCGAGCCAGGGGATCCAGTCGCGTTTCGCCGCCTCGGGCTTCAAATGCTTCAGGAATTTCAGCGACCAGGCCTTGCGGAACTGCTGGACGCCGACGGCGGCGACGATCGCCGCGCCGATCCACAGCAGCGCCTCGCCGCCGGGAAGGCTGAGCGCCACCGCCGCTCCTTCTTCCGGAGTGTCGCCGCCGCCGCCGCTTTTCCTGTGCAGCGCCGCGAGCACGGCGACCCCGCCGAGGCCGAGATGGACCAGGCCCGAGCCGGCGCCGGCGAGACGGGCGCCGATCGCCTTCGCATCCTTGCCGCGGCCTTCGGAATCGATCCAGGCCTCGAGCAGCCGCCAGACGCCGTAGCTGAGGAATCCGGCCGCCATCGCCGCGACCAGAAACCCGCCGGCGCCGGTCGAGAGATAGTCCATCACCCCGCCCGCATCCTCGGTGCGGCCGCTGCGCAGGGCCAGATAGCCGATCGACGCGTACATCAAGCCGCGCGCCGCGAAGCCGAGCCGGGTCACTGCCTCGAATGCTGTCATGCCGGCTATCCCCCTCAGGTCATCCGCCGGATAACCGCGCAGAGCCGCGACCGTTCCGGAGCGGGACCGATTCATTGAGAGGCTCGCCGGCTTCCGCTCTTGCGTGGCGAAGACTTGGCGCGCCGAGCCATTGCTCTTGCATGTCCAGACCCATAACAGATGTGGTCTGCACGGGTGATGAAATGGCGGATAGCCTGACCGACACTGTCCTGAAGCGACGAAGCGCCGCCAAGACCGGCGGTTTCGCGCTCGCCGGCGTGGGTCTGGGGCTGTTGTTGAAAGCCGCATTCGGGTTCGAGCCGGCCGACGCTTTTTTCAGTTCGATCGAATCCCTCACGGACTGGTTTTCAGGCGTGAAGACGTGGCTCGACGCCAATCCCGACGTGCGCGGCTGGATCGTTGGCCCGGTGGCGCTCGGACTGCTCTTTCTGGGGTTCGCGAACATCGGCTGGTTGCGCCGCAACCTGTTGGATCGCTTCTTCCCGGATCCGCCTCCGTTCGTGCGCAGCGATCTGGACGAGGCGCGGCGACGCGAGCAGATGCTCTCGCTGGAGGGCCCTCCTTTGAGCTTCGTCGGTCGGGAGGCGGAGCTGGATGAGCTTGCGCGGCTGCTCGACAAAGGCGGCGAGCGGTTCGTCTGGCGCACCGTCACCGGGCCGAGCGGGATCGGCAAGACCAGATTGGGCCTGGAATGGCTGAACCGCGCGCGCGCGGCCGGCTGGGATTGGGGCATCGTCGATCGGGATGATCTGGCAAAGTTGGCCGAATGGGCGGCGCGCCGACCGACCGCCCTCGTGATAGACGAAGCATCCCGCTCTTATGGCGAACGGCTGGGCGAAGTCCTCACCGCGCTTGGCAGGGCAGCGTCCCGTCATCCGATACGCGTCCTTGTCATCGATCAAATGCGCGCCGTCCCCGCTATCTCGGTCGGGGAAGATCGGCAGATGGTGCGTGCCGCCGAAATGAGCGGGTCGCTGAGAGTCGGAGCCTTGCGGGATCCGGATATCGTCGCGCTTCGGTCGGCGGCGGGCCACAGCCGGCTCGACGAGGAGACCCTTATCCGGGAAAGCGCCGGGCGGCCGCGCGCGGCCTTGATTCTGATGAACGCGCCAAGCGCCGAACGTGTGCCCGAGGCGCTGCTGGATTGGGCCGACGGGATCCTGCCCGGGCTGGCCGACGAGGGCCGGGCGCTGCCGGTCAGCCTCGCCGGCCCCCTCTTCCTGTCGGCGCTTGCCGGCCCGATCGAGACCGACGAGGCCAGGGCGATTTTCGGTCCGCTCTCGATCGAGGCCCTGCTGCGCTTCTACCTGGAAGCCGAGCCCGACGCGCTGGAACGGTCTTTGCCCCCGATCGTGCCGGACGATCTTGCGCAGGAATTGCTGTTGCGCCTCCTTCCCCGCCTCGATCTTCGGCTGAGGGAGAAGGCGGTGGACCGAATGATCGCGACAGCGCCCGCGCTCGTCGAGATGCGCCTGGGGAGCATTTGGCGGAACTGCCCCGATCTTCGCGACGGGGAGCGCGCCTCGCAGCGCGCCAAAGCGCTGGAATGGCTGCAGACGCGCCTTGACGACGCTCGGCCGGAACGCGTGGCGGCGGTGCACGAGCGGCTCAGGGAGATTGCCAATATGGGCCTTCAGAAATCGATCACCCCGGGCGAGTGCGACGAAGGCCTGGCCGAATTGATCGCGCTCGTCTCGACGCGGCCATTCGATCCGGTCGTCCGTCGCTTCGAAGCGCCGGCCCTGGTAAATTTCGGCATGCGCTACGGCGAATGGGGACGCCTCGATGAGGTCGAACGCTTGCTGGCGCGCTGCGACCGATTGGCGGAGAATCCGCTTTTTTCAGACGTGACCGAAATCAGGATCGGCCAGGCGCGCGGCCTGTCCAACGCGATTTGCGCCTACGTCGATGCGGGCCGGCCGGACGGCGGGGAAATATGGGCCGACCGATTGGCCGCGATCGTCGACGATCCGCGCTTCGCCGATACGCCCGAAATGCGCGAAATCGAAGCGGCCGGAGCGGCGTTGGCGATCGTCGCCTTCGGCCTCACCGGAAATGCCGCGCAGATGGACCCATGGAAGAATCGCATCGAGATCCTTGCCGAAGATCCGAGGTTCAATCGCGATTTCGAGATCATGAGAGAGGTCGTCAAAGCGGCAATGAATGCGACCTCCCAATGTGAACCCGACCGCAGTGACAAGGAGCTCGATAAGTGGCTTAAATTCGTGGTGAACATCGCCGGCCGCGCCGAATTCCGCGACCTCGATATCGTCAAGAGAATCGAGGTCCAGGCCCATGTCAATGCAATGCGCTTTTACGGAAACCGGCGCGACTTCGAGAATATGGAGCGTCTTGGAAGAGATTTGATCGGGATCATCGAAGATCCCCGGTTCGAAGGCGACGCCGAAATCCGGCTTTATGGCGTGCGTGGCGATTCAAATTCGATAAATTGCTACGCGAAAGCCCGGGAAATACCCGATTCCGGACTTGGCTCCGAGCAGATCGCCGACGGAATCGCAAGATGGGGGCGGCGCATGCTGGCGGTCGCGCACGACGTCCGGTTCGCGAACGTGGAGTTCGTGCTCCTCGAGATTTCCACCGCGCTGATGAACGCAACCGATGCGTGCGAGCATTTCGACGAATCCGGGCTCGCGCACTGGGGTGCGGAACTGACGGCGTTCCGCGAGAAAGCCGAGGCGATCGGCTCGCGCGCGACGTGGCTCAACATCGCGCGGGCGACCGTGAACCTGATGCTGACGAACGGTCGCGGCCGCCTGTTCAAGGAGATGAGGCATTGGGGGGAGCGACTCGAGACCATCATGTGCCGCCCGCAATTCTCGGCCGATCCCGACTTTGCCGAGGTCGATGCATCGGGGGCGGTGAACGCCATGGTCACCCTGGTGGATGGGGGACGTGGCGATTGGCCGGTCTACAACCATTGGCGCAAGCATTTTGCACGCCTCGCGCGGCGCTTTCCGGTCCATGCGCAAATCCAGGAATGGGGGCACCAGATCGGCCTCTCCGTGCTGGACCAGCGCCGAGACGGCTATCCCTTCGGCGACGCCTAGCTCGGCCCGCTAAGGGCTGTGCCGCTCAATCCCGCTCGACGCAGAGCGCGATGCTTATGCCGCCGCCAGCTAGTTGAGCGTCGCTGGTCGCCGGCCGTTCCCGGAGCATTTCGAACAGCGCCTGCGCCTTGGCATCCGCCGCGCGGACCTCGGACGTTGGACAGGTGCGGCGGCGGCGGACGCCGCCAGCAGCAGGACGGCAAGCGCCCAGCGCACAAACCGTCCCGCCGCCTGCGTCACGCTCAGTCCCGCTCGACGCAGAGCGCGATGCCCATGCCGCCGCCGATGCAGAGCGTGGCGAGGCCCTTCTTGGCGTCGCGCTTCTCCATTTCGTAGAGCAGGGTGGTGAGCACGCGCGCGCCCGAGGCGCCGATCGGGTGGCCGATGGCGATGGCGCCGCCATTGACGTTGACCTTGGCGGCGTCCCAGCCGAGCTCCTTGCCCACGGCCAGCGCCTGCGCGGCGAAGGCTTCGTTGGCCTCGATCAGGTCGAGGTCGGCGATCGTCCAGCCGGCTTTCTCCAGCGCCTTCTTCGAGGCCGGGACCGGGCCGATGCCCATGATCGAGGGGTCGACGCCGGCGCTGGCCCAGCTTGCGACGCGGGCGAGGATAGTGGCGCCGCGGCGCTCGGCCTCCTCGCGGCTCATCAGGACGAGCGCGGCGGCGCCGTCGTTGAGGCCCGACGCGTTGGCGGCGGTGACGGTGCCGTCCTTCTTGAAGGCGGGACGCAGGGCCGAAAGGCCCGATTGCTCGACGCCGTCGCGGATATATTCGTCATCCTCGACGATCGTCTCGCCCTTGCGGGTCTTGACCGTGACCGGGGCGATTTCGTCCCGGAACCGGCCCGAGGCGCGGGCGGCCGAGGCCTTGTTCTGGGAGGCGGTGGCGAAGGCGTCCTGGTCGTCGCGGGTGACCTGATATTGCTCGGCCAGATTCTCGGCGGTGATGCCCATGTGATAATTGTTGAAGACGTCGGTCAGGCCGTCCCTGATCATCGTGTCGACGAGGCTGACGTCGCCCATCTTGGTGCCGCCGCGCAATAATTGGGCGTGGGTGGAGAGGCTCATATTCTCCTGGCCGCCGGCGACGACGATAATCGCGTCGCCGGTCTGGATCGCCTGGCTGGCGAGCGCAACCGCGCGCAGGCCCGAGCCGCAGACCTGGTTGACGCCCCAGGCCGGCACTTCCTTGGGGATGCCCGCGGCCATCGAGGCCTGGCGGGCGGGGTTCTGGCCCTGGGCGGCGGTGAGCACCTGGCCGAGGATGACCTCCGACACGTCCT
This sequence comes from Sphingomonadales bacterium, assembly GCA_034668505.1. Classification (GTDB taxonomy): domain Bacteria; phylum Pseudomonadota; class Alphaproteobacteria; order Sphingomonadales; family Sphingomonadaceae; genus Allosphingosinicella. The sequence continues at coordinate 61,023 of JAXDPD010000003.1, forward strand.
CGGGCGCGACGCCCGCCTGCGCCAGCGCCGCCTCGATGGCGACTCGGCCGAGCTCATGGGCCGGGGTGGCGGCGAAGGCGCCGAGGAAGGACCCGACCGGGGTACGCTTGGCGGCGGTGATGACGACGTCGGTCATTGAACTGAGCTCCTTGAAAGACTCCGTTCGCCCTGAGCCTGTGGAAGGGCTTTCCTTCTCACTGCGCAAGAAAGGAGAGGGCTTCGACAGGCTCAGCCCGAACGGGTGGAAAGAATCGCAGTGCCCCTAGCAGCTTGCTGCAGTGCGGGAAAGCCAGCCGGCCAGCGGCTCCCACAGCATCTTTTTCGCGCGCGAGCCGACCACCATGCCGACATGGCCCAGAGCGAGGTCGAGCCGCTCGCCGGCGCGAGGCGCGGTGGCGGCGGGGACGATGCGGTCGGTGGTCGAGACGATGTTGAGCAAGGGGATGGCGAGCGATTCGGGATCGGCGATGGCGCCGCCGACCGACCATTTGCCGGCGCCGCTGAGATCGTCGCGGAACAGGCTTTCGAACATCTCGCGGGCGGCGGCGCCGGCGACGGGAGGACCGTCATTGGCCCAATCCTCGAGGCGGACGAAGGTCCTCGCCTCTTCGCCGTCGAGGCCTGCAAAGGCTTCGAACTTGGCCACGGTGCGGGCCGGGTCGAGGCTCCAGAAGGCGCATTGCAGCACCTCCATCGGCAGCAGGCCCAGCGCCGCGACCGTCGGCCCGGCATCGGCCCATAATTTGGCGAGGGAAGCGCGGGCCTCGTCCGGAAAACCGTGGAAATGCCAGGGCGCGGCGATGGTGACGACGCTGCGCGCGGGCCCGGTCTGGGCCGCGGCGAGCGCCATCGTCCCGCCCAGGCAATAGCCGACCAGGTCAATGGGCGCGCCGATCCCGGCCATCAGCGGCAGCAGTATACGCTCGACATGGCCGGCGACCGACATCTCCCTGCGGTCCTCGCCCGGCCAGCCCCAGTCGAGCAGCAGCACGCGGCGCCCCCGGCCGCTCAGCCAGCGCAGCAGCGAGCGATCGCCCATGTCGAGCACGTTCGGCGGATTGATCAGGGAGGGGACGAACAGCACTGGCGGCCCTTCGCCGCCATAATCGCGCAGCGCCGCGCCGTGCGCCGTCGCCAAGGCCGGCATTGGGGCGGGCGGCGGCGGCCGCCCGGCCTCCTGGTAGCGCCTGAGGCCGGCCAAAGCCGCTTTCATCCGCGCCGGATCGCCTTGGGTTTCGCTGCGCAGCATGTCGAGGAACAGAGGCAGCGGCCGCGGCCGTTGTTGCGGTGCGGCATGGCTTGGTGCTAAAGCACTGCCTTCTATCGGTAAGGAGCCTGGCATGGCGGCGTCGCGGTCCCCGGATGATGTGGTCATCATCAAGAAATATGCGAACCGGCGGCTCTACGATACCGAAAGCTCGACCTACATCACATTGGAGCGCCTGGCCGAGATGGTCCGCCAGAAGCGCCAGTTCCAGGTCCTCGACGCCAAGAGCGGCGAGGACATCACCCGCTCGGTCCTGACCCAGATCATCATGGACGAGGAATCGCGCGGCTCGACGATGCTGCCGGTCAATTTTCTCAGGCAGCTCATCTCGATGTACGGCGACCAGATGCAATCGGTGGTGCCGCAATATCTGGAGGCGTCGCTGGACGCGCTGCAGCGCAACCAGAGCCAGATGCGCGAGGCGATGGCCGGCGCCTTCACCGCCAACCCCTTCGCCGAGATGGCGCGCCGCAACATGGAGCTGTTCACGGCGGCCTCCGCCGGCAAGGCCGCCGCCGAGCCCGACGACAAGCAGAGCGAGACGCTGGCGACCGGCACCGACACCAAGGCCGAGCTGGCCGGGCTCAAGGCCAAGCTCGCCGACTTGCAGAAGCAGCTCGACCGTCTGAGCGGCTAATCCTCTCCGGGACGGGGAGGATTACGGCTTCACGAACCGCAGCGTCATGCGGTCGCTTTCGCCGATGGCGAGGTAGCGTTCGCGGCCTTCCGCGCCCAGGCGCAGCGACGGCGGCAGCGTCCAGACGCCGCGCGGCCAATTCGCCGTGTCGCGCGGATTGGCGTTGATTTCCGACGCCGCCACCAGCCGGAAGCCGGCCGCCTCGGCCAGGCGGCGGACGGTCGAGACCTTGACGTAGCCGCTGGTCCGCTCGCGCTCCGCATCGGCATTTTCGGGAAGGCGGTGGTCGACCACGCCCAACGTGCCGCCGGGGCGGAGCATCGCGTAGATCTGGCGGAAGGCGTCGGCGCTGTAGGGCCGGCTGCCCCGCTGATAGCCCATCTGCCAATTGTGGACGTTGCGGAAGGTGAGGACGACGTCGGCGCTGCCGTCGGGGACGCGCGTCTCGGCCGCGTCCCAGGCCGGGAAGGCGGCGAGCCGGATGCCGCCGTAGAGCCGGGCACTGGCGGCGATCAGCCGGCGCACGCCGTCATTGCCGTTCGCGCCCATCGCGGCGGCATGATAAGTGCCGCCGCCGGCCAGCACATAAGGCGCGAGGATCTCGGTATACCAGCCGCCGCCCGGCCAGATCTCGACGATTGTGTCGCCGGGCCTGACCCCGAAGAAAGCGAGCGTCTCGCGCGGATGGCGGTAGCGGTCGCGAAGAACGTTGGCCGGGGTGCGGGTCGGCGCCGCGATCGCGGCCTGGAGCGCATTATGCTCGGCGGTGGAGAGACCGGCCGGGCGCCGCTGCACCGCGGCCGAGGCGACGCAGGCGAGGACCAGGGCGGCACCGGCGGCGCCGGCAAAAGCGGCGCGCAGGGGGTGGCGGATCATCTTCTGCTCCCTAAATAGGCTCTTCTTTTCGGGCGTGCTCATGAGGCAGGCGGGATGACGACGCAAGATTGGTTTTGGGGCGCGGACGGCGCGGCGCTGGCGCTGGCCGTGCTCGCGGGCGTCGCGGAAAGCCGCCGCAATCGCCGCCGCAACCTCGACGATACCGGCTGGGTGCCGTGGCGCGGCATCCAGGCCATCGCTTTGTTCGCGGTGCTTGGGCTGACCATCCTCGCGCTGAAGGCCGCCGGGAAGCTCTAGAGAATCAGGCGCGACAGCTTGAGCGCCGCCTCCAGATAGGCGCGGACGTTCTCGGCGGCGGCGGCGGAGAGGCCGACCGGGGCGGCGCGCTGGTCCCCCTCATGGGGCAGGCGGACGAGCAGGCCGCGGCCGAGCAGGTGGGTCGCCCAGCGGTGCGCGGTGCTGCGCGGGATGCCGGCCGGGGCGCCGATCGCGGTCATCACCACGCCGCGCCCTTCGAGCCGAGCGGCGAAGGCGTCGAGCAGCAGCGCCCAGCCGACATCGCCGACCGCGGGCCGGAAGCAATCGTCGCGCAGCCGGCGCGCGGCGAGGATCGTCCGCACCGCCTTGGCATCCATGCCCGGCGGCCGGGTCAGCTCGCTCGAGACCCACGACAGCACGCGCTCGATCCGCCGCAGCTCTCGGGTCATCTGCTGAAGGTTTTGCGCTCTGCCGCTCATAGAGAATCATCGATTAGCGCAAGTCGACGGCCATGAATACCCGTTTTAGATGAATCGGAGAGACGGCGCCCTCGCGCCCCCGGGTTGAGCATCGCCGACCGGCTCGGCGTGCCCCGTCCCCGTCAGCCCGGCGCCGTGTCAGTCCTGGCAGACCTCGAAGCCGAAGCAGGCGTCGGTGTCGCCGTGGAAGCAGGCGTCGAAGCAGATGCCCTCGACGCGGATCTCGTATTTGCCGCCGGGGGCGCCGCGCAGACGGAGCACGAACTCGCGGCTGACGCAGGTGCAGGGCGCGATATCGTCGAAGCAATAAGGCCCGATCGGCACGAGCTGGATCGACGGGGTGCCGTCGGGGAGGTTGGGCACCGGATTGCCGTTCGCGTCGACGACGGCCAGTTCGTAGACGGTGAGGTTGGACAGGGTGAGGTTCGAATAAGGGTTGCAGACGGTGAGATACATGATCTCGGTATCGTCGCCCTCGATGCAGTCGCATTTGCTGTTGCCCCAGGTGATGTAGGTCTGGGGCCGGATTTCCGGGATCGGCAGCGGTTGGCATTGGCGTGGGGGAGGCGGCTCTCCCTTGCAGGTCGCCATCGAATTGTGCAGCTCCGCGCGGTCTTCCAGGGTCGCGTTGATCTCGGCCGCGAGCGTGCTGCATTGGTCGTCGCAATCGGGCGGAATGCGGGTGAAGGTGGGCAGGCCGAGCATCGAAAAGGTGTTTGGCGGGAAGACGAGGTTTCCGCCGCCCGCTTTGGTCGCCATCGGCTTGAAGAGCACGGCCGCCGCGGTCGCGGTGGCGTTGTCGGGGTCGCCGATCTCGAAAGGGGTGTGGAGCACCGAGGCCCCGTAGATCTTGCCGTTCGGGGCAAGCTCAAGGGCACCGATGCTGGCACCTTGGGCCGGAAAGCTGACCATCGCAATCTGGACGGTCGATGTGACGGGCGTCGAGCTTCCGCTCGCACCCATCGTGTGGCGCCTGATGCTTCCGGGCAACGATGTGAAATAGAGATACAGGCCGTTGGGAGAGAATTCGACGCCATAGGGTCGCTTGGTTCCGGTAAGGCCGGTAATCTGGGAATGGGCGGCGATGAGGCCGGTCGCGCGATCGAATTTCACGATATCGATGGTGTCTAGCGAAGTGATCGCGAGCAGCGTTCCGTCCTGGGAAAATTTGACGCAGGATTTCGGAGCGACCGTGCTGGTGAACGGATAGGGTTGCGAGCTGACGGGGGTCGGACCGGCGTCGGAGGCAATCAGCATCGAGTGGAGCGTGCCCACCGCGGGCTGCGTGCCGTCGATATTGAGCGATATCACCCAATATTTGTCGCAATCCGCGTGCGACACGGCGGCAAGCTTTTCGGCGGCCTGGCTCGGCCCGAAGCCGAGCGGGGCGGGGCCGGACGGGATCGAAACGGCGCCCGAGCCCGAGACCGAAACGGCGGTATAGGTCAACGGCCCGACATTCGCCGGCCACTCACCCACCGCCAGGATATGGTAGCGCGCGCCTCCGCCAGCGGGCGGAACGATGATCGCCGAATGACAGGAATGGGGGCCGCCGCCCAAAGGCGAGGTCGACCCGTTGATCTGAACATGCGCGGCATTGTACAGATTTCTTCCGTCGGTGTAGAACAGCAGATTGCCGCTGGTATCGCTAATGGTCGCGCAGCCGTCATCCGTGACGAAGGCCTGAGGACTCATATCGACGGGATCGCCGCCATTTTGAAATGAGATGTGGCAATATGCGCCGAACGTCCAATGCCAGTTGCGCTTGCTCGCCATGGCCCACCCCCCGATTGTTCGTAAGTGCCGGGTCGCAAGAATCCTACCGCGCGAAAGCACGGTTGTTACTTATGTTTGCGACTCGACAGAAATATAGCGGGCGGAAGGATGCGCTCAATAATGGATAAGTCAAGTTTTGAAGCTTGATCTGTCCGATCGGGAAATCTTGGCGCAGATGGGAGGTGCGAAGATCTTGCGTTCCGCTATTGCGGCGCCCGCACCGTCTGGCCGTCATTCTGGCCCTGGGTGACCTGGAGCGAGACGGGCAGGCTGGCTTTCGCCTCATCCTCCTGCTGCCATTGCTCCGCGGTGAGGCAGCGGCGCCGGGTCCGGACATGGCTGCCCAGCTGCCTTTCCCCGCCGCCGCGGCAGATCAGCTGCTGCTTGCCGGCGGGCGCGGGCGGGTCGGCCGCGAAGGCGCCGGCGGTGGTCAGGATGGCGGCCAGAGCGAGGAGGCCAAGAGACTTGCCGGCCATGATTCATCTCCGCGAGAGGGCTGCCCACCACGCGGCAAGGTGAAGCGCCCGCGCGGGCGAGTCAATCAGAGCCTAGAGGCAGGCCTCGAGATAGGGCTGGTCGAAGCCGAACATCTTGGCCTTCTCGAGCGTATAGGGCCTGAGGCCCATCGAGCGATACTCGCCGATGATCTTGCCGTCGGGAGTCTCGTCCAGATATTCGAACTTGAACAATTCCTGGGTGACGATGACGTCGCCTTCCATCCCGATCACTTCGGTGATGTTGGTGCAGCGGCGCGTTCCGTCGCGCAGGCGCTTGACCTGGACGATGAGGTCGACCGAATCGGCGATCTGGCGCGAGATCGCTTCCTTCGGCACCTTGATGTCCGACATCATCACCATGTTCTCCATACGCGCCAGGCATTCGCGCGGGCTGTTGGAGTGCAAGGTGGCCATCGAGCCGTCATGGCCGGTGTTCATCGCGGCGAGCAGGTCGAAGCATTCGCTGCCGCGAATCTCGCCCAGGATGATGCGATCGGGCCGCATGCGCAGCGCGTTGATGACGAGGTCGCGGATCGAGATCGCGCCCTGGCCCTCGAGATTGGGCGGCCGGGTTTCGAGCGGCAGCCAGTGCGGCTGCTGCAGCCGGAGCTCGGCCGCGTCCTCGATGGTGAGCACGCGCTCGCCTGGGTCGATCAGCTTGGACAATGCGTTGAGCATCGTCGTCTTGCCCGAGCCGGTGCCGCCCGAGATGATGACGTTCATCCGGCTGGCGCCGGCGATCTTGAGCACGGTCGCCATCTTCTCGTTCAGCGAGCCCCAGCCGCGCATCATGTCGATGGTGATCGGCTTTTCGGAGAATTTACGGATCGAGATGGCGGTGCCGCGCAAGGAGAGCGGCGGGATGATGACGTTGACGCGGCTGCCGTCCTGGAGGCGGGCGTCGGCGAGCGGCGTGGTCTGATCGACGCGGCGGCCGACCTTGTTGACGATGCGCTGGGCGATCTGGAGCAGATGCTCCTCGTCGCGGAACTGGATCTGGGCGAGCTCGAGCTTGCCCTTGCGCTCGATATAGGTCTGCTGCGGGCCGTTGACCATGATGTCGGAGACGTCGGGGTCGTTGAGCAATTCCTCGAGCGGGCCCAGACCGAGCAATTCATCGACCAGCACCTTTTCGAGCGCGAACTGCTCGCGGCGGTTGAGGTTGATCTTCAGCTCGGCGAGCACTTCGCCGATGATCGGGCGGAACTCCTCGGCGAGCTCGTCCTTGGACAGGGTGGCGGCCGCCTCGGGGTCGACGCGCTCGAGCAGGCGCGGGAGGACCTGCTCCTTGATGCGGTGGATCGAGGCTTCGAAGCCTTCGTTCTTCGATTGGCCCTGCTCGCCCGACTGCGCCTGGCGGTCGGCCAGGCGGGCCATGGCCTCGGCGTGGCCGGCCGGCAAAGGCGTGGTGACGATGCCCTCGTCCTCGAGCGATTCGGGATCGATCGGCGGGAATTGGGCGCCGCCTTCGGCCTGCTTGGACTGGGCCGGGGCGGCGGGGCCCTTCATCGGCTGCGCCGTGCCGAAGCTCGGCCGGCCGCCGCCGGAGCCGCCGCCATTCACGCCATTGCGTCGTCCAAATGCACTCATCGCTTCGCCAACCCCGCAAAGGTCTTACGTCGGGCTCTCCCGGATCAGGGTGGTGAATAAGGCGGAAACTTTGACAAAGGCCTAACCGGGACCGCATCAGTTTCCGGTGAACGCCCCGACAGCCCGAAGCGCCCTGCTCCTCGCCCTGGGCGGTTTCGTGTCGCTGTCGATCGGCGATGCGGTGGTGAAGTCGATGGCCGGCGCCTGGCCGGGGACGGCGGTGGCGGCCCTGCGCTACAGCTTCGGCGCGCTGGCGCTGGCCGCGATCGTCGCTGCGCTGCACGGCCGGGCGGGGTTCCGGGTGCCGCGGCCGCGCCTGCAATTCGGGCGCGGCGCGGCGGTGGCGCTGGCGACGATCTGCTTCTTCATGGGGGTGATGGCGATCCCGCTCGCCGACGCCACCGCCATCCAGTTCACCAGCCCGATGCTGACCGGCCTCCTGTCCGTGCTGGTGCTTGGCGAGCGGGCGCCGCGGGCGGTCTGGGGCGCGACCTTGTTGGCCTTTGCCGGCGTGCTCATCGTGCTCCGACCCAATCTGCTCGCTCTGGGCCCGGCGGCTTTGTGGCCGCTCGGGGCGGCGTTCGGCATGGCCTGGCTGATGATCTTCAACCGCAAGGCCGCCGGCCTCGCGCCCGCCGTGGCGATGCAGCTGCTGCTGGCGATGATGGCGGCGCCCCTGCTGGTCGCGGCGGCCCTGCTCGCGCACCTGAGCGGCGCGCCGCATTTCCGAATCCCAGCGCCCGACGCGGCGGTCGTGCTGAAATGCGCCGCGGTCGCGGTCTTCGCGACCTTCGGGCATCTGCTCATCTATGCGGCGACGGTGCGGGCGTCGGCGGCGGTGGTGGCGCCGATGACCTATGTCCAGCTGGTTGTCGCCATGGCTTTGGGCTGGGCCTGGTTCGGCAACGCGCCGGACCTGCCGATGCTCGGCGGCGCCGCCCTGATCGTCGGCGGCGGCCTCCTGCTCTGGCGCTCGCAAAGGCCGCGCGAGGTGCCCGAGGTGCCGGACTGAGCCTCGGAGCGGGGACAGTTACTGGTAACTGTCCCCATTCATGCTCGGCAGCTCAGCCCTCGGCGCTCTCCGCAAGGACGGTGAGGCCGGCCTCGCTGACCTCGGCGAAGCCGCCGGTGACGGCGATCCGCTCGGGCTCGCCGGGGAAGGCGCGGTAGACGGCGAGCTCGCCGTCGCGCAGCGTCGACATATAGGGGGCGTGGCCCTCCATGACTCCGAAATCGCCCTCGCTGCCGGGGACGACCACCATGTGGACCTCCTCCGAGCGGATGAGCTTTTCGGGAGTCACCAGTTCGAAGTGAAGAGGCATGGGATCAATTTACTCCGGACATGAGGATGACGGTGGTGCCGGGGTCGAAATCGAGCTCGCCGCCGGCGTCGGCGTCGATCATGACGAGGCTTCGCGACGTATCGCCCCGGAGCCGGTAATTGTGCATCTGCGTGCCGTCGCCGAGCCTGCCCGCGGCGCCGCCGCGATAGCCGGACGACCGCGCCCGCGACCGCACCTGATCGGCGAGCCGCCGGTTGTCGGGCCCTCCGAACCAGACCGAACAGAGGCGCGTCGGGGCCTCGCCGCCGATGGAGATCACGATCTTGTCCGTGCCGGTCCCGCGGCTGACGCGCGGATTGGCGCCGGCGGACGTCTGGCGCAGCCCGGCGGGCGTATAGCCGGCCGCCGCGACCTGGGCGGGATCGGCCAGCGACAGCGTCCCGGCAATCGCCGCCGGGCAGAGCTCGAAGACGGCGCGCTCGACCTCGGCGCGATGGTCGCCGGCGGGCGCCTGCACGGCGAGGGCGAGAGCGGCAATGGCGATCAGCATGGCGAGCCTTCCTATCTTACCCGTTCGACCACGATCATCTGCGGCGATGCCGGGCCCGCGGCGGCCTGATACCAGGCGCGCAGCCGGCCGCCCGGCCGGCCCAAAGCGGCCGCCGCCTCGAAATCCTGCTCGAAGGCGGCGCCGCCGCCCTCGCGGGTCGCGGCGCGCCAGTCATTGTCGAGGCGGATCAGGCGGGCGAATTCTTCGTCGATCCCGTCGGCATCGGCGGGATTGGTGACGATCGTGCAGCGCTTCGCCCGGCCATCGTAGAACATCCAGATCTCGCCGCCCGGCGCGTCGAGCACGGCAAGGCGGACATGGTCGCCCAGCGTGTCGATGAAGCCGCGCAGGCCCGCGGGCATCGACCTCGGCTCATGCAGGCCCGGCCCGCCCATCGAGGTGTCGACGTTGAGCCCGGCCGCCGGCCGTTCGGTCGCCGCGAAATAGCAGCCCATCAGCCAGGCCTGGATGACCCCGTCGCGCACGCTCGTCGGCGCGCGCAGGCCGGGCGCGATCTGCGCGGCGGCCGGCGCGGCGGCGACGGGCAAAGCGAAAGCGGCGAGGAGGAAAGCGAGGCGCTTCAACTCAGGATTCCTGCGCCAGCTTCTCGGCCTTGGCGACCGCTTCCTCGATGCCGCCGACCATGTAGAAGGCGCTTTCGGGGAGACTGTCATATTCGCCCTCGACGACCGCCTTGAACGAGCGGACCGTATCCTCGATCTGGACGAACTTGCCGGGGATGCCGGTGAACACCTCGGCGACGTGGAAGGGCTG
>JAXDPD010000004.1:0-26068 GCA_034668505.1 Sphingomonadales bacterium
CTGTAGAACAGCGTCTCCTGCATCACCGTCTGCTCACCCATCATCGGCTCGCCTCCCGCCTTGCGCAAAAGGAGTGAATCAGAGGCGAGTCACCGGCGCAAGGCCGAGTTTTTCAACACAATCCGCCATTGGCGGTCATTCGGCCTTTCCCTTGAACGTCCTCTGTCCACCCACCACGGACCGAGGTAACGACCCGCTACCTGAGCGCTGTAGCGGCTCGTCTGCTTGGCCGAGGCTTGCGCACATTGATCGCCGAGGCGTCGAGCCTGTTCTTGATGTGCGAGGCGCAGAAGTTTTCGATCATCTCGACGCTGGTGCGGCAGTTTTTGGCGATCTGGTAGATGTCGGCGCCCTTCATCAGGCGGAAGCAGATGTGCCGCAGGCTGTAGAAGGTTCGGCGCTGGCCTTCGCGATCGGTCTTCAATCCGAGCTCGTCCAGGAGCGCATTGAACAGCTCGCGCTGCAGGCTCGGAAACAGCGCATCGGTCGGCTCGCCGTGTTGCGCTCTTTAAGGCGGCGGAAGGGCATCACGGCGCCGGGCATGCTTTTGCAGTAGCCGACGCCGCGTTTGCCGCGGACTTCGATCTCGAGGATGCGTTCGCGCGTCGCTTCATCGGTGACGATGGCGACGTCTCGATATTCGAGGCGCAGGGCCTCGTCGGGGCGCAGGCCGGTGTTCACCATGAACAGGACGAAGTCGTGGAGGTTTTCGGAGGCGGTGCGCCAGCGCTCCTTCTTTGGGTTCTTGGCGCGCTCGCGAGTCGCTTCGTAGAGCCGCTTATATTCGGCGGGCGAAAACCACGCCCGGTGGGTGATCTTGCCGGAGGTCTTGTAGGGGGCGGAGAGGTCCGGGAGGAAGGGCAGCCATTGGTGCCGATTCGCGGTCTTGAGCACCTGCCGGAGGCAAACGATTTCCTGATGCAGGGTGCTGCGGGAAGGGGGCTTGCTCCGAAACCCGTTCTTCATCCGGTGGATGCGATAGTCCTGAACCATGCCGGGGGTGATGTCCGTCACCACCTTATCGCCGAAGAAGGGGACGAGGTGATTGCGTAGCCGGTCTTTGTGCCCCTTCACATAAATCGGGCTGCGCTGGCCTTGGGTGATGATTTCAAATTCGTCCTCGAATCGCGCGGCAGCCTCCTTGAAGGTCTTGCCCTCCTTGAGGCCGCCAGCGCGGTATTTGCCGAGCAGGCTGAGATACCAGTCGCGCGCTACGTCCTTAGCGCGCGCCAGACTTTCTTCCTTCGTAGTGATCCGGCGTTGCCGCCCGGCGAAGGAACAGGAGGATTGCCAGTGCGGGCTGTTCGACCGTCGGTAGAGCTGGACCTTACCATCCAGCAGCGTGTGCCGAGCTGTTTCCACTAGAGCCACCAGTGCACTCGCCTAATGGGTGCGTTTTCTGCTAGCTATGCGCTAGCTTGTTACTGACTCTACTCTATCAGAAGGCACTGGTTTTGCAATATATTTTCTTATAGTTCGTCGTTTTTATTGGCTTTTAAGTCTGCTGCCTCTACCGATTTCGCCACGTCCGCATGGCGGCCGTCATGCCAGTTTCGCCCCGTCCGCGAAAGCGCGGCCTGAGCCTCCGGAAAGCGGAATCGGGCCACGCGGGCCGGCGCGGCTCCCTTTCCGAGCTGAGGACCGCTTGACTTGCAGGGAACAAAAAGCGAACATATTAGGCCGATTCGCTTTCGAGGTCGGAAGCGAGAGCAGACGGCTCTGTACTGGAGGCCTTTGGGAGTGTGGAAAGCAACCAAGTCACCAACCCTGGGCGGTGCAAGAACGCGCGCGTTTCTCCTCTGTGCCGAGGCGTGCGCGGTCGGGCCGCGCGGGGAGGCGGAACGTGGGACGCGCAGCCTCAGACGTTGAGGCGCTCGCGCATTTCCTTGCCGGGTTTGAAATAGGGGACGCTCTTGGCGGAGACGTCGACCGGCTCGCCGGTGCGCGGGTTGCGGCCCTTGCGGGCGTCGCGGCCGCGGGTGGAGAAAGCGCCGAAGCCGCGCAGCTCGATCCGGCCGCCATTTTGCAGCTGCTCGATGATCGAATCGAAGAAAGCGGAGACGACCCGCTCGACCTCTTTCAAGGTCAGATCGGGATGATCGTCGCAGAGCTTCTGGACCAGTTCGGATCGGATCACGGACATCCCCCTTCAAGGACTATAGTCACCGGAACCACCGGCTCATGTCGCGAGCCCCCTCAGCGACATGCTCCGCCCAGCATTTGCACCGATGTTGATAAAAATCAACCCGAGGTTTTTGCGGAAAATCAGAGCAATTCAATAGGCTAGGCATCGCCCGCGCCGGAAGGCAGGCGGGCGCCCCGGGAGGAGCGCCCGCCGTAAGGGAAATCAGCTTTTCTTTTGCTTGAGGGCCTCGCCCAGAATGTCGCCGAGCGAAGCGCCGGAGTCGGACGAGCCATATTGGGCGACGGCCTGCTTCTCCTCGGCGATCTGCAGCGCCTTGATCGAGAAGTTGGGCTTCTTCGAGCGGTCGAAGCCGATCACCAGCGCGTCGAACTTCTGGCCGACCTGGAAGCGCTCAGGGCGCTGCTCGTCGCGGTCGCGGCCCAAATCGGTGCGCTTGATGAAGCCGGTCGCGCCGTCGTCGCCGACCTGCACTTCGAGCCCGCCGTCGCGGACCTCGAGCACGGTGACGGTGACGGTCTCGTTCTTGTTGACGCCGCCGCCCGCGCCCGCGCCGGCCGCGCCGCTTTTGGCGACCCCGCCGCGCTCGAGCTGCTTCATGCCCAAGGAGATCCGCTCCTTCTCGACATCGACGTCGAGCACGACGGCCTTCACCGTCTCGCCCTTGTGATGCAGGTTGAGCGCCTCCTCGCCGGTCACGCCCCAGGCGATGTCCGACATGTGGACCATGCCGTCGACGTCGCCGTCGAGGCCGACGAACAGGCCGAACTCGGTCGAATTCTTGACCTCGCCCTCGACCTCGGTGCCGACGGGGTGCTTGTCGGCGAAATCGGACCAGGGGTTGGACTGGGCCTGCTTGAGGCCGAGCGAGATCCGGCGCTTCTCCTCGTCGACCTCGATCACCGCCACGTCCACTTCCTGGCTGGTGGAGACGATCTTGCCCGGATGGACGTTCTTCTTGGTCCAGCTCATCTCGGAGACGTGGACCAGCCCCTCGATGCCCGGCTCCAATTCGACGAAGGCGCCATATTCGGTGATGTTGGTGACCCGGCCCTTGAACACGCCGCCGACCGGATATTTGGCGCCGGCGCCCTCCCAGGGATCGCTCTCCAGCTGCTTCATGCCCAAGGAGATGCGCTGGGTGTCGCGGTTGATGCGGATGATCTGCACCTTGACCGTGTCGCCGATGTTGATGACCTCGCTCGGGTGGCCGACGCGCTTGTAGCTGATGTCGGTGACGTGGAGCAGGCCGTCTATGCCGCCCAGATCGACGAAGGCGCCGTAATCGGTGATGTTCTTGACGACGCCGTCGAGCACCTGGCCCTCGGCGAGCGACATGATGAGCCCCGAGCGCTGCTCGGCGCGGGTCTCCTCGAGGATCGCGCGGCGCGAGACGACGATGTTGCCGCGCCTGCGGTCCATCTTCAGGATCTGGAAGGGCTGCGGCAGGTCCATCAGCGGGCCGACGTCGCGGACCGGGCGGATGTCGACCTGCGAACCCGGCAGGAAGGCGACGGCGCCGCCGAGGTCGACGGTGAAGCCGCCCTTGACCCGGCCGAAGATCACGCCCTCGACGCGGTTGCCGGCGGTATGCTCGGTCTCGAGCTTGTCCCAGGCGGCCTCGCGGCGGGCGCGGTCGCGGCTGAGCATCGCCTCGCCGTTGATATTCTCGATGCGGTCGACATAGACCTCGACCTTGTCGCCGACCGAGATGTCGGCCTTCTGGCCGGGCGCGGCGAACTCGCGCAGCGGCACGCGGCCTTCGGATTTGAGGCCGACGTCGATGACGGCGAGGTCGTTCTCGATCGCGGTGACGGTGCCGGTGACGACGCGGCCTTCAAAGCCCTGGTCCTCGCCGCCGAGGGATTCGTTGAGCATCGCGGCGAAATCGTCGCGCGTGGGGGTTGCCGTTGTGGCCAAGAGGATTTCCTTACATGCCGGTCCGCACCGCGGCTTGAGATGAGGCGCGCGGGCCGGGCCAGAGAAATATGCCGCGACGGCCGGAACGCCGCTGCGGCGTCCCTCGGGCGGCGGCGAGAGCGCGCGGGAGCCGAGGCGGGAAAAGCAAAAAGGCGCGTCGAGAGAACGGCGGACCGCCTCCAACGCGCTTGCCTTATCCTGGCTTCCGCGAGCGCACCGAGCCCGCTGGACGGGGCGGCATATAGGGGAAGGGGGGCGGAGGGGCAAGCGGGGACGTCGCGTCCCGCTCGCGGGTCACTGACGGGAGCGGGACCGACTAGGTGCCTTGGTCATGCGCGCCATGGTAGTGGGTCAGTTTGAAAATAGCTGACGGATATGGATATGACTCGACTCAAAGTACTTTGAGAGTAAGGTGCAGGTTCCTCAAAGAGGAGGCTAAAATGGAAGACTCGAAAGGCAGCACAACAACTAAAGAGGCCGCTGACGCGAAGGTTCGTGAAGGCAAGTCTGGAAGCAGCAACGTGAATGAGGCGGGGCAGCTCGATAAGGTCATGAACGAAGGCAAGGAGGCTAAGGCGAGCCCGACCCCGGACCCAAAAAAAGACCCCTAAGCCCGCTTCTTGTAAGGCCCGCGCGGCTTGGGAGCATATTCTGCGGCCTCGACCAGCTTGACGATATCGCTGATCTCCCAAAGCCGATCCGTCATGTTCGCGGCCATCGCCGGGGAAGATCGCGGTGACAGGTCCGTACCAGTCACTGAGGAAAAATCCTACAGAAGGCGGCCGCTGCGTTCGGCGGCGCGGAGGGCGGCGTGGGCGGTTGACTCGAGACCCGCTTCGAGGAAGGCGCGCCAGTCGTCGATGCGCTCGCGGGCGGGGGCCGGATCGACGAGCGGGTCGTCGGCCAGCCCGAGATGGCCGCGGGCGCTCGACCAGGGCCAGGCCTCCGGCCGGTCGACCAGCCCGGCGCGCACCGGATTGAGCTCGATGTAGCGCAGGCAGGCGTAGAGGTGCGGCTCGTCGAGCGGGAAGGAGGCGAAGCGGCTCTGCCAGAGGTGGCCGCACCAGCCCTGCCGCTGGTTCACCTCCCAGCTGTAACGGCGGTGCGCCGGGGCGAGGGCGGCACCGAGGCCGTCCTCGTGGGAGGGGACGAGGATGAGGTGAACGTGATTCGGCATCAGGCACCAGGCCCAGATCGCGGTGCCACTTTTCACACACCAGTGGCGCAGCAACGCGAGATAGCGGGCGTAGTCGGCGTCGGAGAAGAAGGTCGGCTGGCGCCGGGTGCCACGCTGGGTCACGTGGTGCGGGATTCCGGGCAGGACCAGGCGGGGCGGGCGCGGCATCGCCCGTGATTAGACGAAAAGCGCAAATCGAGTCGAGCTTATTGCGTAAAGCGGTGAGAAGGAATGCTGCGCCAGAGGTGCCAGGCACGTACCTGTCACTGAGGAAAAATCCTACGTACCAGGCACGTACCTGTCACTGAGGAAAAATCCTACGTACTTGTCACCGAATGCAGGCGCAGGCGCTCCGCCTGGCCGAGTGACGATCCCTCAGCGCCGTCCCGCCACCACCTTCCGCAGCGCCTCGTCGATCCGCGTCTGCCAGCCTTCGCCGCCGGCGCGGAAATGCGCCAGGACGTCGGGCGAGAGGCGGATCGAGACGGCTTCCTTCTTCTCGCCCTCCGCCAAAGGCGGGCGGCCGCGGCGGATCGGGCGCGCGGCGAATTCGGAGCCGTGCACTTCGCTCGCGGGGCGGGCATTGGCGAAATCCTCCCCGGTCCATTCGGGATCGTCGGCCCAATCCTCCGGCAGGGGCGGAGGGGTGCGACCGGGCTTGTCACGCATAGCGACGCATCTCCTTTTCATGCGCGCGGCGGAAGCTGATCAGCCTCGGCACCTCACGTTCCGTGTAGACCAGGCAATAGCCCTTGCCGCCGATCCGACCGCAGGCACGGAAGCGGGCCTCGCCGTAATCGACGCGCTCGTCTTCGACGAGGGTGGGCTCGGCGTCGAAGCCGGCGCAGTCGCCCAGCCTCAGGCCGCGCGCCTCGACATTCGCTTCGTCCTTGGCGGGGTCGAAATCGTAATCCATAATTCATGTATATACGGAAAAGCCGGAATGCAATGATTTTTGTATATACGTTATGTCGTGTCTGGGTGGGGAACCCTCCTGGCAAAAAGCATTGACAGCGTCACGCTGATCTGGTACAAAACAAGAACGCTCCAAAATTGCGAGTCGATCAGCGCCGCGCGGCCCTTCGCCGTTGCGGCCTTCTTTTTGTCCGCGGCCCTTCGGCCGCGCCCAGGACGGGGAAGATCGGGATGAGTGGAAGCGTTGAGGGGACACATGGGTGTGTCCCCGACTTTCCGGCCGCCGGCGTCTCGCCCGCGGCCATTTTCATATGTGGAGGAATGGATGGCGAAGAAGGCTCAGCCTTTGAGCGCGGCTGCCGCCGGCGCGCGCGGGAAAATTCAGCCGGGCAGGCACCGCGAGATCCAGCTCATGCGCCCCGGCAGGCGCAAGCTCTTCAATCGCGCCGCGCAGCAGGTGTTCCTCGAATGGTTCGCGGCGACGTGCAACGTCAAATGGTCGGCGGAGAGGGCCGGGTTCAACTACAAGACGGTGCTTCGGCACCGGATGACCGATCCGGTCTTCGCCGAGGGCTGGGACCGGGCGGTGCCGCAAGCCTATGCGCGGCTCGAGGCGCAGCAGCTCGAGACCAAGCGCACGGAGGTGCCGATCGGGATCGAGGGCGATTGGGACGCGCCCGAGATGGACCCGGTCGACCCGCAGATCGCGATCCAGCTGCTGCGCGAGCATAAGCGCGACGTGGCCGGGCCGCGGCCCGGCTTCGGCGAGCCGCGCAAGCAGGGGCGGCGGCCGACCGTGGCGACCAATGCCGAGGTCAAGGCGGCGCTGGAGAAGCGCCTCAAGGCTTTCCATGCGCGGCAGCGGTCCGCCTGCGCCAAGGACGCGGCGGACGAGGCGCGGCCGGGGAAGGGGGGCGACGAAAATCCTCCCCGGCACGGGGAGGATCTGGAATGACCGCGCTCGACCGTGCCGATTTCGGCGACCTGATGCGGCGCGCGGCGCGGGAGATCGAGTCGCCGGAGGATTGGGACTGGTTCTGCAAGGCGCTGCCGCCGCCCGTGATGCGGCGGCTGCTCGCCGAATTCTTCGAATGGCAGACGCATGGCGGGCAGGCCGAGCCGGACGGGGACTGGCGCGTCTGGCTGCTGATGGCGGCGCGGGGCTTCGGCAAGACCCTGGTCGGCGCGCACTGGGTGACGCAGCGCGCGCGCGAGGCGCCGGGGGCGCGGATCGCTTTGGTCGGCGGCAGCCGCGACGAGGTCGCCAAGGTGATGATCGAGGGGCCGAGCGGGCTGCTCGCGGTGGCGCGCAGCGACGAGGACATGGTGTGGATGCCGACGCAAGGCGTGGTGGCCTTCGCCTCCGGGGCGCAGGCCTTCGTCTATTCGGCCGCCGCGCCGGAGAAATTGCGCGGGCCCGAGCATGATTTCGCCTGGTGCGACGAGCTCGCCAAATGGGCCGCCTCGTCGAGCTCCGGCCATGCCCGCGCGGAGGCGGCCTGGGACAATCTGATGATGGGGATGCGGCGCGGCGCGCGGCCGCGCACGATCGTGACGACGACGCCCCGGGCGGTGAACATCGTGCGGCGGATCCGGGGGCTCAACGGCCATGCGGAGACGCGGGGGCGGATGGACGAGAACGTCCACCTGAGCGACCCCGTCCGCGACTGGGCGATGGAGACCTATGGCGGCACCAGGCTCGGGCGGCAGGAGCTGGACGGAATCCTGTTCGACCAGCCCGAGGAGCCGCTGTTTCCGCGCGAGGTCATGGAGAAGAATCGGGTGGCGGCGGGGACGATTGCGCGTGACGGCCTTACCCGGGTCGTCGTCGGCGTCGATCCGCCGGCGAGCGCAAGCGGGAACGCCTGCGGGATCGTGGTGTGCGGGCTTGGCGGGGACGGCAATGCCTATGTGCTCGCCGATTGCAGCGTGCAGGGCTTGCGGCCGGAAGGCTGGGCGCGGGCGGTGGCGAAGGCGGCCGCCGCCTGGGGCGCGGACCGGGTGATCGCCGAGCAGAATCAGGGCGGCGACATGGTCGAGAGCGTGCTGCGGAGCGTCGATGCGGGGCTGCCGGTGAAGCTGGTCAGCGCCAGCCGCGGCAAGGCGGCGCGGGCCGAGCCGGTGGCGGCGCGGTTCGAGACCGGACGGGCCAGGCTCGCCGGGCGCTTTCCGGAGCTCGAGGACGAGCTGGCGGGGCTGACCGTAGCGGGCGGCTATGAGCCCGGATCGGGGTCGGGGCCGGGGGGGCCGGGAAAGTCGCCCGACCGGGCCGATGCGATGGTCTGGGCGATGACCACGCTGATCCGGCCGTCCGCCACGCCCCGCGTGCGGTTCCTCTAGGCGGCGGCGCGGGCGGGCGGCGGAGGGGCAAGCCGCAAGTCCCAGTCCGGGCTGACAAATAAGCTATTCGCCAAGTCTGGTTTCTTTGAAACCGCCGGCGCGGATGATATGCCTCCCTTAAATCAGGGAGGGAATGCCGTGAAAACTCTCATTGTGGGATTCGTCGCGCTTGGCCTGTCGGCGTCGCCGGCCTTCGCCGTTCAATCGGATGCGCAGATCCGGCAGAGCATCATCCGCGACTCGATCGCCGCTTATCCGGGGCCCTGCGCCTGCCCCTATAATGTGACCCGCAACGGCCGCGCCTGCGGCGGCCGCAGCGCCTATAGCCGCCCCGGCGGCCACGCCCCGATCTGCTATCCGCGCGACGTCTCCCAGGCCCGGATCGCCGACTATCGGCGCGCCCGCCGCTGACCGCGCCGCCCGGCCGCTCCACCGAGCGGGGGGTGATGCGGCGGCGCTAGCCGCGGCGCGCCTCGACCGCCGCGATCGCCGCTTCGATCGCTTCGCCGACGTCCATGTCGCTGGTGTCGAGCAGCAGCGCGCCCTTGGCCATGACCAGAGGCGCGGCGGCGCGGCCGATGTCGCGCTCGTCGCGGGCGTGGATGTCGGCGAGGACGTCGGCATAATGGACGTCGAGCCCGCGCGCCTTCAATTCGGCATGGCGGCGCTGGGCGCGGATTTCGGCGCGGGCGGTGACGAACAGCTTGGCCTTGGCTTCGGGCGCGATCACCGTGCCGATGTCGCGGCCGTCGAGGACGGCGCCGCCGCCCTGGCCGGCGAAGCGCCGCTGCCGCTCGAGCAGGGCGTCGCGGACCAAGGGATAGGTCGAGATGCGCGAGGCGATGCCGCCCACCGTCTCGCTCTTCAATTCGGGGTCGCCGAAATCGATCTGCGAGAGGTCGCAGGCGCGCGCCGCGGCGAACTCGCTCTCCGGGTCGCCGCCGAGGCCGAGCAGGTTCAGGGCGGCGGCGCGGTAGAGCAGGCCGGTGTCCATATAGGGCAGGCCGAAGCGTGCCGCGAGCGCCCGGGCGATCGTGCCCTTGCCGCTCGCGGCGGGTCCGTCGACGGCGATGATCATGGAATAAGCTGCCTCATTCGGGGGCCAACGCGCCGAGCGCGGAAAGGAAGCCGGGAAAGCTGGTGTCGGCGATCGCCATGTTCGCGACCCCTATGGCCTCGCGGGCGTGGAGGCCAGCCACCGCGAAGCTCATCGCGATCCGATGGTCGAGCCCCGGGTCGATCATGTTGCGGCCGCCGGGAAGGGGAGCGCCGCCCAGGCCGTGGACGGCCAGCGCGTCGCCCTGCTCCTCGACGCGGACGCCGATCGCGCGCAGCCCCGCCGCCATGCCGGCGATCCGGTCCGATTCCTTGAGGCGGAGCTCGGCCAGGCCATGCGCGCGCGTCGTCCCGCTTGCAAAGGCGGCGGCGACGAACAAGATCGGATATTCGTCGATCATCCGCGGCGCGATGCCGGGCGGCACCGCGATTCCGGCGAGCGCGCTGTGGCGCACGATCATGTCGGCGACGGGCTCGTTCGACGCCTCGCGCCGGTTCACCAGGACGATGTCGGCGCCCATCTCGCGCAGCACCTCGTAAAGGCCGGTCCGCGTCGGATTGATGCCGACGTTGCGGATCAGGATCTCCGAGCCCGGCACGATCAGGGCGGCGACGGCGAGGAAGGCGGCGGCCGAGGCGTCGCCGGGAATGACGAGATGCTGGGGCGTCAGCTCCGCCTCGCCGCGCAGCGCGATGCGGCCGTCGGCGCAGGCGATGTCGGCGCCGAACAGCGCCAGCATCCGCTCGAGATGGTCGCGGCTCGGCGCCGCCTCGACGATTTCGGTGAGGCCGGGCGTGTTGAGCCCGGCCAGCAGCAGCGCCGATTTGACCTGCGCCGAGGGGATTGCGAGGACGTGGCCGGCCGGGATGGCGGGATAGAGGCCCTCGACCGTCAGCGGCAGCAAATCGCGGTCGATCCGCGCGCCGATCCGCCGCAGCGGCGCCGCGACCCTTGCCATCGGCCGGCGCATCAGCGAGGCGTCGCCGGCGAATTCGGCGCGGATCCTATGGCTGGCGACCAGGCCCATGAGCAGCCGCGCCGAGGTCCCCGAATTGCCGCAGTCGAACGGCGCCGCCGGCTGCAGCAGGCCGCCGACGCCGACCCCGTCGACGGTGCAGACGCCGTCCGCCCCGGTCTCGATCCGCGCGCCCATCGCCTGCAGCGCGGCGCGGGTCGAGGCGAGGTCGCCGCCCGGGTTGAGTCCCTCGATCCGGCTGCGACCGACGGCCAGAGCGGCGAGCATCAGCGCCCGGTGGGAGACGCTCTTGTCGCCGGGAATGCGCGCCGTGCCGCGCAGGGGTCCGCGAGGGGCGAAGGCCGGTTTCCCCGTCATCGGCCCTGGCTTTGACAGCGCGCACCCCATGTGGCAAGGCGCCCGCCGACACGGGTGCCGCCCGCGCGGCGGCGCCTGCTTTTCATTCATAGACGGAGACTTTTCACCCATGGTGAAACCGGAATGGGGCACCAAGCGGACCTGCCCCAAATGCGCGACCCGCTTCTACGACCTCGGCAAGGACGACCCGATCACCTGCATCGCCTGCGGGATCAACTGGCAGCCCGAAGCCGTGCTCAAGTCCAAGCAGCCAATGCCCTTCGAGGCGGCCAAGCCCGAGGTCGAGGTCGAGAAGGAAGATAGCGACCTGGCGGCGCCCGATCTCGATCTCGAGGTCGACGAGGATGCCGAGGAGAATCCCGACGACGAGGTCGATCTGGGCGGCGACGACGATATCGGCGTGCCCGGCGCGGCGGGGGACGAGGAAGAGGTCTAGGCCGGATCGACATTCAATCTCCACCGTCATTCCCGCGAAAGCGGGAATCCATCTTCTTGAATCACCCATGAAGAAAGAAGGTGGACCCCCGCTTTCGCGGGGGTGACGAATTAGGGGGCAGAGCGGGCGTTCAACGCCCTTGCGTGGCGCCGCCGCCTTGCCTAAAGGCGGCGCTCGCCCGGACCAGACCGGGCGGAAAAAGGTTCGGGGCCGTAGCTCAGCTGGGAGAGCGCTGCAATGGCATTGCAGAGGTCAGGGGTTCGATCCCCCTCGGCTCCACCATGATCAGGTAAACAATGCCCCGCATTGTTTAGCCGTGTCCGGGGGAACAGGGCGACCTGATCATTTCGCCCTGACGGGCCACGGCTGGCAAGCCAGCCTTGGTCCGGAAGGGTGAAGGCTGCCCGCCATAGCTTTAGCGAAGGAGGGCCACAGGCGTATGAACTACGTCTACATCCTGCAAAGCGGCAGCCATCCCGACCGGTTCTACACCGGTCTGTGTAAGGATGTGGAAGCGGGGCTCGCCGCGCACAATGCAGGCCAATCGCCCCATACCGCCAAATTCAAGCCGTGGCGGCTCCTATCCTGCCATATTTCGAACGGCCGGAAACGGCCGCAGCATTCGAGCGCTATCTCAAGAGCGGCTCGGGCCGGGCCTTCGCGGTCAGGCACCTGAGATAGTGAGCGCGCGGGCCGGACGGTGACAGGTACGTACCTGTCACCGGGGGCTCACCGGGGGCCCCAATTGGGGCGGCGACCGCGTTTGCGGCATTCTTCTTCAGCTGGCAGCAAACCGGGGTTCAGCGTGACCCGGTGGCCACTGAGATTAGAGGGCAGGTCGCGGACGATCTGCGCGCACTGCGGCGCGACATCGTCCGCATCGGCAACGAACAGCAGGTGATAAGGCTGGCCATAAGCCGGGCGCCCGACAATCTCCAGGCGCGCCTTCTGATCGAACGCCTCCAGAACGTGGAGGGCCGGCAAGCGCGGATCGAGCAAGTGATCCTGAACAATCCGGGAAGGGCATTGGAGCTTCCGCTCCTGCGGAACGATCTCGACAACATGCGCGAGGTCAATGCGCAGAGCCTGACGGCGATCAAGGCAAGCGTTGATCAGATTTACGATTTGAACAAGTGGCTATTGGGGGCGATGGCCATTGCCATCATCGCGCTGGCGATAAGCAGCTTCCTGACCAAGAAGAAAGATGCCTAGGAGCGACGCCTGAGGGGACGGCGCCCGAGAGGACAGTCACAGTGACTGGGTAGGCCGGACAGTGACAGGTACGTACCTGTCACCGGCCTCGAAATTCCAAAGGGCTGCGCCAGCGGTGACGGGCGCCAGAGGTGACCGGTACGTACCGGTCACCGGGACAGGTCTTCCGCCAGCGAGCCTCCGCAATGGCTGGAAGGCGGACCCGGGCCGGTCTAGTCTCGCGCGATGGAGCGTCGCCGGTACACGCTGCTCGCATTGCTCGCGGTCCCGGGCTGCGCGCCCGAGGCGCCCGATACGAACAGCCTCGTCGAGTCGATCCGCCTCACCAATTGCGGGCTCTCGCCGGCCATGCACGCTTATATGGGCGGGCGCCGATCCGGTGCGGCCCGTCCAAGCAACGGCGGACCCGTCAGAGCGTGCGAATTGCCGACGGCCGAGGACATCGCCAATGCCTGCGCGACCCGCGAGGCCGTGCCGATCCCGGGCTCGGAAGACCCGGACAATCCCGAGGCGCCGCGCTACAGCTTTCCGACCTATAAGATCCGCGCTCCGGCCTGCAGCTTCGCCGACGCTGGCGAGACCATGGCGGATTGCGCGTTCGAGCTCCTCGCCGAGGGGCGCGCGCCGGCACCCGTCCGAACCAGGCTCACCTTCCGCTTTCGAGACCTGAGCAACAATCTCGCCCACAATTATTACAGCGCCGGCTGGGAAGTGGGCGGCACTTGCCTGCCGCCATGACCGTCCCCCGAGATCCCCTTCTTCGACCCCCCTCGGCTTTGCCGGCCAGAGCCACCTGACGCGCGTCTTCCATGCGATCACCGGCACCAGCCCGGCGGCCTGGCGCCGCCAGCGCAAGCCGGGCCTCGCCGAGCTCCGCGCTAGCGGCAGGCGTCCCGGACGCAGCCGCGCAGCCAGCGATGGGCGGGGTCGGCGTCGAGGCGCGGGTGCCAGAGCAGCGAGATGGTGAGCTCGGGCACGGGGACGGGGAGGGGGAAGCTGAACAGCCCGGCGCGCAGGCTCGCGCTGTGGCGCTCGGGAACGCTGGCGACCAGATCGGAGGAACGGGCAAGCGCCAGAGCGGTCGCGAAGCCGCCGACGATCGCGGCGATGTCCCGTTGCAGCCCGAACGGCTCCAGGGCCTCGTCGATCGGGCCGCGGTCGCGCCCTCGCCGCGAGACCAGGATGTGCCGGCCGCCGGCGTAAAGAGCGGGGGTGATCCTGCTCCGGCTGAGCGGGTGCCCGGGCCGCACCGCGCCGATGAAGCGGTCCCGGAACAGGGCCCGCGCGCGCACTTCCGGCCCCATGAACCTGCCGACGACGCCGGTTTCCAGATCGACGCTGCCGTCGCGAAGCGGGGTGCTGTCCTTGTCCGGCTTGGCGAGGAAGCGCAGCCGGACGCCCGGCGCTTCCGCGCCGACGCGCGCGATCAGGCCGGGCCCGAACGTCTCCGCGAAGCCCTCGCTCGCGCGCAGCGTGAAGGTCCGGACGAGCCGCGCGAGGTCGAGCGCCGCGGCGGGGCGCAGCACGGCCTGCGCGTCCTCGACGAGCCGGCCGACTTGCTCGCCGAGCGCGAGCGCGCGCGGCGTCGGCACGAGACCGCGTCCGGCCCGGACCAGCAGCGGATCGCCAATGGTCTCGCGCAACCGCGCCAGCGCCCGGCTCATCGCCGAGGGGCTGAGCCGCAGCCGCTTTGCCGCGCGCGCGACGCTGCCTTCCGCGAGCAGCGCATCGAGGGTGACGAGCAGGTTGAGATCGGGGCCCGGCATGGACCTGCTTTAGCACATATGGCGCCGGACGCACGAATGAAGTGCAAATGATGCGCGTTCCGCCATGTCCGGCGGCCGGCTATGCGGAGCAAATGACTTCGGGACAGGCTCAGGCGCTCGCCGGATGCGCGCCGCACATATTTTCGGCCCGCCGGGCGCTCGCCGGCCTCGCGCTTGCCACGCTGCTGTCCTCGCTCGGCACCAGCAGCGCCAATGTCGGCCTGCCGGCCCTGGCGCAGGCGTTCGGCGCGTCCTTCCAGGACGTCCAGTGGGTCGTGCTCGCTTATCTCCTCGCCATCACCACCCTCATCGTCGGCGTCGGCCGGCTCGGCGACTTGCTCGGCCGCAAGCGCCTGCTGCTGGCCGGGCTGGTCCTGTTCGCCGGGGCGTCGGCCCTGAGCGGCGTCGCGCCGACGCTCGGGCTGCTGATCGCCGCCCGGGCGGCGCAGGGCCTGGGCGCGGCCATGATGATGGCGCTGGCGATGGCGCTGGTCGCCGGGACGGTGCCGAAGGCGCGGACCGGCAGCTTCATGGGGCTGCTCGGCACGATGTCCGCGATCGGCACCGCGCTCGGCCCCTCGCTCGGCGGCCTTTTGATCGCCGGCCCCGGCTGGCGGGCCATCTTCCTGGTCAACGTCCCGCTGGCGATCCTCGCTTTCTGCCTGGTGCGGCGCCACCTGCCCGCCGATCGCCCGGCGCCGGCGGCCGACCGGGCCGGCTTCGACTTCATCGGCACATTGCTGCTCGCGCTGACGCTCGCGGCTTATGCGCTCGCCATGACCATCGACCTGGCGTTGCTGGCGGCCGCCGCCGTCGGGCTCGGCCTGTTCGTGCGCGCCGAGGCGAGGGCGAGGACGCCGCTGATCCGATTGGCGATGGTCCGCGATCCCGCGTTGCGCGCGAGCCTCGCGATGAGCGCGCTCGTCGCGACGGTGATGATGGCGACTTTGGTGGTCGGGCCCTTCTATCTCTCCGGCGCGCTCGGGCTCGACGCGGCTTCGGTCGGGCTGGTCCTCTCGGCCGGGCCGCTCCTCGCCGCGCTGGCCGGCGTTCCGGCCGGCCGCGTCGCCGACCGGTTCGGCGCCGGGCGCATGACCCTGATCGGGCTGATCGCGATGGCGGCCGGCTGCGCCAGCCTGGCGGCGATGCCGGCGCGGCTCGGCATCTCCGGCTACGTCGCCGCGATCGCCGCCGTCACCATCGGCTATGCCTTGTTCCAGACGGCCAACACCACCGCCGTCATGGCCGACATAAGCGCCGGCCGGCGCGGCCTCGTCTCGGCAATGCTCAACCTGTCGCGCAATCTCGGGCTCGTCACCGGGGCCTCGGCGATGGGCGCCGTGTTCGCGGCCGCGACGGGAACGACCGACATCGTGGCCGCGCCGCCCGAGGCCGTCGCCGCCGGCATGCGGGCGACCTTCGCCGTCGCGGCGGCGCTCATCGCGTTCGCGATCTGGGTCGGAAGCCGGGCCCGGCGGGCCGCTAGCGGACCTGGCAGCTTATCCCCGCCCACAGCCGCGTGACGGTCGCGTCCGGGGCGTTGCTGCTGAGCAGGCCGTGAATGCCGCCGGCGTCGAACTCGACGCCGCGCGCCGTCGTCTCGAACCGCACTTCCTCCGAGTCGATGGCGAAGACCTCGGCGCGGGGCGTGCCGATGGCGAGCCCATATTCCTCCTCGATCGGCTCCGCGCCCCGCGGCCCGTCGAGCGACCAGCCGACGAAGCGGCCGTTCTGAATATTGAGCGTCAGCTTGCCGAAGCGGGTGAATTCCATCGGCCCGGCGCCGCATTGGCCATTGGCCTCGCTCGGCGTCTCCCAGCTGCGCATCTGGGCGACCGCGGCGACGATCTCGGCTTTGGGCATGCCGAATCGGAAGCTCTGGTTGGTGTGCAGGCCGGGCATCCCCGCGCCGAGGCCGTCGGAGCTGAGCCGCAGGTTGCCGATGATCAGGCCGGCCGGTTCGCCGGCATCGGCCTCCCCCGGTTGCGCGCCCGCCGGCGCGGCCATCGCGGCGGCGGGCGGCGCGGCCGGCTGGGGGGCGGGAGCGGCAGGGCCGCACGCGGCGGCCGCCGCTGCGAGCGCGAGCCCGAGCGGCAGCAGGGATTTCAAGGTCATGCGATCTCCTTTTCGAACCGCGGCATAGCAAGGGAAGGCGCCGACAATCCAGCGCCGGCCGGGGAGGCTAGGCGCCCATTGCGGGCGGCGCCTTGGCGCGCGCGCTTCCCCGCGGCACGGAGAAGCAGAAGCGGGTCCGCCCCTCGCGCCCGTCCTCGAGCCAGATGGCGCCTTCATGCGCTTCGACGATGGCGCGCGAGATAGAAAGGCCGATGCCCATGCCGTCGGGCTTGGCGGATTCGGTCCATTCGAACAGGCGCGCCGACATGTCGGGGGCGATGCCGCCGCCGGTATCGCCGACCGACACGATCGCCCGGTCCGCCTCGACCCTGGTCGAGACGACGACCCGGCCATTCTCGACGCCGGCCGCCGCCTCGCAGCCATTCTTGGCGAGGTTCATGACGACCTGCTGGATCTGCACGCGGTCGCCCTCGATCATCACCGCGCCGTCGCTCTCATTGTCGATGCGCACGCCCTCGCAGCCGGCGGCGCGCACGACCTCCACCGATTCGCGCACGGCGTCGTTGAGATCGAAATATTCCCGTTTCGCCACGCCGCGCTTGGTCATGTCGCGGAGCCACCGGATGATGGCGCCGGCGCGCATCGCATTGTCCTCGATCGCGGCCAGGCCCTCCGCCA
Source organism: Sphingomonadales bacterium (assembly GCA_034668505.1). Taxonomy (GTDB): domain Bacteria; phylum Pseudomonadota; class Alphaproteobacteria; order Sphingomonadales; family Sphingomonadaceae; genus Allosphingosinicella. The sequence continues at coordinate 17,054 of JAXDPD010000004.1, forward strand.
GCGGAGCCGCGGCCGATCTGCCGGACGCCAGCCGCATCCGGCATGCCGAAGCGTAGTTCGAAATCGCCGTCAGCGGCTGGTTCAGCTCGTGCGCCAGGGTCGCCGCCATGGTGCCCATCGCGCACACCCGCGAGATGCGGATCAGCTCCGTCTGGCACGAGAGCAGCCGCTGCAGGGTGCGCTTGTGATCGGTGACGTCGCTGCCTTCCCAGACGATGCCGGTAATCGCCATCTCCTCGTTGCGCGTCGGCTGGAGGACGAAATCGACGAAGCGCAGCTCCCATTCCGCGCCGGGCCGGCGCTGCAGCCGGATCGGCGTCATCTTCGCGGAATAGGGAATGCCGGTCGCGAAGACCTCGTCCATGCGGCGAAGGAGGCCCTGCTCGATCAGCTCGGGCAGCACTTCGGCGGCGGCGTGGCCGACGATCCGGCGATCCCCGACCAGTTGCCGGTGAGCGGCATTGGCGAAGGTGAAGAGGTGCTTCGCGCCCTCCGCGATCGCAATGAAGCCGGGCGTGTTCTGATAGAGATTGTGCAGCGCCAGGCGCTCCTTGCGCAGCCATTCGCAATGCTCGGTGAGGTCGACGAAGGACAGGAAGTGCCGGACCGCCTCGCCGCTCCCGTCGCGGACCGGGCTGACGCTGACGGCGGCCGAAAAGCACCGCCCGCTTTTGCCGCGGCAATCGATTTCGATGGGAGCGGAGCCCTCCCCCAGGAAGGCGGCGCGGAGGCGCGCCCGGGCGTCGGCATCGTCCGGTTCCGCCATCAGCAAGGCGAAGTCCCGCCCGAGCATGTCCTCGCTTTCGCAGGCGAACAGCGCGTTGAAGCTCGGATTGACGAAGACGATCGGGTGGCCGTCCCGTTTCGCGTCGGTGAAGATGACCGGCATCCGCATCGTCTCGGCGAGGACGGCGAAGGGGCCAAGGGCGGCCTGGACGCGCTCGCCATCCCGCCCGGCGGCCTTCTGCGTCGCATCATCGGTGCGGGACCTGGACGGCGGCGACTTCTCTCGCATCGCGGACCTAGCGGAAGCGGGCTTGCCTCGCCTCCAGATGATCAGGCGGGAGCACGATGCGGGTCTCTCGGCCGGCAGCGCCCGGATCACTGTGCTGCCGATCAGCTGGGCTTACCGCCTTGATCCATGTTTCGCGAGACGCGGTAAATACGGAGGCCGGCGCGGCCGGTCAGAGCGGCGGCTCGAGGCCGAGCCAAGCCGCCATCGCGGCGAGCTCGGCCGCCAGCCGCGCCCGCGTCTCGGCGGGCGCGCCGGGCTCGACATGGACGCTCCGCGCCAGCAGCCGGCCGCCTTGCCGGTCGCTCTTGAGGTCGACTCGGGCGACCAATTGCCCGTCCATCAGGAAGGGCAGGACGTAATAGCCGTGCACGCGCCTGGCCGCCGGCGTGTAGATCTCGATCCGGTAGCGGAAGCCGAACAGCCGCTCGGCGCGGGCGCGCTCCCAGATCAAAGGGTCGAAGGGAGCGAGCAGGGCCTGGCCCGCGATGCGGCGCGGGCGGCGCGCCCCGGCATGGAGGAAGGCGCCCTGGCGCCAGCCTTCGACCGCGACCGGGCGCAGCACGCCCTCCTCGACCAGAGCCGCGATCGCGACCCTGCTGTCCTCGAGGCCGAGCCGGAAATAGTCGCGCAGGTCGCTCGCCGTCGCGACCCCGAGCGCGGCGGCGGCCAGCGCCACCAGCCGGCGCTGGGCGTCGGTCTCGCTCGGCGTCGGCAGCGCCAGGACCGGCCCCGGGATCACCCGCTCGGCCAGGTCGTAGACCCGCTCGAAATTGCCGCGCCGCGTCGCCGTGCTGATGCGGCCGGCCCAGAACAGATATTCGAGCGCATGCTTGGTCTCGCCCCATTCCCACCAGCCGCTGCGGCTCTTGCCGTGCTCGAAATCGGAGGCCGCCATCGGCCCCTCGCCGCCGATCCGCGCCAGCACCGCGTCGGCTTCGGCGCGGCGCTCGCCTGCATAGGATTTGAGGCGCGCCCAGCCGGCGTCGCCGCGCGCCGCGCGCGCCATCCGCCAGCGCAGCAAAGGGTGGAGCGCCAGCGGCAGCAGCGAGGCTTCGTGCGCCCAATATTCGAACAGCCGGCGCTCGCTCTTCCGGCCCCAGGCGGCGCGGTCGATCAGGCCGGTGTCATAGGGCCCGAGCCGCGAGAAGGCGGGCAAATAATGGGCGCGGGCGAGCACGTTGACGCTGTCGATCTGGTGGAGGCCGAGCCGGGCGATGGTTTTGGCGAGCTGGGCCTTGCCGACGATCGCCGGCCGGGCGACGCCGAATCCCTGCGCCGCCAGCGCGATCCGGCGCGCGGCGGCCAGCGAGAGGGTCTCCGGCTTATCGGTCACGTCCTGCTCCAGCCAGTCACGCGGCAACCCCGTTCGCGGCGGCCGCGGCGAGCCGGGTCAGCGCCCGCATATGCGCGGCGAAGGCGTCGCGGCCGGCGGCGGTGAGCGCGAGCCAGGTGCGCTGGCGCGAGGCCAGGGTCGCCTTGCGGACGCGGACATAGCCCGCCTCCTCGAGCAGCTTGACCTGCTTGGAGAGGACCGATTCGCTCACCCCGGTCTCTTCGCGGACGAGCGCGAATTCGGCCTCGTCGGTTGCCGACAATATCGCGCAGATCTGCAGGCGGACGGGGGCGTGGATGACGGGATCGAGCCCGGCGATCGTCATTCCACGTCGCCGGCGAGCTCGGCCAGCCAGGCGCGGTCCCAGGCGAGGCTGGCCAGCGCGCCCGTCAGGGCCGCCGCCGCGCCGCATGCATAAGGTGCCCAGAGAATGCCGAATCGTGTGGAGAGCTCGAAGCCGCCGAGCGCCAGCATCACGAGCAAGGCCGCCAAAGCAAGTGCGATCGTCCGCGTGCGCCCCTTTCGGTAGCCGCTGACGCTGAGCCCGCTCTGCTGCTGCCAGGTGCGATAGAGGAGGAGAACCGCGGCCAGGCTGACGCCGATGATCGCGAGGCCGAGCGGTTGCTTCATGCCGGCGCCGGCGACGAGGCCGCCGCAGCAAAGGCCGTAGAGCGGCGCATACCAGGCGGGGGTACCGGCGCGCGCCGCCACCCTGTCGCGCGCGCCTTTGGCCAGCGCCAGGGCTTCGGCCGGATCCAGTTCATCTGCCATCATGATTCCTCACTTTCCAACATGGAAAGTAACGTGACTTTCCATGTTGTCAAGTGATGGGGTGACTCGCGGGGGTCAGAACCGCGTGCCGAGCCTGATCCCGATCGTGCGGGGCTGGGAGACGAAGGTGTAGATCTTGGGCCCGATCGCGGTCGCGCCGGGGGCGTCGCCGCAGACCAGCTCGTTGCACTGGATGCCCCGGCCGAGCTCGCCGCGCTCGTCGAACAAATTGCGCGCGAACAGCGAGATGGACCAGCGGTCATTCTCGATTCCAGCGTTGAGGTCGACCGTGCCGTAGCTCGGCATGTCGCCATAGACGGCGCGCTGGACCAGCCTGAGGTCGCGCGTCCGCCGGCCTTCATAGGAAGCGCTGGCCTGGACGTGGCCGCGCATCGAGCCGACCGGAAATTCGTAGCGGAGGCGGGCATTGCCCTTGAACCGCGCGGTGATCGGCAGCCGCGTCCCGGCGGGGGCGAGCAGGGCGTTGCCGGGCGTGGTGCAATCGAAATCCGCATTGGCGATCAGGCAGAAATCCTCGGTGATCTGCGCGTGGTTGTAGGCTCCGCCGAGGCTGATCGTGAGCCCCTCGGTGGGCCGCAATAATATGTCGACCTCCATGCCGCGAATGCGGGCGTTGCCGGCGTTGCGGATCTCGGTGAGGCCGTTGGCGCCGAGGAAGGACAATTGGATATTGTTCCAGTCGAGCTGGTAGATGGCGGCGTTGATGCGCAGCTTGTGGTTCAGCCAGTCGGTCTTGAAGCCGAATTCGTAATTGGAGATGAAGTCTGCGCCATAGGGGTCGAGCGTGCCGCGCCGGTTGATGCCGCCGGGGCGGAAGCCCCGCGACCAGGTTCCGTAGATGAGCGCGTCCTCGTTGATCCGGTAGGTCAGGTTGAGGCGGTGGATGAAGCCGGTGTCGGCGGTCGATTTGTCGAGATTGGTGCAGGGCGAGCCGTCGACGACCGCCGGGCCGAAGCAGGCGGCGACGCCGGTGCCGCTGGAATAGCCGGCGCTATAGCCGAAGAAGCCGACCAGGCTGTTGTCGTAGCGGTAGATGCGGCCGCCGCCGGTCAGCGTCAGTTGCGGCGTGATGTCCCAGGCGAGCTCGCCGAAAATCGCATAATCGCGGTCGACGCGGAATTGCTTGGTCAGCCAGATGTTGCTGTCGGTGCCCGGCACGGTGATCGCGTCGGCGATGTTGTCGATGATGTAATTCTGCTCGATATTGTGGCTCTGGCGCTGATAGAAAGCGCCGGCGACGAGGCGGACCGGGCGGTCGGCGGGCGAGGTCATCCGGAGCTCGTGGCTCTGCTTCCTGAACCGGTCGGTGAAGACGATATACTGGTTCGGGTTCACCAGATTGCCGCCATTGTCGTAGAAATAGGCACCGTAGCCGGCCAGCGCGTCGTAGAAATAGGAATAATCGACATAGTCGACCGCGCCGTCGATCCGCCGGGCCATGTAGGAGCCGGCATAAGTGAGATCGAAATTGCCGATCCGCCCCTCGACGGTGAGCGCGGCCTGCAGCCAGCGGTCGTTGGAGCGCTCCTCGTTGAACTGGGCGGTCTGCAGGGGCGCGAGGCCGCTCTCCTGCGCGAACGAGCCGTTGCTGCGCTGGCGCTGAGCCATGACCTGCGGCGTCACCGTCCAATGGTCGTCGAGCTCGATCCTGAGCGCGGCGCGCGCGCCGTAGGTGTCGACGTCGTTATAATCCTCCTCGACGAAGGGCGCGTTGTTGAAGACGATGCCCGAGGTCGGGAAGGTCAGGGTGAAGGGGACATTGTCGATATAGCCGGCGTCGTGGCGGTACCAGCCGACCACGCGCAAGGCGACGTTGCTCGACAGCGGCGCGTTGACGAAGGCCTCGCCGGTATAGCCCAAATCGCCATGGGCGACGCTGTTCAGCTCGACATTGGCCTCGCCGTAGAAGCTGGTCGTATCGGGCCGGTTGGTGATGATGCGGACGGTGCCGGCCTGGCTGGAGGCGCCGTAGAGCGTGCCCTGCGGCCCGGCCAGCGCCTCGATCCGGGCAATGTCGAAGACGTGGAGGTCGAGCGCGCCGGTGATGGTGGTGATCGGCTGCTCGTCGAGATAGGTGCCGACGGAGGGGAGGGAGGCCGAATGGTTCGCGTTCTCGCCCGAGGAGACGCCGCGGAAATAGACGTTGGAGAAACCCGGCCCCAAGGAGCGGAACGAGATGGACGGCACGAAGCGCGCATAATCGTCGAAATCGTCGACCTGGAGGTTGTCGAGCGTTTGGGTGCCCATGGCGGTGATCGCGATCGGCACGTCCTGGAGATTCTCGGCGCGCCGGGTCGCGGTGACGACGATGTTGGTCTCGTCCTGCGGCTGGGAGGCGGCGGCGGGGGGCGCGGCGTCGGGCGTCTCCTGCGCGAAGGCGGCGCCGGTGCCGCAGAGCATGGTCGAGCTGAGCAGGCCGAGACCGGCGAGGCTCCGGAACGACGAGACCGCCATATCATTCTCCCCCAGGCTGCCTTATTTTCCGCCAAGCTCTGCTGCTTTTCGGCGTGCGTCAATTTGGTTTTGGGCAAGAAACGATTGCGCGGCTTGTCTGTGACGGTTTTGCCACGCTCCCGCTCCGTCATCGCGGGGAGCGAAGCGGCGGAGCAATCCAGCCTGCGTCGGAGGCCGCATTGGGTTGCTTCGCTTCGCTCGCGATGACGGCGGAAGGCTAGTCCGCCGGCGCCTCCGGATAGGCGCCGAGCACCGGCCCGAGCGCCTCCTTCAGAGGACCCAGCCAGGCCTCGTAGGGGCGCCACTGGCCGAGGCCCTCGCGGTTGATCGGGCGGCGGACCTGCTCGGAGCTGGCGGTGCGGACGGCGCGGGCGTTTTCGTGGAAGGCGAGGCAGGCGGGCTCGAAGGGGAGGCCGAGATAGTCGAGCAGGCGGCGGACCTCGCTCTCGGGGTCCTCGATCATCGCCTCGTAGAGCAGGCGGTGGACGCGGCCCGGCTGGACGGCGTCGAAATGGGCCATCAGCGCGACATAATCGGCATAATATCGGCCGAGCTCGGCGAGGTCGTAGCTGAAGCCCTGGCCGCGGGCGAAATGCTGCTTGAAGTTGGAGAAGCAGCAGCCGAGCGGGTGGCGCCGCGCGTCGACGATCTTCGCGTTCGGCAGGATCAGGCGGATCAGGCCGACATGGGCCCAATTGTTCGGCATCTTGTCGATGAAATAGGGCCGGTCCGTCTTGCGCTGGATGCGCGTGCCTTCGAGATACTCCTCGCCGAGCGCGGCCAATGCGTCCGCGTCCAGATCGGCCAGGCATTCGGGATAAGCGGACGGGTCCGCCTTCAGCTTGCGCCCCCCCAGCCTCTTGGCCAGCGCCGGGATGTCCGGGAGCTCCATCGTCCCTTCGACCTGGCTGTGGCTGGCGAGGATCTGCTCGATCAGCGTCGAGCCCGCGCGCGGCATGCCGAGGACGAAGACCGGATCGGGGGCGGGGCAGCCCCAGCCCTCCCGGCTCGCGAACAGGCCGGCGGTGAAGAAGGCGCGGCTGCGGCGGACATGCTCGCCTGTCTCGGCCGGGTCGTAATCGATGCCGGCGCGGCGCAGGCGATTGCCCTGCACATAATGGCCGAACGCGGCCTCGGTCTGCCCAAGATCCTCATGCGCCTTGCCGAGCGCGAAATGGAGGTGGAAGCGGTCCTCCTCGCTCAGCTGCGCGCCTTCGAGCGCGGCTTCCATCGCGGCGATGTCGGCCGCGTCGAACGCCAATGTCTTCAGATTGGCGAGGCTCCACCAGACTTCGCCCAGGCCCGGCGCCGCAGCGATCGCGCGGCGATAGGCGGCGACGCTGTCCGCCTGGCGGCCGACCGTCTTCAATATGTGGCCGTAGCTCATCCACACCTTGGCCTGGCCGGGGAAGCGCGCCAGCACCTGCTCGTAGAGGCCGATCGCCTCCTCGTAGCTGCCGATCCGGCCGAGCGCGGCGGCCTTGAGGTTCCGGTTGGCCTCATGGTCGGCGCCCTGCAGGCGGTCCAGTTCGGCGATCGCCTCGGCCGGGCGGTTCTGCCTGTAGAGCACGGTGGCGAGATTGGCGCGCGCCGGCGCGAAGGCGGGCGCCAGCTCGAGCGCGCGCCTGAGCAGATTCTCGGCGTCCGGATAGCGGCCGAGCCGGCCCGCAAGCTCGGCCATCATCCGGATCGCGGCGACGTCGGTGGGCTTCGCCTTGAGCCGGGGGCGCAGGATATGCTCGGCGGCGGCGAGGTCGTTGTCGACCAAAGCCGCGGCGGCGCGCATCAGCTCGCCGTCGCCGACCGAAAAGGCGATGGCGTCGAGCTCGGCGCGCTCGGCCGCCGCGTCGTCGCCGGTGCGCCTGAGCGCGGCGCCGAGCAGCCGCGAGGCGTCGGCATTGCCGGGCGCGGCGCGCAGGATCTCGCGCGCCTGCGCCGCCGCCGCGCGGGGCTGCTCGCGCAGCAGCCGCGCCGCAAGCCGCAGCGCCTCGGTCACGGTTCCGGTCGCTCCCCCGTCCATGGCCCCGAGCCTAAGCGCTCGCGCCGGGCGTGGCTAGAAGCGGAGGCGGATCGATGCGACGGCGCGGGATTCGTAGGCGTCGCCGAGCGCGCTGCGGGCGCTGTCGTGCCAGCGCAGCTCGGCGACGACATGCGCGCCGATCTGCTGCGAAATACCGGCGCCGAAGGCGGTGTAATCGTCGCCGCCGCCGCGTTCGCGCCGGCCGACATGGAAAAGAAGCCTGGTATGCGCGGCGACGCGGAGCGCGGCGCCGGCCTCGGCGTAGAGCGACTGCCGCGTGGCGCCGAGATCGTCGAAGCTGAAGGTCAGCGCGATGCGCGGCGTCAGGGGACCGAAGGCGCGGCTGGCGGAGCCGGTGAATTCGATCGTGTCCTCGTCGGCGGAGGAGGGAAGGCCGGTCAGCCGCTTGTAGCCGACCGCCGTCTCGAGATCGAAGCCGCCGACCTCGCCGCCGACGCCGATCTGGATCTGGGCTTCGCTGTCGGCCCCGGACGAATTGACGTTCTTCCACTGGGCCGCGACGGAGAGAGCGCCGAATTCGACCTCGCCGCGGACCAGGAACTGGGCGCCGTCGGTCTGCGCCAGCCCCTTGGAATAGCCGCGGCTGGCGAGGACGAATTCGATCGCTGGTGCGGGCGGCGGCAGATCGAACATATGAGACGATTGCGTGACATATGTTGAGCTTTTGTGACAGCCTTCCCGCCGCCCTCAGCCGATGATAGAAAGCGTCTCATGTTTACCGACATGAAAGCGGGCACCCCGCAGGACTGGGCCCATATCGCCGCCGAGCATGGCAAGCACCAGGTCTCGGCCGCCCCGAAGCAGATCATGGAGAGCCTGAGGCGCCTCGACGAGATCGAGGTCGGCTTCGCCGCGACCCAGCTCGGCCATTGCCTGATGGCCGGCACGCTCGCCCGCCGCGCCGGCGCCAGCGACGAGGAAGTGGTGGCCGCGCTCTGCCACGATCTCGGCAAGCTCTTCTCGATCCCCAATCACGGCGCGATCGCCGCCGAGATGCTCAAGCCCTATGTCCGCGAGGACATCTACCACGCCGTCTACTGGCACCAGTTATTCCAGGGCCGCTATTATTTCGAGCATCTCGGCAAGGACCCGGAAGGGCGCGAGCGGTTCCGGGGCGAGAGCTGGTACGCCTTCGCCGAGAAGCTCGTCGACGAATGGGACGCGCCCGCCTTCGACCCCGGCTTCGCGGCCGACAGCCTCGAAAGCTTCGAGCCCGAAGTGACCCGCGTGTTCAGCAATCCAAGGGCGATGATCTAGGGTCCGGACTCAATTGCACCAGTAGATGATCGCGGCTGCGATGAGTGCGCCGGAGAGGAAGTTTCTGGCGAGCTTGTCGTATCTGGTTGCGATGCGTCGCCAGTCTTTGAGCCTGCACCAGAG
>JAXDPD010000005.1:0-57784 GCA_034668505.1 Sphingomonadales bacterium
CGAGCTGGGCGATCGTCCGCTACAACGGCGATCCGGCAAAAGTCCGAACCGGCATTGAGCGCGCCTGGAAGCAGATCACCAACGAAGTGCCTTTCACGGCCAAGTTCAGTGAGGACATCATGGCCGAGCTGTACAAGGCCGAGGATGCGAGAGCGAAAATCTTCGCCGCCTTCGCTTTCCTCGCCGTTGTGATCGGCTGCCTCGGCCTGTTCGGCCTGGCCGCCTTCACCGCCGAGCGACGGACGAAGGAGATCGGCATCCGCAAGGTGCTCGGCGCCCGCATCCGCGACATCGTCGGCCTGCTCGCCTGGCAATTCTCCAAGCCGGTGATCATCGCCAACCTGATCGCCTGGCCGGCCGCTTATTACGCGATGAAGACCTGGCTCGACGGCTATAACGTGCGCATCGATCTGGGCCTCGCCCCGTTCGTGCTCGCCGGGCTGCTCGCGCTGGTCATCGCCATCGGCACCATCGCCGGGCACGCGATCAAGGTGGCGCGGGCCAACCCGATCCTCGCGCTCAGATACGAATAGGAAGGGGGCCGGGAGCTTCGTTCGTCGAAGGCAGAGGCGCCTCCGCAGAAAGGCGCGCCCGCGTCGAGCCGAATGCTGGCAACAGGCCCAAGCAGGAATGGAAGACATGATGACCGCAACGCTCATCCTCGCCGTCACGGCGCTCGCCGTCACTGCCATGATCACCCTTGCCGCCGGCCGGGCCTGGCGCGGCTGGCTCGACTATAAGAGGCTCGAGCTCGCCAGCCGCGGCGTCGGCCCCGACGCCGCCGAGGCGGCCGAGGACGAGATCGGCGTCCGCATCGAGCTCGCCGCCGTGCGCGAGCGCCTGAAGAAGCTCGAGGCGATCGCCAGCGGGGTGGAGCTTTAGACGTCCTGTTCCCCGGCGAAGGCCGGGGCCCAGTCCCGCCGCGGGGCCGCTGGACCCCGGCCTTCGCCGGGGAACGTTGAGCGTTTCCGGTGCGACCCCTATGCTGGCCGTTATGAGCAGGAAAGACGAAGAGCTCGGAATGACCGCGCGCCTCGTGATCGGCGGGATTGCCGGCTTCGTCGCGACCATGGCGATGACCTCGGCCATGCGCCATCTCCACAAGCGCCTGCCGGGCAAGGAGCGCTATCCCCTGCCGCCGCGCGAGATTGTCGACGAGGTGCTGGATCCGCCCGCCTCGATCGCGCCCGACCTCACCTTGCTCGCGCATTTCGCTTACGGCGCCGCCTGCGGCGCCTTGATCGCCGCCGCCAATCCGAGGATCGACAAGGTGACGGGAGCGATCGCCGGCGGCGGCATCTGGCTGGCCAGCTATATGGGCTGGCTGCCGGCCTTCGGCGTGCTCGCGCCCGCGACCCGGCACCCGCCCAGGCGCGACGCGTTGATGTTCGGCGCCCATCTCGCCTGGGGCTGGACCGCCGCCGAGGCGATGCGCGAGCTCGGCAAGGACCGCGCCGCCATCTTCGCCGCCGGCCCGGCGAAGGACGCGCCGGCGCGCTAGACCCGTCGGCTTCCGTCTCCGAACGATTGCGGACGGCGAGCAAACCCCCGCTTAACGATTTTGCGCTAGGGCCCGTCGGGCAAGGGGACGCGAATTTGGCGAAGTTTCTGATCATGAGAAAGGGTGGGGGCGGCAAGGTCGCCATCAACCCCGATTTGGTAACCCATATCCGCTCGGCGAACGGCGCCTTCACCGACGTCTTCTTCGAGGGCCAGCAGGTCGCCGTCGAGGGCGCGTTCGAAGACGTCGTCCGCCAGCTTTCCGCAGTCGAACGGCGCACCCCGCCGGCCGGTGCGCAGCCGCGCGCGGACGATACAGGGCTGGTGTTCGGGCGCGTCGACCGCTGAGGCGGGCCGCGCGCGCCATGCCTTCAATCTGAATATTGACTCAGGTTTCAATTTAGCCCATTGACCCTCTGCCGCAAGACCCTCGAACAGGGGCGGGCGCGGCTTGTGGGGGAGGGGTTTTGCAGGCTTTCACGGCTTCGGACGGAACGCGAATCGCCTATCGCGACAGCGGCAGCGGCGCGCCGATCGTGCTGCTTCACGGGCTGATGGCGCATGGCGGCTTCTTCCAGGGCCAGGCCGGGCTCGCCGACAGCTTCCGGATCATCGCCATCGACCTGCGCGGCCACGGCTCGTCCGCCGGCGAGGACATGCCCGCGCCGAGCGTCGAGCGGATGGCGGCCGACGTCGCCGAGCTCGCCGACGCGCTCGATCTTCAGGGGGCGATCGGGGTTGGCTGGTCGCTTGGCGCGACGATCCTGTGGCACGTGCTGGCCGGGCCTGCCGCGTCGCGCTTCGCCGGCGCGGTGGTGGTCGACATGACCGCGCGGGTGAAGAACGACGCCGAATGGGATCTGGGCCTGTCGCCCGAGGCCTGCGAGGCGCGCTCGATCGCCATCAGGGACGATTTCGAGACCTTCGCCCTGGGCGCCGGCCAGGCGATCTTCGCCCAGCCGGTGGCGCCCGAAATGCGCAAGCTCGCCGACTGGGCGAGCCTGCAATTCGCCCGCAACGACGCCGACGCCATGGCCTCGGTGTGGAATTCGCTGATCCGCCAGGACGTGCGCGCCTTGCTCGACCGGATCCAGCATCCGACCCTGATCGTCCACGGCGCGCAAAGCTCGCTCTACGGCGCCGACACCGCCGACCATCTCGTCGAGGCCCTGCCCCAGGCCCGCGCCGTCCGCTTCGAGCGCTCCGGCCACGCCCCGCACCTCGAGGAGCCCGAACATTTCAACGCCATCCTGAAGGATTTCGCGGACCGCCTGTCTTTGGCCCGCACCACCCACAGCAAAGATTCATGAGGAGACACGTCATGACCCAGAAGTTCAAGCTGACCACCGCGATCGTCGCGCTTACCGCTTATACCGGCCCCGCCCTCGCCCAGACCGATGACCCGTCGCAGCGGCCTCAGGAGCAGCTGAGCGAGCTCAGTCCGACCTTTGCGCACGGCGACCAGGACGAGGCCGAAATCGTCGTTACGGCGCGGCGCCGCGAGGAAAGCCTGCAGAACGTGCCGATCGCGGTCACCGCTTTCTCGGGCGAGGCGCTCGAGCGCCAGGGCGCGACCGACATCACCGACCTCAACGACACCACGCCCAACGTCACCCTCGAATATTCGCGCGGCACCAACACCACGCTGACCGCCTTCATCCGCGGCGTCGGCCAGCAGGATCCGGTCGCCGGCTTCGAGGCGGGCGTCGGCCTCTATCTGGACGACGTCTTCCTGAACCGCCCGCAGGCCGCGGTGCTCGACATTTACGACGTCGAGCGGATTGAGGTGCTGCGCGGGCCGCAGGGCACGCTCTACGGCCGCAACACGATCGGCGGCGCGATCAAATATGTCACCCGCCGGCTCAGCGCCGACCCGAGCTTCAGCGTCCGCGCCAATGTCGGCACCGACGAGCAGGTCGACCTGATCGTCTCGGGCAGCACGCCGATTTCCGACCAGGTCAGGATCGGCGCCTCGGCGGCGCGGCTGAGCCGCGGCGGCTTCGGCGAGAATCTCAACAACGGCCTCGACAATTACAATCGCGACGTCTGGGCGGCGCGCGGCACGGTCGAGCTCGAGCCCGCCGATAACATCTTCCTCCGCTTCACCGGCGATTACAGCAACGACAATTCGGATCCGCGCAACGGCCACCGGCTGATCCCCGGGCTGCTCAGCGGCGCGCCGGTCCTCAGCGACGTCTACGACACCCGCGCCGGGCTCAATTCGCCCCGCCAGGACGTCGAGGCCTATGGCGGCGCGTTCCGCGCCGAACTCCGGCTCGGCGACGTGACCCTGCGCAACATCATGGCCTATCGGCAGGACATCAGCCATGCCCCGATCGACTTCGATTCGCTGCCGGCCGCCGACGTCGACGTTCCCGCAATCTACCGCAACAAGCAATTCTCCAACGAATTCCAGCTGATCTTCTCGGCCGGGCCGATCGCGGGGGTGATGGGCGTCTATTATCTCGACGCCAACGCCAGCAACGTGTTCGACGTGGTCCTGGCCACGACCAGCCCGATCGTGCTGCCCGGCCTCACCGCCTCGACCTTCGGCGACGTCGACACCGAGACCTGGGCGGCGTTCGGCGATTTCACCTACGACATCACCAGCCGGGTCCAGCTCTCGCTCGGCGGCCGCTACACCCACGACGGGCGCCGCGCGGCCGTGATCCGCGCCAATTATCTCAACGGCCCGTCGCCCGCGCTCGGCGGCAACGGCGTCCAGCTCGGCGCGCGGACCTCCAACTTCAACGGCGAGGCGACCTTCACCGAATTCACCCCGCGCGCGTCGCTGAGCTTCCGGCCCGACGACAACAACACCATCTATGCGAGCTGGTCGCGCGGCTTCAAGGGCGGCGGCTTCGATCCGCGCGGCCTGTCCACCGCAGCGCCGGACCTCAACGGCAACGGCACGCGCGAGCCCGGCGAGATCTACGATTACTTCCTGTTCGATCCCGAGCGGGTGACCAGCTACGAGATCGGCTACAAGGCCAATCTGTTCGACCGCAGGCTGCGCCTCGCCATCGCCGGCTTCTATGCCGATTATACCGACGTCCAGGTGCCGGGCTCGGTCGGCGCGGTGATCAACAACGTTCCCACCTTCGTCGGCGTGACCACCAATGCCGGCGCCGCCACCTTCAAGGGCGTGGAGGTGGAGGTGTTCGCCAACCTGCTCCGCGCGGACAATGGATCGCGGCTCAACTTCTCCGGGACATTGGGCTATCTCGACGCCCAATATGACGAGTTCATCACCAACATTCCGGGCCAGGGCCCGGTCGATGTCGCCGATTTCCGGCGCATCCAGAACACGCCGAAATGGACCTTGTCGGGCACGCTCGATTTCACCACCCCGGTCATGGGCGGCGATCTGTCGATGAGCACCACCCTGTCCTACCGGAGCAAGACCTTCCAGTTCGAGACGCCGAGTCCCTATCTCGACCAGCCGGGCTATGCCTTGTGGGACGCGCACCTGGTCTGGGCGAGCGCCGACAATCGCTACACGATCGGGCTCCACGCCAAGAACATCCTGGACGAGCAATATATCACCTCGGGCTACCAGTTCCTGGTCACCAACCCGACCACCGGGGTGCCGACGATGGTGGGGGGCAACCCCATCCCCAGCCTCGGGCGTGAAGGCATCGCCACCGCCTTCTACGGCAATCCGCGCCAGATCTTCCTGAGCCTCGGGTTCAACTTCCGCTGATGCGGGGGGCGGGCGGGAGCGGGAGCGAGGGGGCGGGCCCGGGCGGGCGCGTCCTCCTCGTCCTGCTCCTCGCCTATATCTTCAACTTCGTCGACCGGCAGATCATCGGCATATTGGCGCCGTCGATCAAAAGCGAGTTCGGGCTCAGCGACACCGCCTTGAGCGTGCTCGGCGTCGTCTTCGGCATTTTCTACGCGACCATCGCCATCCCGATCGCCTGGCTCGCCGACCGCCGCAGCCGCGTCCCGATCATCGCCGCCGCGATCGGCCTGTGGAGCCTGTTCACCGCGGCCTGCGGGCTGGCGCAGAATTATCTGCAGCTGGTGCTGGCGCGGATGGGCGTCGCGTTCGGCGAGGCGGGCGGGATCGCGCCTTCTTATTCGCTGATCGCCGATTTCTATCCGAGGTCGCGGCGGGCGCGGGCTTTGGCCTTCTTCTCGCTCGGCATCCCGATCGGCTCGGCGCTCGGCATCTTCTTCGGCGGCTGGCTGACCACCCACCTCTCCTGGCGCGCCGCCTTCCTGATCGTCGGCCTCGCCGGCCTGCCGACCGCTTTGCTGGTCTGGACGCTGATCCGCGAGCCGAAGCGCGGCGGCCTCGACCGGGCGGAGGGCGAGGCGGTGCCGCCGGCGCCGCCTCTCCTGGCGGCCGGCGCGACGCTGGCGGCCAATCCGAGCTTCTGGCTGCTCTCCTTCGGCGCCGCGTCCGGCTCGATCCTCGGCTATGGGCTGATCTTCTGGCTGCCGAGCTTCTTCGAGCGCAGCTTCCATCTGGCGCAGGGCGACGTCGCCTGGTTCTACGGCTCGATCGTGCTGGTCGGCGGAGTCGCCGGCACCTGGCTCGGCGGCTGGCTCGGCGACCGGCTCGGTCCGGCCCGGCCGGCAATCTACGCGCTGATCCCGGCCTGCTGCTTCCTGGTCACCGCGCCTGCTTTCGCATTGGGCCTGTTCGCGCCGAACCTGTGGGTGGCTTGGGCCTTGTTCGCGCTCGGCCAGATGACCGCCCTGGCCTGGCTCGGCCCGGTCATCTCGGCGATCCAGCATATCGTCCAGCCCGCGATCCGCGCCACCGCCTCGGCGAGCTTCCTGTTCATCAACAATCTGATCGGCATCGCCTTCGGCATCTATTTCCTTGGCTGGCTCTCGGACCGGATGAAGGCCGCCCACGGCACCGATTCGCTGCAATATTCGATCCTCTACGGCCTCGGCTTCTACCTGCTCAGCGCGGCCATCTATTTCGTCGCGGCGAAAAGGCTGAAGCGGGACTGGGTGGGCTGATCACTCGGTCCGCTTGGTGATTCTCAGCTGGCCGGCTCGGGAGCGGCGAAGGATGGCCTCTCGGACATCGAAGAACAGCCAGTCCGGGATGGCGTCATAGCGCGGGCTCGGCTGGCCAGGCGCTATCCTGACGTCGGGCCCCGGCCAGATGAAGCCGTTGAGCTCGGTCAACACGATCCAGCTCCTAGCCCCGTCTAGTCCGAGCTGCTTTTTGACGATGGCCGGGATCTCTATGGCGTCGGCGATGCGCTCGGGCGGAACGTGGGTGATCGGGGCAACCAGAAGCCGAGTGCCGCTTCTCCGGGCGATCACCGCGACGACGACGACGACCGGCCGATCCTTCCGGCCACTATCTTCTCCCTTTGCCGCCTCGCGCGCCCAGAGATAGGAATAAGAAAGAACGTCAGCGGGTTCCGGGATCTTCCAGGAGCCGCCCGAGCTCCTTCGACCGCTCGGACGGTTCGGCGTTGCGGATGGCTTCGATGGTTTCATCGTCGAGATCCTTCACGAGAAGAACCTGACGATCGCGGCGCAGGAGGCGCTCATATTCCTTGAGCGAGAGCATCACCACGCGCGTCGTGCCGTGGCGCTGAATGCCGACCGGGTGAAGCATCGCCTCATCCGTGTAGAAGCCGAACTTGCTCGCAACCTCTTTGGCCGAAACCGTCTTCACGGATTCCCTCATATCTGATTCGGCGATTGCCCATTGGCCTGTGCAATCGCAGTCGGGATAATCCGGCTTTTCCGTAAAAGCAAGCCTAGGTCGCGAAGCTCGGATCGAGCCGGTAGGCCTTCCTCAGCAACGCCGGCCAGGCCAGCAGGTTGGCGGCCATCTTGAGGCCGACCTTGCCCATCTCCGCGGTGAGCTCGGGCGAGCCCTGGGGCGGGTTGCTGAGATTGGCTTCGCCGGCCGACAGCGCCTTGATCTGGGCCTCGCAGGCGCGTTCGAGGAAATAGATGCGGATGAAGGCTTCGCCGACAGTGTCGCCGACCGCCAGCGTGCCGTGGTTGCGCAAGATCATCGCGCCCTTGTCGCCGATGTCGGCGATCAGCCGCTCGCGCTCGTCGAGGTCGACGGCGACGCCCTCATAATCGTGATAGGCGATCTCGTCGCGGATCAGCATCGCGGTCTGGGTCAAGGGCATGAGGCCCTCATGATGGGCGGAGACCGCCTGGCCGTCGGGCGTATGGAGGTGGATCACGGCCTGCGCGTCCTCGCGCGCCATGTGCAGCGCCGAATGGATGGTGAAGCCGGCCGCATTGGTGATGAACGGCGTCGGATCGACCGGATTGCCCTGCATGTCGACCTTGACGAGGGAGGAGGCGGTGACCTCCTCGAACATGAGGTTGTAGGGATTGAGCAGGAAATGATGCTCGGGGCCCGGCACGCGCGCCGAGAGGTGGGTGAAGATGAGATCGTCCCAGCCATAATGCGCGACCAGCCGGTAGGCGGCGGCGAGATCGACGCGGACCTTCCATTCCTCCGCGCCGACCTTGTCCTTGAGCGAAGGAATCTCGACCGTCGAGAGCGCCTGGGCCTCGGCGTAGGAATTGGCGATCGCTTCGACACGTCCCATGCGGATTCTCCTCGATTGCCGCTCTTTTAGCGCGTCGCGGCGGCCGGCGCGACCCTGTCGGGATGGGCGGCGGCGAAGGCGTCGAGCGCGGCCGCCGCGGCGTCGGCGCGCATCAGGACCGGGTAGGGCGCGAGGTCGACCTCGAAGCGCCGCGCATTGTACATTTGCGGGACCAGGCAGATGTCGGCCAGCGTGACCTCCTCGCCGGCGAGGAAGCGGCCGGCGTCCGGCGCGGCGAGCGCCTCGAGCGCGCCGAAGCCTTCGCGGATCCAGTGGCGGTACCAGTCGTCGCGCGTTTCCTGGCCGATGCCGAGCCGGGCGAGGTGCTTCATCACGCGCAGATTGTTGACCGGGTGGATATCGGCGGCGATGGTCAGCGCCAGCGCCAGCACATGGGGGTCGTCCGGCCGCAGCGGCGGCTCCGGAAATCGCGCGTCGAGCCAGGCGATGATGGCGAGGCTCTGGGTGAGCCGCGCCTCGTCCGCCGCCAGCATCGGCACGAAGCCCTGCGGGTTGAGCGCGCGATAGGCGTCATCGCTCTGCTCGCCCTCGAGCAGGTTGACCGGCACGCGCTCGTAAGCGACGCCCTTGAGATTGAGCGCGATGCGGACGCGGTAGCTCGCCGAGGAGCGGTAATAATCGTAGAGGGTGAGCTTCATCGCGCCGCAATGTAGCGGCCGTCGAGGGGGAGCGCCATGGCGACAAGCGGGGGCATCTGGGCGAAGGTCCACAAATGGCTGGCGCTGGTGATGGCGATCCAGATCCTGTTCTGGTTCGCAAGCGGCCTGTTCTTCGCCTGGTTCCCGATCGAGAAGGTCAGGAGCGAGCATGCGATGGCCGCGGCGGCGCCGGCGCCGGTGCCGCTCGGCGAGGCCGCCGCCGGCTTGGCGCGGCTGGAGGCGGCGGGGCTGGCCCAGGCCGAGACGGTCGAGATCAGGCGCGTCGACGGGCGGCCCGCGGCCCTGATCGGCGGCCATGGCGCGCGGCCGGTCCTCTACGATCTCGCCACGACGCGCCGCCTGTCGCCGGTCCCGCTGACGCTGGCGGCGCGGATCGCCGAGGCCGACCATGCCGGCGATCTGCGCGCGGCGCGGGTGACCCGGATCGCCGGGAACGATTCCGAATATCGCGGCGCGCTGCCGGCCTGGCGGGTCGATTTCGAGGATGGCGAGGGCCGTTCCATCTACGTCGCCGCCGATACCGGCGCGGTGACCGCGCGGCGCTCGAATTTGTGGCGGACCTACGATTTCCTCTGGGGGCTGCACATCATGGATTGGGGCGGCCATGCCAATTTCAACACCTGGCTGCTGGTCGTCGCGACCGCTTTGGCTTTGGTGATGAGCATCGCCGGCATCGTCATGCTGCCGAGCCGGCTTGGCCTCACCGCGTGGCTGAGGCGGCGCAGGGCGCGCCGGATCAATGGGACGCGAACACCCGCCGCTGCCCCGCCCGGGTGAACAGGATCGTCCGGTAGGGCTCGCTATGGCTGCCATGCTCCATGCCGGGCGAGCCCATCGGCATGCCCGGAACGGCGAGGCCGGCGGCGGCGGGCCGCTCGCGCAGCAGGCGCCTGATGTCGGCGGCCGGGACATGGCCCTCGATCGCATAGCCGCCGACCGACGCGGTGTGGCAGGAGCGCAGATCCTCGGGCACGCCGAGCCGCCGCGCCGTCGGCGTGACGTCGGCGGCGTCGGTGATCCGCACCTGGAAGCCGGCGCCGCGCAGATGCGCGACCCAGGCGTTGCAGCAGCCGCAGCTCGGCGATTTCACCACCGTGACGACCGGCCCGGCCTGCGCCGCTTCGGCATAAGTGGCGAACAGCAAAGGCAAAGCGGCCAAAGCGGCGCGTCTGGTCAGCATCATCGGAATCTTCCCTTCCCGCTCAATCGATCTTCAGGCGGATGAAGACCATCGCCCCGTCCGGATCCCCCGCATAGAGCGCTTCGAGCGGCGCGGGAACGACGTTCATCGCATAGAGCGCGCCGAGCCCGAGCCGGACGCCGCGGCCGATTTCGACGTCGCGGATCGCGCCCAGCGAAACCTTGCCGATCGTGTAGCGCGGGCCGTGATGGCCGCCGGCGAAGGTCAGCTCGTCATTCTCGGCGATTTCGGCGCGGCCGAAGATCGTCCACAAGCCGCGGCCGGCGGCGCTTTCGAGGACGAAGGCGTCGTCGCCGTCGCGCCGGCCCCAGGCCAGGGTGGACGACCACCAAAGGCCATCGTCCCAGCGCCGCGTGTAGAGCGCGCTCGCCGACCAGCGGATGCTGTTCGCGCCGGGCTCGAGCTGTTCGGGGCTCACCAGATGCGCCCAGCTCGCCTGCAGGGCGAGATTGTAGGTCGGGTTCCAGGAGAGGCGCAAAGCGGTCGAATCGAGCGGCCCGGTCTCGATGTTCCAGCGCCGCTCGTCGGGCTCGCGGCCGTTGAAGCGCGAGCCCTCGATCTTGAAATCGCCGAAGTCGAGGCCGAGGGTGACGACGCCGAAGCTGATATGGGTCGAATCGAGCCAGTGATGGCTGATCGGCGCTTCGGGCGAATCCATGATCGACATGCGGTGCATGAAGGCGGGCGGGCCGAAAGCGGGCTCGCCGGGAAGGCCGGCATAGACGAAGGCGCTGACGTCGTCGGTGAGATTATGGGTGTAGCGCGCCGAGAGCTCCATGAAGAAATCGTGCGGATGCTGGCGGTCGACGAGCGGCGTCGCGCCGTCCGCGGTCTCGCCGGCGGCGAGGTGCAGCGGATAGCCGCGGCGGCCCATCAGCGGATCGGGGCTCAGCATGACGCGCAGCTCGATCCGCCGGCCGACGCCGAGCTCGCCCCGCGCCATCCCCATGATCATCCCCGAGGCGAAGCCCGTCTCGCCGCCGCGCGGGCCCTGCTGCCAGTCATAGACCCCGTTCAGGAGGGCATGGCCCATGAACATCCAGTCGCCCTGCATGGCATGGAGCGCGGCGCGCCCGCGCGGATCCTGCGAGGAATCGGGCCGCCAGGACGTGCCCGATCCGTCGCGCGCCATGGTCGGGCCGGCGCTGGGGTCGACGACGACTTCATTGTCTTCCTCATTGTCTTCCCGGGCCGGCATGGAATGGCCCGCATGCGGGTCCTGCGCGGCCGGGGGGCTTCGATGATCGCCATGCTGGGCGAAGGCGGGCGCGGCGCCGAGCAGCGCACAGGCCGCGGCGGCCGTTCGGAACGGCTTCATGTCAGGTCTCCCGTGGATTCGAGCGAAAGGGCCGGATCGTCAGGAGAATCGGGGCGGTGGCGGCTCCGCCTCGGGGCCGATGCCGGTGGGATCGGGAAAGGAAGCCGCGATCGGAAGCGGATCTGCCGCCACCGGCATCGGTGCGACGAAAAGCGCGGGCATCGCGGCCAGCGCGGCGCAGGCGATCATGCAATCGATCGTCATGCGCTTATCGCCGGCGGGCGCGGGCGCATGGCCCGGCCTGTCCGCGCAATGGCCGGAGGCGGCGGCCGGCGCGGCGGCGGCTTGCGCCATGCCGATCCGGCCGGCCGGCGCCAGCGTCAAGGCGGCGAGCAGCAGCAGGCGGAGGATGCGGATCATCGCGCGCTCCGCTGCAGGAGCTGGATCAATTCGCCCGCCTTGCGGCGCTGATCAGCGGCGTCGCCGCCGCTGATCGCGGCCTCGATGCAATGGCCGAGATGATCGTTCAGCATCTCGGTCTCGACCCTCGCCAGAGCGGCGCGGATCGCCTGCACCTGGGTGAGCACGTCGATGCAATAACGGTCTTCGTCGATCATCCGCGCGACGCCGCGCACCTGGCCTTCGATCCGGCTCAGGCGATTGGTCAGCGCCGCCTTGTTGTCGCGTTTCATATCGCCTTGTCTAATGCCCCCATGGGGTATATGTCAAGCATACCCATAGGGGGTATCATGAATCCTTTGCGGGAGGTTGCCATGTCGTCCCACGCCGAGCATCGACACGATCATTGCGCCGATCACGGGCATGGCGCGCCGGGCGCGGGGCCATGGCGGCTGGCGGCGCACGCGACCCTGCACTGCCTCACCGGCTGCGTGATCGGCGAGGCCGCGGGCCTGCTGATCGGCGTCGGCCTCGGCCTGCCGCCATGGCAGACGATCGCATTGGCCACCTTGCTCGCTTATGGCGCCGGCATCACGCTGGGCCTTCTGCCGGTGATGCGGAGCCGGAAAATCGGCCTTGCCGCCGCGTTCGGGATCATCTGGATCGGGGAAGTGATCTCGATCGGCATGATGGAGATCGCGATGAACGCGGTCGACTATCAGATGGGCGGCATGAGCGCGCCGTCGGTCTTCTCCTGGATGTTCTGGCGCGGCTTGCTCGTCGCCGTCCCCGCCGGCTTCCTCGCCGCCTGGCCGGTCAATTACTGGCTGCTGAAGCGCAACCTCAAGGCCTGCCACTAGGCAAAGGCGCGCAACCTCAGGGCCCGACATCCTCCGGACCCGGCGGCGGCGGCGGCGGCGGCACCGGCGGGCCGATGCCGAGCGCGGCGGCGACCCGGGCGTCGCGGCCATAGACGTCGCGGACGATCACCACCCGCCCGTTCTCGACATAGGCCGTCTGGTAGAGCAGCCGGACCGGGATTTCGCGGCGCAGCGGCAGCCAGCGCTGGACGTAGCGCATTTCGCCCTCCGCGTCGGGCCGCGGCGGCCGCTGGGCGCGCTGCCATTGCTCGAATATGCCGCTATCGCGCGCGATCATCTCGGCGAAGGCGAGCGCGTCCTGGACGCGCACGCAGCCATGGCTGGCGTGGCGCTCGTCGCGCAGGAAGAGCGATTTGGAGGGCGTGTCGTGCAGATAGATTGCGTGGCCGTTGCGCAGGTCGAACTTGACCAGGCCGAGCGCATTGCGCGGGCCCGAAGGCTGGACGCGGCGGCCGTTGCGCACGATGATGTGGTTGCGGGCCATGTAGCGCGCGCTCATCCCGATCGATTTCGGCACGGTCCAGGTCGGATTGGCGACGAGCTGGAACATGGGGGTGGCGAGGCTCGGCGTCGCCCGATCGCCGGCCGAGCCGACGACGACGCGGCGCGAGTCGCGGACCCTGCCGTCGCGCCAATAGACGAGCATGGTCGAGGCGGTGTTGACGTCGATCCGGGTCGGGGCGGGCGCGCGCTCCAGCCAGCGGCGCCGCTCCAGGTTGACGGCGAGCGTGCGGACCCGGTCGCCGAGCGCGGCCGGCGCCCGGCCGCGCGCCGCGACGGCCTCGCGCTTCGCCGCCAGATAGGCCCGGGAGAGCGCGCGGTAATCGGCATCCTGCGGCGCCAGGCCACCCAGCCAGCGGCCGAGATCGCCGCCGAGCGCCTCTTCGAGCCCGGCGGCGAGATCGGGATTGGGGCGCGGAATCTCGTAGATCCGCTCGGTCCGCGACGGATCGACGCGGCCGCGGGCGAGCGCCTCGCCATAAGCGAGCGCGGCGAGGCTCAAGGCGGCCTCGCGCGCTTCCGGGGTGCGGGCGCGGGCGAGGGGGCCCAGGAAATCGTCGGGCCTGAGCCCATGCCTGTCCGCCTCGCCGATCGCCGCCCTGAGCGCCGCCTCGGCCTCGGCCGTCCAGGCGGGCCGCCACTGGCGGGCGGCGTAGAAGCGGGCGACGCGCGGATCGGTCGCGGCGCCGCGCAGCGCGCCCGCCTCCACCGCCGGGGGGACCGGTCCGGTCGGGGCCGGCGGCGCTTCGGTGCAGGCGGAAAGGGCGATCAACGCGGCGGCGATCCAGAGTCTTGGCTTCACGGTCACTCCAGGGAGAAAGTTTCGGGACCCATATCGTTCATGGCCGCGCGCGGGTTCCGACAAGGCTGTCGAATGCGCTTAATCCTTGTTTAGCCAATCGCTGCGCATAACAAGGCCTTCTTTCCGGAGAGTTTTCGTGAGCAGGGCACAATTGGCAATCCTTCCCGTCGTCGAAGGCCGCTCGGCCGAGCGCCGGATCGTCAACCTGGCGGCGCGGCTGCGCGATCCTGGCGCCAGGATCGTCGAGGCCGAGGTGATGAACCTGTCGACCGACGGCTTCATGGCGGAGACCGACCTCGCGCTCGAGACCGGCACCAACGTCTGGCTCAAGCTGCCCGGCCTCGAGCCGCAGAACAGCCGGGTGATCTGGGCCGAGGGCGGCCAGACCGGCTTCCAGTTCGCGACGCCGCTCCATCCGGCGACGCTGGAGATGATCATCGAGGCGGACCGCAAGCCCATCGCCAAGGGCCATTTCGGCCCCCAGGGCGACAACCGCCGCTGAGCCCGATGCCGGGTCCCGAGCCGGGGCCCTCCCGCGCCGGGCGCCGGGCCTTGCGCCGGGCGTGCCGCCTAAGCCTGCGTCCGGCCCGGCTCCAAGCCGCCGTCGAACCGCAACGCCCCCCGGATCGCCGCCCCCGCTCAAACCGCCGCGCCAGCCGCCAGCCGCGCAGCCGCCAGCCGCGCAGCCGCCCAGCCGCCCAGCCGCCCAGCTGCCCAGCCGTCCAGCCGTCCAGCCGCCCAGCTGCCCAGCCGCCCAACGGGCCTGCCGACCGCAAAGCCTGGCCTGGGCCTCCAAGAGATCTCAATGTTTCTGTCTTATAAGACGGCTGTCTTATAAGAAACGATTGATTAAGCCACGAGAATCGTGTCCGTTTTCCTGGTGGCGGAGCTGGCTCCGCAGGAGCGGGTTTTCACGCATGCTCCCAGGTTTCGATGGACGGCCCCGTCGATTGCGCAGGCACCAGCCGCCGGTCGAGCAGGGCGCCGATGCCGGGGCGGCGTCGATTTCGGCTGGACGGTCGCGGGCGGCTTTCTTTCCGTTCCGCGCGCTTTGCCTTATGACGGTCAGGCAATGGGCCAGCGAAGGGGGAAGATCATGCGGATCAGCCGGGGCATCGCCGCGATCCTTTGCGCCGCGCCGCTCGCCGGCTGCGCGGTGTTCGGGCCCGAACTCGACCGGGCGATGGACGATGCCCCCGCAATCGCCTGCGCCGAGCCTTCCGGCTTCCTCGTCCTCGCGCCCGACCAGCGCTCCTGGGTGCCGTTCGGCGCGGCCGCGATCCCGGCGGGGACCGAGGTGCTGGCGCTGCCCGGCGGGACGGGCCGCTACACCCATGTCGTGCTGACCGGCGACAGCGCCGGCGCCGGCGCGATGCAAGTCGCCGTGCCCGACTCGCTCGCGCGCGGCGACCGCGGCCGGATCCTGCGCTGGCGCGCGCCGAGGCAGCGCTGGACGGTGGCCAATATCGGCACCGCCCTGCATCATCCGGCGGGCGTCCGCATCGCGGTGCTCGCGGGCGAGGTCCGGATCGACCGGGTCTGCTTCAAATCCTATCTGCGCGCCCCGGTCCCGCGGCCCCCGGAGGAGGGGGAGGCCCACGACGACGAGCCCGCGCACTAATACGGACCCTGGCGCGACCTCGCTTGTCATCGCCGCGGCCCGCTGATAGAGCCGCCGGCTTTCCAGGAGCGCCGCTTTAGCTCAGCTGGTAGAGCACATCATTCGTAATGATGGGGTCAGGTGTTCGAGTCACCTAAGCGGCACCACCTCGATCTGCAGCCGCGCCCCGCAGAAGCCGCAGCTTATCGCCAAGGCGCGCTTAACCATATCTCAACCACGTCGGGCGCATTCTCCGAGCCGAAGAGTGCTGCCAAGGACGCGGATCATATGGAAATCTCCCGGGGGTTCGAGGACGAAGCGGCGCTGTCCGCCGCGCCCGAGGAGGAACCCGCCATCGAGCGCCCGCCCGAGATCGGCGTCGACGAGCGCCGCATGCACGTCCGCGCCTACAATTACTGGGTCTCGCTGCTCGGCGGGCGCCCCTATCCCTCGATCCAGGACGTCGATCCGCAGACGATCGGCGATTTCGGCCCGCACAGCGTCCTCCTGGATTTCTCCGGCAATCCCGAAGATCCCGAAATCGCCTTTCTCGGCCGCGCCTTGCGCATCGAATGCGCGCTCGACGGCGCCATCCGCCATATCAGCGAGGTGCCGGGGCGCTCGCTGCTGTCGCGGCTGACCGACCATTATCTCCAGATCATCGCCAATCGCGCGCCGATCGGCTTCGAGGCCGAGTTCGTCGGCATGCGCGGGCACAACACGCTCTATCGCGGAATCCTCATGCCGCTCTCGTCGGACGGGCAGGGCATCGACTTCATCTACGGGGTGATCAACTGGAAGGAGATCGCCGACCACGAGACCGCCTCCGGGATCGCCGGCGAGGTCGGCCGCGCGCTTGCCGCCGCGCCGGCGCCGCTCGCCCTGAACGGCGCCGATTCGCCGGCCTGGGCCGACGGCCCCAATTCCAATTATGTCGAAGCGGTGGTGACCGACGACCTCGCCGAACCGATCGACAAGGCGACCTTGAGCCTGTGGCCCGACGACGGCCTCGGCGACCGGCTCTCGGCCGCCCGCGACAGCGCCGCCGAGGCGGCCGCCTGCGACGCGCGCAGCCGCGCCGCGCTCTACCGCGCGCTCGGTTTCGCCTATGATTTCGCGCTGGCTGCCGAAGCCGCGCCGGGCGATTATGCCGAATTGCTCGACGATGCCGGGCTGAAGGCGCAGGCGCGGGCGCCGATGACGCCGGTCGCCAAGCTCGTCTTCGGAGTCCATTACGACAAGGCCCGCCTCACCGAATTCGCCGCCGCCTTGAGCTGGGCCAAGCGCGAGGGCATCGCCGCCGGCACGCTGGCCGCTTTGATCGAGGGGCATGAAGGCGGGCTCAAGGGCGTGGTCGCCGCCGAGCGCGCGCATCGCCGCCCCGCCGCCCGGCCCGACCATTGGGCCGAAATCCGCGCCGCGCTCCACGCCGCGCCGCCGCTCGCCCGGGTCCGGATGGAGGTCGAGGGCGAGGACGAATTCGTCCTCCTCGTCGCCCGCCGCGACGCCAACGGCTTCGACATCGTCGCCCCGGTCTCCGACCAGGGCCTGGTCGAGCAGGCGATCCGCAAGAGCGCCGCTTAAGCTTTCACGCCGCCGTTTTGATGCTATGACCGCCGCCGCCGGGGGGTTCGACAGGAGTCGACTCATGCGTGCTGTCCTTTTCGCCCTTTTGATCTGCTCGCCGGCCGTCCTTTCCGCGCAGGGGGCCGAGGCTCCGCGCGTGATCGAGGTGCGGCTCTCCAATTTCGATTTCAGCCCGAGCGCGATCAGGCTTGCCGCCGGCCGGCCGGTGGTGCTCCATTTGGTCAATGCGGGCGGCGGCGGCCACAATTTCTCGGCGCCGCAATTCTTCGCCGCCGCGGCCAATGTCTCGGGCCCGGTCCGGCGCGGCGCGGTCGAGGTGCCGGGCCACGGCAGCGTCGACATCCGCCTGACGCCGGCGCGCGGGACCTATCGGCTGCGCTGCACCCACACGCTCCACGCGACCTTCGGCATGAACGGGCAGATCACCGTCCAGTGAGGGCGCGTATTGGCTGCGGGGCCTGGCCTTGCCGCCACCGCGGGGCCGGGTCTATAGGCCCCCGCACAGCCGGGCGCGCGCCGCCTGAATCCCGGGAGCGGACTTTATGAAAGCGGACAGCATGGTAGCGGGGGAAGCCGCTCACCAGCGCCTGTTGGACAATCTCGCCACCTCCCTGTGCGGCGGCGCCCTGCCCGGAGAGCTGGACGATTTCAGCACCGAGGATTGCCAGGCCGCCGCCGCCTTCCTCGCCGGCTGCGCCGGCCGCCGCTCGCCCGGAATCGCTTCGGTCCGGCTCGAATCGACCGGCACCAGCCTCGGCCACCGGCGGATGCGGATCGGCATCGCCAATGATGACATGCCCTTCCTGGTCGATTCGGTCGCCCAGGCGATCGCCGCGCGCGGCCTCATCATCCACCGGCTGCTCCACCCGGTGGTCTGCGTCACCCGCGACGAGAAAGGCGGCCTGACCGAAATCGAGGCGCTGTGCGACGACAGGGAACGGCGCGAATCGCTGATGTATATCGAGGTCGACCGCGCCGACGCGAAGGGCCGCGCCGAGCTGGTCGCCGAATTGCGCAAGGTGCTCGAGGACGTCCGCGCCGCGGTCACCGACTGGCGGACGATGCAGGCCAATATGCACGCCCAGGCCGAAACCGTCGCCGACGACGAGGGCAAGGCGCTGCTCCACTGGCTCGCCGACGGCGCGATGACGCTGCTCGGCTACGAGGTCGAGCGGCCGGGCGAGAAGCCGTCCAGGCGGCTCGGCATCATGAAGCTCACCGACGATCCGACCGACGAAGGCGGCTGCGAGGGCGCGATCCGCTATTTCGTCGAGGGCGGCCAGGAGCCGCTCATGGCGAAGGCCGATTTACGTTCGCCGGTCCACCGCCGGGTGCCGCTCGACCTCGTCGTCGTGCCGCTCCGGGAGGAGGGCCGGATCACCGGCATCGGCGTCCATGCCGGCCTGTGGACCAGCCAGGCGCTGACCGTGCCGATCGAGGACGTGCCGGTGCTTCGCCGCCAGCTCGCCGCGCTCGAAAAGGCGTTCGGCTTCGAGCCCAGCGGCCATAGCGGCAAGGCGCTTCGCCACGCTTTGGCCTCGCTGCCGCGCGACCTCCTGATCAATTTGCGGCCCGAGGCGGTCAAGGAGCTCGCCGCCACCGCCATCTCATTGGCCGACCGGCCGCGGCCGACCCTGCTCCTCGTCCGCTCGATCCTGCTCGGCCATTTGTTCGCCTTCGTCTGGCTGCCGCGCGACGAGCTCACCACCCGGCGCCGGGTCGCGATCGGCGAGATGATCGAGCAGGCCGCCGACGGCCGGATCACCAATTGGTCGGTGGACCTTGGCGACGGCGACCTGGCGCTGGTCCGCTACACGCTCAACATCGACGCCAAAAGGCCGACGCCCGACGTCAAGGCGCTCGACAAGAGGCTCGACGAGATGGTGCGCGGCTGGGTGCCGAGCGTCGAGGAGGCGCTGGGCGGGATCGTCGGGCCGGCGCGCGCCACCCGGCTGGCGCTCACCTATCTCGACCAATTCCCCGAAGGCTATAGGATCCGCACCGGCGCCCAGGACGCGGCCAGGGACGTGGTCTGCCTGTCGGGCCTCGAAGATCCGGGCGCGCGCGACGTGCGCCTGTTCCGCCGCGACAGCGACGCCGACGACCGGCTCCACCTCAAGACCTACCGGATGGGCGCGATCATCCCGCTGTCGGAGGCGGTGCCGGTGTTCGAGAATTTCGGCTTCCGCGTGCTCGACGAGGTGCCGACCCCGGTCGGCCGCGGCGGCACCACCGGCTATGTCCACGATTTCGACCTGCAGATGCCGGGCGGCGGCGACGCCTCGGCGGTGCTGAAGCGCGCGACCCTGGTCGAGCAGGCGATCGCCGACGTGCTCGAGGGCAAGGGCGAGAACGACCCGTTCAACCAGCTCATCGTCTCGGCCCGGCTCGATCCGCGCGAGGTGATGCTGTTCCGCGCCTGGTTCCGCTATCTGCGCCAGACCGGCCTTGCCTATTCGCTGATCACCGTCGTCGACGCGCTGCGCCGCGCGCCCGAGGTCACCAAGGGCCTGATCGCCTTGTTCGACGCGATGCACGATCCGGCGGCGGCGGAGCCGCGCGACGACGCGGTGAGGGCGGCCGAGAAGAAGATCGACAAGGGCCTTTCCAACGTCGCGGCGATCGACGAGGACCGCATCCTGCGCCTGATCCGCGGCGTCATCGCGGCGACCCTGCGCACCAACGCCTTCGCCCCGTCGGGCGCCGAGGCGCTCGCCTTCAAGCTCGAATCCGCCGCCGTGCCCGGCCTGCCGGCGCCGGTGCCGTGGCGCGAAATCTGGGTCTATTCGCCGCGGATCGAGGGCATCCACCTGCGCGGCGGCCCGATCGCGCGCGGCGGCCTCAGATGGTCCGACCGGCGCGACGATTTCCGCACCGAGGTGCTCGGCCTGATGAAGGCGCAGGTGGTCAAGAATGCGGTGATCGTGCCGACCGGCGCCAAGGGCGGCTTCTACGCCAAGCAATTGCCGCCCGCCTCGAATCGCGACGCCTGGTTCGCCGAAGGGACCGAGGCCTATCGGATCTTCATCCGCGCCTTGCTCTCGGTCACCGACAATATCGTCGGCTCCAGGGTCGTCCATCCGGAGGGCGTCGCCATCCGCGACGCCGAGGATCCCTATTTCGTGGTCGCCGCCGACAAGGGCACGGCGACCTTCTCCGACGTCGCCAACGCGATCGCGATCGAGCGCGGCTTCTGGCTCGGCGACGCCTTCGCCAGCGGCGGCTCCAACGGCTACGACCACAAGGCGATGGGGATCACCGCCAGGGGCGCCTGGGTCTCGGTCCAGCGCCACTTCCGCGAAATGGGCGTCGACGTCCAGAAGCAGCCGATCCGGGTCGCCGGCGTCGGCGACATGAGCGGCGACGTGTTCGGCAACGGCATGCTGCTCTCGAAGGCGCTGAAGCTGGTCGCGGCCTTCGACCACCGCCACATCTTCCTCGATCCCGATCCCGATCCGGCGAAGAGCTGGAAGGAGCGCAAGCGGATGTTCGGCCTCGCCCGTTCGTCCTGGGCCGATTACGACAAGAGCCTGATCTCGAAGGGCGGCGGAATCTTCCCGCGCAGCCAGAAATCGATCCCGCTGAGCCCGGAGGTCCGTTTCATGCTCGGCATCGACGCCGAGACGGTCGAGCCCGCGGCGCTGATCACCGCCATCCTCCATGCCCAGGTCGACCTGCTCTGGTTCGGCGGCATCGGCACCTACGTCAAGGCGAAGGGCGAGAGCCATGCCGAGGTCGGCGATCCCTCGAACGACGCGATCCGCGTCAACGCCGCCGACTTGCGCGCCAAGGCGATCGGGGAGGGCGCCAATCTCGGCATCACCCAGGCGGCGCGGATCGAGTTCAGCCGCCAAGGCGGGCGCATCAACACCGACTTCATCGACAATTCAGCGGGCGTCGATTGCTCGGACAATGAGGTCAACATCAAGATCCCGCTCAACCGCGAGATGGCCGAAGGCGAGCTCGGGCTCGAGGAACGCAACAGCCTGCTCGCCGAGATGACCGACGAGGTCGGCGAGCTCGTGCTCGAGGACAACAGGCTGCAGACGCTGGCGCTCTCGATCGCCGAGCGCGGCGGCGCGCGGGCGCTGCCGCAATTGGTGCGGGTCATCGAGATCCTCGAGGAGAGCGGCAAGCTGAACCGCGCCGTCGAGGGGCTCGACAGCAACGAGGAGCTGCTCCGCCGCGGCCAGCAGAATCTGGGCCTGACCCGGCCGGAGCTCGCGGTCCTGCTCTCGACCGCCAAGATGCGGCTGCAGACGGCGATCGAGATGGCCAGGTTCACCGACGATCCGACGCTCGTCCCCGAATTGTGCAAGGCCTTCCCGGCGGCGATGCGCGAGCGCCACGGCGACGCGATCCGCGGCCATCGCCTGAAGAAGGAGATCATCGCCACCAAGGTCGCCAACCGCTTCGTCAACCGGCTCGGCATCATCGCGCCCTTCGCCCTGACCGAGGAGGAGGGCGCCGCCTTCGGCCAGGCCGCCGCCGCCTTCCTCGCCGCCGAGCGGCTGTTCCACATGGAGAGCTTGTGGGCCGAGCTCGACACCGCCGATCTGCCCGAGCAGGTCCGGCTCGCTTTGTTCGAGCAGGCCTCGACGGGGCTGCAGATGCACATTGCCGATCTGCTGCGCTGCACCTCGCCGGACATGGCGCCGGGCGCGATCGTCGACCTCTTGACGCCGGGGCTGGAGAAGCTGGAGGCGATGGTCGACGATCTGCTGCGGCCCGAGGCGCGGGCGGAAGCGGGCAGCCTGCGCGCCGAACTGGACAAGATGGACGCGCCCGAGGGCATCGCCCGCCGGATCGTGCGGCTGTTCGAGATGAACGGCGCGGTCGGGCTCGCCGTGCTCGGCCAGAAGCTCAAGGTCGACGAAATCCAGCTGACCCGCGCCTACACCAAATTGGGCGAGGCTTTGGGGCTCGACTGGGCCCAGCACGCCGCCAACAATTTCCAGGCGCGCGACCAGTGGGAGCGGCTGCTCACCGCCGGCCTCGCCCGCGACTTCGAGCAATTGCGGCTGGAGTTCATGGAGCGGCGCAAGTCCGACGATCCCAAGGCGGTGGTCGACGCCTGGGTGACCAGCCAGGGCCCGCGCATCGAGCAGTTCCGCCGCACGGTCGAGCGCGCCCGCACCGCCTCGGTCACCACCGCCCCGATGCTGGCGCAGATCGCGACGCAGGCACGGGTGCTGCTGGGGCGGTAGCGAAGGGGGGACAGTTACTTTCACGTTCTCGGGCGGGTCGTCGGGTGTGCCGCGGGCGAAAGTAACTGTCCCTTTCAGCCTCCGTAAGGCCGGGTGATCAGCTCGAGCAGGTGGCCGTCCGGGTCCTCGAAATAGACGCCGCGGCCGCCGTCATGGTCGTTGATCTCGCCGGGCCTGGTCCGCGCCGGATCGGCCCAATAGGTCAGGCCGCGCTCCTGGATTCGCGCGGATGACGCGTCGAATTCGGCCTCGCCGACGAGGAAGGCGTAATGCTGCGGCGCGACCGGGCCCTCCTTCTGGTAGAAATCGAGCGACACATTGTTGTCGAGGTCGACGACCAGGAAATGGTGGAAGACGCGCGCCGGCGGCAGGCCGAGAATCCCGGTCATGAAGGCGGACGAGCGCGCCTTGTCCGAGCACCAGATGATGCTGTGGTTGAGCTCGACGGCCATCAGGACCTCCCGCGTTCGAACAGCCAGACCCGGATCGCGCTGGCAAGGTTGGGCGGATCGGCCGCGGCGATGCGCGCGGCGTCGATCCGCGCCACCAGGGCGTTGAGCGGCAGCGCTTCGGCTTCCGCCGCCTCGCGCAGCGCGGCCCAGAAGACCGGCTCCAGGCTGATCGACGTCGCGTGCCCCGCGATCATGATCGAGCGCTTCACCGGTCCCATCGCACCTCCGCGGGGACACACACCTCTGTGTCCCCGAATTGGGGACACAGAGGTGTGTGTCCCCAATCTCAATACATATGCTGCCCGCCGTTGATCGAGAGCGTCGAGCCGGTGATGAAGCCGCCATCCTCCGAGCACAGGAAAGTGACGCCGCGGGCGATCTCCTCGGCCTTGCCGAGGCGGCCGACCGGGATCTTGGCGACGATCTTCTCGAGCACGTCGGGCGGCACCGCGGCGACCATCTCGGTGTCGATATAGCCGGGCGCGATCGCGTTGACGGTGATGCCGGCGCGGGCGCCTTCCTGGGCGAGCGCCTTGGTGAAGCCGTGAATGCCCGATTTGGCGGCGGCGTAATTGACTTGGCCATATTGGCCGGCCTGGCCGTTGATCGAGCCGATATTGACGATCCGGCCGAACTTGCGCCCGTTCATCCCGTCCCACACCGCCTTGGTCATGTTGAAGCAGCCGCCGAGGTTGACGTCCATCACCTCGTCCCAGGATTCGCGGGCCATCCGCTTCATCGTGCCGTCGCGGGTGATGCCGGCATTGTTGACGACGATCTCGACCGGGCCCAAATCGGCCTCGACCTCGGCGACGCCGGCGAGGCAGGCGTCGAGATCGGCGACGTCCCATTTATAGGCCTTGATCCCGGTCCGCTCGGTGAAGGCGCGCGCTTTTTCGTCATTGCCGGCATAATTGGCGGCGACGGTGACGCCCTGGTCCTTGAGCGCGATGCTGATCGCCTCGCCTATGCCTCTGGTGCCGCCGGTGACGATCGCGACGCGTGCCATGTCTCTCTCCTTCGTTTCTGTTGTTGGAGAGGCCCTTATTGCGGCGGCAGCCATCCTTCAAGCTCGCGGGCGATCAGCGCGCGCAGCATCGCGATGCCCGGAGCGGAATCGTTGAGGCAGGGGAGATAGGCGAAATCCGCGCCGCCCGCCCCCAGGAAGGTGCCGCGGCCGCGGATCGCCAGCTCCTCAAGCGTCTCCAGGCAATCGGCGGCAAAGCCCGGGGCGAGGACGGCGAGGCGGGTAACGCCCTCGCCGGGCAGAGCGGCGAGCCTCCGGTCGGTCGCCGGCTCCAGCCATTTGGCGCGGCCGAAGCGCGACTGGAAGGCGATGTCGAGCTCGCGGCCGAGCGCTTCGCCGAGCAGCCGCGCGGTCTTGCGGCAATGGCAATGATAAGGATCGCCGAGCTCGAGCGTGCGCTGCGGCATGCCGTGGAAGCTGGCCATCAGCGCCTGCGGCTCGAAATCGAGCGCCGCCAGCGAAGCGCGCGCGGATTCGGCGAGCGCGCCGATATAGAAAGGGTCGTCATGATAAGGCGGCAGGGTGCGGATGGCCGGCTGCCAGCGCAAATGCCGCAAATGGCGGAACGCCTCGTCATTGGCGGTCGCCGTCGTCGCCGCGCAATATTGCGGGTAGAGCGGCGCCAGCAGGATGCGTTCGCACCCCGCCGCCTTCAAGGCGTCGATCCGCTCGGCGATGGCCGGCCGGCCGTAGCGCATGGCATGATCGACGATCACCTCCGGCCCGAACGCGCCCTGCAGCGCCTTGGCCTGGCGCGCGGTGAAGACGGCGAGCGGCGAGCCTTCCGCCATCCACACCTGCCGGTAGGCGTGCGCCGATTTCTTCGGGCGGGTGTTGAGGATGATGCCCCGCAGGATCGGCTGCCAGACCAGTTGCGGGATTTCGACGACGCGCGGATCGGAGAGGAATTCGCGAAGGTAGATTTTCACCGCGCCCGGCTCCGGCGCATCGGGCGTGCCGAGGTTGATCAGCAGCACGCCGATCCTGGCGGGCGGAATGGCGGGATGATCGGGCGGCCCGCTCATGTCCGCGGCGCCCCGATCACGATCGGAAGCGAGCGCACGCGCTGGCCGGTCAGCGAGAAATAGGCGTTGGCGATGGCGGGCGCGGCGGGCGCGACGCCCAATTCGGTGATGCCGCCGGGCGCCTCCTCGCTTTCGATCAGCTCGACGCTGACGTCGGGCGCGTCGCGAAGGATCGGCAGGCCGTAGGCGCCGATCGACTGCGCCGCCGGCACCCCGCCGGCGATCTCGATCGGCCGGCCGATCGCGGCCGAGACGCCGTGGACGATGCCGCCCTCGATCTGCTGCTTGACGATTTCCGGGTTGATCACCCGCCCGCAATCGACCGCGGCGACCGCGCGCAGCACGCGCAGGCGCTGGTCGCTTCTCACCTCGACCTCGACCAGGCAGGCGATGTGCGAGCCGAAGGCGCTGTGGCAGGCCAGCCCCATGCCGCTGCCCGGCGGGCCGCCGTCCCAGCCGCCGACCGAAGCGGCGGCGGCCAGGCAGCGGCCGAGGCGCGGATTGTTGGCGAGCAGGAAGGTGCGGAAGGCGAGCGGCTCGAGCCCGGCGGCGCGGGCGAGCTCGTCGATGAAGCATTCGGTGAAATAGCAGGTGTAGCTATGCGCCGCGCCGCGCCACAGGCCGGTCTCGATGCCGAGATCGGCGCTCGCATGATCGACGAAGACGTTGGGGATGGCGTAAGGCGGCACCGCGCCGGCGACGGCGGCCCGGCCGGGGCGGACGATCGAGCCGCCGGCGCCGATCCGCGCCGCGACCAGGGCAGCGGTCGCGGGTGCCGCGATCCGCGCCCGCCAGGCCTCGATCCGGCCCTGCTTCATCCAGCCGGTCATCCGCGCCTGGGCCGCCGGCCGGTAGCTGTCGCGCTGGATCTCCTGGTGCCGCGACCAGGTGAGCTGGACCGGCCGGCGCATCCGCGTCGCCAGGATCGCCGCCTGCTCGATCGCCATCATTTCGAGCTTGCGGCCATAGCCGCCGCCGGCGAGCGTCGGGAAGAAGGTCACCCGGCTCTCGGCGAAGCCGGCGGCGCGGGCGATCGCGGCGCGGGCGAGGCCCGGCGCCTGGCTCGGCGCGTAGACCTCGATGCCGTCGCCGACGATCCGCGCGGTCGCGGTCAGGGGCTCGATCGGCGCGGCGGGAGCGAGGCCGACCTCGTAGCGGGCCTCGACCGGGCTGGCGCCGGGAAAGCCCGCCTCCATCGTGCCCGCCTCGAACACGCGGTCGTCGGCATTGGCCTCGAAGGCGGCGTCGAGGGCGGCGCCGATGCTGCGATTGTCGGCCAGAGGCTGGCGCAGGGTGAAGCGGGGCCGGCCCGCCTCGAGCGCGCGGTGCGCCGCCCACCAATTGGTGCCGACCGCCGCCACCCATTCGGCCTCCTCGAAGATCTGGAGCGCGCCGGTGACGGCGCGGGCGGCGGCGCTGTCGAGCGCGGCGAGCCGGCTGCCCCAGGGGCCGCTGCGCACCGCGGCATAGACCATGTCGGGATAGCGTATGTCGGCCGCGAACAAGGCGCTGCCGTCGATCTTGGACGGGGCGTCGAGCCGCGGCAGCGGCTGGCCGGCGAGGCGGCCGTCGACATCGTCGCGCATCGCCAGGGTGGGGGGCGGCCGGTGGCCGGCCGCGGCTTCGGCGAGCTCGGCGAAGGGGAGCCGGTCATTGTCGCGCCACACGAACCCCTCGCGGGTCTCGAGCTCCTCCCAATTGGCGTTCCAGCGCGCGGCCGCGGCCATGCACAGCATCACCCGCGCCGCCGCGCCCGCCTCGCGAAGCCTGCCCTCGAAGGCGCGCACCGAGGTCGAGCCGCCGGTCAGCATCAGCGAATTGCGGGTCGCGAAATCGCGCGCCATCCAGCGCCCGGCGCCGCGCAGCGCCTCGGGCCAGCCGCTGTCGTCGGCCGCCTCCTCGGCGATCATGATATTGGCGTAGAGCGGGCTGATCGGCGCCGGCTCGACCGAAACCGTGCGCCAGTCGGCGCCGAGCTCGTCGGCGAGGATCTGCGGCAGGCTGGTATAGACGCCCTGGCCCAATTCGGTCTGCGGCACCGCGACCGCGACATGGCCGTCGCGGCCGATCTTGAGGAAGGCGTTGAACAGGGTCTCGCCCTCGCGGACGCGGAGGTTCGGCGCATAAAGGCGCGGCCAGAAACGCCAGGCGACATAGAGGCCGAGACCGGCGCCGCCGCCGATCAGCAGCTGCCGGCGGGTCACCCCTCGCTTGGTCTTCTCCCTCGCCATCGGGAGCGTGATAATGAGGGCGGCATGCGCGGGCTAGGTCTTGATTCGCCCCCGCTTATTCGCCACGGACGGCGCATGGCGGCACGGATCTACCAGCGCGAGAAGAATGCCATGCAATCGGGCCGGGCGCGCGCCGGCGCCTGGGTGCTCGAGTTCGAATCCGCGCGCCCGCAGCGTCCCGATCCGCTGACCGGCTGGGCCGGCGGCGCGGAGACCCAGGAGCAGGTGCGGCTGACCTTCCCGACGCGGGAAGCGGCGCTCGGCTATGCGGCGCGCGCTGGGATCGACGCCCACGTCCTCCCCGGCCCGCCCGAGCCGAAGCTCAAGATCCAAGCCTACGCGGATAATTTCCGGTAGAGACCTGTCCCCCCAAGCGGGTCAGCCGAGCAGAAACACTGTCCATCACCGCAAGTTCGCCGACCTTTTGATGCAAATAAAGCTTGCCTCGCCACAGACGCTTTGTCATCCTGTGAGTCCGTTGAAACAAGGGGGGCGAGACGATGGCACGAAGCCAAGTCGTTTTCTTCGTTGCAATCTTCGGGGCTATGCTTCCTGCTCCAGCGAGCGCCAGATTCCTGCAGGTCGATCCGGTTGGCTACAAAGATCAGGTCAATCTTTATGCCTATGTCGCCAATGATCCGATCAACGGCAACGACCCGGACGGCAGGGAATGCGTCAACGCTAGCAATCGCACCTCGCGTTGCGTCGGCCCGGGCTATGACGTGACTTTTCCGACGCCGCGGGGGTTTCGCAACACCGATCCTCGGGCGTCGGACTATCACCAATACCGGGTGCCGAGCGTCTCGCCTCGACGCGATGCGGAAACCCGTGAATGGGTTCGCGTCAATCCGACGCCGGGCAACCCTTCGCCCGCGACGCCCCAGGGAACGCCAAACAATGCGACACCGGCGCCCTTAGGCGCCATCGAACCGAGTCCGGTCATGTCGTTTGTCGCGAGAAACCGGGCCTCGGGAAACGATGTGGTTGTCAACGCGACGTTGCCGGGTCATCCACTTGGCAATGGCGTTGTCATAAGGGATACTGTCCCGAATGCCGACGGCACTTCGACCATAGTGACCTAAGGCGAAGGCAATGGCTTCTGGCAATCCCGCAACTCGCCGGTCGCCGGCATAATCAATAACGTATGGGCGACGCCTGCCATGCGCCCGTCGAACCCAAATCCACCACCGCAATGGGATCGTTGCGTGTCACATCCAGGCGCTTGCTAATATGACGAGAGACGATCCTGGAGAGTCAATGTCCGCAACGAGAAGGGCTCTGCTTGGTTTTTTAATAGCGCCGGCAATACCTAACGCGCTGATTCTTTTCTTGGCTATTATTCAAGGGAAGCTGGGTGATGGCCTATGGTGGGCGACTTTGATGTTGCCAGTATCATATATTACGTCTGGGGTTATTGGCGCCCCAGTGGTAATATTTCTCCGGAAGATCAGCAGAAATGGATTATTTTCCTATTTAATTTCTGGCTTGATAGTCTCTCTTATCCCAATCTCCTTTATATTAATTAT
Organism: Sphingomonadales bacterium; assembly: GCA_034668505.1. Classification (GTDB taxonomy): domain Bacteria; phylum Pseudomonadota; class Alphaproteobacteria; order Sphingomonadales; family Sphingomonadaceae; genus Allosphingosinicella. Next base: position 28,435 of record JAXDPD010000005.1, read on the forward strand.
CCCATGGATAAAAACATACGGGCTAGAGTCGATGTTTACTTTCGAAGCATTCTCTCAGTACAAAATAGCCTTTCTTATGGTGCCCGTTGGAGTTATTATCTCCACTGTATTCTGGTTTATTGCACGTCCCGATAGATTGCTTCCAGTGAACTGAGTCAAGGCATTGGAATGGAAGCTCAGTTTTCGCGGCGCTGCATTTTAGCAATGGGCGGTGCCGCCCTTGCCGTTCGCTCGCTGCCGATCAACGCCCGGGCTTCGGCACGAATCTCCCGGAGCGTCGCGCGGATTCTGGAGGCTTCTGAGCGAAACAGCTTTCTACACGCCAAGGCGGCCTTCGATGCATTGATTGGTAATAGTCTCCGACTACCCGATCCGCGCTTGGAAAAGCTGGCAGACGCGGTCAGGCAGATGGCGGGCCCCAGCCCCACCGATCGCTACAAGCTCGCGGCCATTCGCCGAGCCATCTATGAGAGCGGGCCATGGAACGACAACCGGGCGTTCCGCTACGACCAGGCCGATCCCTTGGGGCGGAATGTCGGCAGCAAGCTGCTTTCGACCTACCTCCGAACAAGGCTGGGCAATTGCGTCTCGATGCCGATCCTGTTCCTGGTTCTCGCGAAGCGCGCCGGCCTGAATGTCGGCCTTTCCACGACGCCTCTCCACATGTTCGTGCGCTACATCGATCCGGCTGGCGAAGCCTTCAATGTGGAGGCGACGAGCGGCGGGCATTTCGCCCGTCACGAATGGTATCGGCAGAACATGCCGATGAGCGACCGCGCGATAGCGAGCGGCCTGTACATGCGTTCTCTTTCGAGGGTCGAAAGCGCGGCGCTCATGGCCACGACTGTGGTGGAGCACCTGATGGATGCCGGCCGCAATCCGGAAGCCGTTGAGGTTTGCGATGTCATCCTCCAGCACTCCCCGCACGACGGCTTCATCATGGTGAAGAAAGGCACAACCATCGCTCGAATGATGCAGACGGAATTCATTGATCGTTATCCATCGCCTGACGCGATTCCCGAACCACTGCGCTTACGTTACCGAATGCTGGCCGCGCAAAATCGAAGTTCATTTGAAGCGGCCGAGGCACTCGGCTGGGAGCCGGGTGAATAATTCATGGAGCGAGGGATTCGAGTCAGGCCCAGAATGCCAAATTGTCAGGTTGACGGCTGAAGCAGGTCCCCCGCCAGAAGCAGCAGCATCCTGACGTCCATCGCATAGCCCTCGGCGCGCTTGGCCGCGACGAAGGCCGGCACGTCGGCGAGCTTCACCCGGTGGACGACGATGTCCTCGCCGTCGACGCCGCCGCCCTCGCTCACCTTCTCCAGCCCCTCGGCGCGGAGCAGGGTGAAGCCTTCGGAGACCATTCCGGGCGAGCTGTAATAAAAACCGAGGTCGATCACCCGCGCCGGCCGGTAGCCGGTCTCTTCCTCGAGCTCGCGGGCGGCGGCGGTCTCGACCGCCTCGCCTCTGGTCTCGTCGCCGATCAGGCCGGCGGGCAGCTCGATACAATATTTGCCGAGCGGCACGCGATATTGCTCGACGAGGAGGACGTGCCTGTCCTGAGCTTCGCCGAAGGGGCCGTCGTCGAGGGCGAGGATCACCGCCGCGCTGACGCCCTGAGTGCGCGAGACATATTCCCATTTGCCGCGCCGCCTGGCGGCGATGTAGCGCCCCTCCCAGAGCGTCTCCTCGGGCTCCTCCCCGGGCTTCACAGCAGGATCAGCCGGTTGGGAAGCTCGTCCGGATTGTCGTGCGTCGGCGGCAGGATTTCGGCGAGCACCGCGCCGATCCGCTCGATGGCGAGCGCCAGCCCCTGGCCCGGCCGGCCCGCTTGCACCTCGTCGATCAAGACCGCCATCGCCTCGCCCCAGACCTCCGGCCCGACCTTGTCGGCGATCGCCTGGTCGGCGACGATCTCGGCGCGCCGCTCGGCGAGCGAGAGATAGAGGAGGATGCCGGTGCGGCCGCGCGTCTTCAATTCGCAGCTCGCCCGGAACGTCTCGACCGCGCGGCGGTGGACTCGCCGGGTCCGGGTCCGGCCCGGGGTCAGTGCCATGCGCAGGGGCTGCCAGGCGAGCGCGTAGCGGACGATCAGGAATAAGACGGCCATTTTCACGAACAGGAGCACCATCAAGGTGCGAAAGCCGATCTCCGCGTTCCAGCCGAACAGGAGGCGCGTGCCCCAATCGATCCAGCCTTGGGGAACGGCCGAGCCCAAGACGGGCACGAGCAGCATCGCCAGCACCGCATAATGGAGCGCGACGTCGTGATAGGCGTCGGAGCGCTGGGCGACGATGGTGACGATCTCGCCGTCGCTGATCCGCTCGGCCCTGGCCACCGCGGCGCTGACCAGTTCGTCGTCTTCCGGGCCGAGCGCGATCATCACCATCCTCCCGAAGCCCCGCCGCCGCCGAACGAGCCGCCGCCGCCCGAAAAGCCGCCGCCGCCTCCGCCTCCGCCGCCGCCCCAGCCGCCGCCGCGCCCGCCGCGCCCGCCGAGGCTGCCGAGGACCATCCCGAAGATCATCCAGCCGAGGCCGCTGCCGCCGCTTCGGTCCCCCGGTCCCCAGATCGAGACTCGCCGGCCGTGGCGCCGGCCGAGCAGCCCCCTGCCGACCAGGCCCAGCAGGACGAACAGCAGCACCACGCCCCCGATGATCAGCCCGAAAAGCGAGCCGCCCCTCTGCCGGCCCCCGCCGCTTCGCGCCCGCGCCGCTTCGGCCAGATTCTGCTCGGCCGCCTCGCGCGGCGCCTGCAGCTGGGCGATGATCGCGTCGGCGCCGGCGTTGATGCCGCCGGCATAATCATTGGCCTGGAAGCGCGGCGCGATCCGCTCGCGGACGATCTGGCTGGTCAGGGCGTCGGTCAATATCCCCTCGAGGCCATAGCCGACCTCGATCCTGATCTTCTTCTCGGCGCGGGCGACGATCAGGATCGCGCCATTGTTCGCGCCCGCTTGTCCGATCCGCCAGGCGCGGCCGAGCCCGACGCCATAATCCTCGATCGGGCGGCCCTGCAGATCGGGCACGGTGGCGACGACCAGCTGGCGGCTCGAGGCGCGCTGGAGCGCTTCGAGCTTGCGGGTCAGCTCGGCCTCCTGCGCGGGGTTGAGCAGATCGGCGGCGTCGACGACGCGCCCGGTCAGCCGCGGATATTCGACGGCCGCCCCGGCGCCCGACCCGGACCCGCCGCCGCCGCAACCGGCGAGCAGCAGGGCGAGCAGGGCCAATAGGGCGAAGGGCGCCTTCACGCCGCCGCGCGCTACTGGCCGTTGCCGAAATCGACCGTCGGCGCGCGCTGCGCGGCCTGGTCGGCCTCGAACTGCACCATCGGCTGGGCGCCGTAGATGAGCCGCGCGGCAAGCAGCGTCGGGAAGCTCCGGATCGTTATGTTATAGTCCCGTACCGCGGTGTTGTAATCGTTGCGGGCGACGGCGATCCGGTTCTCCGTCCCTTCGATCTGCGATTGCAGCGTCAGGAAGTTCTGGTTGGTCCTGAGCTCCGGATAGGCTTCCTGCAGGCGTTGCAGCGAGAGGGTGAGCCGCCCCTGCGCCTCGGCGAAGCGGTTCATCGCCGCCGGATCGGTGAGCTGCTCGCCGGTGACGTTGATGCGGGTGGCGCTGGCCCGCGCCTCGGTCACTTCGCGGAGCACGTTGCGCTCCTGCGCGGCGGCGGCGCGCACGGTCGAGACGAGGCTGGGGATGAGGTCGGCGCGGCGCTGATAGTAATTCTGGACATTGCCCCATTTCGCCTTGGCGTTTTCCTCGGCCGCGGGGATCTTGTTGACCCCGCAGGTGGTCAGGCCGACGAGCAGCAGGGCGATCAGCCCGACGACGATGAGGATGCGGTTGCGGGTCATTTAAGCCCCTCCCTTCAAATCTTGCTCCAAGGCAAGTAGGCTTTCGCTTTCCGGTCCGCAACGGGGAGGCTGACATGCTTCGGGAGTTCAGGGATTTCATCGCGCGGGGCAACGTCCTCGATCTCGCCGTCGCCGTGATCATCGGCGCGGCCTTCGCCACCATCACCACCTCGCTGACCGAGGACATCATCATGCCGGTCGTCGGCGCCTTGTTCGGCGGGCTCGATTTTTCGTCCAAATATATGCTGCTCGGGCCGCTGCCGGAGGGCTATGACGGGCCGATGACCTATGCCGCGCTCAAGGCGCTCGGCGTCGCGGTGCTCGGCTGGGGCCAGTTCGTCACGGTCCTGATCAATTTCGTCATCCTCGCCTTCATCATCTTCATGATCGTCCGTTCGGCGAACCGGATGAAGAAGAAGGCGGAGGACGTGGCGCCGGCGGCCGATCCGGCGGACCTAGTCCTGCTCCGCGAGATCAGGGACGAGCTCAGGAAGAAGCCCTGATCTCGTCGAGCCCGCGATGCCCTAACGCGCCGAGACCCCGGCCTTTGCCGGGGCGACGGGCGGGGAGTCACTTCACATTAAGCCGCCAGCGCCTATATAGGGGGTGCCGGTTTCGACCGGCTATGGTGATAAATTGTGCCGTGTAATAGATGCAGCGGACCCGGGGGCAGTACCCGGCGGCTCCACCAAAAGCTGAGTCCGCAGTGGCGGCACGCTTCATGCGTGTCGACAGTGCGGTCTCGGAGTTCTGATGGGGCCGAACCAGGATCGACGTGTATTCAAAGGCGGTATTTTCACCCGGGCTGAGTAACCCGTTAAAGGCTCAAAACCACAAGTGCCAACGATAACGAGGCGCTCGCGATTGCCGCGTAACGAGGTCCTCACGGACTAAGTTATATTGGACAAAAGCGCGGTTCGGGCCGCACCGGGCAACAGAAGCGGACACCGGCGGTACGGGGAGCACCGAGCAACAGAAGCTCCCCACTTTCCCCTCCGTCTCCGTCATTCCCCCGCCTCCTCGTCGCTCCCGCGAAAGCGGGAGTCCGGACGGCGCCGATGCGAGGGTCGGAATCAGCCTGGATTCCCGCTTTCGCGGGAATGACGAGGAGGATAGGACGGACGTCATGAAGCGTGCCGCCACCCCGATCGCCCTTCTCTGCCTCCTCGCCGCGCTGGCCGCGGTCGCCGCCTGCGGGCCGGGCCGCGAGCGCTCGGTCAACGAAATCTACGACGAGACCAACCGGGTCATCGTCAACCGGGCCGCGGATTATGAGGGCCGGGTCGAGACCGACCTCAAGGCCAGGGAGCAGGGCCTCGGCGACCAGGCCAACGAGCAATTGCGCGGCATCGAAGCCAATGCCGCCAATGCCGCCAATGCCGCCGACGCCGCTTCGGGCAACGAGGCCCTGGTGAACGGGCAATAGCAGGAAAAAAGGCCGCCGCGATTGGCGGCATTTGCCAACATTTGGCGGCAGGCCGCCGCCGGGCCGGCCCGGCCCGGGCGGCGCCATCTGGCCAACCCCCCGGAAAACCGCGACATCCGCTTTCTGGCACGGCTTATGCTTAAGGATTTGCATCAAGCGGGCCTCTCGCCCCGCGTCGCTTATGGAGTCTATGATGCAAAGCTATCAGCCCGCGATTTTCTGGCGCGAGGACACGTTGTTCGGGGTCTGCGAAGCGCTCGGCGAGGATTTCGGCTTCAATCCGCTGTTCCTTCGGGCCGCGCTCGCTTTGGGCCTGCTGTGGAATCCGCTGGTCATGATCTACGCCTATCTGGGCCTGGCGGCGGTCGTCCTGGTCTCGCGCCTGATCGCGCCCAACCCGCGCCCGGCCGCCCGCGCCGCGACCGAAAGCGAGCCCGCCCCGCCCGCCGCCGGCGAGGCGGACGAAGTTCGCCTGCCGATCGCCGCCTGAACGAAAAAGGCCCCGCATCGCCGCGGGGCCTCCTTCCTGCTCGCGCCGGGGCCGATCGCCCCGGCCGGGGCTAGAGCGGCTCCCAGACGCCGTCGGTGCAATAGCCGACCAGCTCCGGCTCGGGGTAGCTGCTATAGGTCCCCCATTCGAGATCCGCGCCGACGCCATAATAGGTGCAGGTTCCGCGCGCGAACCCGACCTGCTGCGAATGCGCCTGATTGTTGTAATAATAATAATTGTAAATCGGATCGCCCGTTTGCGCGAGAGCCGGCCCCGGCACCGCGAAGACGGACGCCACTAGCAATGAAGCAATGAGCCTGCGCTTGGTCATGATACGCTCTCCACTGTCACGCCGCTCAAGACGAGTCGGCGCGCTCATCATAGGCTTTTCGGCGTATTTTCCCATCGCGTAACGAAGAGAGTCCACGGACCGTAATTACTCTGTAGTAAACGCCCCGCTGCCAAAACCCGCTTCATCGACCAGGGTGACGGTTACCTGACTGTCACCGGCGGCCAGGGCCGGCCCTTGCCGCTCGATGCTGGGCAAGGGGCCGCCGCCGCGCGGCATAAGCGCGCCGGTCCTTCGCCTTGTCGGCCGCGCTCAGGCCGAGCCCGTGCACGACCGCCGCCAGCTTGCGCAGCAGCGACGGGCGCACCTCGTCGAGCGTGCGCGGCCGCCGCCACCGGCCGGGCCTGCCCCCCAGCTCCTTCACTTCGTTCTTGTGCATGTGGAGGATGTGGATCGCCTGCTCGACACTCATCGGCGGCATCGGCGCCTCGGGCGGCAGCCCAAGCGAGGAGAAGAGGTTCTCGCCATTCTGCGTGAGCGCCTCCTCGATCCGCGCATAGCCGACCGCGATCGCCTCGCCCCAGCGCCGCGCGAAGCCCGGCCAGCGCTCGCGATGGAGATAGGCGGAGGCCTGGCTGAGCCCCACCTCCGCGCAGGCCGCCTTGACGTTGCAGGTCGCCGCCAGCGTGGCGAGGAACCGGTCCTCCACCCGCGGCGTCCACTGGTGCAGCCGCGCCCGCGCGATCTGCACGCGGCGCCCGCCCCCCGAACCGCCGCTGCCCCTGACGACCAGCTCCTCCCCGTCGAGATGCCCCCAGCCGCCCGGGGGTTTGTTCGACCCCCGGGCGCCCCAGGCTTGATCCGGGGCCCAGGTCAAAGAAGCCTTCGCCGTCGCGATGGCCGCCTTGCACGCCGCGTCGAAGGCGGGATCGGTGGAGCGATGCAGCTGCACCCAGGAGCGCGAGACCTTGGCGCGCTCGGCGGAGAGGGTCTGGTTGCCGGTCTCTTCCAGGGCCTTGAGGAACGCGGCTCTCCGCGCCTGGCTCGTCTTGGCGCTCATCGTTCTCCTCCGCTCATCCTGAGCAGGGATCGAGCGCAGCCGAGAGCTGGTATCGAAGCCTGTCCTGAGCGGCGCCGAACGGGAGCGGGGCGACTCTTATGAGACATAGTGAATCGCCTCTCTGCGAGAACAAAAGGAGTCCGTTCATATGGCAGCGCCGGGGGCTGTAGGAAAGGCTTTGTTTTTGGCGGTACGCGGGGACCTCCGCGTCCCTGGGATTCCTCAGTTGCCTTCTCGCAACAGTAAGACATTTTTCGGCTCTAGTGCGCCAGTGACATCCCAATCCTCTTTGCCGCATTTCCCCTCTTGCCATGGCCATATGTTCCCTGTACGTTCCGCCCACGTCCAGAACAGGAGAGGCAGATAATGAAAGCGCTCCTCTTGACGTTTGACGTCCAGACGTCAAAAGGCCGGCAACCTTGCTGGGGGATAACATGGCGCACTCGCCGGGCGTAATCAGAGACACCATTATTGAGTTTCTCGCCACGCTAGATCGAGAAGCGTCAATCTCTGAGATTAGCGATGGAGTGAAGCTGCGCTTGGGCAAGGTGCCGGCTTCGTCCGTCCGATCCTACCTCCGCCTCAACGTACCGACCTTATTTGAGAGAGTTCGTCGGGGACGGTATCGCCTTCGGGTAAATGATGTGCCCAATGTGCATCGCGTGCGCTTGGCCCCCGCCGTCCGGGACGACAAGGCGGTCTTATTCCATGCTGATTGTTTCGACTGGCTGGCTGATGAGTGCGACGCTGACTCAATTCAAGCCGTAGTGACGGACCCCCCATATGGGGTAGTCGAATACAGCGAGAAGGAGCTGGCGAAGCTTCGGAATGGCAAAGGCGGTGTGTGGAGGGTGCCTCCCTCTTTCGACGGCCACCAACGCGCTCCCTTGCCGCGTTTTACGGTCTTGGGCGATCAGGACAAGACGGAACTCTACATGTTCTTTAGACGGCTCGGCACCCTGCTTGGACGTGCGGTTGTGCCCGGCGGTAACATTCTCGTCGCCAGCAACCCACTACTTTGCCACCTTGTTGCGTCTGCGATGACCGAGGCCGGGCTAGAGCTTCGCGGGTATCTTTCGAGGCTTACAATGACAATGCGAGGCGGAGACCGGCCAAAGAATGCTCACCATGAGTTTGATGGCGTATCGGTTATGCCGCGTTCCCAATGGGAGCCGTGGGTCGTTCTCAGGCGTCCGATCGAAGGGCGGGTGCAAGATAACCTGCGCAAGTGGGGAACTGGCGGCTTCCGCCGTCGCTCGCAGGAGAAGCCGTTTGGGGACGTGATTAGGTCAAGCCCGACCAGCAAAGCGGAGCGATTGATCGCGCCGCACCCATCGCTCAAGCCGCAGGATTTTCTACGCCAAATTGTCCGGGCGTCGTTGCCACTCGGCAAGGGAACAGTGCTTGACCCGTTTGCGGGTTCCGGCTCGACACTCGCGGCGGCCAATGCGGTCGGCTATCAGAGTGTCGGGATCGAGGCAGACCCGAAGTTTGTGCGGTTGGCGGCCGAAGCCCTTCCAAGACTAAGCGCACTAAAGACGGTAAATCCAGCTTGAGCGCAGCTTCCTCACCCCCTCCTTGTGGAGAGTTGAGGTAGGTGTACCTAGCGTGCCGCGCTCGTTCCTGCGGAAGTCGGCCTCATCGACATTGCCAAGGAACACGCCGGTAAAGTGCGTTGGGCGACGGTCCTGGGCAGGTTCCGTAGTCTTGTCGATGTCATAGACGAAGACGCACATCCATTGCGCTCGGGCGCCGTGCGTGTCCACTGCGGCCCCCTTTCGACGTGTTGTCTTGATCTCGATGCCTTCCGACCCAGCCATGACACTATCATTCGGGTACCGGCCTTTGACGATCAGATCCGGGTGCCCGTTATGAAAGGTGTTCTGGCAGAGGCCTCGCGAATGCTTCGCTACGCTCGCCGTAAGCATGTCAGAGATCATCCCGGACATGTTTGCGGCTCTGAGGCTGTCGTCGAACCGGGGAAGGCCCTTGCCGTGAAAGAACGAGTTCACGTCATAGAAAAAGTCGTACACGTCCTGCATCGCAATTTGGAAATCTTCCACCCGCAACGAGTACGGCAGCATCGCATCTTGATTGAATGCGTTAAGATCAACGGTGGCTTTGGACGGCATTTCGGTTCTCCGCGCATCCGAATGGCGCAGACTGTCCCAAATGTCGAGCCGCTCGCCTGACCGGCCCGCTCGGCCTTAAAGGAATCGGGCGGCGAAAAAGGCCCCCGCATCGCTGCGGGGCCTTGTCTCGCCTCGGGAGACCGACGCCCCTTCGAATCTCAATCGTCATCCCGCGTCAGGAACGCCGCCGCGAACTCGGGCGCGGGGCCGTCGTCGTTGAACTCCCGTGCTCATGAGGCGGGGTGCCGCTCATTCCTCGATCGCTCGACGTCTGGAAATCCAGAGCGCGATGGCCGCCCCGACCGCGATGCCGGTGAGATGGCCGACCATGCTGATGCCCGGCAGGGTCGAATAGGCCAGTCCCGCGAGGAGCGCGGCGGGCAAAGCGGTTCGGGCGAGCGCGCTTGCCGCATCGGCCCGGAAGACGAGCACCAGCGCGGCCGCGAGCAGGCCGAACAATCCGCCCGACGCCCCGACCGAGGCGCCCGGCGACGGCCAGAGCTGGTGCTTGACGAGGATGCCGACGCCGCTCGCTACCGACGCCGCCAGGAAGACGATGAGCACCCACCGGGCGCCGGCGCGGCGCTCCACGGCTGGCCCCGCCAGCAGCAGAAGCCCGCTATTGAGCAGGATGTGGATGAGGTCGCCATGCAGGAAGCCGAAGCTGACGAGGCGCCAATATTCGTGACGAAGCCCGCCGCTGTCGGGGAGCGCGCCAAGCATGAGCAGCCGGCCATCGTCGCCGACCGCCCCCGTCGCGAGCTCGACCAGGAACATCGCGGCGATCAGGCCGAACAGGGCCGTGGATCCGGGATAGAGGCGCTGCCGCCGGTGTGGCCCAGGGAGCTTCATACGCGCCTCTTCGGCGCTCCGGCGCCGAAACTCCAGCCATAGGAAAAGGCCCCGCATCGCCGCGGGGCCTTTCCTTGTTTCGGCTCGGGGCGGCTCAGGGCCCCCCTCACGGACTTGATCCGGGGTCAGTCGTCATCCCGCGTCAGAAACGCCGGCGCGAATTCGGGCGCCGGCCCGTCGTCGTTGCTGCGCTCGGGGCGCGGGGCGCGGTCGCCGCTGGGGCGATCGCCGCCGCCGTCGCGGCGGGGGCCGCGGTCGCGGTCACGACCGCCGCCGCCGCCGCCGCCATCGCGACGCGGCCCGCGGCCACGATCGCCGCCGCCGTCACGGCGGGGGCCGCGGTCGCCGCGGCCTTCGCCGCGCGGGCCGCGATCCTCGCGGCCTTCGCGCGGGGGACGGGTGTCCTCCAGCTCGGCGCCGGTCTCCGGGTCGACGACGCGCATCGACAGGCGGACCTTGCCGCGCGGGTCGATCTCGAGGACCTTGACCTTGACGTCCTGGCCCTCGGCCAGGGCGTCGCGGACGTTCTCGACGCGCTCGGCCTTGATCTCCGAGACGTGGACGAGGCCGTCCTTGCCGCCCATGAAGTTCACGAACGCGCCGAAATCGACGATGTTGACGACCTTGCCCTGATAGACCTTGCCGACCTCGGGCTCCTCGACGATGCCGAGGATCCACTGGCGCGCGGCCTCGATCTGGGAAAGGTCGGACGAGCTGATCTTGATCACGCCCTCGTCGTCGATGTCGACCTTGGCGCCGGTGGTGGCGACGATCTCGCGGATGATCTTGCCGCCGGTGCCGATGATGTCGCGGATCTTCGCCTTGTCGATCTGCATGGTCTCGATGCGCGGTGCGTGCGCCGAAAGCTCCTCGCGGGTGTGATCGAGCGCCTTGGACATCTCGCCCAGGATGTGGGCGCGGCCCTCGTTCGCCTGGGCCAAAGCGGTCTTCATGATCTCCTCGGTGATTCCGGCGATCTTGATGTCCATCTGCAGCGAGGTGATGCCTTCGGACGTGCCGGCGACCTTGAAGTCCATGTCGCCCAAATGGTCCTCGTCGCCGAGGATGTCGCTGAGCACGGCGAATTCCTTGCCTTCGAGGATCAGGCCCATGGCGATGCCCGAAACCGGACGTTTCAGCGGAACGCCCGCATCCATCATCGAGAGCGAGCCGCCGCAGACCGTCGCCATCGAGGAAGAGCCGTTCGACTCGGTGATGTCCGAGACGATGCGGAGCGAGTACGGGAAATCCTCCTCGCTGGGGAGCACGGGTTCCAGCGCGCGACGCGCGAGCGCGCCGTGGCCTATCTCGCGGCGCGAAGTCGAGCCGAAGCGCCCGACCTCGCCGACCGAGTAGTGCGGGAAGTTGTAGTGCAGGAGGAAGCGGCGCTTGATCTCGCCCGACTCAAGGTCGTCCATGAACTGCTCGTCCTGCTTGGTGCCGAGCGTCGAGGTGACGATGGCCTGCGTCTCGCCGCGCGTAAAGAGCGCCGAGCCGTGGACGCGCGGGAGCCAGCCGACCTCGCAGTCGATGGCGCGAATCTCGGAGAAGCGGCGGTTGTCGGGGCGGCGGCGCTTGCCGAGGATGTCCTCGCGGAAAATCTTCTCCTTGAGCTGGTCGAAGACCTTCTTGGCCATCTGGCGCTGCTCGGGCTGGTCTTCGGGGTAGCTCTCGACGACCTCCTTCTTCAGCGCGTCGACGCCCGCGTAAGAGGCGATCTTGCCCTGCTCGGAGGTGTCGAGCGCCTGGCGCAGCCGCTCGGCGTAGTTGCGCTCGACCTCGCCGACCATCTCCTCGTTCAGGACGGGAGCCTCGACGGGGCGCTTCTGGATGTCGAGCGCCTTGTAAAGCTCCTTCTGCCAGCGGCAGAGGCGGTTGATCTCCTTGTGCGCGAGCATCAGCGCCTCGACCATGATCTCCTCCGACACCTCTTTGGCGCCGGCCTCGACCATGACGATGGCCTCCTCGGTGCCGGCGACGACGAGGTTCAGGCGCGACTCGCGCACCTCGTCGTAGGTCGGGTTGATCACGTAGCGGCCGCCGACGAGCCCGACGCGCACCCCCGCGATGGGGTTCGGGAACGGGATGTCGGAGAGGTAGAGCGCCAGCGACGCGCCCGTGATGGCGAGGACGTCCGGGTCGTTCTCGTCGTCGGCCGAGATGACCGAGGCGATGACCTGCGTCTCGTTGCGGTAGCCTTCGGTGAAGAGCGGGCGGCAGGGGCGGTCGATCATGCGCGCGGTCAGGATTTCCTTCTCGCCGGGGCGCCCCTCGCGCCGGAAGTAGTTGCCGGGGATGCGCCCCGCGGCGTAGTTGTGCTCGCGGTACTCGACCGTGAGCGGGAAGAAGTCGATCCCCTCGCGGGGGCTGCCCGCGCCGATAGCCGCGACCAGCACCATCGTGTCGCCGTAGCGGACGATGACGGAGCCGTGCGCCTGCTTGGCGACGCGCCCCGTCTCGACCGACAACTCGCGGTCGCCCAGTTTGATCTTCTCTCTCAGTAATTTCTTGGCTGCCATTTTATTCTCGTCTCCTTCGGGCGGCCGCCCGCCTGGCCGGGGCGGCCCGTGGATTTGCGCGGCGTCTCATCCGCCGCGCGGCCCGGAAATGTTCGTCTCTCGCCGGAACTGTCGCCCCCGCTACGTGAGGCGGTGGCGCGCCCGGCGGCCGGAAAAGAGAAAGCGGCACCCTGCTCCATCCGTGAAGCCGGTGCCGCCTTCCGCTCGTCTGCTAGAGGCCGCTTCCCATCGTCCGCGCGCGAAAGTTTCCGCCGTCACGTTCGGCCACTCCCGCCCGCCTGTCACTGGACGCGGGGCTTTGTTTAAGAGGGTCTTGTCCTCGTACACTTACTGACTGCGAGCCCGCCGGGGCTCGGGCGTCCTGCTGGCTACCGGTTAGCGGCGCAGGCCGAGCTTGCCGATGAGTTCGTGGTACCCCTCGATGTCTCTACGCTTGAGGTAGTCGAGCAGGCTCCTGCGCTGCGAGACCATCTTGAGCAGCCCCCGCCGCGAGTGGTTGTCCTTCTTGTGAGTCTTGAAATGCTCGGTCAGCTCGTTGATGCGCTGAGTGAGCAGTGCGACCTGCACCTGCGGCGACCCGGTGTCGCCCTCGTGCGTCTGGTACGTGTTGATGATCGTTTCCTTGACCTCGGTTGCTAATGCCATGGCTGTCGAGATGGCCCTCCCAATCCGCAGTAAGCCCGACGGTATCCTCAGGCAACCGCTAGAGTTAATTTACTTACCCGTGAGAATCTAACACGCCCTCCGGCGGGGTGTCCAGCGGGCCGGGCCGCCGCGGGGTGTATCAAAACGGGCTTGTCTGATACCATGCGGCACGTTTTTCAGGCTCAACACGACGGGGGACAATTTATGGACGCCAGCGAGGAGACGGTCGAGGAGAGGGCGCGGATTCTGGTGGTCGGCGGCGGCTTCGGCGGGCTGTTCACGGCGCTCGGGCTCGCGGGGGCGGGCGAGGTGACGATGGTCGCCGCCGACGACCACTTCCTGCACACGCCGCTGCTCTACGAGTACCTGAGCGGCGAGGTCGAGGCGTGGCACATCGCGCCGCACTACCGCGAGCTGCTCGACGAGGACAAGGTGCGCTTCGTCCAGGGCGCGGTGACCGAGGTGGACTTCGACCGCAGGGAGGTCTCGGTGGCGGGGCGCGTCCGGCGTCTGGGTTACGACTACCTCGTCCTGTCCGTCGGCGGCGTGACGAACTTCTGGGGCGTCGAGGGGGCGGAGGCGCACGCGCTGCCCTTCCGCAAAATCCGGCACGCCGACGACCTGCGCAAGAGGATGATCGACGCGCTCGACCGCATCCCGCCCGACGCGGCGCCGCAGGACGCGCGCCGCGCCGCGACCTTCGTCGTCGTCGGCGGCGGCGCCTCGGGCGTCGAGCTCTCGACGAAGATGTCCGACCTCCTGCGCGACGCCTTCCGCCGCCGCGGGCTGCACGGCGAGCCGCGCGTCGTCCTCGTCGAGATGGGGCGGCAGGTCGTGCCCGGCATGGACGCGGAGATACGCGCGGTCGTCGGGAACGTCCTCGCGGAGAAGCGCGTCGAAATCTTCTCGGAGACGAAGGTCGTCGAGGTGCAGCGGCGCGGGGTGGTGCTTGAGCACGCGGGCGAGCGCGAGACGATAGGGGCGGCGGGCGTCGTCTGGACGGCGGGCGTGAGGGTCAACCCGCTCGTCGAGCGGCTCGAAGTCGAGAAGACGAAGGGCGGGCTCGTCGTCGTCGAGCCGACCTTGCAGGTGCGCGGGCGCCCGGAGGTCTTCGCGCTCGGCGACATCGCGTACTTCCCGGACGTCGTGCCGAGCCTCGCGGGGACGGCGCAGATCGCCTTCCAGCAGTCGAAGCTCATCGCGCGCAACGTCCAGGAGCTGATCGACGGCGGCGTCCCCGCCGCGGGTCACTTCGAGGAGCTGGGCGAGGCCATCAGCCTCGGCACCGACGACGCGGCGGTGCTGACGGCCGGGAAGGTCGTCGGCGGCCAGATCGCGCGGCAGGCGCGCTTCGCGCTCTACACGTCGCGCCTGCCGACGTGGCACCACCGCCTGCGCGTCGGCGCGGCGTGGTTCTTCGGCGGCAAGTCGCCGCGCCCGCTCGGGCTTTAAGAAGACGTAAACGAGGGGGTGAGTTTGAGCAGTCACGACGTCACGGCGGGCGGTTTCGTCGGGGTCATCTCCGACACGCACGGGCTCGTCCGCGCGGAGGCGCTGGAGGCGCTGCGGGGCTCGGAGCTGATAATTCACGCGGGCGACATCGGCGGCCCCGACGTGATCGAGGCGCTGCGGCGGGTCGCGCCGGTGGTGGCGGTGCGCGGCAACAACGACCGCGGCGGGTGGGCCGAGGCTCTCCCCGAGTACGAGGCGGTCGAGGTCGGCGCGGCCTCCGTCTACGTCCTCCACGACCTGAACGAGATCGACATCAGCCCCGCGGCGGCCGGCTTCCGCGTCGTCGTCAGCGGCCACTCGCACAGGCCGCTCGCGGAGGAGCGCCGCGGCGTCCTCTACCTCAACCCCGGCAGCGCCGGCCCGCGCCGCTTCAAACTCCCCGTCACCGTCGCGCGCCTGACGCTCGGCGGCGACGACGCCCGCGCCGAAATCGTCAAACTCCTGCCGTAAGGGAGAGTAGGCAGTAGACAGTAGTCAGTAGTCAGTAGAAAAAACTAAGGCGGTGCGCCGGCCGGTTGGCCGAGTCGCACCGCCTTCTTAACTACTGTCTACTGTCTACTGCCTACTGTCTACTTCCCTCCCCCTACGCGGGGATGCGCGCCGGGGGCTTGACCTCGAAGTGCGCGTGGTCGGCGTGCCCCTGCGCGGCCATGCAGAGCCCTTCGGCGACGAGCACCTGGTCGCTCAGGAGGACGCGGCTCGCGAGCGTCTGCCTGCGGAAGGCGAGGATCATCGCGCGCATGGCGTTGCGGTCGTAGCTGGTCTGGTTGACGTTGATGCCGCCGACCTGACCGTTCTTGCGCGGCAGGCGGATGTCGCAGGAGAGCCCCGTCTCGTGCGTCGCGTGCATCGGGGTGTCGCCGCCCTGCGGCAGGCTGAAGTCGTTGAGCGTGAGCAGCGCGGCCTTCGGGTTGACGTTGAGGTAGTCCTCCTTGTACGCGGCGCCCGCGCCCTTCAGCGTGTCGGCGAGCCAGTTGACGCCGAAGTCGTGCGCGTCGTTGGTCTGCGCCAGCTCGTGGTTGTGGAAGCCGTCGGCGGCCGAGCCGGGGGGCATCTGCATCCAGCGCGGCGCGTTGTCGGCGTTGAGCCACTTGTGCGTGTCGCCGCCGGGGTCGACCCGCCCGTCGTTGCCCATGACGTTGACCCGGTTGAGCCCGTTCTTGATCGCCTGAAATAGTTTGATGGTCTTAACGGTCGTCGGGCCCATCACGTCGTCGTCCGTCAGCCAGTCGAAGCCGAGATCGATGAGGCGCCCCTTGACCGCCTTCACGTCGGCGGAGTTGTTAACGCCCCCCAGGCCGACGCTCTTCTTGATGTTGACAGGTGGCATCTGCGGTTCTCCTTCGCGGGTTGAGTACGGGCGAGGCGGCCCGCCGTCTCGTCTTGTAATGACGGCGGGCTTTAAAACGTTTCGGCGGGGCTACGGCAGGACGGCGGCGGCCTCGCACGAGTCGAGGGCGGGCGCCTCCTCCTCGGGCTCGTCCGCGCCGCCCTCGCCGAGGTAGGTACGGCCGGCGGCGACCGTCTCGAAGTATTCGCCGATGCGGTCGAGGACTTCGCCGACGGTGTGCGAGTGGTAGATGACCTGGCGGAAGCGCGCGCCGCCGTGTAAGCCCTTCGTGAACTGCCCGGCCAACTGCTTCATGCGGCCGATGGCGGCGAACTCGGGCATGTCGGCGCGCAGCAGGTCGAAGTATTCGATGAGCACCTCGCGCTTGTCGTCGAGCGTCGGCTCGAAGGGCTCGCGCCCGACGAGCGTGTCCTCGATCTGGCGGAAAATCCACGGGTTCGCCATCGCGCCGCGGCCGATGAGGATGCCGTCGCAGCCCGTCTCGCGCCAGCGCTTGAAGGCGCCCTCGACCGTCACCACGTCGCCGCTCCCGGAGACGGGGACGCCCACCGCCTCCTTCACCTGCCGCACCAGATCCCAGTCGGCGAGCCCCTTGTAAGCCTGCTCTTTCGTCCGCCCGTGGAGCGCGATGTGCTCCGCGCCGCAGGCTTCGGCGAGCCGCGCCACCTCGACCGCGTTGCGCGTGTGGTCGTAGAAGCCCGCGCGAATCTTGACGGTGAGCGGGATGGTGATGGCGCGCTTAATCTCTTTGAGAATCGTTTCGAGCCGCGGCAGGTCTTTGAGCAGGCCGGAGCCGCCGCCGTGCTTGACGACTTTGGGCGCGGGGCAGCCGCAGTTGATGTCGAGGATGTCGGCGCCGACCTCCTCGGCCATCTCGGCGGCCATCCGCATCCGCAGGGGCTGCCCGCCGAATATCTGGACGGCGAACGGGCGCTCGTACTCGTGGAAGCGCATCTGCCGCTTCGACTTCGGGTTGTTGCGCGTCAGCCCCTCGACCGAGATGAACTCCGACACGGTGAGCCCGATGCCGCCGCGCCGCTTCAGGAGCGCGCGGAAAGGCACGTCCGTCACCCCCGCCATCGGCGACAGCACCAGCGGCGGACTGATCTCCACATCTCGAATCTTGAAAGGCTTCATCGCTCAGAATATTTCACACGGATGGACAGGATGGACAGAGTGGGATTTTGAAATCTCAAATCCTTCATTCCTTTTATCCTGTCCGCCCCGTCCATCCGTGTGAGTCTCCCGTCCTATTTCCAAAGCTCGACGCCCGTGGCGACGAACGTGACCTCGTCGGCCGTGCCGTCGGGGTTCGTCTTGATCTTGGCGCCGTCGTCCTTGACCAGGTGGTCGACCGTCTCCTTGCTCAGCTTCTTGACCTTGAGCCTGCCCTCGGCGCGGAAGCTCATCGGGGCGGCGTCCTTCGGCACGCTGAACTTGTGGTCGAAGGTGACGCGGACGCTGCCCGCGCCCTTCGACTTCGGGCCGATCTCGACCCAGCACCCCTCGGCCTGACAGACGCGGCGGACGACGCCCTCGATGACGACGGCCTTGTCGGCGTACTTCTGCGGCTCACTCAAGGCGTCGGCGAAGGAGACGCGCTGCGTGTCGGCGCCGATGGCCTCGCCGCGGCGGACGACCGCGCCGGGGTCGGCTGGCGCGTCGGCGGCCGCCTCCTGTTTGGTCTGATGCGTGTGGTGTGCTTCCTGCGCGGCCGCGCCGTGGGCGCAGGCGCAGGCGAGCGCGAGGGCGGCGAAGAATGTTTTCATGTCGGAAATACGCTATCCTTTCGCGTCGGAGGTGACGGCCGGAGAAGTCCCCGCCGTTTCGGAACGCACGGATTATAACAATGCGGCTCAGGCTCATCCAGTGGCTCGGCATCGCGTGGACGATTCTCTACGCCGCGTTCGTCGTGTGGCTCTACGCCGCGGCGCCGCAGAGCATCGGCGAGGTGGGGACGCGCGCGAGCGTCGCCGCCGGCACCTACGAGGTCGACCGCGCGCGCTTCGACGCCGGGCGCGAGCTGTTCCTGCGCGAGCAGTACGCGGCCGCGCGCGGCGAGTGGGAGCGCGCAGACCCCGCGCGGCGCGACGCGCGGACGCAGTTCTACGTCGCGTACTCTTTCTACCGCGAGGGCTGGGGGCGCGTCTACAACGACGACGCGCTCTTCCGCCGCGGGCTCGACGCGGCCGACCGCGCCCTCTCGCTCTCGGCCGACGCGCCGCTCTCGGTCGAAGACGAGGGGCTCAAAATCCACTCCGCCGCCGAGCTGAAGGCCGAGCTTGAGCGCGGGATCGAACGCACGGCCGACGACTTCAACCCGCTGAAGGTCTTACGCGAACGGAAATGACGGGCGCCCGACAGAAGTTGGCGGACGAGCGCACGAGGAATCGCGCGCTGCTGCGCCACGTCGTGTTGCCGACCGTCTTCGTGACGGTGGCGCTGCTCGGCGGCGTGCGCGTGGGCGCTGGCGGCGGCGCGCTCGTGTTCGTGCCGCCGCCGCTCGTGACGCTCGTGATGGCGGTAATGCTTTTGTCGCTCTTCGCGCGCGGCGGCGCGCTGCGGGTCGGCCGCTGGCTGTCGGCCGAGAACGGGACGGCGGAGAACGTCTCGCACGCGCTGACGCTCGCCGCGCTCTTCCTCGCGTCGGCGCAGGCGTTCAACTCGGCGCTCCCCGAGGCGGGGCTGCCGCGCTTCGTGCTCTCGTCCTTCTTCCTCTGGACGCTCTGGCAGAACCAGTTCTCGAACTTCGACCCGCGGCGCCTGCTGCGGAGCCTCGCCGCGCTCTTCGGCACGGCCTTCTTCGTCAAGCACGTGCTGCTCGCCTCGCTCTCACAGCCGGGCGAGGGCTGGCTCGGCCGTCTGGCCGCGTCGGCGCTCGAAGGCGTCACGCTCGGGACGCTCGGCGGCCCGGCTTACGCGGCCGCAACCGGCTACGTCTCCTTCTTCGCGCTCGCGCTCTACGTCTGCGGCCTCGCGCTCCTGCCGCCCGCGCCCCGCGCCGAGACACGCACGGACGACGCGGACGACACGGACGACGCGGACGAGGCTGACAGTCGTGCCGCCGAACTCGTCCACGCGCTGAGGCTGCTGCCGGAGCGCGAGCGCCTGCGCGTCCTCGAAGCCTCACGCGAGACAGAGAAAGAGGGCCGGGACTGAAAGCCCCGAGCCCTCTTTTCTTCCTCCCCTTCGCACGGAAAATTTACCAGTTGACGACGAGCGCCTGCTCGGCCTCCCAGACGGGGACGTCCTCGCGTATCGACGCGCGGTTGAGCCGAGCCTTGTCCGTGAGGAGTCGCCCGGCGCCATGCGCGACCGCCGCCAGCGGCTCGTCGGCCACGGCGACGTGGAGCCGCAGCTCCTTCTGCAACCTCTCGGCCATCCCGCCGAGGAGCGCCCCGCCGCCCGTCAGGATAAGTCCGGTCTGGTAGATGTCGGCCGTCACGTCGGGCTTCGACTCCTCAATGGCGCGGCGCGCGCCCGCGACGATCTCGGCGACTATCGGCTCCAGAGCCTCGCAGACCTCGGCGGCCTCGATCTCGACGGCCTTCGCCAGCCCGTCGGTCACCTGCTTGCCGACGACCTCCAGACGCCCCTCGCAGCCCGGCGTCACGTTGCCCAACTGCTTCTTGACGTTCTCGGCCGTCCGCTCGCCGAGCTGCATCTCGTACTTCGCGCGGACGTAGTCGCAGATGGCCTGATCCATCGCGTTGCCCGCCGAGGGCAGGCTGTGCGAGGAGACGACCGCGCCCGAGGCGATGATGGCGACGTTGGTCGTGCCGCCGCCGACGTCGACGACGAGGTGCGCGCGCTCGTCGTCCTGCCGGAGCCCCGCGCCGAGCCCGGCGCACAGCCCCTCGTCCACCAGATCGACCCGCGCGGCCTTCGCGTCGCGCGCCGCGTCGCGCACGGAACGCTGCTCAAGCGTGGTCGACGAGCCGGGGACGCCGATGACGACGTGGCTGCGGCGGTGCGTGCCGCCGTTGACGCGGCCGATGAATGCCTTGAGCATCTTCTCGACCGCGTCGAAGTTTTCGATGGTGCCGCCGCGGACGGGGCGGAAGACTTCGACGTCCTTCGGCTCGCGGCCGAGCATCTTGTAGGCTTCGGCGCCCACCTCCAGGACTTCCCCCGTGTACTTGTGGATGGCGACGGCCGAGGGCTCGTTGAGGACGACGCCGCGGCCGGGCGCGAAGATCAGCGTGTTGACGGTGCCGAGATCAATCGCCAGATCGTCCGTAAAGATACTGCTCAGGATGTTCATAAATCCCCCACTTGTTCTCAATTGCTTCTTTGTGGACATTCTTCGCCGAGGTCAACCGAAGCCGGGCAAGTCGCGTTCCACTGAAACACAGTCGGATATACGCCGCATTTCCATAAACCGCCCCGCGCCCGGCGTTTCGTTTCCAGACGTAACCGCGCGCGGGGCTCGCCCGCCGCGGACGGAGGGCGGACGAAAACAAAACGCGGCGGGCGGCAGGCAGTTAGCGGCAGGCAGTCGAAAGGCGGGAAATCTTACTTGAAGCGTCCGCGCTGAAGATGACACGTCTGCCCTAAAGAGGTCGGAGGCGGCGAGTTAATAAATCTCGCCGCCTCCGACTTCTTCAGGGTCGTTTCCCTGTCTTTGACTGTCTACCGCTCGGCGTTCAGCGTTCAGACCTCATCGTTCAACCTGATGTCGCTGACCGTTTCGTAGAGGGAGGCGGCGTCCGCGCGCGAGACCTGCTTGGTCTGCGGGACAGTCAGGATGCGTACGGTGAGGGCGCTGGCGCGGCGGCGGACGGTTATCTCGTCGCCCTCGCGCACGTTGCGCGAGGAGCGCGCCACGACGCCGCCCACCGAGACGGCGCCCGCCTCGCACAACTCCTGCGCGACCGTGCGGCGCGGGACGAGGCGGCTGGCGCGTAGGAACTGGTCGAGACGCATGGTTCAAGGGTAAATAGAAAATGGTAAATGGTGAATGGGGATTCGTCCCCTCCGTTCACCATTTACCATTTGCCATTCACTAAGCGGTTACTGCTTCTTGCCGTTGTCCTTCTTGGCGGGGGCGGCCTGCGTCGAGCCGGCGGCGGCGGCCGTCTCCTGCTTGTCCTTGTCGAGGACGGGCTGGATGATCGCCTTGTAGTTCTCGGCGGGCTTGATGTAAGCCTCCTTGCGGAGCGTGCGGAGGTACTTGTCGCGCTCCTTCTCGCCGCGCTCCTGCGTCATCGCGCCGCGGACGAAGTTCTCCTTGTAGGAGTCGTCGCGCTCGTTGACGCGCAGGATCATGTAGCCCTCGTCGGTCTTGACGGGGTCGCTGACGCCGCCCGTCTTGAGCCCCTTGACGGCGTCGCCGATGCCGCCCGCCAGCTCCGCGAGGACGAACCAGCGCGGCTTGCCGTCGGCGTCGGCCAGCACGCCCTTGAACTGCTTGGTCGGCTCGTGCTCGGAGTTCTTCGCGACCAGCTCCTCGAAGCTCGCGCCGGAGCGGGCGCGCGCGGCGAGGTCGGCGGCCTTCGCCTTGACCTCGGCCTCGGTGCGGCCGGCGAGGCTCAGGAACAGCTCGGAGAGCGTGACGCTGACGAACTTCTCGCGGTTGGCGTTGTAGTAGTCGCGCAGCTCCTTCTCGGTCAGCCCGTAGTAGACCTTGGCGTCAACCTCGCGCTGGAGGACGGCCTGTCGCATGAACTGGCGGCGGAGCGTCTCCTTGATGTCGGAGAGGCTCAGGCCCTCGCGCCTCATCGCCTCCTCCAGCTCCTCGATGGTCGAGATGCTCGACTGCTTGGCGACGCGCAGCACCTCGCGGTTGACCTCGGCCTCGACGTCCTCGGGCATCCGCGGCATGTCCTTGCCCTTCTGGACGAGCAGCGCCTCGTTGATGAGGTTGAGGATGATCTCGGGCTGCCGCTTGTCCAGCTCGGCCTGCGCCTGCTCGGGCGTCATCCCGCGCGTCTTGATGAGCACCTCGCGGAACTCGGCGTTCTCGCGCCTGAGCTGCGAGAGCATGATGACGTAGTTGTCGACCTGCGCGATGGGCTCGTCGAGGACGACGGGCGGCGCCTCCTCCTGCGCGCGCGCGGGCGCGGCGGCCGAGGCCGCGAGCAGGAGCGCCGCGAGGGCCAGCGCGAAGCGCGCCGGGATGTTTTTCAATTGCACAGTTACCACTCCTCTAAATCTGAAAAACTTTCGGGGCGGGCCCGGTCGGCCGCCTCCGCCGAAGTCGGCTCGGGGCCGGTTTGACCGGGCTTGTCCTTGGTCGGGCGCTACAGTCGGGAATCGGAGCACCGGGCGAAGCCGCGTATTCTAACCCCCGGCGCGGATTTCCAGCAACACGGCGCGCGCCTTCTCGATGAGCCCGGCGCCCGCGGCCTCGACCTTGAGGACGCCGCTCGGGCTGAAGCTCGCGCCCTGCCCGCTGCCGACGAGCGCCAGAAGTTTTTCCGGCGAGACGCGCGCCGTCTCCTTGAGCTTGAAGGCGAGCCCCGTGGGCGTGCGGTCGACCGAGACGACGCCGGTCTCCTCGGCCGCGCGGCGCAGGCGCGCGTACTCGAAGAGCCGCTCGACCGACTCGGGCGGCCGCCCGTAGCGGTCTTCGGTCTCGCGCCGGATGACGTCGAGCGCCTCGTCGTCGCGCGCCGAGGCGATGCGCTTGTAGGTGCGAAGCCGCTGCCCCATGTCGCCGACGTAGTCCTCGGGGATCGAGACGTCGACGCCGAGGTTGATCGAGACGGACGTCTCGTCCTCGACCTGCTCGCCGCGCAGCTCCGCGACCGTCCGCTCAAGCATCTGCGTGTAAAGATCGAAGCCGAGGGCGTCCATGTGCCCCGACTGCTGGCCGCCGAGCAGGTTCCCCGCCCCGCGCAGCTCAAGGTCTAAGGCCGCCACGCGGAAGCCCGCGCCCAAATCCGAGAACTCTCGGATGGCGGCGAGGCGTCGGCGGGAGATGGCGGTCAGCTCCGCCTCCGAGGGTATCAATAAATAGGCGTACGCGCGGCGGTTCGAGCGCCCGACGCGCCCCCGGAGCTGGTAGAGCTGCGAGAGGCCGTAGTTGTCGGCCCGGTTTATGATGATCGTGTTGGCGCGCGGGATGTCTATGCCGTTCTCGATAATCGTGGTGGCGACGAGCACATCGGCTTTAAAATCAACGAAATCGAGCATCACCTGCTCCATCTCTTTCTCGTTCATCTGCCCGTGCGCGACCGTCACGCGCGCACGCGGGGCGAGCCGCTTGACGAGCGCCGCCACCGTGTCGATCGTCTCGACGCGGTTGTGGATGAAGAAGATTTGCCCGCCGCGCCCGAGTTCCAGCTCCACCGCCGACTTGATGACGGACTCCGAGAACTGCACGACCTGCGTCTGGATGGCGAGGCGGTCGCGCGGCGGCGTCTCGATAACCGACATGTCGCGCAGGCCCATCAGGCTCATGTTGAGCGTGCGCGGGATGGGCGTCGCCGAGAGCGTGAGGACGTCGACGCGCTTCTTCAACTGCTTGAGGCGCTCCTTGTGCGCGACGCCGAAGCGCTGCTCCTCGTCGACGACGACGAGGCCGAGGTCGCGGAAGGCGATGTCCTTCGAGAGTATGCGGTGCGTGCCGATGATGACGTCGACGTCGCCCGCCTCGACGCGCTTGACGATCTCCTTCTGCTCCTTCGTCGAGCGGAAGCGCGAGATCAATTCGGTCGTGACGGGGAAGGCGGTGAAGCGCGCGCGGAAGGTCTCGAAGTGCTGGTAGGCGAGGACGGTCGTGGGCGCCAGCACGGCCACCTGCTTCGAGTCCATGACGGCCTTGAAGGCCGCGCGCATGGCGACCTCGGTCTTGCCGTAGCCGACGTCGCCGCAGAGCAGCCTGTCCATCGGCGTCTGCCCCTCCATGTCGCGCTTGACGTCCTCGATGGCCGTCTCCTGGTCGGCGGTCGGGACGTACTCGAAGGCGTCCTCGAACTCGCGCTGCCACGGGCTGTCGCCGGAGAAGGCGTAGCCGGTCACGAGCTTCCGCTCGGCGTAGAGCTTCAGAAGCTCGTCGGCCATATCGCGCATCGCGCGCTTGGCTTTGGCCTTCGTCTTCTGCCAGCCGAGGCCCCCGAGCCGGTCGAGCGTCGGCTCGTGCCCCTCGGCGCTCGAATAGCGCTGCACCAAGTCCAAGCGCTCGACGGGCGCGTAGAGCTTGGCGTCCTCGGCGTAGTAGAGCAGCATGAACTCGCCCCTGCGGCCGCCGAGTTCGAGCGACTGCAACCCGCCGAAGCGCGCCACGCCGTGGTCGATGTGGACGACGTAGTCGCCCACCTTCAGGTCGCGGAAGTCCGAGAGGAACGCGGCCGTCTTCGACTTCTTCCCGCGCGCCGAGGCGGTCGTCGCCGCGCCCGCGCCCGGCGGGCGATGCTCGACGGCGGCGCCGCTCGCCTCGTCGAAGAGGTCGGTCTCGACGTGTACGACGAGCGCCGCGCCCGGCAGCTCGAACCCGCCCGAGAGCCGCCCCGCGGTGACGACCGCCGCGAACTCTTCGGCGTCGGCCCCGCCCTCGCCCGCGAGCGCGACGCGCGACGCGACGTTGTAGTCCGAGAGCATGTCGCCGACGCGCTCGGCCACGCCCGCCGAGGGCATCGCGAAGAGCGTGAGCGCGCCATCGTCTGCGCGCGCGCGGCGCACGTCGGCCGCCAGCTCGGGGATGCGCCCGTGGTAACGCTTGGAGGGAAGCGAGCGCCATTCGACCTCGGGCGCGCGCTCGACCGCCGGGAAGAGGAAGAGCGGCTGCGGGGCCTTGCGCCCGCGGCCGACGCGCGCGACGGGCTGCTCGGCCTCGCCCGCGAAGCGCTCGTCGGTCGCCGACGCCGCGAGGCCGAGCGCGCGGAAGTCGACGCGCGTCACCCCGCCTAAGCCCCGCCGCAGCTCCTCGGCCGTCAGGTAAAGCTCCTCGGGTCTGAGCCCGATCTCGCCGGCCGCGTCGTTCTCGGCGTGGCGGGCGGCGACGGCCTCGAAGCTGTTCGCGAGGTACTGCTCGACCGACGCCGGCTCGTCCACGACCAGCACGGCGTCGCGCAGGTAGTCGAAGACGGAGGCGTCCGACTTCAACACCAGAGAGGCGAGCCACTCCCAGCCGGGGAAGGTCTCGCCCTCGTCGGCGTGGACGGTGCGGTCTTTGAGCGCGCGCGCGTGCGTCTCGTCGCCCCAGCGGTCGCGCGCGAACTCGGCCCACAGACGGAAGTCGTCGCGCCCGACGGCCAGCTCGCGCATCGGGACGACCTCGGTCGACTGCAACTGCCCGATGGAGAGCTGCGTCTCGGCGTTGAAGCGGCGGATTGAGTCCACCGTGTCCCCGAAGAACTCGACGCGCACGGGCGCGGGCTCGCCCGGCGACCAGACGTCGAGGATGCCGCCGCGCATCGAGAACTCGCCGACCGCGCCCACCGGGTCTTCGCGCACGTACCCCGAGGCGAGCAGCACCTCGACCAGATCCTCGGGCGGGAAGTCTTCGTCCCTCTTGAGCGCCGCGCCCGCCTGCAAGAGCTGCGCGGGCGCGACCGTCCTGCGCGCGAGCGCGCGCGAGGAGAGCAGCACGAACCGCCCGCGGTCTCGTGCGAGGTTCCAGAGCGAGAGCGCGCGCCGCTCTAAGGTCTCGGCGTGCGGCGACGCGCCCGCGTACGGGTCGCCCTCCGACGCGGGCAGCGCCAGCACGGCCTCGCAGTCCCCCGCGCCCGTCTGGAGCGCGCCACACCAGAAGGAGAGGTCGCGCTCCCACGTCTCCATGTCGCGGTTGGCCGCGACGAGGACGGCGAAGCGCCGCGCCGTCTCGCGCTGCAACGCGGCGAGCGCGAGCGCGCGCGCGGGCGCCGACGTCAGCCCCGCCACCGACACGACGCGCGCACCGGACGCGACCTCCGACGCGAGCCGCCGGAACTCCGCGCCCTCGACCACGCGCCGCAGCACGCCCCGCAAGACCGGGGATGATTTGACCGTCTTACTCATGTTGGTTTAGTGACGAGTGACGAGTGATAAGTGATGAGAAAGAAACAAGGGGACTTGTCTTCTCTCATCACTCATCACTCATCACTCATCACTCTGGGATTCCTTTACTCTTTCGATTATTCCGGTCGTCGAAGCGCCCTCGACGAAGGGGAGGGCGAGGACGCGGCCGCCCGCGCGCTCGACCTCCTCGCGGCCGTGTATCTCTTCGAGCGCGTAGTCGCCGCCCTTGACTAGCACGTCGGGGAGGAGTTCGGCGATAAGGCGGCGCGGCGACTCCTCGTCGAAGACCGTCACGAAGTCTACCGAGGAGAGCGCCGCGAGCATCTCCGCGCGCTCGGCCTCGGGCAGCACGGGGCGCCCCGAGCCCTTGAGCGCGCGCACCGAGCGGTCGCTGTTGACGGCGACGAGCAGCGCGTCCCCGAGAGCGCGCGCCGCCGCGAGATAGCGCGTGTGCCCGACGTGCAGGAGGTCGAAGCAGCCGTTGGTGAAGACGAGCGTGCGCCCCGCAGCGCGCAGGCGTCGGCGCGCGCGCAGCAACTCCGCCCCGTCTAGTATCACGCTGCCGCCCATTGTCTTTTCATTCATCGTAAAGGGTAAATCGTAAATCGTAAATCGCCGGGGCGGAGTTTTGTCTATTCCCGACCGACGATTTACTATTTACGAATCATGAGCACACGGCTTCCGGAGGACATCGTCCCCGACAACGACCAGACGCGCGCGCGGCGCGAGCACCTTGAGAAGATTCAGGCGCTCGTCGGCAACGCCTACCCCAACAGGTTCGACCGCTCGGGTCTGACGGAGAGCGACGAGCGCGAGGACACGATCACGTCGGTCGTCGCCGCCTACGGGAAGTACGAGCCCGAAGTCAAAGAGGGCGGGCGCCCGACGCCCGAGCAGTTGCAGGAGGCGTCGGCCGAGATGGGCGAGCCGGTGGTGCGCATCTCGGGGCGGCTGGCGACGCCGCCGCGCGTGATGGGGAAGGCGGCCTTCGTCCACCTGTCGGACGGCGAAGGGCGCCTGCAAATCTACGTGCGGAGGCAGGACGCGCGCGCCGTCAGCAACGACTCGCTGCAACCCGTCGAAGAAGAGGAGAGCGGCTGGAAGCTCTTCCAGTTGCTCGACCACGGCGACTTCGTCGGCGTCGAGGGCAAGCTCTTCGTGACGAAGACGGGCGAGCTTTCCGTCCACGTCGAGACGATTCAGTTTCTGGCGAAGGCGCTGCTGCCGATGCCCGACAAGCTGCACGGCATCAGCGACCCCGAGGTGCGGCAGCGCCAGCGCTACGCCGATTTGATCGCTTCGAGCCTGAAGGTCAGGGCCGACGAAGAGGACGAGGGCTCGCGGCACGAGCTTTCGACGCGCGAAGTCTTCGTGCGCCGCTCGAAGCTCGTCACGGCGTTGCGCCGCCACCTCGACGACCACGGCTACATCGAGGTCGAGACGCCGATGCTCTCGCCCATCGCCTCGGGCGCCGCCGCCAAGCCCTTCGAGACTTTTCACAAGGCGCTCGGCATTCCGCTTTACCTCCGCATCGCGCCCGAGCTTTATCTCAAGCGCCTGCTCGTCGGCGGCTTCGAGCGCGTCTACGAACTCAACCGCAACTTCCGCAACGAAGGCATCTCCGCCCGCCACAACCCCGAGTTCACCATGCTCGAATTCTACACGGCCTACAAGGACGTGAACTGGATGATGGACTTCTGCGAGGAGATGCTGCGAGCTTCTATTGAAAAAGTAAAAGGCAGCCTGCAAGTTACAATCAGTGAAGAAGTAGTTGACCTGTCAGAGTTTCAAGTTAAGACTCGTGAAAGAACGATTGACTTCAGCCAGTTTGAACGACTCTCAATGAGGGATGCCATAGCTAAATACTGGAACGACTCCTTCACAAAAATTCACCGGCCTTTGCACCACAGACCTTCAAGCATCGAAGTCATGACAAGGGGGGTGTTCGATAGAAGTTGGCTGGATGATATCGAACAGCTTTATTACCTAGCGACTATATGTGAAGCGCCACATTTAACGCCGTATTTCTTTCAAGGGGAGATTCCTGTGACTCCGGTTCAGTTCGAGGGCAGTGTCGAAACAGACAGGACTCGAATTGCGGAGAAGCTTACTCAGGTTTATAAGAAAGGCTTTGATGAGAACTCTAAAGATTCAGAGGAAGTCAGGGCGCAAAAACTGACTATCAAAATCTTTGAGACACGCGTCGAGCCGCTTTTAACTCAACCAACTTTCATCATTGATTTTCCGAAAGTTGTCTCGCCGCTTTCCAAAGCCTCGCCGGATGACCCGACAATCGCGGAGCGGTTCGAGTTGTACGTGGCGGGGATGGAGGTGGCGAACGGGTTCTCGGAGTTGAACGACCCGGCGGAGCAGTTGGAGCGTTTCGAGGAGCAGTCCCGGCAGCGCGAGGGAGGCGACGAGGAGGCGATGCAGACCGACCTCGACTACGTCCGCGCGCTCTCCTACGGGATGCCGCCCGCCGCGGGCATCGGCATCGGCATCGACCGCCTGACGATGCTTTTGACCAACCGCCGCTCCATACGCGACGTCATCCTCTTCCCCCACATGCGCCCGCGCCAGACCTCGGAGGAACAGGCGCAGGCGGACGAGAAGCAGGCTTCGGACTCTTAGACGCCGCCTCGGAGCCGTGAGCCGTGAACGCGCCGCTAAAAGGCGCGGGCGAAAAGCCTTCTTTTGTAAATTTAAAGCCCGGCGGGGCGCGTTTCGGGCTCGCGCTCGCGGGGTGTTAAGATTCACGCGCGTCAACAGCCCCGGACAGCGCCCCGTCGGCGTCGCGGCCGAAACCCTACGGACACGGATATTCACACCCCTAAAGGAGATTCCCCGAAATGATTCGCAAAGTTTCCCTCGTCGCGGTCGCCGTCGCGCTGACCGCCGTCTTCGCCCTCGCGCAGGAGGGCGCGAAGATGTCGATCAAGGTCACGGGCTACGTCATTGACAACATGTGCGCCGAAGGGATGCACGGCTCGCCCGAGGACGCGCAGAAGCACCCGAACGCCTGCGCGCTGATGGCCGCCTGCGAGAAGAGCGGCTACGCGGTCGTCTCGGGCGAGAAGACCTACAAGCTCGACGCCGAGGGTAACAAGCTCGCCGCCGAGGCGCTCAAAGCCGCGAAGACGAGGAAGGGCTTGAAGGTCGAGGTCGAGGGCACGCTCGAAGGCGACACGCTCCACGCCGCGAGGCTCGCCGAGGCGAAGTAGCCCGGCGCCGCCGCCGTCCGCGTAATTTTCAGAGGCTCGGGGTCGCGCCGC
>JAXDPD010000006.1:0-16088 GCA_034668505.1 Sphingomonadales bacterium
CGCGGCGGCCGCAGGATCCCGCTCAAGGCCAACGCGGACGAAGCGCTCAAGCGCTGTCCGACCGTCGCGAAGTGCGTGGTGCTGAAGCGAACCGGCGGCGACATCGGCTGGAAATCCCCGCGCGACGTCTGGTACCACGAGCTCGTCGAGCCCCAGCCCGCGCAGTGCGACGCCGAGGCCATGGGCGCCGAGGACCCACTCTTCATCCTCTACACGTCGGGATCCACGGGAAAGCCCAAGGGCGTGCTGCACACGACGGGCGGCTACCTGGTCGCGGCGGCGCTCACGCACCGCTACGTGCTGGACTATCACGACAAGGACGTCTTCTGGTGCACGGCCGACGTCGGCTGGGTCACCGGGCACAGCTACGTCGTCTACGGGCCGCTGATGAACCGGGCGACGAGCGTCATGTTCGACGGCGTGCCCAACTACCCCGACTTCGGGCGCTTCTGGGAAACCGTCGACCGGCTGGGCGTGACGATCTTCTACACCGCGCCGACCGCCATTCGCGCGCTGATGCGCGAGGGCGATGCGCCGGTGAAGCGCCACTCCCGCAGGTCGATCCGCCTGCTCGGCACAGTCGGCGAGCCGATCAATCCGGAAGCCTGGGAATGGTACTGGCGCGTCGTCGGCGACGGCCGTTGCCCGGTCATCGATACCTGGTGGCAGACGGAGACCGGCGGCATCCTCATCTCGCCTTTTCCCGGCGCTACGCCGATGAAGCCCGGATCTGCAACCCACCCGCTCCCGGGCGTCCAGCCGCTGCTTGTCGATGCCGAGCACAAGGTCCTCGAAGGCGCTGCGAGCGGTAATCTTTGTCTCGCGTCATCATGGCCTGGGCAGATGCGAACCGTCTGGAACGATCACGGCCGCTTCTTCGAAACCTATTTCAAGGCTTATCCGGGCCTGTACTTCACCGGCGACGGCTGCCGCCGCGACGAGGACGGCTATTATTGGATCACCGGCCGGGTCGACGACGTCCTCAACATCTCCGGCCACCGCCTCGGCACGGCCGAGATCGAAAGCGCGCTGGTCAGCCACCCCCTCGTCGCCGAGGCGGCGGTGGTCGGCTATCCGCACGACATCAAGGGCCAGGGCATTTATTGCTACGTCACCCTGATCGCCGGCGTCGAGGGCAGCCCCGCGCTGGAAGCGGAGCTGAAGCGCCAGGTCCGCACCGAAATCAGCGCGATCGCGACGCCCGATCTGATCCATTTCACGCCGTCGCTTCCCAAGACGCGCAGCGGCAAGATCATGCGGCGGATCCTGCGCAAGATCGCGGAGAACGATTTCTCCAACCTCGGCGACATATCGACGCTGGCGGAGCCGGCTTTGGTGGATGCGCTGATCGAGGGGCGGCGGAACCATTAGTTGCGTGGGCAACTGGCGCGGACTTGACGCTCCTGCCCTGAATCAGGGCTACAACCGAAGAATGGAGGCCCACCCTTGGCATCGACCGCAAAACCCGTGAAGCGTGTAAAATATAAGGGAACGCTCAATTACGATTCACTGAGGCTGGACCACCAAGCTCATTTGAAGAAAGTGAATGATGTCTTGGTCGAAACCGCACTGGCGGTACAAGGTCTGCAATTAGCTCTCCAAGACGCAGAGACAAAACTGACTAAGGGCCAGAAACGATACACGCTCAAGGTGCCGAATAAGCGGACCAAGGTGGTTCCAATTCACAGGAATCTTCGAAAGTTGGTGTCGTCCCTAAAAGATCAAATTTCCTCCAAAGAGTATATTCAAGCCCTTGTTTTCATTGTCTCAATCGTCGAGTCATATCTATCGTCCAACCTGATCCGGTTGTTGCGGGCTTACCCAAAGAAGCTCCTTGTCTCGACAAAGGGAAAAGAACTGCAGGCCAGCGAAAGTTATTCTGTGGATATGAGAGAGATAGTGGCGGCCGCGTCTATTGACGACATCGTGGATACGAGGGCGAGGCAGCGCGTGCGAGATGCAATGTATGCATCACCCAAGCAATATCTTAGTTACTTTAGCTCCATATCCGGATTCAAGCCGACGCCAGAAGCGTGGAATGCCTTCATTGAATTGAAGGCGACGCGTGACCTTTATGTCCACGGGGATGGAACGATCAATGAAATCTACATTGAGAAGGTTGGAACGTCGGGTCGTGGACAGGTCGGCGATATGGCTATCGTGGACTCGCAATATTTCGACAAATCAATCAGCTGCCTGAAGGAGGTCATGTCAAATATTTTTGTCGGCCTCCGGGAGAAGTATAGCGACAGTGAAGATCTAAAACGCGTGTTCGACAGAGGGGACTGACGTCCGGCGAAACTGGGGGAATCGACAAGCCAACTCTCCAAAGGGGTCGGTCGCCGGCATGCGACGCTCCTGGGCTGAGCTGCGCAATCACGACGATGAGGAAGCCGCGCAGTCAGTGGGCTGCATCGACGTTTGCCGGCATCGGGCGGCGTCGACATCCTCCGGGGAAAAGGAGACAGTCACTGTAGGGAAAGGGGACAGTCACAGTGACTGTCCCCTTTGCCAATCCGTTGCCGCTTCCAATGTAGGATTTCGTCTGTCACGCTTCCCCGATGGCCCTCCGAATCGCACCCCTCCCGAGACTGCCGAAGCGATCTCTTCGCCGCCCCTTCGCGCGCCCTCGCCTGATTTCCGCCGGAGAACACCCCCCGCGAATCCATGTGACATTCGTGCCACTCGTGCCACTTTCGGCCCGCGCGGCGGCGCCAATGGCATGTGCAAGCTTTGTCAGGTTTACCGGGTCGGGCCGAAAGGAGTCCAAATTCTGATGCAGATCGTCGCGGCCGGCATCGGGGGGCGGGTGTGCTGAACAGGGCAGAGCAAATCGACCCCTTCCACCTCCAAGGAGGCGCCGTTCACTGCGAGGACGTGCCCCTCGAGCGCATCGCGCGGGAGGCCGGCACGCCCGTCTATGTCTATTCGACGGCGGGCATGCGCGCGCAGGCCAGGGCGCTCAAGGCGGCGCTGGCGCCGCTCGGCGATCCGCTGATCGCGTTCGCGGTCAAGGCCAATCCCAATGCCGCGGTGCTGGCGACTTTGGCGGCGGAAGGGCTCGGCGCGGACGTGGTCTCGGGGGGCGAATATCGGCGCGCCCGCGCGGCCGGCATCGCGGCGGAGAAGATCGTCTTTTCCGGCGTCGGCAAGACCGAAGCGGAGATGAAGCTCGCTCTGGGAGAGGGGCTTTTTCAGTTCAACCTCGAGTCGGTTGCCGAGGCCGACATGCTGTCCGAAATCGCGCTGGCGACGGGGCGGACCGCGCCGATCGGCTTTCGCGTCAATCCAGACGTCGCGGCGGGAAGCCACGCGAAAATCTCGACCGGCGCCGCGCACAACAAGTTCGGCATCTCGATCGACGACGCGCTCGCCGCTTATGCGCGGGCACGCGGCCTGCCGGGCCTCGAAATCCGGGGCGTCGCGGTCCATATCGGCAGCCAGCTCACCAGCCTCGCGCCGCTCGAAGCGGCGTTCGAAAAGATCGGCGCGCTGATCCGCCTGCTGCGCTCGGAGGGGCACGAGATTCGCACCGCGGATCTCGGCGGCGGGCTCGGCATCGCCTACGATCCGGCCGCGCCTTTGCCCCCGACGCCGTCGGATTATGGCGAGATGGTCGGCCGCGTCGCCGGCGATTGGGGCGTCAGGCTGATCTTCGAGCCGGGCCGGATCATCACCGGCAATGCCGGCGTCCTCCTCGCCCGGGTGATCCGGGTGAAGCCGGGGCCCGCCCACCCCTTCGTGATCCTCGACGCGGCGATGAACGATCTGCTGCGGCCGAGCCTTTACGATGCCTGGCACGGGATCGAGGCGGTCGTGCCCGCGGGCGGGCGGATGATCGCGGACATCGTCGGGCCGATCTGCGAGACCGGCGACACCTTCGCCCTGGCGCGAAGCATCGATCGTGTGACGGGAGGTGAATTGATGATCATCCGCGCCGCCGGCGCCTATGCCGCGACCATGGCCAGCACCTACAATTCGCGCCCCCTGCCCCCTGAGGTGCTGGTCAACGGCGACGAATGGGCGATTGTCCGGGAGAGGCAGGACGTGGACGCGCTGATCCGGGCCGATAGGGTGCCGGCGTGGCTCGGCCGATGACGACGCTGGCGACTGCGCTCCGCGCCGCGGCGCTGATCCTCGCGCTGGCCCCGGTTTCGCCGGCCGCCGCGCAGGATCCCGGTCTTCAGCAGCGCGTCGAATCGCGGCTGCGCGAGGCGGGGCCCGGCACCCGCTTCGGCCTCGTCGTCGCCACCGAGGACGGAAGCGAGCTCGTCGCGATCGCGCCCGACGCGCGCTTCATCCCCGCCTCGAACACCAAGATGTTCACCACCGCGGCCGCTTTCGCCACGCTCACCGGCCTCGACCGGCCCGACGCGGCCGGCGGCGCCGCGGTCCGACTGGAAAGCGCGGACGGGCCGGACGTGGTGCTGGAGGGCCATGGCGACGCGCGCCTCTCCAGCGCCGCGGATTGCGCCGCCAATTGCCTCGCCGCGCTTGCCGACGCCGTCGCCGCCAGGACGCGCCAGGTCCGCAACGTCATCGGCGACGACGGCTTTTTCCCGGACCAGCGCTGGAGCCCGGGAATGAGCTGGAACAATATCGGCAC
The DNA here is from genome assembly GCA_034668505.1 of Sphingomonadales bacterium. Taxonomy (GTDB): domain Bacteria; phylum Pseudomonadota; class Alphaproteobacteria; order Sphingomonadales; family Sphingomonadaceae; genus Allosphingosinicella. Next base: position 4,607 of record JAXDPD010000006.1, read on the forward strand.
CCGCTCCGGCACCGCAATCTCGGCGCTCAGCCTCGATGATAACGAGCTGCCCTTGCGCGTCACGCCGACCGCGCCCGGCCGGCCGCCGGCGGTCGATCTCCCCGCTTATTTCACCGTCGACAATCACGCCATGACGGTCGCGGCGGGCGCCACCAATCTCGACTTCGAGCGGATGCCGGGCAGCACGATCGTTCGCCTGACCGGCACGATCGCGACGGGCGCCGAGCCGGAGCTTTTGCGCCTCGGCCTCGACGATCCGGCTCATTATGCGGCGTGGCGCTTGCGCGCCCTGCTCGAGGCACGCGGCGTGCGCGTCGCCGGCGCGGTCTCGGCGCGCCATCGGTCTTTGGTGTCGGCGCGGCGGCCGGAGCCGCTCGCCCATTTGGTCCCGCCCCCGCTCGGCGAGGATCTCATCGTCATCAACAAGGCCAGCCAGAACCTTCATGCCGAGCTCATGCTCAGGCGCCTGGGGCGGATCAACGGCACCGGCTCGATCGCGGACGGGGTCGCGGTGGTGCAGGCGATGCTGGAGCGCGCCGGCCTGCGCCGCGCCGATTACGATTTCTCCGACGGCTCGGGCATGTCGACCTACAACCGTGTCTCGCCGCGCGGCGTCGTCACCTTCCTGCGCTGGGCCGCCGCCCAGCCCTGGGGCGCCGCCTGGCGCGCGACCCTTGCCGTCGGCGGGGTCGACGGCACGCTCGCCCACCGCTTCCGCGGCACCGCGCTCGAATCGCGCCTGTTCGCCAAGACCGGCGGGCTCAACGCCACCGCCGCGCTGTCCGGCTATATGATCGCCAGGAGCGGCCGCACCCTCCTCTTCTCCCTTTATGCGAACGACATCCCCGACGGCGCCAGCGCCACCGCGGCAATGGACGCGGCCCTGGTGCTGATCGCGGAGCGGAATTGACGCTTCGGACGGTTGCGGGACACAAGCCCGGCCGGGGATCGATCGGGTGGGGGTGACAGGCCTGTTTTTTGATGCCACGTACCGGCACGAGGTTTTCGGGGGGAAATCAAAATGCTCGATAAGACGTCTTTCAAGTCGGTCCTGGTTTCGGGAACCGCTTTCGCCGCGCTCGCCTGCGCATTTGCCGGGCCCGCATCGGCCCAGGTCACCGAGCCGGACACGGCGACGCTGCCGGCGGCGGGCGCGCAGACGCCCGAGGGCGAGGACACCAACATCCTGGTGACGGGCTCGCGAATCAGGCAGGATCCGAACAACAGCGCGCTGCCGCTGCAGATCATCACCAACGTGGAGATTCAGCGCAACTCGATCAGCAGCCCCGAGCAATTGCTGATGTACCTGCCCTCGAACGCCAGCGGAGCCGACAATCTTGCCTCCAATGCCGACGTCGTCTCCGGCGCCCAGCGCGGCACCAACGGCCTCTCCTCGGCCAATTTGCGCGGCCAGGGCAATGCCTCGACGCTCGTGCTGCTCAACAATCGCCGGGTCGCCGCCCACGGCCTTTCGGGCTCGGCGGTCGACGTCAACCAGATCCCGTTCGCCGCGATTCAAAGAATCGAAGTGCTGAAAGACGGCGCCTCAGCGATTTACGGCACCGACGCGATCGGCGGCGTGATCAATTTCATCACCCGCACCGACTATCAGGGCGTGGGTGTCCAGAGCTTCACCGACATCACCGAGCAGGGCGGCGGCAACATCTACCGGATCTCGGGCATCGCCGGCTATGGCGATCTCAATGAGCAGGGCTTCAACATCATGGGGGCGGTCTCCTATAGCTGGAACCGCATCCTGCGCGGCTCGGACCGCGATTTCGTCAACGGCAACCAGCCCAATCGCGGCCTCTCGATCGACACGCGTGGCGCCCCGATCGCGACAGCGTTCAACATCGGCGCGAACGTCAACCAGACGCCGGGCGGCACGCTGCTCACCGGCCTGACGCTGACGCTGCCCAACGGGACGAACGGCGCCGCGGGTGGCATCAACATCCTCGATCTTCCCGGCGGCGCCGGCTGCGAGAGCATGGACGGCGGCATGGCCTATGACGAGGTCCTTTGGGCGGTGCCGACGGCGCAATATGCCTGCTCGTGGGATACCGGCCGGGCGGCGGTGATCCAGCAGCCGATCCAGACGCTCACTTATTACGGCCGCGGCGTCGTCCGGGTCAGCGGCGATCATTTGCTCTCGCTCGAGATCACCGGGTCGGATGCGGATTCGTCCAAGCAATTCTCCGCCAACCAATACTCGGCCAGCGCCACGACCCTGCCCTGGGCTTATCCCCGCAACGCGCTGACCGCGGCCACCTACGATCAGGTGTTCAACGCGATTCGCGCTGCGTTCGACGTTCCGAGCAACCCGAACCGCGCCGCGCAGGTTGCGGCGCTCAACGCGCGTTTCGGGCTTCCGATCGCCGGCCGCTGGCGCTGCATCGCCTGCGGGCCGCGCGAATACGAAACCAACACCAAGACCTTCCGCGCCGCGCTCGGCATCGAGGGCCCGCTCTGGGAAGGTTGGGATTATCGCGCCGGCGCGTCCTATGCGCGGAGCGAATCCTCGTCCGTGCTGGGGACCGGTTATCATTTTCGCGGCGTGCAGCTCACCAACAATCCTGCCACGCCCGGCAACGACATCGGCGCCTACGACACCCGCGCGCCCACCGCGCCGGGCGCCGCCGGCCCGGGCATCATCGGCCTGCTCAACGCGGGCATCCTCAACCCGTTCTCGCTCACCCAGACGCCGGAGGCGCTCGCGGGGCTCGAGGCGGTATCGGCCCAAGGCACCGTGCTCTACGGCGGCCGCTATCAGGTGCGCCAGTTCGATGCCTCGGTGTCCGGCTCGCTGTTCCGCATCTGGGGCGGCGACATCCGGCTCGCCGCCGGCGTCGACTATCGCCGCGAGAGCTACGAGTTCAACGGCTCGCCGGCCGCGGCCGCGGGCACGCCGGACATCTTCAACGTGGCGTTCGACAATATCAACGCGCTGACTCCGAAGCACCGCCGCGTGCTTGCCGCTTATGCCGAGGCCCTGTTCCCGATCCTGCCCGAGCTCGACGTCATCGTCGCTGGCCGGGTCGACGATTATACCGGCTTCGGCAGGACGACCAATCCGAAGGTCTCGTTCCGTTTCCGCCCGTGGGAGCCGATCATGTTCCGCGGCTCCTACGGGACTGGTTTCCGTGTCCCGACGTTCAATCAGATATTCAACGGCGTTACGATATCGCCCAATCCGGGCAACACTTTGGTCGATCCGACCTTGTGCCCGACCGGCAACACCACCGGTCCGCAACCCGCCTGCGCCCCCATCACGCCTGAATCGGCGAGCGGAGGCAATTTGAACCTGGAGCCTGAAACCTCCGAGCAATTCAGCCTTGGCGTGGTTATCCGGCCTTCGAACCGGTTCAGCTTTTCGGTCGACTACTGGCGTATCGCGGTGGACAATACGATCGGAACGATCACCATTCCGCAGCTGCTTGCGAATATCGCCGCTTTTCCCGACCGGATCCAGCGCACCAACGGCATCATCACCGGGGTCGATTTGCGGACGGGCAATTTCGGTTCGCGGCGGACCGAGGGGATCGACTTCACGCTGCGCGGCGAGATGGATGGCCTCGGCGGCATCTTCAGCGCCGGGCTCGACGGAACCTATCTGCTCGACAAGCGCGAGAAGCTGTTGCCCAATCTGCCCTATACGGATCTGGTCGGCATCTTCACGTTCACCGGCGACCTCGGTCTGCGCTGGAAGCACAACGCTTTCATCAGCTTCCGGAACGACGATTGGAACGTCACGTTCACGCAGATTTTCCGGAACGGCTACCGGAACTTCGCCTTGCCGGCCTCGGCGACGCGGCCCGATTACAACACGCGGGTGAACGACTATATCATCTACAATCTGTCGATCGGCTATACCGGCTTCGCCCCCCATTTCAGGCTGACCGCGGGCGTCCGCAACCTCTTCGACCGGGATCCGCCCTTCGCGATCACCTATGACAGCAACACCGGCGCCGGCAGCTCCTGGGAACCGCGCGTCGCCGATCCGCGCGGCCGCTCGTTCACGCTGGCGGCGGAGGTCAGCTTCTAGAGACGCGGCCGGCGGCCCCGATAAAATTTCGGGGCCGCCGGACGGGCCTTTCGCCGTCGAGCCACTGCTGTAAAAGGCGCGCATGCAGATCGTCGCGGCGGACATCGGCGGCACCCATGCCCGCTTCGCGCTCGCCGAATTGCGGCCCGGCGCCCGCCCCCGGGTCGGCGAGATGCGCAAATACCGGACGCGCGAATATGCCGGGCTCGGCGAGGCCTGGGCGCGGTTCGGGCGCGACAGCGGCGGCCTTCTGCCCCGCGCCGCCGCGCTGGCGGTGGCGGCGCCGATCGAGGGCGACACGCTGACCTTCATGAATTCGGACTGGCGGATCGACCGGCGCGGGCTCGCGGACGCGCTCGGCCTCGACCAGATCATTCTGCTCAACGATTTCGGCGCGGTCGCGCACGCCGTTTCGGTGATGGGCGCCGCCGATCTCGTCCCGCTCTGCGGCCCCGGCGACCTGCCCGCGCGGGGCGTCACCAGCGTCATCGGCCCGGGCACCGGCCTCGGCGTCTCGCTCCTCGACCGGCGCGAGGGGCAGGCGGCAGTCATCGAGACCGAGGCCGCCCATATCGGCTTCTGCCCGCTCGATCCGGAAGAAGAAGCGCTCGCCGACGCGCTGGTCGAGCGCTACGGCCGCGCCTCGGTCGAGCGCGTCGTGTCGGGCCCGGGCCTCACCGACATCTACCGCTTCCTTGGCGGCGACGACTGGGATCCGGCCAAGGCCGGCGCGCTCTGGGACTCGGCGATAGAGGGCGCCGACCCACTGGCGGCCAAGGCGCTCGCCATCCTCGTCCGCTGCTTCGGCGCCGCCGCCGGCGACATCGCGCTCGCCCATGGCGCGATGGGCGTCGCCATCACCGGCGGCCTCGCCAACCGCATCGCCGATCTGCTCAAGGGCCCCGCCTTCGCCGCCCGCTTCACCGCCAAGGGCCGTTACCGCGAGCGCATGCTGAGGACGCCGGTCCGGCTGCTCACCTATCCCGAGCCCGGCCTGCTCGGCGCGGCTATTGCGTTCGAGCGGGAGTATCTGGATCCTCCCCGGGACGGGGGGGACCGCGCGTAGCGCGGTGGAGGGGTCGGCGGCATTTCCGTCGCCCCGCCCCCTCCACCACGACGCTCCGCGTCGCGGCCCCCCTCCCCGTTCCGGGGAGGATTTCTCAGCGCGGCGCCATCCTGATCGCGCCGTCGAGCCGCACATATTCGCCGTTGAGATAGGGGTTCTCGGCCATGAACACCGCCAGCCTGGCATATTCGTCGGGCTGGCCGAGCCGCTTGGGGAACGGCACCTGCGCGGCGAGCGCGTCCTTCACCTGCTGCGGCATCATCGCCACCATCGGCGTCTCGAACACGCCGGGCAGGATGGTGTTGACCCTGATCCCCTCGCCCATCAGGTCGCGGGCGATGGGGAGCGCCATGCCGAGCACGCCGGCCTTGGACGCCGAATAAGCGGCCTGGCCGATCTGCCCGTCCTGCGCGGCGACCGAGGCGGTGTTGACGATCAGGCCCTTCTCGCCGTCCGCGAGCGGCTCCAGATCGGCCATTCCGGCGGCCGAGGCGGCGAGCACGCGGAAGCTGCCGATCAGGTTGATCTGGATGACCAGCTCGAACTGGTGGACCGGATAGCGTTTGACCGCGCCGGTGGTCTTGTCGCGGCCGACCGTCTTCATCGCATTGGCGACGCCCGCGCAATTGATGCAGATCCGCTCCTGGCCGTGCGCCGCGCGCGCCTTGGCGAAGCCGGCGTCGACCGCCTCGTCGGAGGTGACGTCCACCGAACAAAAGACGCCTCCAATCTCGCCGGCGATCCGTTCGCCGCGCTCGGCGTCGCGGTCGAAGATGGCGACCTTGACGCCCTTGGCCGCAAGCGCCCGCGCCGTCGCCTCGCCGAGGCCCGAAGCGCCGCCGGTCACCACCGCGGCAATGTTGCTGTCGAGTTTCATGTCCAAATTCCTTCACCGTTCGGGCTGAGCCTGTCGAAGCCCTTCCCTTCCCCCTTAGAAAGAAGGAAGGCCGTTCGACAAGCTCAGGGCGAACGGAGGGGCGGGTCTAGGCCAAGGGGACGAATCGGGTTATGACCTCCGAATGTCCGGACGCCAGACCTTCGACTTCATCATGATCAAGCCGTCGCATTATGACGATGACGGCTATCCGATCGTCTGGTGGCGGACGATCCTTCCCTCCAACTCGCTGGCCGCGCTCAACGGCCTCGCCCGCGACGCCGCGCAGCGGCAGGTGCTGGGGTCGGACGTCGATTTCAACCTCGTGCCGATCGACGAATGCAACCAGCATGTCGTGCCGGCGAAGATCATCCGCGAGATCCGCAAGCGCGGCTCCAAGGCGCTGATCGGGCTGGTCGGCGTCCAATCCAACCAGTTCCACCACGCCCTCGACCTCGCCCGCGAGTTCCGCGCCGCCGGCCTTCCCGTCGTGATCGGCGGCTTCCACGTCTCCGGCTGCCTGTCGATGCTGAAGGAGATCCCGCCCGAGATTCAGGAGGCGCTCGACATGGGCTGCTCCCTGTTCGCGGGCGAATGCGAGGAGGGCCGGCTCGACAGCCTGTTCGAGGACGCGTGGAACGACCGCCTCCAGCCCATCTACAATTACCTCAAGGACCTGCCGAGCATCGCCGGCGTCCCCTTTCCCTGGATGCCGAAGGAATCGCTGCAGCGGAACAGCGGCCAATGGTCGAGCTTCGATCTCGGCCGCGGCTGCCCGTTCCAATGCTCCTTCTGCACGATCATCAACGTCCAGGGCCGCAAGAGCCGCTTCCGCACCGCCGACGATCTCGAGGCGATCATCCGCGAAAATATCGCGCAGGGCATCAAGGCCTTCTTCATCACCGACGACAATCTCGCCCGCAACCGGGACTGGGAGAGCTTCTTCGACCGGCTGATCAAGCTTCGCGAGGAGGAAGGGCTCAAGGCGAATCTCACCATCCAGGTCGACACGCTCTGCCACCGGATCCCGAACTTCATCGACAAGGCGAAGCGCGCCGGGGTGATGCGCGCCTTCGTCGGCCTGGAGAACATCAACCCGGACAATCTCCTCGCCGCCAACAAGCGCCAGAACAAGATCACCGAATATCGCCATCTCTTCCAGCAGTGGCACGAGCGCGGCGTGTTCACGCTCGCGGGCTACATCCTCGGCTTCCCGGGCGACACCAAGGAATCGATCCTGCGCGACATCGAGATCATCAAGCGCGAGCTCCCCGTCGACATCCTCGAATTCTTCTTCCTGACCCCGCTGCCGGGCTCGGAGGATCATAAGAAACTGCACGAGGCCGGCGCCTGGATGGACCCCGACCTCAACAAATACGACCTCCACCATCGCGTCTCGCATCACGGCAAGATGTCCGACACCGAGTGGGAGGAGGCCTATAAGGCCGCCTGGGACGCCTATTTCACCTGGGAGCATATGGAGACGGTCACCCGCCGCCATGCCCGGATCGAGGGCGGGCGGCCGAAGAAGGCGCTTCAATATCTGATCGAGTTCCGGCTGCTCTACGAGAATGAGGGCGTGCACACGCTGGAAGGCGGCGTCGTCCGAAGGAAGCGCCGCAAGTCGCGCCGCCCCACCCTCCCGCTTGAGCCCGCTTTCCTCTTCTACCCGAAATTCGCGTATGAGAGCCTGCGCAAGGCCTGGAATTACTGGCGCGGCTTCGCCAAGGCCAAGCGCCTGCTGAAACGCGTGGTGGAGGATCCGGCGCGCTGGGAGTATAGCGACCTCGCCACCCGCCCGCTCGGCCATAACGAGCTCGAATCGCTCGACCTCTTCCACGAGACCCGCGGCGGCGCCGAGGCGGTCGAGAAGCAGCACCGCCAGGATGCGCTGATCGACGCGGTGAAGGCCGCGCAAGCAACCGCAGCGGCGTAGCGGCGATGGACGCCGGCGCGGGCATGAGCCGCCGGACGAAAATCCTGATCGCTTTGGCCGTTGGCCTCGGCATTCTCCTCATCGGCGTCGCCGTGTCGGTGCGCCGCGGCGATGCAACGCGAGACGGGATCGCGGCTGATCTCGAAAGCGATCCGACGAGCCGGCAGTGGGTGGCGGCGTTGCGCACCTATTATCCTCGCGAATACAGTGACCTGGTCGATCGAGTGAGCGCGGCGTCCCTCGCCGGAGCGGACGCCAGGAATCGCGCGGAACAGAGCTTCATCGACGATTTCCTGGCCCGCAAGATCGATGCGATTGCCGCGGCTCCGGATGCGCAGCTGCTCGAAATCGCGTCCGCCAAGGCCGAGACGTTGCGCAGGGATCACGAATGCAACCCCACGGCCGTCATCGATGCAGACACGTGGACGGCCCCGGAGATCGCGCGAAGCCGGGTGACGGCTCTGGAGATCGCGGCCGCCCACGCCGGCGAGACAAGCGGGCGCCGCCCGCGCCGGCGCCCGGGCCCGGCCGACTATGAGGCCTTGTACGCGAGGATGGAGGCGAGGGATCCGGAGCTCATGCGCGCGATGCCGAACGGGGCGAGCTCCAGCGAGACGCCGGAGCGCCAGTGCCGGTACGACCTCCTCATGGACCAGGCCATGACGGAGCTGCCGCCAGCGGTCGGCGCGGTGATCGTGGTCGCAGTCCTCCGGCCGCCGGAGGCTTCGCGCTAGCTTGGCACCGGGGCGCCGGACGCGCTATGGCCGCCTGAAGCGAGGCAGGACGACATGGCGCACAATCCCTTCACCCACCATCCCAGAGAGGTCGGCGAAAGCTACGGCCATCATTTCGTCAATGCCTCGGCCTTCGGCTTGAGGATGCTGGCGGGCGGGGCCGCGGTGCTGATCCACGCCGTCTTCCCCTTCCTGTTCGTGAAGACCGGCAGCCACACGATGGACAAATTGCACCGCCGCATGACCGGCCGCGCCAGCAAGGCCGACTGGGAACGCGACCCGATCATCTAGGCGCGGCGTGGCGGCTCTGCTGATCTCCCTCGCGCTCGCGGCGGCCGGGCCGGCCGACGGGCCCGTCCCGATCCTCGTCGGCGGCCAGGGCGCGGGCTGCCGCGTCGCCGTCGAGGGGCGGCTTCATGCGCTGCCGGCCGGCGCGGCGCGGGTCGCGGCCCATATGCGGTCGCTGAGGCGGCGCCATCGCCGCGCGCGGCTCGCCCTGACCGGCCTCGACACGCCCTATCGGTGCGTCGGCAATGTCATCTTTCAGGCGCAGCGTGCCGGCCTCCCCCTCGGCTTCTTCGCGGCGCCGCCGCCGGCGCGGCGCTGACTTTCGGGCGCGGTTCCGATTGTGACGCGCGCTTTATGCGGCTAGGCAGTGGGCCCCGGCGAGGAGAGCTTATGAGACGCATGTTGTTGCTTGCCGCGGCTTTGGCCGCGATCCCGCTCGCCGCCGCCGGCGCCCAGAACGAGGCGGCGCCGGCCGGTCTCACGCCGGAGCAGATCGTCGCCGCGCGCCAATCGGCCTATATATTGTCGGGCGGCGCCTTCGCCTCGATGAAGGCGGCGGCGGACGCCGGCGCCGACGTGCGCGGCCTCGTCTTCCCGGCGCGGGCGCTGGCGCGCTGGGCGCGGACCCTGCCCAGCATGTTCCCCGCCGGCACCAACCTGCCGAACAGCCACGCTTTGCCGGCGGTGTGGAGCGACCGGGCCGGCTTCGAGGCCAGAGCCGCCGCTTATGCCGACGCCGCCCGCCTGCTCGCCGAAGCCGCGCAATCGGGCGACCGCGCCGCCTTCCTCGCCCAATGGACCGCGGTCCGCGCCACCTGCGGCGCCTGCCACGAAAGCTTCAAGGGCGACTAAATCCCGCTTTGGCTTCTTCTCCCGTTCGGGCTGAGCTTGTCGAAGCCCTCCCTTTCTGTTCTTTTCTCGGAGTCATGGGCTTTTGGGCTTACATGCTGCATTGCGCCGACGGCCATTTCTACGTCGGCCACACCGACGATCTCGACGCGAGGATCGGCGCGCATCAGTCAGGCCTGATTGCGGGCTACACCTCCACGCGTCTGCCGGTTACGCTGGTCTGGTCGGATGAATTCCCCTCTCGCTACGAAGCCCTTCAGGCCGAGCGCCAGATCAAGGGCTGGAGCCGTGCCAAGAAACTGGCCTTGATCCGCGGCGACTGGAAGTTGATCAGCGCGCTCGCCCGAAACTCCAGGGAGAAGGAAAGGGCTTCGACGAGCTCAGCCCGAACGGAAGGGGGTGTCAGCATGCCCGGTTCGAGCGACGGCCCCGGCTAGAGCTTCAGCTTGCGCCGGTCCGCCAGCACCGCCTTGGCGGCATTGTGCCCGGGCGCGCCGGTGACGCCGCCGCCGGGATGGGCGCCGGCGCCGCACAAATAAAGGCCGGGCAAGGGCATGCGGTAATCGGCGTGGCCGAGCATCGGCCGGTTCGAGAAGAGCTGGTCGAGGCCCATCTTGCCGTGGAAGATGTCGCCGCCGATCAGGCCGAAGCGGCGCTCCAGATCGAGCGGGCTGAGCGCGAGCCGGCCGATGACGAGATCCTTGAAGCCCGGCGCGTAGCGATCGACATGGGCGATGACATGGTCCGCCGCCGCGTCGCGGCGCGCGTCCCAGCCGCCCTCCACCTCATAAGGGAAATGCTGGCAGAACAGGCTCGCCACATGCCGGCCTTCGGGCGCGAGGCTGTCGTCGAGCGTCGAGGGGATCAGCATCTCGACCACCGGCTCGCGGGACCAGCCCTCGGTCCGCGCGGTCAGATAGGCGCGGTCCATATAGCCGAGCGATGGCGCGGTGATGATGCCTGCGGTGAGGTGGTCGCCGGGCTCGGGCAGCGCGGTAAAGCGCGGCAGGCCGGCAAGCGCGACGTTCATCCGGAAGGTCGCCGATTCGCTCGCCCAATGCGCCATCCGCCGGGCCGGGCCCTCGGCGACGGCGCCCGCGGGGAGCAGGTCCCCGAACAGCCTCTTGGGGTGGACGCCCGCCACCACGGCCTTGGCCCGATAGGCCTTGCCGCCGGCGGCGACGCCCACCGCCTTGCCGCCTTCGACGATGATTTCGTCGACCGGCGTGTCGAGGATGATCTCGACGCCCGCCCCGCGCGCGGCCCTGGCCATCGCCTGCGTGATCGCGCCCATGCCGCCGATCGCGTGCCCCCAGATGCGCTTCTTGCCGTTCACCTCGCCGAAGGCATGATGCAGCAGCACATAGGCGGTGCCGGGCGTGTAAGGGCTGGCATAGTTTCCCACCACGGCATCGAAGCCGAACAAGGCCTTGATCAGATCGCCTTCGAACCAGCCTTCGAGGTAGTCCGCCGCCGATTTGGTGAAGAGGTCGTAGACCGCGCGCAGGCGCTCCGTCGGCAAGCGCCGCAGGCGGCGGCCGAGCGCCCCCGCCTTCAACAGCTCGCCGAAGGCTTTCAGACTGAGCCCCGCGGTGAGGTTCGGCGGTGCCTGCAGCACGAGCTCCCGCAACACATCGGCGCAGGCATCGACCTCGCGGTTGAAGGCGCCGTAGCGCTCAGTATCGGCGTGGCT
>JAXDPD010000007.1:0-30731 GCA_034668505.1 Sphingomonadales bacterium
GGGCGTGCCGCGCGCGATCACTCGGGGGTCAACGTCCGGTGCCAACGGGACCTTCTTCATGTGCACGGCAAGGATCTGCTCGCGTCCGTCAATATCGGGCCGCGGCACCACGACCTGGCGATCGAAGCGGCCGGGCCGAAGCAGCGCCGGGTCCAGCACGTCGGGCCGGTTGGTCGCGGCGATGATGATGATGCCTTCATTGGCCTCGAAACCGTCCATCTCGACCAGCAACTGGTTGAGCGTCTGCTCGCGCTCGTCATTGCCGTTGCCGAGCCCGGCGCCGCGATGGCGGCCGACCGCGTCGATCTCGTCGATGAAGACGATGCAGGGGGCGTTCTTCTTGGCTTGCTCGAACATGTCCCTGACCCGGGACGCGCCGACGCCGACGAACATCTCGACGAAGTCCGAGCCCGAAATGGTGAAGAATGGCACGTTGGCCTCGCCGGCGATGGCGCGGGCGAGCAAAGTCTTGCCGGTGCCGGGCGAGCCGACCAGCAGGGCGCCCTTGGGGATCTTGCCGCCGAGCCGCGCGAACTTGGTCGGGTCCTTGAGGAACTCGACGATCTCCTGCAATTCCTCGCGCGCCTCGTCGATGCCGGCGACGTCGTCGAAGGTGACCCGGCCATGCTTCTCGGTCAGCAACTTCGCCTTGGAGCGGCCGAAGCCCATCGCGCCCGAGCCCGCATTCTTCTGCATCTGCCGCATCACGAAGAAGGCGATGCCGAGGATCAGGAGGAAGGGCAGCGACTGGTAGAGCAGCAGCATCCACAAGGAGGTGGTCTGCTCGGGCTGGCCGTCGAAGGCGACCCCCTTCTCGCGCAGCCGCTGGGTCAGCGTCGGATCCGGCGTGGGATTGGTGCGGAAGCTGCTATTGTCGGAAAGCTTGCCGACGATCGCGTCCTTGCCGATCTGGACGCTGCGCACCTGGCCGTCGTCGACCTTGGTCAGGAAATCCGAATAACGCATCGAATCCCGCGCCGTCGACGACCCGCCATTGACCATCTGCACGACCAGCACCAAGGCGAGCAGGATGCCGGCCCAGATCAGCAGGCTCTTCATCCAGTTCCCGCCGGCGGGCGGCCCGCTTTCGGGGCCCTGGTTGCGGGGGGTCTTGTCGTCGGCCATCATTTCATCCCATCAAATCCACCCATCAAAGTGGCACTTTGACGGGAACCCAGCAGTGGTACTTTGACGGGGTCCCGGGTGAAGGGAGACCGTCCGAAGCACCTGCGCCGCGTGTTATATAGCCGCGTGCGCCGCCAAATCCTACAGCGCCTAGATAGGGAGCGCGGCGCGGGGCGCAATGTAGGGCTTTCGGGTGAACCTTGGGTTAGCGGATCTGCCAGCAGGGGTACCACGGCGGGCGTGGGCGCCCTTGGGATTGGCGGCCGACCGACCATGGCGGAAAAAATTTCCCGCGGGATTTTCAACCCAATCTTGAGGTAGCCTGTGGCTAACCGTTGCTGCACTTGAATGCGCAGCCTAGTTTCGAGTCAGCAACTTTGGGTGATTGGGCGTAGCATGGGTTTGAATAGAAAGCTCGGCGAGGGCTGGGAGGAATTGACTCCATTGGCGCTCCGTTGTGTGATTGGAGCTTGCCCCGGGATATATAAGACATCCTCTGGCTCATACGTTGTAGTTGGGCGAACTCTAACGGCTGATGAGGTAGGCGAGGCGTTGCCTAACCGAGTTGGACCAGGTGAAACCGCCATTGAAATCGATGCGGATTTCATCGCCGGGATTGTCGGACGTCAATGATCGGGTGGATCGTTCTAGCTGCGGCGCTCGCTGTCTTCGCCGCTACCGCACTGTCAGGACGCAAGGACGCAGCCGATGTGGAGAGCTTCTTTCACGTTGAGGGGCGTCGACGGAACGCCCTCTCGCTCGGTATCGCAGATATCACGCTAGGCACTGGCTTTGCTTACATCCTTATCGCCAGCAGCCAGTTCGGCTGGGCCATGTTGGCCTTACCCGCCGGACTCTGGGTGGGATATCGCCTACTTGCGTGGCTCTTCATCCGGGCGCCGGCCGAAGCCCTCGTCGGTACACGGAACTTCTTGCTAGCCGTGAGGGAAGCGGCGGTACGGGACGGTGGCCTCCGCAGCCGGTGGCTGTTCGACGCGGCCGTGACGCTCCCACTGATTCTAGTTTTCATTTTATTCGTGGCTTACGAGGTCTTTGCCAGCAGCCAGATCATGGCTGCCTTCATTGCCCCAGACGTTCCGATGGCTCCAGCGATAATCGGTGGGGCTATTGTCGCCGTGTCCGGGCTGAATTCGATAGTAGGCGGAATGCAAAGCAACTTTAGGAACGATCGAGTGTTGGCCGCCGGAATTCTGTTACTATTTGCGATTGTAGGCTTCGCCAGCATCTTTGCATCTGCACCAATCGCAAACGTTGCCCCTAGCCCACCTCTCTCCGCCGTGTTGATCGTCGCAGCTCTGGGCTTTCTCGCTGCCGTAGCGACACAGTTCTACTCGCTGTTGAACAGTTACAACGCCTCCAATTTCGAGAAGGGCACCGAGGCGGCACGCGTCTTTCGACAGGTCGGCTCGGTCATCGCAGCAATGCTTGCCTTCCTTGTGGTAGTTGGCGTTGAAAGACCGCTTGCTTTGGGAGCAGGCTTCCCTGCTGCGCTTGGCGAGCGCCTAGCCGCCCTTCCAATCGGTCAGACGGGTCATGTGGCCTTGGCGGCGCTGGCCGTGGTGGGGATGGTCGCCGTGGTTTTTTCGACCGTCGATACCTTGCTGATTGCACTTGCCTATTTCATTCGCCGCCATCTTCTCGGCCGACCGACGGATGCAGCCTCGACCGAAAATGAGGTGCTGGCACCGACGCGGCGCTTGGTTGCCGTTTTGGCATTTGGTATCCTACCGCCGCTGGCGGCACTTTATCTCGCCGATCCCAATCTTTTCACACTGCTGCTGACTCTCGGCGGTGGAGCCGCGATCTATGCACCCTTCGTGTTCGTCACCACACTAGCCTTGAGTAACACTGTCGGTCTTACCGGGCTACGCCCGGCTTTTCTGCTGGTTTTTCCGGCCTTGTTCATAGCCTCAGGCGTGACCGGAGTCGTATTAATGAGCCGGGATCCTGCCGCTGTGCCCATGTTCACTCTCGGTTGGTTGGCCGTGGCAATCGCTGCCTCGGCATTATGGTGGATATCCAACCGCCGATGAGACTCTTGAGCAAGCAGTTGTGATCGGTCGCGCTGCCGAGTAGGTTTCCCGACTCGTTGGGGGGCCGCATGGAGCTTGAGAAGCTAGCGCTTCAGGACGCACTAGAACGTCTTGATAAATGGAATCGTCGGTACTTAGCGGACTTTGAGACCGCCGATGGCACATTGCCGGTGGGCTATTCTGACGCTCTTATTCGAGACGAAGTCGTTTCGCTTCACACCTACAATGGCGAAAGCGAAAAGGCTGGAAGCTACCGCTACGTCCACGGCAAGAAGGGTGGCCCCGGCGAGTTCGGCGCGTTTGGCGGCACCTTTACTAAACGCGACCAAGTCCAACTTATCGAGCATCTTGGGCTCGTTGCAAAGGTTCAAGGTGGTTCGAAAACCTTCATAGGGGATGAAGAGATCGACAAAAATCTACCCCTTCTCGACGCATTACGTTCAGGCGGGATCCTACAGCCGAGTACCGACTATAATCGCGAGGAGCCCCACGAGAGATACTCGATAGTGGCCCGGTTTAAAGAGCGTTGCGGCAACCGAGCTGGCCCGCATGTCGGCCCGGCCCTAAATTTGATCGCGTTTGCTATCCTCACCGGGCTGCATGATCATTTGAAGGAGAATGGAATTGTCCGTGTTCTTCTGGAGCGCCTTCTCTCAGAAAAACCAACTGATTTCACCGGCATCGACGACCACGACATAGCAGCCGTTCAGGGCCATCATTGGTGTGCTTCCGTCCCGGATCTGGATGACCCGACCAATCCTCCAATTGCGCTGATTTACACTGTCGCCGGATGCCAGGGAGATGCATGCGATCTTCACGGCCATGAAAATGATATCTTACGCAACACCATAGAGGCGGGGTATGTATTCCATGCCTCCCATTCCAGGCGCCAAGGTCAGGCGGAGAGCGCACCAACGAGGAGGGGGTGGTCATGGGCATCCGATGAGGAGATTGCGCGATCAGTGTTCTCGGAAGCAGTGAAGGTTTCCGGCATAAGCTTTTCCCAGCTGCAGGCGTGGTCCGACGCGAAAGACAACGAAGGACGCGTCAGCACTGAGCGAAGGGGCCTGAGAGCAAAAGAAATAATAAAGTCATTTGTTGAAATAAGGAGGAAGGAAGCAGAGGAGGAAGATAGCCCTGAGTTATCGAAGGAGATCGCCCAATTTATATTTCGACATTTTTATGGAATACGTAAGAATAGGACTAAGGATACGTTTTGGTCAGCGAACGCCGCGAGGGAGGACTTTCTCAGAAAAGCAAAAGGTAAGCTGAAAGACTGATGCAGCCGCCTCTCTGGCGGTCGCCTGTTTCGGTGGATCATGCCGGCGGAAAAGATTTCGGACTGTCTTTTTTTCAGGCCATGAAAATTCCGAGAGAGAATAATGGAGATAGAAATCTATTAGTAATTGGCGATAATTCTTAAAACTCCCGCGCTGGCGACATAGTACTATCAACACAAAAATTAACGAGATATTGCTCGGCCTTCCAGTGATGGAGGTTGTCGTGACTTATCAGTTGATCGAAAGGGAGGGGCCTGCAAAATCTGGCCTTACCGACAAGCTTGGATGTGGTGACGAAGGCCCCTTTTCGGGTTTCCCCGTTATCGAGGCGCTCTGCAATCATCCAGATTTGGTCTCGGAGCAGCCGTTCAAGGGTCTCGGCGGCGCATTCCTGCTCCACCCTCGCCCGAGCATGGTTGCGCTAATAAACGGGGCAATCCGGCTCGGCATGGAGCCGGCGCGCATGACCGCTCTGGTGAAGCGCTACGAGTACCCCGAGAGGCAGGAAAGCGTAGCTTGGATGCGCGACGCCGGCGTTCGCGTTGCCTGTGTCTCGGAAGGCACGAGTGCGATCACCTCTTTTGCCGCGCAATTGGGGAAAAGGCCGTTCGTCGTTGCGGATGATGGTGGGGCGCTGACCATCGATATCTATGCCCGCCCTGATTTGCTGAAGAAGGCAATCGGCTTTGTCGAACAGACGACCCGTGGCGTGTGGCAGGTGAACGACGAGGTCGGCAGGTTGAGCAAACCGCACTTGGCCCTGCCCGACAGCAGATTGAAACCGGGGCTCGAGTGCATTGATGTTGGGGAAGCCATTACGGAAGCTCTCGAAACGCATCTCGCCGGACACCTCGACCTCGCCACCTCCAACGTAGCCGTTTTGGGCGTCGCCGGGGTGATCGGCACCGCTGCGGCACGGGCGCTCCACGCCCGTGGTGCTACGGTGTACGGCTACGACACTAAGTTTCCAGCCTATTTTGAGTTGTTTAACCAAGGCCGCATCAATGTCTGCCGCAGCAAGGCGGAGGCGATTGCCGGACGCGACATCATCATAGGCGCGACCGGTCGGACCGGTATCGAACTCGCCGATCTGCCACTGCTCAAGCATGGTGCAATTCTGGCCAGCGCTAGCAGCGAACAGGTCGAATTCCCGGTCTCGCTGCTCCACCAACTCAGCAATGCTTGTACGCCCTATTGCCCGCCAGGGGCGGCCGCACCACTCGGCACTACGTTGGAGCTGAGACCGAGCGGGCGCAAAGTGACGCTGCTCGACAATGGGCGACCGATTAACTTGGGGATTGCAGCCCCGCCCGAGCGCCGCCGGTGCTTCGACGTCGTGATGGGCCTGATGCTGGCCTGCATGGTCGACCTCGTGCGCGGTCTATTTGGCGACCGTAAGGGCTGGATCACCCGTGAGGTCGACGAAGTGGCCGAACGTCATCGGCTCGCCGAGCTAAGGAACTACTTTGATAGGGAGTGGGGGGAATGAAGGGTGGTATATCCTGCGCCAACGACGTCACCGCGTTCCGAGACGACCGGTATGCTACGCTGTGGGAGCTTGCAGGACCGCCTAGCGGATTACGCACGATGAGCGCCGCGCTTGCCATTGTAGACCCGGGCAAGACAAGTCCGCCCCATTGGCACGAGGCCACCGAGGAAATCTACATGATCGTGAGCGGCAGCGGGTTAATGTATCTGGGAGACGCGGTTCGACATGTCTCGTCCGGCGACTGCGTGAGCATTCCAGTTGGCCTTGTTCACGCAATCGGCAATCCCGGCCCCGAACCTCTTACGATGTGGGTTGCCACTTCGCCGCCCTATGACGAGCAGGACGATTTTGAGATAGACGGCTAGCACAGTCCGACTTCGTCCCGTCAAAGTTTCTATTGACAGCGTCACGCTGATATGGTACAAAACGGGAACGATGGGAAAGCGTAGCCGCACTCCCTCGCCCTAGCCCTCTCCCCAAATGGGAGAGGGAAATGAGGCCGCCCGGCATTTCCGGCGCGGCCATTTCTTTGTTTAGGAGATCGTGAATGACGTCACCGCGAAAGCCGCGCGTGCGCTCCGGCCCCGCGCGCATCATCCCCAACAAGAACCGCAAGCTCCAAATCGCCCCCACGACCCGCAAGCTGTTCGACGGCGCCGCCAAGGACGAGTTCCTCGAATGGTTCGCCGCGACCTGCAATTGCTCGCTTTCCGCGCGCAAAGCGGGGTTTCATTATCGGACCGTGCTTCGGCACTGGCGCGAGGATCCGGTGTTCGGGGAGAGGTGCGAGGCGGCGCTGAAGATGGGCTATGCGCGGCTCGAGGAGCTGGCGCTGCGGGCGGCCGAGGAGGCGCTGACGCCCGCCAGGCGCAAGCCGCCCAAAGGAGACCGCGCGCCGCCGCCGGAGCATTTCAGGATGGATCCGAGCGTCGCGCTGCAGCTGCTGCGCGAGCATAAGCGCCATCTCGCCGGGCTGCCGGGCGGCTCCGGGCGCGACGCCAAGCCGGGCGCGCCGCTCAAGCGGATGAGCTTCGAGGAGGCGATCGTGCTGCTCGACAAGAAGCTGAAGGCGCTGGGCGCGCGGCACGGCGTCACCGCGCCGGAAGACCGGGCGCCGCCCGCCGGTCCGGAGGCCGGGCGGGAGGAGGCCGAAAGCGACTAGGGCGCCGTGGCGGCGGGCTCCAGCACGATCTCCACCCGCCGGTTCTGCGGCTCGCGCACCCCGTCCTCGGTGGCGACCAACGGGCGGTCCTCGCCGTAATAATGGACGACGACCGCCTCGGGCGGGACGCCGGCGTCGACCAGCCAGTCGTGGACGCGCCAGGCGCGGCGGCGGGAGAGGGCCATGCTCTCCTCGGCGCTGTGGCTGCGGTCGGCGTGGCCGGCCAGGACGATGCGGGCGGCGGCGCCCGTCCGCCAGGCGACGAGGACGTTGGCGAGGATCGCGGCGGCCTGCGGCGCGACCTCGTCGCTGTCATGTTCGTGGAAGACGAGGAAGGGGCCGAGCTGGGGCCGGGCGGGCTGCGCGGGCGGCGCGCGCGCTACCGGCGCCGCGCGGACGGGCGCGGCGCCGATCAGCAGCGCGCAGACGGCCGCGGCGGCGGCGCCTGCCTTCAGGCCGGTCGCGAGGACGCGCGCGGCCCTAGCTCTTCTTCTTGGCCCCGGATTTGCTCCCCGCGCCCGCCGTGCTGGCCGCCTTGTTGCGGCGCGAGCGGACGACGGCGGCGGCGGCGACCGCAGCCACGGCGGCGCCGGCGGCGATCGCGGCCTTGGGGTTGTTGCGGGCGAGGGTGGCGACCTTGCCGGCCGCCTTGGCCGCGCCGCCGCCCGCGCTCTTGGCCGCGCCGCCGGCCTTGCTGGCCGCGCGCTTCACCAGGCCTTTCTTCTCCGCTTCGGGCTCGGCGGGGGCGCCGGCTTTGGGGATGGCGTCGTTGGGGATGCTGGACATGTTCCTGGCTCCGTCGGTCTTGAGGGGTCGAACTGGCAAACTCAGGCAGGAGAAGTCGGTTCCGCCGCGCCATCATGACGCTATCATAAGGCGATGAGCAATCCCCAAGCGCCTGTCATCCTCGTCGACGCCGATGCCTGCCCGGTCAAGGAGGAGGTTTACAAGGTCGCCTGGCGGCACGGCGTGCCGGTGCGGATCGTCAGCAATGCCCGGCTCAGGGTGCCGGAGCATCCATTGATCGAGCGGGTCACCGTCTCCGACGCGTTCGACGCGGCCGACGACTGGATCGCCGAACGGGCCGGGCCCGGGGCGTTGGTGGTGACCGGCGACATATTGCTCGCCGACCGCTGCCTGAAGGCGGGCGCCGCCGCGGTGATCGCGCCCAACGGCCGGCCGTTCACCGACGCCTCGATCGGCGCGGCGGTGGCGACGCGGGCGATCATGGCCGATCTGCGCGCCGGCGCCGACGGCATCACGGGCGGCCCGGCGCCGTTCGCCAAGGCGGACCGCTCGCGCTTCCTGTCGGCGCTGGACGAGGCGTTGGTGAAGGCGAAGCGGGGCTAGGAACCCCGCCGGGGCGGCGCGAGGGTGAAGCGCCAGACCGCGCCGCCTTCGCATTTGACCCCGGCCAGGGTCGCGGTTTCGCCGGCGTCGAGGGCGGCCAGCAGCCGCTGGACCGCGTCGCCGCGCGGGGGATCGGCGGGGACGAGCAGGCCGAGGAGGCGCAGCACGGAGCGGCGGCGGAGCTCGGCGGGGACGCCTTCGGGGTCGAAGGCGAGGGCGCCTTGCGCGGCGTCGGCCCGCTCCGCGATCAGCCGCTCGACGCTCCACTCCAGGGCGGCGTCGGCCTCGGCGAGCGCCGCGGCGCTGCGCGCGAGCGGCGCCGGATCGATCCAGTCCGTCCCGGCGAGGCGCAGGCGCAGGCGGGCGCGGTCGTAGCGTTGGTCCCGGTTGCTCGGATCCTCGACCGCGGCGAGGCCCCCCGCCGCGACCAGCTCGGCCAAAGCGGCGCGCGGCCAGCCGAGCAGCGGGCGCACCACCTTCGCGCCCTCGATGTCGGTGCGCGGCCGGATGCCGGCGAGGCCGGCGAGGCCGGCGCCGCGCTGGAGCCGCATCAGCAGGGTCTCGGCCTGATCGTCGCGATGATGGGCGGTGAGCAGCCAGCCGGCCCCCCCGGCCGCGGCCCAATAAGCGAGCAGTCGGTAGCGGAGCGCGCGCGCGCCCGACTGGACGTTGCCCTTTATGGCGTCCTCGGCGATGAGCGTCGTGTGCGGCACGCATAGGCCCGCGCAGACCTCATGCACGAAGGCGGCTTCGCCGGCGCTTTCGGGCCGCAGCCGGTGGTCGACGGTGGCGGCGCCGACCCGGCCCGGAAAGGCGGCCGAAGCGAGGAGCAGCAAGGCGAGGCTGTCGGGCCCGCCCGACACCGCGACGCCGAGCCGGCCGGGCGCGGCCCCCGTCAGCGCCTCGAGGTCCGCGCGGAAGCGGGCGACGGCGTCGGGATCGGGCAAGCGGCCGTTCATGCGCGTCATCCTAGCCTTGTCGGGCCGAGCGGGGAAACGCGCTTGTGCCGCAGGCTTTGCAAAGCGCCGATTGCGGGGAGATTATGTATGAAAGCGACGCGCGGGCTGAGCCGCCGCTCGTTCATGGCCAGGGTCGCCGGCGGCCTCGCGGCGGGCGGCGCGCTGGCTTTGGTGTCGGGCGAGGCCCGGGCCTTTCAGGAAACCGATTCGGACAGCGGCGCCAAGGCGGATTCGCCGGGCCGCGGCCGCGGCCGGACCGGCGAGAGCGACGGCGACCCCAGCGATCCCGCCGGCTATGGCCGCCCGCGCACCGGCTGCACCGACGGCGACAGCGGCACCAACAGCGATCCGGCCGGGCGCGGCCGCTGCCGCACCGGGGAAAGCGATTCCGACAGCGGCGCCAATGCCGATAGCGCGGGCCATGGCCGGCCACGCACCGGGCTCAGCGATTCGGACGGCGGCGCGCGCGCCGACCCGGCCGGGCGGGGCCGCGGCCAAGGCGAGTGCAGCGACCGGGATCGCGGCCCGACGGGCGATCCATCGGGGCGCGGGCGGCGCTGTATCCGACGCTAGATCAATGACTTGAATGACGGAGTGGATTTTTCGCGTCCGAAAGGTTTTCCCCGCCGTTCAAATCTGTTACGCCTCTGTCGTCGCGGGCAATGGCCCGCCTCTGGCGAAAGGGAAGAGTCGCCGATGAAACCTACACGCAAGCTGAGCCGTCGCTCGTTTTTCGCGGCCGTCGCCGGGGGTGTCGCCACCGCCGGCCTGGTCGGAGTGGTCGGCACCGAAGAAGCCAAGGCGCAGAGCGGCTGCTCCGATTCCGACAGTGGTCGCTACGGCGATCCGGGCGGGAACGGCCGTCGCTGCGGTGGCAGAGGCCGCCGCACCGGCTGCACCGATCGCGATGGCGGCCGCTATGCCGACGGCGTCGGCTATGGCCGCCGCTGCGGTGGACGCCGCCGTACCGGCGTCACCGACCGCGACAGCGGACCGGGCTCGGATCCGGCCGGTTACGGCCGTGGCCGTCGCCGCCGGTCATGCACCGATTCGGACACCGGTCGCTACAGCGATCCGGCGGGCCGCGGCCGGCGCTGCTAGGCTAGACGCCTGACGGGCAAGAGGGACGGGCTCCGGCGAAAGCCGGGGTCCTCCTTTGCCGTCCGCGGTTGAAGTCATTCACTCCTACCTCCGTTCATCCCGAATTGGGACTGAGCGAAGCCGAAGGCTCATGTTCGACAATTGGCTGGCCGCCGTGCCCCCCGGCACGGCTATCGGCTGCGGGGAGCCGATACCAGCCCAATCACCGGCTAGTCAGGATGAGCGGGTTCTCGATCAACACGGAAGCAAAGGTCCGATTCAATCCACCAGCGCCATGCAATCGCGCTTGGGCGCGACCAGGGGCGCGCCGCTGATCCGCGACGCGCGCGGCAGCGGCCGGTCGCCGGCGCGGTAGGCGTCGAGTATCGCGTAGAGCAAAGCCGGGGCCCGTTCGAGCGCCTCCTCCTCAGCCTCGGCGACGAGCACGAGCTCGGGGATGTCGGGCATGGTCAGCATGACTCGATTCTCGCCTTCCGCCGCGAGCCGCGCGGGATAAGCGACCATCTTCCGTTCCCCTGTCGTCACGATCCTGTGCGCCGCCAACGCGTCGATCGGCGACAAGGTCCGTATCGGAGCAATTCGCGGGCGGGAACGCTGTGCTATTCGCTCCCGCAGCGCGCCGTCCTGCGGGCGCCGGGCAACTGGGTGCGGAGCTGGTCGCGCATCGTCGGATAGACGCGGGCGAGCTCGTCATAGACGCGGCAGGCCTCGGTGCGGCGATTGAGCTGGGTCAGCGCCTCGCCGAGATAATAGAGGCTGTCGGCGGCGCGCTCGCCCCGCGGATTGTCCGTGTAATTGGCGAGCAGGATGCGCGCCGCGGTGGCCGGCTTGCCGTCGTCGAGAAAAGCGCGGCCCTGGAGGTTGCGGATCCAGCTGATCCAGCGCCCGGTGGGGTAACGGGTGGCGGCGGCCTCGAGCGTGGCCTGGGCCTCGGCAAATTGGCGCCGGTCCCAGAGCCGGTAGCCGGCATTATAGGCTTCCTCGGCGGAGGCGGGCGCCGAAGCGGTGCGCGCCGGCTCGGCGGGAGTCTCGACCGGCGGCTCGGCGCGCGGCTCTTCCGCGGGCTGGACGGGGACGGACGCGGCCGCCGCCGGCGGGTCGAGCCGGTCGAGCCGGGCGGTGAGATCGGTGCGTAGCCGCGCGACCTGCTCCTCGAGCTGGCGCGTGCGATAGCCATTCTCCTCGATCTGGCCGGTCAGCGCCCTGAGCTGGGTCTCGAGCGCGTCGACCCGCTGGGTGAGGCTGGTCATCGCGTCGCCGCCGGCCGCGTTTGCGGGGCCGGCCGCCGCCGGCTGATCGCCGACCTCCGGCTGGACGTTGCCGTTGGGGAAGACCCGGCGCTGGACCGCGCGCAGCTGCTGCTCGAGCCGGTCGACCCGCCGCTCGACCGATTGCGGCTGCTGCGCGTGGGCCGGCGCTTGCGCGCCCAGGCCGGCGAGCAGGATCAGCCCGATCAGGTGAATACGCATCTCATACCCCGCATGCTTTTTGCCTGGCGCGGATGATATGGAAGGATCGCGCCCGTCGCCAGCCTTAAGCGACGGATGGCGGGCTGGCGGAGGACTCTCCCGTCCTTGCGCTATCCGTCCGCTGGCTTCGACGCCATTCGGAGAGCCTCCTCGCCGAACTGATTGAGGCTCTTTCCCGCCAGCTGAGCGGCAAGCGCCGCCTGCGCATGGACGTTCGGATCGACCCGCAGCATGAGCTTGCCCGAATAAGGCCTGTCCGGCGTCTTGCCGATGGTCGCGCAGGTTTCCAGATAGTCGTCCACGGCTTCCTCGAATGCCGCGACGAGGCTGTCGACCGTATCGGCATGGAAACCAACTCCGTCGACAATGCCGGCAATGCGGCCGAAGAAAATCCGGTCTTCGGCGTCAAACTCCACGCGCGCCGAATAGCCCTTATGGCGAAGGATATTGGTCATGGTTCAACTCCCAGGCGCGTCAAATAGTCTCGCGCCGCTCTTACTTGATATTTCTTGGCTTCCTTTGCCGGGTGGGGGCGATGAAAGGTTTCGACCATGCCGTCCTTAACGAAACGGACGCGCGAGCCTCGCCCCTCTACCGTCTCGCAGCCGACCGCCCGCAATAGTGCCTCGATCGAGGCCCATGCGATCGTGCCGGAAGGCGGATCGACGAACAGGGCCTCGAGCGTCTCCTGCTGCCGGCGGTTCATGTCGTCCAATTAGCGTGCTGACGCCATAATTGCAATCACATAGTGATAGCACAGCGCGGCCGGCAAGGTCGACGCCCGACTGAAGCCTAAAGCCTTGGTCCAGTCCCCGGGCCCGCGCCGGGCGGCGGTGCGCTCGGCGGGCCTGCCGGCGGCGCGGCCTGCAGGCGGGCGGCGAGGTCCTGGGCGCGCAGGCTGACATTTTCGACGAGCCGTTCCTCGGGCCCGAGCAGGCCGAGATCGCGGTCGCCGGCCGAGGCGCGCAGCAATTGCGGGCGGCCGGTGCGGATCACCGGCTGCCGGGCGGCGGCGGGGATCGTGTAGCGCTGGCCCGCGGCGAGGATGCCCTGGAAGATCTGGGGGCCGCCCCGGCCTTCGGTGATCCTCACCCAGACGTCGCCGCTCGCATTGAGGGTGACGCTCCGGCCGGCCAAGGCCTCCGGCGTCGGCGCGGCGGCGGGCTGGTTCTGCTCGGGCGCGGGGCCGGTCGCCGGCTCGGGCACGGTGAGCGTGGTTTCGCCGCCCGCCCCGCCCATGCTGCGCCAGATCAGATAGCCGCCGACCAGCAGCACCGCCAGCACGAGGGCGGCGATCACGATCGAGCGCGGCGGCACCCGGGCGGGATCGGCCGGCTCGTAATATTCGGGCGGAGGCGCGCGCCGGCGCGGCCCGCCGATCGAATCGCGCAGCTCGCTGGCGATGGCGGGGCCGTCGAGGCCGACCGCATTGGCATAATTGCGCGCGAAGCCGATCGCATAGGTCGGCGCCGGCAGCGCGTCCCAATCCTCGATTTCGATATGCTGGAGGTGGCGCATCGGGATTCGGGTCTGGCCGGCGACGTCGTCGAGCGACATGCCGCGGGCCTCGCGGGCGCGCCTCAGCCGCGCGCCGATCGAGACGAACCCGGACTCGCTTTCGCCCTCGTCATGCTCCGACATCGATTCGCTTTCGTTCCAGAGCCGCTTGCCATGAGAAAATACTCATCGGCGCAGCGGCGCGTGACTGTCAACCGACGGCCAGCGCTTGTGGGCCGACCGGTGGCGCGTTCAGGCCATCGCGACCTTGTTCTTTTCGGCCCAAACGGCGAGCGCGCCGCGGAAATCGGCGGGCGGCGTCTTCAGCATCCGGTCGAGCTGGGCGGCGGCGGCCCTGGCGTCGAGCGAGCGGATCATCGCCTTGACCGGGCCGACGCCGGCCGGCGTGATCGACAGGCGGCGCACGCCGATGCCGATCAGGGCCATCGCCTCCAGCGTGCGGCCGCCCATCTCGCCGCAAATGCCGAGCGGGACTCCATGCTTGTCGGCGGCGCGGACGATCCGCTTCAGGAACCTGAGGATCGCCGGCGACAGCCAGTCGTAGCGCTCGGCGAGGCGCGGGTTGGAGCGATCGGCGGCGAACAGGAACTGGGTGAGGTCGTTGGTGCCGACCGAAAGGAAATCGAGCTTGGGCAGAAGCACGTCGAGCATCTCGGCGAGCGAGGGGACTTCGAGCATGCAGCCGTAGAGGATGCGCGCCGGCAGCGTCTTCTTGCGGCTCGCCAGCCAGAGCCGCTGCTCCTCGACGATCGCGCGGGCCGCGTCATATTCCCAGGGCTCGGAGACCATCGGGAACATCACCTGGAGCTCGCGGCCGGCGGCCGCCTCGAGCAAGGCGCGGGCCTGAGATTTCATCAAGCCGTCGCGATCGAGGGCGAGGCGGAGCGCGCGCCAGCCCATTGCGGGATTCTCCTCATTCTCCGCATTGGCGTTGAGATAGGGCAGGCTCTTGTCGCCGCCGACGTCGACGGTGCGGAAGATGACCGGCTTATCGCCGGCGGCGTCGAGCACCGCGCGGTAGAGCCGCTGCTGCGCCTCGCGGCGCGGCAGGGTCGCCGAGACCAGGAACTGGAATTCGGTGCGGAACAGGCCGATGCCGTCGGCGCCGGTGGCGGACAAAGCGGCGACGTCGTCGCGCAGGCCGGCATTGACCATCACCGAGACGCGGACCCCGTCCTTCGTCACCGGCGGCAGATCCTTGACCGCGGCATATTCGGCGCGGCGCTTCTGGCCGACCGCGTGCTTGGCGTCGAACGCGTCCTGGATCGCCGGCGTCGGGCGGGCGAACACGGCCGCCGCATTGCCGTCGAGGAGCACCATGTCGCCCTCGGCGATCATCCGGCGGACATTGGCGATCCGGCCCAGCATCGGCACGCCCATGGCGCGCGCGACGATGGTGACATGGGCGGTCAAGGAGCCCTCCTCGAGGATCACGCCCTTCAATTTGCGCCGGTCATATTCGAGCAGTTCGGCCGGCCCCAGGTTGCGCGCGATCAGCACCGCGTCCTGCGGCAGGCCGGTCTGGGCGGCGGTGCCGAGCTGGCCGGAGACGATCCGGAGCAGCCGGTTGGCGAGATCGTCGAGATCGTGCATCCGGTCCTGCAGCAAGGGATCGTCGATCTGGCGCATGCGCTGGGCGGTGCGCTGGCGCACCCGCTCGATCGCCGCCTCGGCGGTGAGCCCGGAATCGATCGCCTCGTTGATCCGCCGCGACCAGCCTTCGTCATAGGCGAACATCTTGTAGGTCTCGAGCACCTCCTGATGCTCGCCGATATTGCCGAACTCGGCGGTGCCCATCATCGCGTCGATCTGCTCGCGCATCTTGGAGAAGGCCGAGACCAGGCGGTGGCGCTCGGCCTCGATATCGTCGGCCATGGTATGCTCGATGAGCACGCGCGGCTGGTGATAGACGGCGACGCCGCGGCCCATGCCGGCGACCAGGCGCAGGCCCGCGATCTGGGTGGTGCCGGCGTCGCGGCCCTCCTCGCCGGCGGCGGCCGCCTTGTCGGCGAGGCCGGCATTGGCGATCAGCTCGCTCAACACCATGGCGACGGTCTGCAGCGCCTCGATCTCGAGCTCGTCATAAGCGCGCGGATCGGCATGCTGGACGGCGAGCACGCCGATCGCGCGCTCCTTGCGGATGATCGGCACGCCGGCGAAGCTGTGGAACAATTCCTCGCCGGTCTCGGGCAGATAGATGAATTCGGGGTGGCTCGCCGCCTCGGCGAGGTTCAGGACGGCGACGTCCTTGGCGATGGTCCCGACCAGGCCCTCGCCCATGGCCAGCTTGGTGACGTGCACCGCGCCCTGGTTGAGGCCGAGCGTCGCGAACAGCTCGAGCACGCCGTCGCGCAGCAGGTAGATGGAGCAGACCTCGCTCGCCATCGCCTCGGCGATGATCTTGACGACCTTGTTCAGCTTCGCCTGCGCGCCGAGCTTCGAGGCCATCACCTCGTGCAGGCCGGTCAGTATCTCGCGGGCGGAGGTGGCGGACCGGGTCGGCATGATCCGCCGCTATCAGAAAGGGCGCGCCGGTGCCACGCCTGCCTGCCGCGGCGTCAGCTCTCCATCGGCAGGCCGATGCCGCCGACCGGGATGGTCTCGTGGCCGCTGTCGAAGCCGGCGACGAGCGGGCGGGCGCGGGCGATGGCGGCGCGGACCTGGGGCAATCGCAGCGAGGCGGCGTGGCTCGCCCGATCGGCCCAGACCTCGGTGATCCAGATCGCGTCGGCGTCGGCCGGGTCCCTGGCGACGACGTAGGAGAGGCAGCCCGGCATGCCGCCCGTCCCCTCGAGCAGGATGGCGATCAGCGCGTCGCGCTGGCCCGGCGTCGCGCGCATCCGCCCGATCAGCCCGTGCATCGGCCCGGCCGGCGTCTCCGCCGATGCGGGCAAGCCCACCGCCGCCAGCGCCAGCCCGCCGGCCAGGACCTCGCGTCTCACCAGGGCCATATGCTCCTCCTCGTCAGCCGCCGGCGCTGACCATTATCGCCGACATTGGCGCCTCCTTGCCGTCGAGGGGGGCGAGCGCGGCGGCGGCGGCGGCGGTCGCTTCGTCGAGGTCGGCGCCGTGCGCCTCGATCTCGGCGCGGAGCGGCGTGCCCTGGGTGAGGCCGATGGCGGCGTCGCGCGCGGCGACGCGGCTCGCCAGCGCGACCGTCTCGGCGGCGATGTCGGTGAAGCCGGCGGCGCGCAGGTCGGCCTCGATCAGCGCCTTGTCGTGATAGCCGAACGGGACCCGGCGGTAGAAGCTCGGCGCGTCGTCCGGGAACAGGGCGGCGACCGCCGCGCCGACCGCGACGGTGACCGGATTCGCCTCGATCCGGTCCCAGGCGTTGAACAGGAAGCGGCCGCCCGGCTTCAGCACCCGGCGCGCCTCGCGATAGGCGGCGACGCGGTCGGGGAAGAACATCACGCCGAACTGGCTGAGCACAAGGTCGAATTCGCCGTCGGGGAAGGGCAAGGCCTGAGCGTCCGCCTGCCGGAAGGTCACGTTGGAGGACTGGACGCGCCCGGCCGCCACGTCGAGCATCGCCTGGTTGAGGTCGGTCGCGACGATCTCGGCGCCGGGCAGGGCGCGCGCCAGCGCCGCGGTGACGATGCCGGTTCCGGCCGCGGTTTCGAGGATGCGGCGCGGCCCGAGCGCGGCGGCGCGCGCGGCGATGTCCGCGGCATAAGGCGCGAACAGCAGGGGGCCGAGATATTGGTCGTATAAAGCGGGGATCGAGCCGGCGAAGGCGACGTCGGTTGCGCTCATCTGTTCCTCCCTAGACCGAGCGGCGCTCCAGCGCGTGCGCGGCTTCGTCCATCAATTGGGCGAGGATGAGGGCGACCGGCGCCTCGTCCTTGACCATGCCGACCGACTGGCCGGCCATGACCGAGCCGGTCTCGACGTCGCCCTCGATCACCGCGCGGCGGAGCGCGCCCGCCCAATATTGCTCGATCTGGAGCTGGGCCTCCATCATCTCGACCTTGCCCTCGTCGAGCAATTGCGCGACCTCGCGCTGCTTGGCGGCGAAGCTTTCCATCTCGCGATTCTTGAGCGCGCGCACGGGGATGACGGGCAGGCGCGGATCGATCTGGACCGAGGTGATCGCGTCGCGGGCCGAGGCGCGGATGAACGCCTTCTTGAAATTGGGGTGGGCGATGCATTCGGTGGCGCAGACGAAGCGGGTGCCGAGCTGGACGCCGACCGCGCCCATCTCCAGATAGCCCGCGATCAGCCCGCCATGGCCGATGCCGCCGGCGACGAAGATCGGCACCTCGGCGGCGAGCGGCGGCAATATCTCCTGGGCGAGCACCGAGGTCGAGACCGGGCCGATATGGCCGCCCGCCTCCATCCCCTCGATGACCAGCGCGTCGACGCCGGAGCGGATCAATTTCTTGGCCAGCGAAAGCGCGGGCGCAAAGCAGATCAGCTTCGCGCCGAACGCCTTGACCTTGTCGATCGCGCCGGATGGCGGCAGGCCGCCGGCGAAGACGACGTGGCTCACCCCATGGCGCGCGCAGGTCCCGATCAGGTCGGTGAGCATCGGGTGCATGGTGATGAGGTTGACGCCGAACGGCCGGTCGGTGCGCTTCCTGGTCTCGGCGATCTCGGTGTCGAGCAGGTCCGGAGTCATCGCCCCGCAGGCGATCACGCCGAAGGCGCCGGCATTGGAGAGCGCGGAGACCAGGTTGCGCTCCGAGATCCAGCTCATCGCCCCGCCCAGCACCGCCATTTCGCAGCCGAGGAAATCGCTGCCGCGCTTCATCAGCCGGGCGAGGCGGTCGTGGCCGACACCTCCCTCCGCTTGATGGGGAGGGATTGATGGAGGGGTGGCGTCATTCATGGGGTGGTGCCTTAGCGGATAGTCCACCCCCACCCAACCCTCCCCCATCGAGGGGGAGGGCTTTCAGGTCGGCGTCCGCCGCACGGATCAAGCCGCGTCCTCCGCATCGAGCCCGAACGCCGTGTGCAGCACGCGCACGGCGAGCTCGGCATGGTCCTGCGGGATCAGCACCGAGACCTTGATCTCGGAGGTCGCGATGGCGAGGATCTCGATCTTGCGCTCGGCCAGAGTGGCGAACATGCGGGCGGCGAGCGCGGGGTCGGAGCGGATGCCGACGCCGACGATCGAGACCTTGCAGATGTCGGTATCGGTGGCGAGGCCGGCAAAACCGATCGCGGCGCGGTTCCTCTCCAGGATGTCGGCGGCCTGGGCCAGAGCGGCGGCGGGGATGGTGAAGGTGATCTCGCTTGGCGAGCCTTGCGCGATCATGTCGTAATTGATGCCGCCCGCGGCGAGCGCGCCGAAGATGGCGGCGGCGGCGCCGGGCGCCGCGGGCAGGCCGGTGAGCGTGATCCGCGCCTCGCTCTTGTCGTGGGCGATGCCGGTGATGAGCTGTCTTTCCATGGGATAATCCTTCAGCGCGTCCTCGCGCACGATGAGCGTGCCCGGCCTGTCTTCGAAGGAGGAGAGGACCTGGAGCGGCAGGTTGCAGCGCATGGCGAGGCCGACCGAGCGGGTCTGCAGCACCTTGGCGCCGACCGAGGCGAGCTCGAGCATCTCCTCATAAGTGACGATATCGAGCTTGCGCGCGCGCGGCACGATGCGCGGGTCGGTCGTGTAGACGCCGTCGACGTCCGTGTAGATGTCGCAGCGGTCGGCCTTCATCGCCGCGGCGACGGCGACGGCGCTGGTGTCCGAACCGCCGCGGCCGAGGGTCGCGACGCTGCCGTCGGCGGCGACGCCCTGGAAGCCGGGGATGATGGCGATGCCCCGCTCGTCGAACACCCGCTCCAGCACCGCGACGTCGATCCCCTCGATCAGGCCGGCGGCGTGGCCCGAGGCGCGGATCGGCAATTGCCAGCCCATGTAGGAGCGCGCGTTGAACCCCATGCCCTGAAGGGTGATCGCGAGCAGGCCGGAGGTCACCTGCTCTCCGCTCGCGACCACCACGTCATATTCGCGCGGGTCGTAGACGCTGGCGGCCTCGCGGCAGAACTGGATCAGCCGGTCGGTCTCCCCCGCCATCGCCGAGACCACCACCGCGACCTCGTTGCCCCGCCCGGCCTCGGCCCGCACCAGCCCCGCGACATGGCGGATGCGCTCGCTCCCCGCCATCGACGTGCCGCCGAACTTCATCACGATGCGAGGCATTCGCCCTTCGTCCCCGCGTCCGCTCGCGTCATGCCAGCGAAAGCTGGCATCTCTTTTCCTTTGGGGCCGACAAGTGCAAGGGAGATTCCGGCTTTCGCCGGAATGACGGAGTATGAGCGTGACTGCCGAGCCCACGACCATCGACCCCAAAGAAGCCGCGCATTTCGGGGCGATGGCGGCGGATTGGTGGGATCCGAAGGGCTCATCGGCAATGCTGCACAAGCTCAATCCGGTGCGGCTCAAATATATTCGCGACGCGCTCGATCATCATTGGCAGGCGGACGAGACTTCGCTCAAGCCCCTGCTCGGCAGGCGCGCCGCGGACGTCGGCTGCGGGGCGGGATTGCTCGCCGAGCCGCTGGCCCGGCTGGGCGCGGACGTGACCGGGATCGACGCCGCGCCCGAAAATATCGCGGCGGCGCGGGCGCATGCGCTCGGCCAGGGGCTGGAGATCGACTATCGCGTCGGCGGCGCGGAGGCGCTGGGGGGACGCTACGATTTGGTGACCTCGCTCGAGGTGGTCGAGCATGTCGCGGCGCCGGCGGCGTTCGTCGGCGCGCTGGCGGCGGCGGTTGCGCCGGGCGGGCTGCTGATCCTGTCGACGCCGAACCGGACATCATGGTCGCGGCTGGTGATGATCACGCTCGGCGAGGGGAGCGGGCAGATCCCCAAAGGCACGCACGATTGGGACAAGTTCGTCCAGCCCGACGAATTGTGCGCGCTGGTGCGGGCGGCGGGGCTGGAGGTGGTCGATACGACCGGCCTGGGCTGGACGCCGACGCGGGGCTTCCAGCTGACCGAGGATCTGTCGCTCAACTATCTGGTGACGGCGCGCCGTCCCTAGCTCCCCGGCGAAGGCCGGGCCCCAGTCCTTCTTCCGTGCAGCTGGACCCCGGCTTTCGCCGGGGAACAAAAGCTAGCGGCGCTCCCGCGTCAGGCGGGTGATCAGGATCGCGGCGCGCTTGGACTGGCGCGAGAGGCTGTCGAGATCGACCCACTCGCCCTCCGCATGGGTGCCGCCCCCGGCGATGCCGAGGCCGGCCAGCGTGTCGACGTCGCCGGCGACGAAGCTCGAATCGGCGGCGCCGCGGCCGGCGGGGTCGAATTCGGCCATTTCGGGAAGGCCCAGGTCGCGGTTCACGACGTTGAGGCGGGCGAGCAGGGCGCGGTTGCCCGCCGTCGGCGCCATCGGCGGATAGCCGTCCTCGGAGAAGACCAGCTCGGCCTCGGTCCGCGGCAGATGCCGGGCGACGATCGCCTGCATGGCGGCGCGGGCGCGGGCTTCCTGCCCGGGGCTCAGGCTGCGGATGTCGCCGCGGGCGATGGCGGTCTCGGCGACGATGTTGGTCTTGCCCGAGGCGGCGGCGCGGAAGCCGTCGGCGTCGATCGTCGCGGGCGTGCCGCCGGCGACGACGCCGACATTGTAGGTGAGGTTGGGCTCGGCCAGCTCGCGGCGGAAGCCGTCGAGGATGCGGGCGAGCTCGTAGATCGCGCCGCAGCCCATGCCGGCGCCGCAGACGCCCGAACTGTGGCCGGTGCGGCCATGGGTGGTGAGCGCCCAGTTGGTCGAACTGCGGCGCGCGACCGAGCCGAAATCGCGGCCGTCCTCCGTGGCGAGATTCTCGAATTCGAGCGCGTAATCGGCGACGCGGCCGGCCTCGATCAGGTCGCGGCGGGCGATGGCGATCGGAGTGCCGGTCCGTTCCTCGTCGCCGGTGAGGATTATGGTGACGTTGGCGGTGCGCAGCGTGCCGGCGGCGCGCATGGCGCGCAAGGCGGCGACGATCACGGTAAGGCCGCCTTTGTCGTCGCCGACGCCGGGGCCGGTGGCGCGGTTGCCGGCGCGGGCGAAGGCCTGGAACGGGCTGTCCGGCTCGAACACCGTGTCGAGATGGCGGATCAGGAGGATGTTGCGGCCGCGCCCGGAATGGGTCGCGACGATGTGACCGGCGCGGCCGGTCTCGGCCATGTCGACCCAGCGCACGGCGAAGCCGAGCGGCTCCAGCTCCTGGCGCATGATCCGGCCGACGGCGCGCACGCCTTCGAGGTTGAGCGTGCCGCTGTTGCGGTTCACCAGCCGCTCGAGCAGGGCGATCGTGCGGGCGCTCTCGCGGTCCACCGCCTCGGCCATGCGGCGCTCCTCGGGCGCCAGGCGGGCGTCGGCGACGGCCGGCAAAGCGAGCAGGGCGAGCAGGATGAGGATGCGCATGGCGCCTCTCACCATGAGTCGGGGAGCGAAGTCAAAGGGCGGCGCGTTGAGGCCGGCAAGGAGAGACGAGATGACCGATCCGCGCACGCCCCAGACGAAGGAGGCGCAGCTTCCCGACCCGCTCGACCAGGTTCCGGGCGAGGCGCGGCCCGAGGAGGAATTGCAGCCGCGCGGCTCCGAGGACGCGCAGCTCCTGGCCGAGGCCCAAGCCGGCGAGCAGGCCGTCGAGACGGCGGACGTCCGGACCAACGACTAGCCGTCCCCCTCGGTCAGCGGCGGCCGCCGCCGACGTTGAACTCGATCCACAGGCCGGCGCCGCCCGAAAACTGGTCGCGCGAGCCGAACACGCGCACGATCGGCGAATCGGCGGCGTCGCGGACCAGCCGGTCGTAGCCGGCATAGGCCTGGAGACCCCAATTGCGGCCCAGCCGGTGGTTCAGATTGGCGATCGCCCCGACCGCGGAGATGCCGCCCCTGGGATTGTAGGCGGCGGGAAGGCCGACGGCCGGGATCGAGAAGGGCAGGCCGTAATAGGCGTCGTGGTAGCGATTGTCCCCCCAGCGCAGGCGCGGGCCGATCGAGACGAAGTAATTCTGATCGTCGCGCAGGATCAGGTCGGCGCCGAGGCTGCCCACCCAGGCCCGGTGCCCGCCAAGGCCGCGGCGCAGCTCGGCGCGGATGCGGAAGTTTTGCGAGGGCTTGATGTCGACGAAGCCGCCGACCTCGACGGTGAAGCCGACATTGCCGACCGGGGCGCCGACATCGTCCTCGTCGCGCTTGCTCTGGAAACGGACGGCGGGGCCGAAATCGATCACGCTGTCATAGCCGAGAAAGCCGAAGCCGGCGCCGTCGTCCGCCGATTCGAAGGCGATCGGCTCGCCCGGCCTGCGCAGGCCGAAATTGGGAAAGGGCCCGATGGCATAGGAATCGGCGCCCGGATATTGGGGACTGACCTGGGCACCCATGCCGAGCGTGACGATGCGGCCGCGCGGGACCTGGTCGTCCTGGGCCGAGGCCGGCGCGGCGGCGAGGGAAAGGAGGGCGGCGCCGGCCAGAGCGGCGAGGCGGGCAGAGGTGCGGCGGGATGGTGTCATGGCGGGTTGAACGGCCTCGCGACGACATCGTTGCGGCGCCAGTATAAAAATCACCCCTTTCGTCCAAGGTGCGGCATCCGGGTCACTCGAATTCGAGGATGATGGCGTCGACGGCGAGGCTGTCGCCGGGGCGGGCATTGACCGCCTTGACGATGCCGGCTTTCTCCGCGCGCAGGATATTCTCCATCTTCATCGCTTCCACCACGGCGAGCGGCTGGCCGGCCTCGACCCGGTCGCCCTCGCCGACGTCGAGGCGGGTCAGCAGCCCCGGCATCGGGCAGATCAGATATTTGGAAAGGTCCGGCGGCACCTTCTCGATCATGTGGCGCGACAGCGCGGCGATATGGGCGGGGTAGACGATCGCCTGGTGGCGGTCGCCGCGCGTGGCGAGCAGCCAGCCGCTGCGCCGCTTCGCGACGATGATCCGCAGCATCGCGCCATTGGCCGTGGCGGCCGCCATCCAGTCGCCGGGCTCCCAGTCGAGCCTCCCTTCGACCCGCTCGCCGTCGACCAGGGCATGACCCTCGCCGAGCGTGACCTGGAAATCCCGGCCGCCGATGCGCACCGTCCAGTCGCGGGGCGGCGGCACGGGATCGCCAAGCTGGCCCGAGATCAGGTGCGCGCGCGCGGCCTCGCTGAACGACATGCCGGCCGCGATCGCGGCGAGCGCCGCCAGCAGGGGCTCGCCCGCCGGCGCGCCATGGAAGCCTTCCGGATATTCCTCGGCGATGAAGCCGGTGGTGAGGTCGCCGGCGCGGAAGCGCGGATGCTGCATCAGGCCCGAGAGGAAATCGACATTGTGGCCGATGCCCTCGATCCGGAAGGCGTCCAAGGCCTCGATCTGGCGGTCGATCGCCTGCTCGCGCGTGTCGCCGCTGGTGATCAATTTGGCGATCATCGGATCGTAGAACATGCTGACCTCGCCGCCCTCGACGACGCCGTCGTCGACGCGGACGCCTTCGGATGCGGAGGGCGGACGGTAGCGGACCAGCCGGCCGGTCGAGGGCAGGAAGCCGCGATAGGGATCCTCGGCATAGACCCGCGTCTCCACGGACCAGCCGTCGAGCTTCACATCGTCCTGGCCGAACGCCAGCGCCTCGCCGGCCGCGACCCGGATCATCTGCTCGACCAGGTCGAGGCCGGTGACCTGCTCGGTGACCGGATGCTCGACCTGGAGGCGGGTGTTCATCTCGAGGAAGTAGAAGCTCTTGTCGGCGCCGGCGATGAACTCGACCGTGCCGGCGGAGAAATAGCCGACCGCCGCGGCGAGGGCGACCGCCTGCTCGCCCATCGCCTTGCGCATTTCGGGCGTGACGAAGGGGGAGGGCGCCTCCTCGACCACCTTCTGGTGGCGGCGCTGCACCGAGCATTCGCGCTCGCCCAGATAGAGGATCGTCCCATGTTGGTCGCCGAGCAGCTGGATCTCGATATGGCGCGGGCTGGTCACGAACTTCTCGATGAACACGCGGTCGTCGCCGAAGCTGGCCAGGCCCTCGCGCCTGGTCGCCTCGAAGCCCTCGCGCACGTCCTTTTCGTCATGGGCGAGCCGCATGCCCTTGCCGCCGCCGCCGGCCGAGGCCTTCATCATCACCGGATAGCCGATCTCGCCGGCGATCCGCACCGCCTCGTCGGTGTCGGCGATCTCGCCGAGGAAGCCGGGCACGACGCTGACCCCGGCGGCCAGCGCCAGCTTCTTCGATTCGATCTTGTCGCCCATCGCCGCGATCGCTTCCGGCGGCGGCCCGATGAAGGCGATGCCGGCCTCGGCCAGCAAGCGGGCGAAGCTCTCGCGCTCGGAGAGGAAGCCGTAGCCCGGGTGGACCGCCTCGGCGCCGGTCGCCTTGCAGGCGTCGACGATCAGCTCGGCCTTGAGATAGCTCTCCGAGGCCGGCGGCGGCCCGAGCCGCACGCTTTCGTCGGCGAGCCTCACGTGCGGCGCCCGCGCGTCGGCATCCGAATAGACCGCCACGGTGGCGATCCCCATCTTCCTGGCGGTGCGGATGACGCGGCAGGCGATCTCGCCCCGGTTCGCGATCAGGATCTTGGAGAACATGGCCTTTATTGGTCCACCGCTTGCTGCGGCGCCAGCATCGCGATGCGTTCGCGGGTCAACCGGGCGAGGCACAGGTTAACGTCCATCGGCTCGAGGCTGCCGCCGCGATTGCCGAGGCCCTCATATTCGCACTGCGCGTCGCGATAGGCCAGCCAGGCGCGCTGCGCTCTGCGCAGGATCGCCGCCTCGCTGCGATTGTCTTCCGCGGTGCGGCCGTTGCCGGGCGTGCGGTCGGTCTCGCGCGCGCCTTCGATGATCTCGCGCCACAGGCGGTTCAGCTCGGCGTCGGCGCGCTCGAAATCCTGTTGGGCGCAGGCCGTCAGCTCCATCTGCGTCGTCACCAGGGCGCATTCCTGCGCGCTCATCGGCTGCACGGCGGCGAGCAGCGCCAAGGCGATGGGGGGGATCATTCCCGCTTTCCTTCCCTCATTCCGCCGCCTCCTCGAGCGGGGGCAGGTTGTGGCCGAGCAGCTTGAGCACCTCGCCGGCCGCCTCGACCAGATTGGTGCCGGGGCCGAAGATCGCCTGGACGCCGGCCTCGCGCAGCATGTCGTAATCCTGGGCGGGGATGACGCCGCCGACGACGACCTTGATGTCGGCCCGGCCGAGGTCGCGCAAATGGCCGATCAGCTCGGGGACCAAAGTCTTGTGGCCGGCGGCGAGGCTCGAGGCGCCGACGACGTCGACCTCCTTCTCGACCGCGAGCTTCGCGCTTTCCTGCGGCGTCTGGAAAAGCGGGCCGGGCACGATTTCGAAGCCGAGGTCGGCGAAGGCGGAGGAGACCAGATTGGCGCCGCGGTCGTGGCCGTCCTGGCCCATCTTGGCGACCAGCATGCGCGGCTTGCGGCCGAGCCGGTTGCCGACCGCGCCGACGCCGGCTTGCGCGCGGACCCAGGCCGGATCGTCCTTCCAGGCGCCGCCGTAAATGCCCTCGACCGGGGTCGGCACGGTGCCGTAACGGCCGAACACTTCCTCCAGCGCCAGGCTGATCTCGCCCAGGGTGCAGCGGGCGCGGGCGGCCTCGATCGCCAAAGCGAGGAGGTTGGCGTCGCCTTTCGCGCCCTCGGTCAGCGCCGCGAGGGCCGCCTCGGCCCTGGCCGGGTCGCGTCCGGCGCGGGTCTTGGCGAGGCGCGCGATCTGGCCGGCGCGGACCTTGTCATTGTCGATGTCGAGGATGTCGAGATGATCCTCCTCGTCCTTGCGGTAGCGGTTGACGCCGACGATCACCGTCTCGCCGCGGTCGACGGCGGCGGCGCGGGCGGCGGCGGCCTCCTCGATCCGTCGCTTGGGCATGCCGCTGGCGACCGCTTCGGTCATCCCGCCGAGGCTCTCGACCTCCTCGATCAGCGCCCAGGCCTTGTCGGCGAGCGCGCCGGTCAGGCTCTCGACATAGAAAGAGCCGCCGAGCGGATCGGCGACGTTGGCGATGCCGCTTTCCTCGGCGATGACGAGCTGGGTGTTGCGGGCGATGCGGGCGGAGAAATCGGTGGGCAGAGCGACCGCCTCGTCGAGGCTGTTGGTGTGCAGGCTCTGCGTCCCGCCGAGCACCGCCGCCAGCGCCTCCAAAGTGGTGCGGACGACATTGTTATAGGGGTCCTGCTCGGTGAGGCTGACGCCCGACGTCTGGCAATGGGTGCGCAGCATCAGCGATTTGGGGTTCTTCGCGCCGAACCCGGCCATGATCCGGTGCCAGAGCAGCCGGGCGGCGCGCAGCTTCGCCACCTCCATGAAGAAGTTCATGCCGATGCCGAAGAAGAAGCTGAGCCGGGGCGCGAAGGCGTCCACATCCAGCCCCTTGGCCCGCGCCGCGCGGACATAGTCCATGCCGTCGGCGAGCGTGAAGGCGAGCTCCTGCACCGCCGTCGCCCCGGCCTCGTGCATGTGATAGCCCGAGATCGAGATCGAGTTGAACCTGGGCATGTTGGCCGAGCAATATTCGATGATGTCGGCGACGATCCGCATCGAGGGGGCGGGCGGGTAGATATAGGTGTTGCGGACCGCGAACTCCTTCAGGATGTCGTTCTGGATCGTGCCGGTGAGCTGGGCTTGCGACACGCCCTGCTCCTCCGCGGCGACGATGTAGAAAGCGAGCACCGGCAGCACCGCGCCGTTCATCGTCATGCTGACCGACATCTGATCGAGCGGGATGCCGTCGAACAGGATCTTCATGTCCTCGAGCGTGTCGATGGCGACGCCAGCCTTGCCGACGTCGCCGACCACGCGCGGATGGTCGCTGTCATAGCCGCGATGGGTGGCGAGATCGAAAGCGACGCTGAGGCCCTTCTGCCCGGCGGCGAGGTTGCGGCGGTAGAAAGCGTTGCTGTCCTCGGCGGTCGAGAAGCCCGCATATTGGCGGATCGTCCAGGGCCGGCCGGTATACATGGAGGCATAGGGCCCGCGCGTGAACGGCGCGAAGCCGGGCAGGCCGGGATCGAGGCCGGCGGCGTCCTCGGCGGTGTAGAGCGGGCGCACGTCGATGCCTTCGGGCGTGCGCCAAATCAGGTCCTTGCCGCGCACCTCCTTGGCGGCGGCGGCGTCCCAATCGGCTTTGGTGGGTTTCCCGGTCAAGCGCTGCCTCCGCGATCCTGCCTCGTGCTCCAGACCTGCAAGATGCGAACCTCGTCGTGGTCGATATGATAGTCGATTAAAAACTGAATATCGGGAATGGACAGGGATCGCGTCCCGGTGCGCTTATCCAGCCGGCCCAGATAAGGAAAGCGCTTCAGCGTATCGGCGCGATCGTTGATCCGCGCCTCGACGCGGTCGGCGCGATCCACGCTGCGCTCGGCCAGGAATTGCCAGTGGCTCTCAAGGTCAGCAAGTGCGCCCGTCGTCCATCGAAGCCTCAATTCTTCCGCCCGGCAAGCCAGCGACGGCGCTGCTCTGCCCGCTCCGCCAGAGCTCCTTCGTGATCGACCATCCGTCCGGCGCGGACATCATCCATGCCTCTTTCGATACCCGCCCGATAGGCCGGATCTTGATGGAGACGCGCAATGGCCGCCTCTTCTTCCGCAGACCAAAGCTGCTGGCCGTGCTCGTCGACAGGCCCGATATCTGCATCCGGCGCGATCCGCGGTTTCGGCTTGTTCATGCCAGCCGCCATACCCGCCTTTCACCTTTGAAGCTAGCCGTGGGCCACATTCGGCGTCTCCATCAGCTCGACTAGAACGCCGCCCATATCCTTCGGGTGGACGAAGATCACCAACGTTCCGTGCGCGCCGATGCGGGGCTCGCCGAGCACCCTGGCGCCCTTCGCCTCCATCTCGGCCTTGGCCACGTGGATGTCGGGCACCTCGAAGCAGAGATGATGCTGCCCGCCGGCCGGATTCTTCGCCAGGAAATTGTGCAGCGGGGAGGCCTCGCCCAGCGGCTCGATCAGCTCGATCTGGCTGTTCGGCGTATCGACGAAGCAGACGCGCACGCCCTGCGCGGGCAGGTCGAACGCCGCGTGGATCTTCGTCGCGCCGAGCAGGTCGCGATAGAGGGCGGCGCTGGCCTCGATCGAGGGGGTGGCGACCCCGACATGGTTCAGGCGGCCGATGGTCATAGCATTTCCCTCAAGCCCAGGTTGAACAGCAAGTCCGCCGCCACCAGCGCGATTAGCACGAAGCTCAAAGCATGAAGTGCGAGCAGGGCAAGGAATTTCGAGCGGCTGTCCGCGCGGTGGTGACGGGTCCGGTAGACCGGCAGGTTGCCGTCCCTGACCCCGCGCCAGATCCGCCAGCCGATCAGCGGCAGCAGCGCCAGCGCGACCAGGCCGACGAGGAGGTTTTCACCTTGGAAGGTCATGCCCCATCGTGGCCCTGTGTCCGGCGGTCTTCGAAATGGGCCTTGATCGACGCGAGCAAGTCCCGGTCGACCATCTCGGCGAAGGCGCGGGCCTCGGCCGGCTTGCGGAAGTGGAGGTTCACGCCCAGCCCATCGTTCAGCGCCTGCCGCAACATGGCGTCGTCGGCATGCTCCTCCAGCAATGCGGCAAGTTCCCGGCGGACCTGCTGGCGCAGCGCGACCGGCTGTTCGGCGATCGCCGTCGCCAAGGCGTCTTCCACCGAGCCGTACAGGAGGTCGCGATCCTCATGGAAATAGCATGGGAGAAACTGCCGAAGGCGGTGATACCGCCGCTCCATCTCATCCTGAAGCCTGGCCCGCCGCCCGTTCATAGCGGAATGTTGTCGTGCTTCTTCCACGGATTTTCGAGCTGCTTGTCCCTCAATTTCCTGAGCCCTACCGCGATCCGCCGCCGGGTCGAATGCGGCATGATCACCTCGTCGATGAAGCCCTTCGAGGCCGCCACGAAGGGGTTGGCGAAGCGGGCCTCGTACTCCGCCGTGCGCTCGGCGATTTCCTCCGGAGTACGCCCACGGAAGATGATCTCGACCGCGCCCTTGGCGCCCATCACCGCGATCTCGGCGGTCGGCCAGGCGTAGTTGAGGTCGCCGCGCAAATGCTTTGAGGCCATCACGTCATAGGCGCCGCCATAGGCCTTGCGGGTGATCACCGTGATCTTGGGCACCGTCGCCTCGGCATAAGCGAAGAGCAATTTGGCGCCGTTCTTGATGATGCCTCCATGCTCCTGGGCGATTCCGGGCAGGAAGCCCGGGACGTCGACGAAGGTCAATATCGGAATGTCGAAGGCGTCGCAGAAGCGCACGAAGCGGGCGGCCTTCTTCGACGAGGCGATGTCGAGCACGCCGGCAAGCACCATCGGCTGGTTGGCGACGATCCCAACGGTGCGGCCCTCGACGCGGCCGAAGCCGGTGATGATGTTGGCGGCATGGGCCGGCTGGATCTCGAAGAAGTCGCCGTCGTCGACGACCTTGGCGATCAACTCGTGCATGTCGTAGGGCGTGGCGGCGCTGTCCGGGATCAGCGTGTCGAGGCTGTCCTCCTGCCGGTCCCAGGGATCGTGGCAGGGTCGCTCGGGCAGTTCGTGGCGGTTGGAGAGCGGCAGGAAATCGAAGAAGTCGCGGGTCGCCAGGAGCGCGTCGATGTCGTTCTCGAAGGCGACGTCGGCGACGCCCGATTTGGTGGTGTGGGTGATCGCGCCTCCCAATTCCTCCTGGGTCACCACCTCGTTGGTGACGGTCTTCACCACGTCGGGGCCGGTGACGAACATGTAGCTGCTATCCTTCACCATGAAGATGAAGTCGGTCATCGCCGGCGAATAGACCGCGCCGCCGGCGCAGGGGCCCATGATCAGGCTGATCTGCGGGATCACGCCCGACGCGAGCACGTTGCGCTGGAAGACCTCGGCATAGCCGGCGAGGCTTGCGACGCCCTCCTGGATGCGGGCGCCGCCGGAATCGTTGAGGCCGATGACGGGCGCGCCGACCTTCATCGCCATGTCCATCACCTTGCAGATCTTCTGCGCGTGGCGCTCGCTCAACGAGCCGCCGAACACGGTGAAGTCCTGCGCGAAGACGTAGACCAGCCGGCCATTGATCGTGCCCGACCCGGTGACGACGCCGTCACCCGGGATTTTCTGCGTCTCCATGCCGAAGTCGACGCAATTATGCTCGACTTACATGTCATATTCTTCGAAGCTGCCGGGATCGAGCAGGACCGTCAGCCGCTCGCGAGCGGTCAGGCGGCCTTTTGCATGCTGCGCCGCAATGCGTTTTGCCCCGCCGCCTTGCCGCGCTGCAGCACGGCGGGATTCCAGTTCCTCGATGGTTGTCGCCATGGGCTTCGTTTCCCTGTTCGGCGCTGCTCTCCCACGCCCTGCC
>JAXDPD010000008.1:0-27873 GCA_034668505.1 Sphingomonadales bacterium
TCGTCCCGAGCGAAGTCGTGGGGCGCTGGCACGGACTCATCACATGCGCCCCTCGACTTCGCTCGGGACGAACGGATAAGGTTCGCGGATGATTGCGAAGCTGAAAGGTCTGCTCGACGGCTTCGGCGCCGATTTCGCGGTGATCGACGTCAATGGCGTCGGCTATCTGGTCTCGGCCTCCTCGCGCACGCTCTCCGCTTTGGGCGCGATCGGGGAGGAGGTCGTGCTCCACACCGAGATGCTCGTGGCCGAGGATATGATCCGCCTCGTCGGCTTCACCACCGCGGCCGAGCGCGACTGGTTCCGGCTCCTCACCTCGGTCCAGGGCGTCGGCGCCCGGGTCGCGCTCGGCATCCTTTCCGCGCTCTCCATCGACGAGCTTCACCGCGCCGTGGCGAGCGGCGACAATGCAATGGTCGCCCGCGCGCAGGGCGTCGGCCCCAAGCTCGCTTTGCGCATCGTCCACGAACTGAAGGACAAGGCCGGCGCCATCGCGCTCGGCTCGGGCGGCCTCGCCGCGCCCGTCGGCGGCAACGCCCAGGACGCTTTGTCCGCCCTCGCCAATCTCGGCTTCCGCCCGTCCGAAGCCGCCGCTGCGGTGGCCAGGGCGGAGGCGGAAATCGGACCGGATGCGACGCTCGACCTCCTCGTCCGCACCGCGCTCAAAAAGGCGGCGAAATGACCGAGGATTCCGAAAATGTCGACCCACAGCTGTGGCGACGAGCTGCAGAAGGCGAACTTACGTCAGCCACGCACAGCCGCAATGTTCTGCTTGAAGCTCACCAAGACGCTTACAAGTGGCTTCTCGCATCCCTCTTGGCAATAAATGGCGCCGGAATGTTGGCCGTTTTTAACGCAGCAGGCCTAAACGCCTCAGGCAAAATCACGGCAGCCGTTTTCTTTTATCTCGGCATCATATCGGCACTTCTCAGTACCTATCTCAGTCAACGCGCTCACCGTTTGATGATTGGGCCCTTAGGGGAAGCCATGGGCTACTGGATTTCTGTCGCCCACGATGGAGAACACGTTCCTGAAATTTGGGAGGCTATTAATACAAAGATTCAGCGCGCGGTTCGCCGATCATGGCCAATTCAAGCAGCTGGATGGGTATCGGCCGTCTGCTTCTCCGCCGGGTTGCTGGCAGTCGGGATGAACCTTCAAGTCTCTCGAAGTGCCCCAGCCTCTGAGATACATGTCGAAACGAAAGCGCGGTAACTTCCTTGACCGACCCTGACCGCCTCGCCACGCCCGAGCGCAAGCCCGAGGATCTCGACGCCGCTTTGCGCCCGAAAACACTCGACGAGTTCATCGGGCAGAAAGCGGCGCGCGAGAACCTGAGGGTGTTCATCGATGCCGCCAAGGGACGCGGCGATGCGCTCGACCATGTCCTCTTCTACGGCCCGCCGGGCCTCGGCAAGACCACGCTGGCGCAGATCGTCGCGCGCGAATTGGGCGTCGGCTTTCGCGCCACGTCGGGGCCGGTGATCGCCAAATCGGGCGATCTTGCCGCCTTGCTCACCAATCTGGAGGATGGCGACGTCCTCTTCATCGACGAGATCCACCGGCTCGCGCCCGCGGTCGAGGAGATCCTCTATCCGGCGATGGAGGATCGGATGCTCGATCTGATGATCGGCGAGGGCCCGTCGGCGCGCTCGGTCCGTATCGATCTGCCCAAATTCACCCTGGTCGGCGCGACCACGCGGCAGGGGCTGATCACGACGCCTCTCAGGGACCGTTTCGGCATTCCAGTGCGGCTCACTTTCTATTCGGCAGGCGAGCTCGAGCAGGTGGTGCGCCGCGCCGCCCGGCTGCTCGGCCTCGCGCTGACCGAGGACGGGGCCGCGGAGGTCGCCCGCCGCGCCCGCGGGACGCCGCGCGTCGCCGGCCGCCTGCTGCGCCGGGTCCGCGACTTCGCCCAGGCGGCGGGCGATGCCGAGGTCAACGCCAGGGTCGCCGACGCCGCCTTGACCCGGATGGAGGTCGATCATCTCGGCCTCGACGCGATGGACCGGCGCTACCTTCTGATGATCGCAGACATCTACAAAGGCGGGCCGGTCGGCGTCGAGACGCTCGCCGCCGGCCTCAGCGAACCGCGCGACACGATCGAGGAGGTGATCGAGCCCTATCTCATCCAATTGGGCCTGCTCGCCCGCACCGCACGCGGGCGTTGCCTTAATGGCCCGGCTTGGGCACATTTGGGCCTGCCGCAACCCCGGGGCCAAAGCGGGCTGTTCGACGGCGAATGAGTGGGGGTGACATGACGAAGACGATTCTCCTGTTGCTGGTGCTTTGCGCGGCCGCGCCCGGCCACCCCAAGCAATCCGCCCCGGCCGCTCCGGGGCCGGTCTCCGCGGCATCGGCGGCCGTCCCGCCCGCCCC
The DNA here is from genome assembly GCA_034668505.1 of Sphingomonadales bacterium. GTDB lineage: Bacteria > Pseudomonadota > Alphaproteobacteria > Sphingomonadales > Sphingomonadaceae > Allosphingosinicella. The sequence goes on from JAXDPD010000008.1 coordinate 2,380, forward strand.
CGCCGATTATGCCGACGGCGCCAACTGGCTCTGCCTGCCCGGCCGCGACGATGCCTGCTCGCGGCCGCTGCCGACCACAATCCTCGGGCCGAACGGCTATGGCGCCGCAATCCCCCATGCCGTCGCCGCCGCTCCGCCGGCCGACTGCTTCTACGTCTATCCGACCGTGTCGCGCGACGCCGGCCTCAACAGCGATCTTTCGCCCGGCGCCGAGGAGCAGGCCGCCGCGACGGTCCAGCTCGCGCGCTTCTCGCAAGTCTGCCGGACGTTCGCGCCGATCTACCGCTCGGCGACGGTGTCGGCGATCGGCGCGATGCTGCGCGGCCAGGATCCGGTGCCGATCTTCGCGCTCGCTTATGGCGACGTCCGCGCCGCCTGGCGTTACTATCTGGATCATCACAACAATGGCCGGCCAATCGTCCTGATCGGCCACAGCCAGGGCTCGATCCACCTCATCGAGCTGCTCAAGTCCGAGATCGAGGGCCGGCCGGTCGCCGCCCGCTTGCTCTCTGCGATGATCATCGGCTTCAACGTCGAGGTGCCCGAAGGCAGGCTCACCGGCGGCACCTTCCGCAATTTGCCTTTGTGCACGCGGGCCGGCCAGATCGGCTGCATCATCACCTATGTCTCGTTCCGGGCCGAGGCGCCGCCGCCCGAGGGCGCCCTGTTCGGCCGCGCCGCGGCGCCGGGCAACACAATCGCCTGCACCAATCCGGCGGCGTTGGGCAGCGACGCGCGCGCGCCGCTCGATTCCTATTGGTTCTCGTCGCCGGCGGCGCGCGGCGACATCGCCTGGTCCTCGACCGGGCCCGCGCCGACGCCCTTCCTGCGCACGCCGGGGCTGGTCTCGGCTGCCTGCGTCCACCGCGGCCCGCTCGGCTATTTCGCGGTGAGCGTCGACGCCGATCCCGCCGACGCCCGCACCGACCGGATTCCGGGCGACGTCGTCATCTTCGGCCTGCCGATGCCCGGCTGGGGCATCCATCCCGTCGACGTCAACCTCACCCAGGGCGACCTGATCCGCCTCGTCGCGGCGCAAAGCGCGGCCTGGCGCAGGGCCCGGCGCCGGCGCTAGCGAAGCTCCAGCCAGGCGTAGCGCGCGAGCGCGGCGGCGATGCTGAAATTGACGAGCAGGCGCAGGCCGTCGCGCAGATTCAGGTCGAGCGAGAAGCTGGCGGCATAGAGAGCGAGCGCGCCGGCCATCGCGGTCCAGAAGCCGAGCCTGAGCGCCGATCCGCGATTGGCGAGCGCGACCTCGTCGTTCATCACCCGGCGCACGCTCCGGCTGAGCCGAAGCCCGCCGCCGGTGGCGAGGATGACGAGCCAGAGCAGGATCATCACCGCCCATCCGACATGGCGCACCCAGGGCCGGGCCGAGTCGGCCGCGCCGTCGCCGAAGCCGAGCCAGGCGGTCACGACGAGGATGACCGCCATCGCCGCCATCAGGAAAGCGCGCAGCCGCGCAACCCGCTCGGCCTTGCTTACGTCCGATACATTCATCCGAAAATCACTCCTCGTTTTCGTGCAGGTGGAACAAGGTCTCGACCGGCTGCCCAAGCGCGCGCGCCAGCTTGAGCGCGAGCAGGGTCGAGGGCACGAACACGCCGTTCTCCACCGTGTTGATCGTCTTGCGGCTGACGCCCACCATCTCGGCGAGCGCGGCCTGGGTGAGGCCGCGCTCGGCGCGCAAGGCGAGCAGGACGTTGCCGAGCCGTTCAGCCATCCCTGAGCGCGCGCCGTTCGAGCGTGCCGAAGCGGATCAGGGCGGCGCCGACCAGAGCGGTGAGGATGAGGTGGATCGCCTCGCGCCCGGTCACCGGCTCGAACATGTTGACGACGTAGAGCAGGATCGCCGCCGCCGCCGCCGCCCAGAAGCCGGTCGCATAGCCGCGCAGCCGGTTGGCGCGGCTGACCTCGTCCTCGACCAGCGCCCGGACCTTCGCGCCGCGGAAATGGCCGCCGGCGAAGGCCAGGGCGACGAGCAGCACGATCGCCCAGACCAGCCAGGCCGAAATCTTGAAGGCGGCGATCCGCGCCGGCTCCTCGGCCTGGCGGAAGAACACCGCCTGGCCGGCGATGAAGTAGATGCCGAGCAGCGGAAACATCCGCGCGCGGCGGCGGCTCAGGCGGTCGGCGAGATCGATGTCTGACGGCGTGGTCATGGTTCGGCCCTTTCGCGATGCGCGCGGCGCTCCAGCGTCCCGAACATGAGCAGCGCACCGGCGACCGCCATGGTGAGGATGATGTGGATCGCCTCGCGCCCCGAGACGCTCTCGAACATGGTCACGACATAAAGGCCGACCGCGGCGCCGACCGCCGTCCAGAACCCCAGGGAATAAGCGCGATGGCGGTTGGCGATCGTGCTTTCATCCTCCATCAGTGCGCGGACCTTTCGGCTGCGGAACAGGCCGCCCCCGGAGGCGAGCAGGACAAGAAGCACGACCGCCCACACCAGCCAGGCAGAAACCTTGATTTGGTCCACCGTGCGCGCCGGCATTTCGGGGCCGGAAAAATAGATCGCCTGTCCGGCCAGGAAGACGATCGCGAGCACGGGCAGCATGCGCGCCCGGCGGCGGCTCAGGCGATCCGCATATTCGACGTCGGATAGGTCGCTCATATCAAACATTCCTTTGTAACCTGTAGGTGACATGTAACCTACGAGTTACAAGGCTGTCAAACGCAAAAGCGGCCCGGCTCGTCCTTCGGGGCTTCCACGGGGTTCCCGGCGGGGCTTTGCGCCGGTAGAGCGCCCCGGTGAGCGAAATTAACCATCCTTATGAGGGCGCGTTCGTGGGCCGCACCCACCATTTCGCGCTGCGCGTCTATTTCGAGGACACCGACGTCGCCGGGATCGTCTACCATGCCAATTACCTCAAGTTCATCGAGCGGGCGCGGTCCGACATGCTGCGCGCCGCCGGCATCGACCAGCGCGCGGCGATCGAGAGCGGCGAGGGCGTCTATGTCGTCGCCGACGCGCGCATCAAATATCGCGCGCCGGCGAAGCTCGACGACAACCTGCTCGTGCTGAGCGAGGTCGAGGCGGTGCGCGCGGCGAGCTGCACCATTCAGCAGCGAGTCATGCGCGGGCCGCGACTTCTGGCCGAGGCACGGATCACGGCCGCTTTCCTCTGCGAGGGACGGCCGAAGCGCCAGCCGCGCGCCTGGGTCGAGATTTTCCAGCGGCTCGTGACGGAAAGGGACTGAGTGGAGACCTTCGCATCCGACCAGAACAGCCTGATGTGGCTGGTCCACCTGTTCCTCGGCGCGACCCTGGCGGTGCAGGTGGTGATGGCGCTGCTGTTCGTCGCCAGCGTCTGGACCTGGGCGATCATCGTCACCCACTGGCTGCGCATGCGCCGGATCATGCGCGAGAATGAACGGTTCGAGCGCGACTTCTGGAAATCGGAGGATATCGACACCTTCTACGAGAGCCGCGGCCGCAGCGATCTGCCCGCCGCCAAGGTGCTCGCCGCCGGCATCGCCGAATGGCGCCGCTCGACCGCGGGCAAGGCGCTCGACAAGGACGGCACCCGCGCCCGCCTCGCGGTGGCGATGCAGAGCGCGGTGGCGGCGGAGACCGACCGGCTCGCCTCGAACCTCAACATCCTCGCCACGGTGGGCTCGGTCGCGCCCTTCGTCGGCCTGTTCGGCACCGTGCTCGGCATCATGGTCAGCTTCTCGCGGATCGCGCAGGAGAAGAGCACCAGCCTCGACGTCGTCGCGCCGGGCATCGCCGAGGCCCTGTTCGCGACCGCGATCGGCCTGTTCGCGGCGATCCCGGCGGTGATCGCCTACAATCGCTTCAGCTACGGCATCAACCGCCTGGAGGCCCGCCTCCAGCGCTTCGCCGACGGCTTCCACGGCACGCTGAGCCGGGAATTGGAGAGCGGGGGATGAGCGCCCTTCCAAAATCCTCTCCGGGACGGGGAGGGGGACCGGCCGAAGGCTGGTGGAGGGGGCTCCGCGCCTCGCTCCGCCTCCCCTCCACCACGACGCTTCGCGTCGCGGTCCCCCTCCCCGTGCCGGGGAGGATTTGATGGCGATGGGTCCAATCCTCGGCGCGGGCCGGCGCGGGCGCAGGACGCCGATGGCGGAGATCAACGTCACGCCGATGGTCGATGTCATGCTCGTCCTCTTGATCATCTTCATGGTGACCGCGCCGTTGCTCGCCAGCGGCGTCCAGGTCGACGTGCCCGAAAGCAAGGCGGCGGCGCTCGAGCAGAGCGGCGCGCCGGTCGCGCTCGCCATCGACGCGCAGGGCGGGATCTTCCTCGACGACCAGCCGGTCGCGCCCGCCGCGCTTGGCCCGCTGCTTCGCCAGCGCGCGGCCCAATCTCGAGAGACCGGCGGCCCGCGCGTCTTCCTGCGCGCCGACCGAAGCCTCGATTACGGCCGGGTGATGATCGTGATGGGCGAGATCAACCGCGCCGGCCTGCGCCGCGTCGCTTTGGTCAGCACGGGCTCGGGGGACCGCTGATGGAGCGGGCCGACGCGATCGGCATCGGCGCCTCGGTGGCAGGCCACGGCGCCCTGTTCGTGCTGATGGCGTTCGTCGCGATCAACGCCACCCGCGAGGCCGCGATGCCGCCGGCGATGGAAGTCTCCTATGTCGACGAGGTCGGCCTGGTCTCCGGCTCGCCCAATCCCGTGGCCGCGGCCGCTCCGCCCGCCGCGACCGAGCTCGGCCCGGTCGAGCAGGCGGCGCCGTCGCCCGAGACCAGCCCAGCGCCGGCCGCCGCGCCCTCGGAGGTGCCGGCGCGCCAGCCGGCCCGGCCGCAGCCGGCGCAAGCCGGGGCGCGCGGATCGGGCGCGGTCAGCCGCGCGCCGGGCCTCAACCTCAATCCCAACAGCTTCGGCTCCGATCCGCAGCGGGCCGCCGGCACGCCGGGCGCGGTGATGAGCACGGCTGCGGCCGCCAGCATCGCCCAGGCGATCCAGCGCCAGATCCAGCCCTGCGCGGACCGCCAGGTCAATCCCGGCCCGGGCGCCGAGCGGATCGTGACTCCGATCAGCCTGCGCCTCAACCGCGACGGCTCGCTGGTGGGACGGCCCCGGGTCGGCCGGCAGCGCGGGCTCGACGACGAGAATAGCCGTTATGCCCAGCGCGTCGCCGATCTGGCGGTCAACGCCTTCGTCTCCTGCGCGCCGCTGCGCGGCCTGCCGCAGGAGCTTTACGACGTGCCGCGCGGCTGGAGCAATTTCACCATGAACTATCGTTTGCCAGCATGAGGATCAGAAACGTGCGCATCTCCCGCATCATCGCCGCCGCCCTGAGCCTGGCCTTCGCCACCGCCGCCGTCGCCCAAGAGGCCGCGGAGCAGCCGGCGCAGGAGCCTCCCGCCCAGCCCGAAGAGGGCAATGACGGCCAGCTGGTCGTCGACGTCACCGGCGGCCGCCGCGCCGCTCTGCCGATCGCCGTCCCGGTCATGCCGACGCCCGCCGCCACCGACACGCCGGCCGGCAACACCCAGGCGCTCGGCCAGCAGGTCGCCCAGATCGTCGTCACCGATCTCGGCAATTCGGGCCTGTTCACGCCGATCGGGCCGAGCGGCCTGCCCGCCGTCTCCTTCCCGCAGGTCGAGGCGCCCGATTTCGGCGCCTTCTCCGCCACCGGCGCGCAGAATCTCGTCCAGGGCTTCGTCCAGGCCAATGGCAACGGCACGCTCACCGTCGGCTGCTATCTCTTCGACGTCAGCGCCCAGAGCCAGCTCGCCCGCCAGGGCTATGTCGTGCAGCCGCGCGACTGGCGCCGCGCCGCCCATCGCTGCGCCGATTCCATCTATTCGCGGCTGACCGGCGAGGGCGCCTATTTCGACACGCGCATCGTCTACGTCTCGGAGACCGGGCCGGCGCGGCGGCGGATCAAGCGGCTGGCGATCATGGATTATGACGGCGCCAACCACCGCTTCCTGACCAACGGCCAATATACGGTGCTGACGCCGCGCTTCGCGCCCGATCAGCGCACCATCACCTTCATGACCTATCAGGGGCGCGATCAGCCGCGGGTGATGGTCTACGACATCGAGGGCGGCCGGGTGCGGCCGCTCGTGCCCGGCGGCGCGATGACCTTCGCGCCGCGCTACGCGCCGGACAGCAGCCGGATCATCTTCTCGATGGCGGTCAACGGCAATACCGACATCTACACCATCCCGGTCGCGGGCGGGACGCCGACCCGGCTGACCAACACGGCCGGCATCGACACGGGCGGCTCCTATTCGCCCGACGGCCGCCGGATCGTGTTCGAGAGCGACCGCAGCGGCAGCCAGCAGCTCTACGTGATGGACGCGGACGGCTCCAACCAGCGCCGGATCAGCTTTGGCGGCGGCGGCTATGCGACGCCGGTGTGGAGCCCGCGCGGCGACCTCATCGCCTATACGAGGACCGGGATCTTCCAGATCGGCGTGATGACGCCAGCCGGCTCGGGCGCGCGCACCCTGACCAGCGGCGGCTATGCCGAGGGGCCGAGCTGGGCGCCCAACGGCCGCGCGGTGATGTTCACCCGCGGCGCCAGCGCCGGCCAGCTCTGGTATGTCGACGTGGCGAGCGGGGCGGTCCGCCAGGTGCGCACGCCGCTCGGCGGATCGGATCCGGCCTGGTCGCCGTTACGCAATTAGAGCCGCTTGTGATCGAATCGATCTTCCTTCGTCATGCCGGACCTGATCCGGCATCCACCTTCCTTCCCGGTCCCGCGGAAGAAGGTGGAGCCCGGGTCGAGCCCGGGGTGACGGTGGCGGCATCGCCTCGCCCCTTTCAGAAACGATGATGGAGACGAACATGAAAATGAGACCGACGAGCCTGCTGGCCATGGCCGCGGCCCTCTCGCTGACCGCCGGCTGCGCCACCCGGCGCGCCGAACAGCGCCCGCCCGATCCGCCCCAGACCACCGAGGTGCTGCCCAATGACGGCCTCGGCAATGAAGGCGGCGGCGGCCGCACCGGCCCCGGCTCGCGCTCCGATTTCCTGCAGAGCGTGCCCGCCGACCGTGTCTTCTTCGAGCTCGATTCCTATTCGATCGACGCCGAGGACCGGGCGACGCTCGACGCCCAGGCCCAATGGCTGACCCGCTATCCGGACGTCCGGGTGACGATCGAGGGCCATGCCGACGAGCGCGGCACGCGCGAATACAACCTCGCTCTTGGCGATCGCCGCGCCAATGCCGCGCGCGACTATCTCCAGTCGCGCGGCATCCCCCCGGGCCGGATGACGACGATCAGCTGGGGCAAGGAGCGCCCGCAAAACCCGGCCTCGAACGAGGAAGCCTGGGCCCAGAACCGCCGCGCCGTGACGGTGGTGCCGGAATAAGGAAAAATCCTCCCCGGAACGGGGAGGGGGACCGTCCGCAGGACGGTGGAGGGGTCGAGGGAGCCGGAGCCGGCCCCTCCACCATGACGCTGCGCGCCATGGTCCCCCTCCCCACGAAATCGTGGGGAGGAAAGCTCAGTTCCGCTCCCTGGGCCTGAGCCAGATCGAATCCGGCGCCAGCGCCTCGTCGAGCAGCCGCGCCAGCCTGATTCCGCCCCGCGCCACCTGGCGGCGGATCACCGGCACCAGCCGGCGGGTGATCTCCTCGGTGATCACCGGCCGCTCCGTCGGCGCCGGGCCGCAGGGATCGGCCATGATCGTGCCATAGGCGAATTCCCGGCTCGCCGCCCAGCTCTCGCGCGCCCAATCCGCAAGCGCGCCCTCGCGCATCGCCGCCAGCTCGGCCGGGCTCGATTCGGAGAGGATGCCGGCCGGGCCGCCGGGCGGCTGCGAGATGCCGCGGTCGGCGAGAAAGCCGTCCCAGACCATGTGCAAATTGGTCCGCCCGGCGATCGCCCCGTAGGAAACGGAGACGCGGTTGCCGCCGAGGTCATTATGGTCGCCGGCATGCATGGGCTGGTGCAGATCGCCCATGAAATGGACGAGGAAGGCGAGCGCCATCACGCGTTCGCGCGTCGGCAGGCTGCGATCGGCGAGCAGGCGGACGTTGCGCTCGATCTGCGCCGAAACGCAATTGCCGTCGCGGCAAGCCGAGGCCTGATCGAACGGCCGGCAGATGTCGACATTCTGGTAATGCCAGGGCGAGGAATAGCTGAACCGCTCGCCCAAAGTCTTGATGCAATCGGGCCAATAGCTCGCCAGCTCGATCGTGCGCACCGAGCAGGTCGGCGTGTCGAGCAGCCGCCCCTGGGCGAGCAGCCGGTCGACCTCGGCGCGGGTGGCCGGCGACACGTTCAGATAAGCGATCCGCCCCACCGTGCCATGGCCATATTCCCACCACGCCATTGCCGGCGAGGCGGAAAGGAGGAGGAGCAGGCCAAGGCAGAGGCGGCGGATCACCGGCCGGTCTCGTCGCCGTAAATGGCGACCGAGCGGCCGCGCGGGCTCGCCTCGCCGCGATACATTCCCGGCGTGTTGAACGAATAGACGCCGTCGCCCCAGGGCGTGACCACGATCACTCCGCCCGAGCCGCCCAGCTCGCCGACCTCGGCGATGACCGCGTCGGCGACCTCCTGCGCGACTCCGTCCGGCAGGTCGAATTCGCTGGCATGGACGATATAGGTCCGATTGCCCTGCGCGTCGGTGACCGAGCGCTGCGCCTCGTCGACCGCGGCGCGGAAGCGGGTGCGGATCTGCGCGCAGATTTCGTGGGCGACGCCGACCCGGATGAAATATTCGCCCGCCCCCGTCGCCGAGACCGCGCAGCCGCGGTCGTCGGCATAGGTGCCGGCGCCGATGATCGGCGAATCGCCGATCCGGCCCCAGCGCTTGCCGGTGAGGCCGCCGGTCGAGGTGGCGGCGGCGACATGGCCCTCCTGGTCCAGGGCGACCGCGCCGACCGTGCCGTATTTCAGATGGACGTCGAAATGCTCGGCGCTGGGCCGGGCGCGCAATTCCTCGAGCTGGCGGCGGCGCTCGGGCGTCTGGAAATATTCGGGCGGCTCCTGCGGCAGGCCTTGCTCGCGGGAGAATTGGTCCGCGCCCTCGCGGGAAAGGAAGACGTGGGGGCTGTGCTCCATCACCCGGCGGGCGAGGCTGATCGGGTTGCGCGTCGCGGTGACGCCGGTCACGGCGCCGGCATTGCGGTTGGAGCCGTCCATGATCGAGGCGTCCATCTCGATATGCCCGTCATAGGTAAAGACGGAGCCGCGGCCGGCGTTGAAATGCGGGTCGTCCTCGAGCACCCTTACCGCCGCCTCGACCGCGTCGAGCGCCTTGCCGCCGCGCGCCAGGATCGCCGATCCCGCCTCCAGCGCCCGGTTCAGCGCCGCGCGGATCGCCGCATCCTCCTCCGGCGACATCCGCGCGCGCTCGATCACGCCGGCGCCGCCGTGGATCACCAGCCGCCAGGCGGGCCGCTCGCTTTCGTCCCCGGATTGCGCGGAAGCGGTGGTGGCGGTCATCAGCAAGGCTCCAAGCAGCAGTGACAGGAAACGCATCGCCCCCCTCCTTCGTCCGCGCTTTCTGTTCACCGGCGAAAGCCGGTGTCCAGCATTTTCTAAAGGGGGAGCTGGGCCCCGGCCTTGGCCGGGGAGCGGGGAGGGGCCGGAAATCCGGCCCCGCAACGATTTCGCTTGCGACCCGCGTTCGATATAAATATGATATCATCATTATTGGAGGGAATGACGATGAACACCACCCGGGATTCGGCCCACAGCAACGCGCTCAGCCTGTCCAGCGAGCGTCCGGCGCGCACCAGCAGCGGCTACGTCATGCTGCTCGTCCTGCTGGCCTTCCTCGCCGCCATCGCCGGCGGCATCGCCGCGTTGATCCAGGATTATATCGATCTCGGCGCGGCCTCGACCGCGATCGGCGCGATTGGCTTCCTGTTCGTCTTGTGCGGCTTCTATCTGCTCCAGCCCAACCAGGCGGCGGCGGTCCTGCTGTTCGGCGCCTATAAGGGCACCGACCGGACCCACGGCCTCAGGTGGGTCCTGCCTTGGCTGACCCGCAGCAAGATCTCGACCCGCATCCACAACATCACCTCCGACAAGATCAAGGTGAACGATCTGCGCGGCAACCCGGTGGAGATCGCGACCAACGTGGTCTGGCGGGTGACCGACACCGCCCAGGCGCTGTTCGATGTCGCCAATTATATGGAATTCGTCGAGATCCAGATCGAAAGCGCGGTCCGCTCGATCGGCGCCCGCTACCCCTATGACGATCTCGAGCATAAGGAAGTGACCTTGCGCGGCGACGCCGAGGTGGTCAGCGAGGAGCTCGAGCGCGAGCTTCAGGATCGCGTCTCCCGCGCCGGCATCACCATCGACGAATGCCGCCTCACCCATCTTGCCTACGCGCAGGAGATCGCCCAGGCGATGCTCCGCCGCCAGCAGGCCGAGGCGGTGATCGCGGCGCGGCAGAAGATCGTGATCGGCGCCGTCTCGATGGTCGAGAACGCGATCCAGCTGCTGTCGGAAAAGGGCGTCGTCGACCTCGACGACGAACGCAAGGCGGCGATGGTCTCGAACCTGATGGTGGTGCTCTGCTCGGAGCACAGCACTCAGCCCGTGGTCAACACCGGCACCCTCTACCAATAGGATCGGGAAGGTGCCGCAAGCTCCGAAGAAGGCCTATCCGCTGCGCATCGAGCCGGCCCTGTGGGGCGTGCTCGAGCGCTGCGCGGCGGCCGACTTCCGCAGCGTCAACGCCCAGATCGAGGTGCTGCTGAGGGAGGCGCTCGGCCGCCGCGGGGTCAAGGTCGATCGGCCCGAGCAGCGCCCGCGCGGCCGGCCCAGGAAGGAGGAAGGATGATGAACCGGGAGGATGGCGATTATTGGTTCGCGCCCAAGCGCTACGGCTAGCTGGCCGAGCGCACGGTCTTCGGCTTCGTCGCGATCACGCTCACCGCGACCGCGGCCTTCCTGATCGTCTGCGTCCGCAAGACGCGCGGCGGCTGGCGCTGGCGCTCGGGCGGCGAGGAATAAAGGCAGAGTCATTCGTACAGTAATTCTGCGGTATCGAAGAAAAGTCCTCCGCCGAAATGAATCTGCCTAGAAACGAACCCTGACCAATGATAGCTCTTGCCAAGCAAAAGGAGGATTTGGCATGGCTACGATCAACGGCACGGCTGGCGACGACACGCTCAATGGCACCAATTCCGCGGATCTGATCTTCGGCTTCGGCGGCAACGACATCCTCTTCGGCAATGGCGGCAACGACCAGCTCGACGGCGGCATCGGCGCCGACGCGATGAGCGGCGGCACCGGCAACGACATCTATTTCGTCGACGACGTCGGCGACACTGTCAGCGAAGCCTCGGGCGAAGGCACCGACCAGGTCCGCACGACCCTTGCCGCCTACACGCTCGGTCTCAACGTCGAGAAGCTGCGCTTCATGGGCGGCGGCAGCTTCACCGGCACCGGCAACGACCTCAACAACGAGATCCAGGGCGGCGGCTCGAACGACTTTCTCTATGGCGGCATCGGCTATGATTATCTGATCGGCGGCGGTGGCGACGACAGCCTCTACGGCGGCGCCGACGGCGACACGCTCGATGGCGGCACCGGCGCCGATTATATGGAAGGCAATGACGGCGACGACGTCTACACCGTCGACAATAGCGGCGACACCGTCGTCGAGGCCGCGGGCGAGGGCACCGACCACGTTTATTCGACGGTCTCCGTCTACACGCTCCCCGCCGAGATCGAGAATGCCAGCTGGAGCAGCTTCACGGGCAATTTCATCGCGACCGGCAACGTGCTCGACAACGTCATCTCCGGGTTGAGCGGCAGTGACTCGCTGAGCGGGATGGACGGCAATGACGAGCTGCGCGGTGGCAGCGGCGCCGACACCCTGGCCGGCGGCGACGGCGACGACCTCCTGGTCGGCGGAGGGGGCACGGATTCCAGCACGGGCGGGGCCGGCGCCGACACGTTCCAGCTCGCCACCCAATATGAATCGGGGCTGGGCGCGAACGCCGACCGAATCACCGATTTCGCTCCGGGAACGGACGTCATCGATCTCGGCTTCGTCGATGCGGACACCGTTACGGGCGGCAATCAGGCTTTCGCTTTCGTCGGCAACGCCGCCTTCTCGAGCACCGCGGGCGAGCTTCGCTATTATGACGACGGCACCGACACCTGGGTCCAGGGCGATACCAATGGCGACGGCATGGCCGATTTCGAGATCGTGCTGACCGGCGTGCTGACTCTGGTGGCGACCGACTTCATCCTCTGATCGCGGCCGGCATCGGAGCGACAAGGATTGACCTGAGAGCGGGCGCCGGTCCAATCCTGCGTGCATGCTGACCAGCCGGCGCGACTTGCTGAGGATGGGCGCGGCCTCCGCCGGCCTCGCGGCTTTGGGCCCGTCCCGCCTCCTCGCCCAGGAGGCGGCCCCGGCGCTCGCGCGGATGACCGGCGACGTCGTGCCGATCGCGCGGGAGGAATATCTCGCCCGGATCGCCAAGGCGCGGCGGCTGATGGCCGAGCACGGCATCGGCGCCCTGTTGATCGAGCCCGGCGCCTCGATGACTTATTTCACCGGCGTGCAATGGTGGCGCAGCGAGCGGCTCACCGCCGCGATCCTGCCGCGCGACGGCGAGGCCGCCATCGTCACCCCGCATTTCGAGGAACCCTCGGTCCGCGAGAGCCTCAAGATTCCCGCCGAGATTCGCGTCTGGAACGAGCATGAGGATCCGCTTGGCCTCGTTGCCGGAATCCTGCGCGACCGCCGGGTGACCGCCCCGGTCGGGATCGAGGAGACGGTGCGCTTCTTCGCGGTCGATGGCCTCAGGCGCATCATGCCCGGCGTCGGGATCCGCCCGGGCGCGCCGGTGGTGCGCGGCTGCCGGATGATCAAGTCGGCCCACGAAATCGCGCTGATGCAAAAGGCGTCCGACATCACCATCGCCGCCTATCGCCACACCGCGCCCAAGATCGCGCGCGGCATGACGCCGGCCGACATTGGCGCGATCATGAATGGCGCCACCACGGCCCTGGGAGGCATTCCCCAATTCGCTTTGATCCTGCTGGGCGAAGCCAGCGCCTATCCGCACGGCTCGGGCCAGCCGCAGGCGGTCCGCGACGGCGGGGTCGTGCTGATGGATTGCGGCTGCACGGTCGAGGGCTATCAGTCGGACATCAGCCGGACCTTCGTCTTCGGCGAGGCGACGGCCGAGCAGCGCCGCGTCTGGGATCAGATGCATCGCGGCCAGCAGATCGGCTTCGAGGCGGCGCAGCTCGGCTGCACCGCCGGCAGCGTCGACGATGCCGTGCGCGCCGCCTACGAACGCTGGGGCTACGGGCCGGGCTATCGCCTGCCGGGCCTTTCGCACCGCACCGGCCACGGCATCGGCCTCGACGGCCACGAGCCGGTCAATTTCGTCCATGGCGAGACCACCCGCCTGGCTCCCGGCATGTGCTTCTCGGACGAGCCCGGTATTTATCTGCCCGGCAAGTTCGGCATCCGGCTGGAGGATTGCCTGCACATGACCGAGGCCGGCCCGGCCTGGTTCTCGACGCCGCCGCCCTCGCTCGACGATCCGTTCGGTTGAGGCGCGCGTGGTTTACGAAGCGCGCCCATCCACCCGGTCCAACTATCTGCTCGCGGGCGCCTGCCTGCTGCTCTCGATCCTCGGCTTCGCCGCAGCGGGCGTGATCCCGACGCAAAGCGGCGCCTATCCGCTGGTCGGCTGGCCGATCGTGGCCGCCTGCTTCGGCGCGGCCTTCGTCTTCCTCCGCCGCGCGGGGGGCGGGGTGCAGGCGCGGATCGACGAGAGGGGCATATTCGTGCCCAAGCATTCGGCCGAGATCATACCCTGGGACCAGATCACCGGCGTGCTGCCGATCCGCGCGGGGATTCAGCGGATCGTGCGTTTCGCGCTGCGCGATCCGGAGCGCTACACGGCGACGGGCGCGATCAGGCGCGCGACCGGCGCGGTCGACGCCGGACTCGGCTTCGGCCATTTCGGCATCAACACCACCTTCTACGATCGCGGCATGGACGATCTGCTCAGCGTCGTGCGCCATTATCGGCCCGATCTGGGCCGCTGACGGCCGCACCGGGACCTTTACCTTCGCTTCAGCCTTTACTGCGAAAGCTGGGGCCGAGATGACCAATTCCCTGTCGACCATCCTCGCCGCCGCCGCCGGGGAGACCCTGCCCGACCAGGCGATCGACCGCATCCTCGAGGCGGTGCGCACCCATTTGGGCATGGACATCGCCTTCGCCTCCCGCTTCGTCGACGGCCGCCGCGAGTTCACCCACATCAATGCGGGCAAACCCGCACCGGCGAAGCTCGGCGATTCCGAACCGCAGGAAGAGACCTATTGCTACCGGATCCTGCAGGGCCGGCTGCCAGAGCTGATCATCGACGCCAAGGATCATCCCGAGGCAATGGAGCTTCCGATCACCGCGGCGCTGCCGGTTGGCTCGCACCTCAACGTGCCGCTGCGGCTCAGCGACGGCAGCGTCTATGGCAGCTTCTGCTGCCTCAGCCACCAGCCGGACCGGACCCTGACCGCGCGCGACCTGGACACGGTTCGCGCTTTCGCGGCGCTGGCCATCGAGCAGATCGAAAACGAGCTCGGCGAGGAAGCGGAGCGGCGAGAGCGGGTCGGGCGGATCACCCAGGTGATCGAGCAGGACCGGATCCAGATGGTCTATCAGCCGATCCACCGGCTCGCCGACGGGCGTCCGGTCGGCGTCGAGGCGCTCGCCCGCTTTCCGGACCAGGCCACGCGCACGCCCGACCGCTGGTTCGCCGAGGCCGCCAGGATCGGGCTCGGCACCGAGCTGGAGATGCTCGCCGTGCGCCAGGCGATACGCGGCCTGCCCTTCATCCCCGCCGAATTGTACGTCGCGGTGAACGTGTCGCCGGCGACCGCGCTGGCGCCCGAGCTGGAACGGGTCATCGCCGACGCGCCCGATGGCCGGCTGGTCGTCGAGGTCACCGAGCATAGCAAAGTGACCGATCATGATGCCCTGTGCGCGGCGCTGACGCGGCTCAGGGGCCGTGCCCGGATCGCCATTGACGATGTCGGCGCGGGCTATTCGGGGCTGCGGCGCATTCTCGATTTGCGGCCCGACATCCTGAAGCTGGATATGAGCCTCACCCGCGACGTCGATTCCGACCCGGCCCGCGCCGCGCTCGCGCGGGCCCTGGTCAGCTTCGCCGAGGGCATTCACTGCCGCATCGTCGCCGAAGGGATAGAAACAGAAGCAGAAATGAAAGCGCTGCGCGCACTCGGCGTCGGCTACGGCCAGGGCTGGCATTTCAGCCGGCCAATGCCCTCGGTCGCGGTTCAGCAATTCCTGCTCGGAGCGGGCGCGGGAGCCGGGGCGCCGCCGGGCGCGGCGCTCTCGCCCGCCCGCCGCCGCGCCTGACGTCGCTTGGCGCTGCCGCCGCCAGCGCCTATATGCGCGCCATGTCGATACGTCCCTGGCGAGACATAGAGCGGCGCACGTCGCGGCAGATCATGGTCGGCAACGTGCCGGTCGGCGGCGACGCGCCGGTCACCGTCCAGACCATGACCAACACGCCGACCTCGGATGCCAAGGCGACGATCGACCAGATCCGCCGCTGCGAGGAGGTCGGCGTCGACATCATCCGCGTGTCCTGCCCCGACACGGAGTCGACCGCCGCGCTGAGGCAGATCGTCCGCGCATCGCACGTGCCGATCGTCGCCGACATCCATTTCCACTACAAGCGCGCGCTCGAGGCCGCCGACGCCGGCGCCGCCTGCCTGAGGATCAACCCGGGCAATATCGGCTCGGCCGAGCGCGTCGCCGAGGTCGTGCGCGCGGCCAAGGCCAATGGCTGCTCGATGCGGATCGGGGTCAATGCCGGCAGCCTGGAGCGCGACCTGCTGGAGAAATATGGCGAGCCCTGCCCGGAGGCGCTGGTCGAAAGCGCGCTCGATCATATCAAATTGCTTCAGGACAACGATTTCCACGAATATAAGGTGGCGGTGAAGGCGTCGGACCATTTCCTCGCCGTCGCCGCCTATCAGCAGCTCGCCGAAGCGGTGGATTGCCCGCTGCACCTTGGCATCACCGAGGCGGGCGGCCAGCGCGGCGGCACCGTCAAGTCCGCGATCGGCATCGGCACCCTGCTCTGGTTCGGCATCGGCGACACGATCCGCGTCTCGCTCTCCGCCGAACCGGAAGAGGAGGTCCGCGTCGGCTACGAGATCCTCAAGAGCCTCGGCATCCGCAACCGCGGCGTGCGCGTGGTCTCCTGCCCGAGCTGCGCGCGCCAGGGCTTCGACGTCATCCGCACGGTGGAAAAGCTCGAGGAGCGCCTCAGCCACATCCGCACGCCGATGTCGCTCTCGGTGCTCGGCTGCGTCGTCAACGGCCCGGGCGAGGCCCGCGAGACCGACATCGGCATCACCGGCGGCGGCCAGGGCAAGCATATGGTCTATCTGTCGGGCGTCACCGACCACCATGTCCAGGACGCCGACATGATCGACCATATCGTCCGCCTCGTCGAGGCGAAGGCGGCGGAGATCGAGGCGGCCGCCGCCGCCGTGGCGCACGCGGCCGAATGAAGGGCGGGCCCGCAAAGCCCGGCGCGGCGCCCGGGTCCGTAGCCACGGGCGCCTCGGCCACCGGCGCCGCGGCGACCGGAGCATCCGCCGCCGGCATGACGATGCTGGGCGCGGCGGCCGTCGGCGCGGTCGCCATGGGCGCGCTTGCCTTGGGGGCGCTCGCCGTCGGGCGCCTGTGGATCGGCAATGCGCGCATTCGCAAGCTGCGCATCGACGAGCTGGAGGTCGGGCGCGTCGTCCGCCTCGACGAGACCGGGCCTCGGAAATAGCCGCAGCCGCTCCGGCCACCCGCAGACGCAAAAAACCCCGCCGAAGCGGGGTCTGATGGCTGGTTGCGGGGGTAGGATTTGAACCTACGACCTTCAGGTTATGAGTTCTGAATCGGGGATTCCGCAGGACTGCGCTGCAGTACCTTTTATCACTCAATTTCATACACTTAGATTGACTTAAGCGACCGAGTAGCGCGTCCTGTCTTCGACGCGTTACGCAGAGCTGCTCGCCCTCCTGCTTACGAGGTGCTTCCTTTTCAGCCCGGCTGAGCGCGGTAGGTAGCAGGAGGCCTAGATGGGAAAGCTGACGAAACGTGTGATCGAAGCGCTTAAGCCGCGATCGACCGACTACTTCGTGTGGGACCCAGAGCTGCCGGGCTTCGGTGTTAGGGTCTCGCGATCCCGCAAAGTTTTCGTCATCCAGTACCGGATCAACCGGCGCGCGCGCAGGATGACTTTAGGGCCCTTTGGCATCCTGACCCCCGATGTGGCTCGCACCCGCGCGCTGCAGGGCTTGGCGAAGGTCTCTGCAGGCGAGGATCCCATGGAGGAGCGCCGCGCGCAACGGGATGCGATCACGGTGAATGAGCTCGCCGCCAAGTTCGAGAACTTGCACATCGATTTCAATCCCAACCTTAAGGCTAGCACCGGCCGAGAATATCGCCATGCCCTCAACCGCTACATTCTCCCGGCCATGGGCAAAATGAAGGTGGCCGAAGTAGGCCGCGCCGATGTGGCGAAACTGCACCTCAGCATGCGCGACAAACCGTATCAGGCAAACCGCACCATCGAAGTCGTCTCCAAGATGTTCAACCTGGCCGAAGAATGGGGACATCGCATCGAGGGGACGAACCCGCGCAAGCGGATCAAGAAATATCCCGAGACCAAGCGGGAAAGGTTCTTAAGCCCTGCTGAGCTGAAACGGGTGGGCGAGGTCCTGGCAGAGATGGAGGCGGAGCGCGTCGAGATGCCGTCCGCTATCGCTGCGGTACGGCTCCTGATGCTTACAGGCTGTCGTCTCAATGAGATCATGACGCTTCGCTGGGATCACGTTCACCTTGGCGTCGGAGAGCTCCGGTTGCCAGATTCGAAGACCGGCAAGAAGGTGGTCCAGCTGGGTCAGGCGGCAATTGAGGTTCTCCAGGGGATCACGCGTGCTGAGTACAACGGGTGGGTCCTGCCCGGCCGCGTCGAAAGCCAACGACTGACCGATCTTCAGCCGTTCTGGCAGCGCGTCCGGGCGCGAGCGGGTCTAAATGGCGTGCGCATCCATGATCTTCGGCATACCTTCGCATCCGTGGCGGCCGGTGAGGGCATGTCGCTCCCGATGATCGGTAAGCTGCTCGGCCACACGCAGGTTCAAACGACTGCGCGATATGCCCACCTCGCCCGCGGCACTGTGAAGGCCGCTGCCAATGATGTATCCGCGCTCATCTCAAGCAGCCTTGGCCGTACGCCCCGGTAGACGAGTTCGGCTCGGCTCCGCGGATCAGCGTCTCCTGTGCGCCCACGGCGGCCATTCAAAGGGGTTGTCCTAGTTCTCAGAAGCGGGCGTTCGTTGAGCGTGCGCGCCCGCTGGCGCCAAGTTTATTCGGAGGCTGTCGCCCCGGGCACATCTATCAGCCGATTGAATACTTCATCGGCCTTCGGCGGCGAGAGCATCGGTTTTCTCCGCCCGGAGAAGCGATCGCGCTCCCTTTCCCCGCCCGGCTTGGTGCGGTGAAGAAAGATCTGGCAGATGGGCATGCCCGGATAGATCTCTAGGGGCACCTCGCCGACATTGGCCAGCTCGAGGGTCAGACAGCCCGAGAATTGCGGGTGGATGCCCGCCGCGGTTTCGATCACGAGCCCGTGCCGCCCGAGCGACGATTTGCCCGTTACATAGCCCGCGAGGCTTGGCGGGAGCCGAAGCCATTCGAGCGTGACGCCAAGCACGAACCGGCCGGGATGAAGAACATAGTTCGAGCCGAACGGGACGAAATGCTGATTTGTCCTAGTGCTCTCGCTCGGCTCGCCTTCCTCGCCCGGCCTTCGCCCGACCAAGGAAACGGACGGTGTCCGAGTTTGCTTGAACGACCGGAACCATCGTCCGAGCCGCAGATCGATCGATGTCTCGCCCCTGCGCACCACCGTTTCCCGCTCCGGCCAAGGCACAACCGTCAGCCGCTCCTCCCCATTGAGGCCCTCCAGGGCGTCCGCAATCTCGATCGCGCTAAGCATGCTCCGCTGCCCTCAGCCGGAACTCCGAAACCTCGACGGACTTCAGCATCAGCTCGTTCAGCATATGATATTCGGCAGCATCGGCATCGAGCGAAAGTCCGCCGCGCTCCCGCAGGTGCCGCCAGCCGGCGGTCACAATTTCGGGCAGAGTCGCACCCTCACCGTCCGGTACATGTTGCCGCAGCGCGTCTAAGACCCGTTCAACCGCGCCGGCGGCGGGTGGGTCGATCGCCAGGCCTTTTAGCAATTCGAATGTGAGGTCGCGCAGATCGGGATAGATCCGCGCCACAGCCGCATCGGCAATGGCGAGAATTGCCCCGTCTGAGCCGGACGGGATCGACGCCTCGGTCCATGAATCGAACAGCCCGGCCTCGACATCGAGACCCAGCGCCGCGGCGGCATCGAGGAGGTATCGGACCCGGTCGCCGCTCGAAGGGTAATAGGGGCTGCGCCCCTCTCCGCCCGGCGCGAGGAAATATTCATAGGCATAGAGGTACGAATCGCCAAAGACAAAGAGGCCAAACAGGTCGCAGAAAATCTCTTCGAGCTGTTTTATCGCCGAGCGAAGCAGCGCATCCTGCATTCGCGGGAGTGCGGAACCGACCACGTTGAGCACCCTCAACACCAGTGCGCATTCCGCCGGCATCGCCTCGATCGCTGCCGCGATCGCGGCGACCACCTGATCGTCGACGCGGCTCCGGATCAGCTGGCTGCGCCATGCCGAATGGCCGATCTCATGACCGGCGAGCGGGACGATGAGGACATTTCCGGATTCCGGCGCTGGCCCGCCCACAAGGGCGAAGCCAGGCAGCACATCAAGAGTCATTGGATAGGTGAATGGAACGAATTTCCATTCCGACGACATGATCAGCCGGGCGTCCGGGCTGACCGCGCGTTCGATCAGCCGTTTGAGGGGAAAATGGACCTCGAAGGCGTTGCGCACATTTGTCGAGCGAAGGATGAAACCGAGGATGTCGGTGTAGAAGGAAACTGTGAGCCTTGCCTGGGAGCAGGCCTCATTGACGCTGTCGTCGTCCGCGGAGGGTGGCAACCGATCCAGATAGGTCCGGAGCGCGACGGAATCCTTCTTTATGAGCGCAAGGGCATCCTTGCCGTCAAGATGTGCGAAATCCGACGATTCGAGCTGGACGATCTGATCGATGAAAGCCCGGACCCTACGTCGCGCCGATGCCAGCCGGAGATTCTTCGCTGAAGGGAGGCTGCTCGTGGACGGCAAAGACATCATCCGCTGATAGCTCCTGAACCAGTTCCCGATGAAGAGCGACGCATATCGGAAGGAGCGAACCGGACGCGCCGCCGTCCCCGGCAGCGACCGCGCTCAACCGACTGCTGACGTCCTTCACATAATTCTGAATTTGCTCGACATCCCCGGTGGCGCTCGATGCGAGGCGGTACAGGCGCTCGAATGGCTCATAATAGCCGGGCTCGACAAAGCGGAATTGCAACGTCGCCGCGCTTGGCTCGGATGTGACCCGCAAAGCGGAGGCCAGGTCGGAAAATGCGGCGGTTTCATAATCCAGCCCGGCATTCATCCGTTCAAGTTCGACGATCGATCGCAACGCGAGGTTTGAAAGGCTGTGTTTCGACTGCGCGTGCGCCGATGCCTGCATGGCTGGGAGTCCCTTCCTCGCCAGTGGTCGGATCCGAATCCGACGCGATCCTAGAAAGATGCGCGGTCGGTCTGCAACCAGCGAGTTAGAGGGTAATGAATGACTCAAGCTGAGTCAAACAGAGATACGGTCCATGCTGGCTTCCAGCCAGTGCTCGGCAAGTTCCGCACGAAACAAAATCGCCGCCGCCCGGCTGGGCTTGAGCTTGAAATCGGCCGCATGCGCCTTGAAGGCCACTTTGGTGGCCGGATCTGCCTGATGCGCGACGATCTTCGTGTTTTCCGTACCGGCGAGGTCCCGGTCGTAGCGCGTCATTAGCTCGCCGAGCCGGCCGCTTCGAAGCTCCCGAACGATCAGCAGATTGGCGAGCGCGGTCCGGTCGAGGCGAAGCTCGGCAGCGTAGCGCTGAAATTCGTCAGCCTCGTCAAGCGCGACATATCCGAGGATCTGGGCCATCTAGAGCGACGCCCTGGGTTCCAGCCCTGGCAGGTAGATAGGCCGTTTCAGGGTCGAGGCAGCATGGATGAGGACGAGCGTCTGATGCCTGGTCTTGAAGGATTCGGCGATAAACTCCTGCGCATCGCCATCCACGTCATTGAGGCGGATCGTGCGCGGCCGGATCATGCGGTTCGCCGGGATGAGCCAGGCCAGGCGATCGTCTGAGGCGATCTGCGCCGGCCATTCGATCGTCGAGAATTTCGCGAGAAAGGACGGCGACGCCACCACGCGGCGCAGGACATGGATCGAGGTGCCGGCCAGACCCGGCACCGGCGGATTGAAGATCAGCGCCGCGCAGATCCGGGTGCTCGCCGTCACGTAGCGGCGGGTGGTTGCATAGACGGAGGCCCCGTAACGCTTCGCCAGCTGCAGCGGCGCCTTCATGCCGAAGTCCAGGTCCGCGGCCTCCCGCGAGAAGATGTCCATCTGGAACAGCACTTCGGACGCGAACACGTTCGCCTCGCGTTCGAACTGCGCCTTGACGAACGGGTCCAGCGTCATCCGGCAGTCCTCGAACAGGCCGAAGATGCCCTGCCAGGGCAGGACCGCATGGCCGCCTTCGTGCAGCTTGAGGAAGGGCAGCTTGGCCTCCGGCGTTTCCGGATCGATGAAGGCGATCCGCGACCGCGGGTCAAACACGCCGAGCACCTTCGACATGGCACTCATCAAGGCGCGGCCGGCCTTTTCCGCAGTTCGACGGAGACGGGCAAGATAGCCCTCGTCGATGACCATGGGGACGATCTCGATCTTGGCCGCGCGCATGATATCATCGACCGGCGTCGGGAAGACGCCGAGGGCGCCGCCGTCCCGCAAGGCGCGGTCGGCGGCGGCCCGGATGGCGATGAGTTGTTCGGCCGAGACCGAGCAGTCGTCCGGCAGCATCATTTCTTCTGGGCGCGCAAGAAGCCGAGGAAGGCGAGCAGTTGATCTTCCTCCTCGGACGTGAGCTGGCCGAGGACGGACGTCGCCACCCGGTTCGTCGGCTCTTCGGCCTCGGTCAGAAAGCCGGCGCGCTTCATGATCTCCTGATAATCAAGCTTATAGGTCGATGAGAGCCGGTGCAGCATCATCGCGGACGGCTTGTCGATGTTGCCGTTCTCGAGCTGGCTCAGATAGCCGTTCGAGACCGCCCCTTCCGTCATGCGCTCCACATCTCTCAGCGAGAGCCCGCGCGACTTGCGGATGCTTCTGAGGAACCCGCCAAGACCCGCAACCTCCTCTTCTTCCTCCCGTAAATTTTCGTCGGCCATAAATCACCCATTCTAAGCTTCGGGCGCGTCTATCTAGGCGCGCGCGCTAAATTCGTCAAGCGCATCTCAGTCCCCTTGACATTTAGATGTGCTTCGCCGATTTAGCACCTGCAGCCACTTGGGCTGTGTCGAACGGAGTATTTCCTCTCATGGATAACCACCGCCACCCCGACCACGAGAAGGGCGACGAGCCCGAGATCGTGATCATCAACAACCACACCGACTCCGAGGTCGATGTGGAAATCAAGCACGAGCACGGGCGCGATGTCGTCATCGTCGAGATCGTCGACATCGAGGAGTGCGGCCGCAACAACACGCCGCCGCCCCAGGCGCACCGCTACAAGGTCAAGATCGACCACATCTATCATGTGTTCGATCACCGCTTCGTCACCGGCCGCGAGATCCTCGAGGCCGGCGGCAAGACGCCGATCGAGAAGTACGAGCTCGAGAAGCGCCTCCACGGCGGCCACTACGTCGCGATCGAACCGGACGAGAAGGTCGACCTCGGCGAGTGCGGCATCGAGGTGTTCGAGACCTTCCCCCTCGACGAGACCGAGGGCTGAGGCCGATGCGCCGGGAATTCGCCCTCGGCCCCGATGACATCCGGGCGCTCGACGCGCTCGGATGTCCTTGGGAGACCATCATCTGCGGCAGCGTCCGCTGGCTGCTGATCCACGGCTACGCGATCATCGCCGGCTACACTGTCGAGCAGGCCCAGCTCGCGATCCGCCTGGACAGCTATCCCGCGGGCATGATCGACATGGTCTACTTCAGCCCGCCGCTCGCCCGCGCCGACGGCCAGGCGATCAACAATCTCAGCGCGCTCACCATCGATGGCAAGCCGTTCCAGCAATGGTCGCGCCATTATGGCTGGCGGCAGGGGGTGGACAGCCTCTGCACCCACCTGCGCCGCGTCCGCGGGTGGCTGAAGCACGAATTCCAGAAACGCTAGGGAAAGGGCACAACCGATGCACATCCTGCGCATGACGCATAACCAGCAGGCTCGCCTGAAACGTCATCTCTTCGACGGCTCCGGGCTCGAAGCCGTCGCGGTCGGCCTTTGCGGCTATATCGCCTCCGGCAGCCGGAGCGTCTTCGCCCTTCACCGGATCGTGGAGATCCCGGTCGAGGAATGCATCCGCACGCCGGTCAGCGTGACTTGGCCCACCGGCCCGATGAAGGCGCTGCTGGCCGAAGCGCGCGAAAGCGGGATGGCCCTGCTCAAGATCCACTCGCATCCGGGCGGCTATCGCGCCTTCTCGGAGCAGGATGACCGGTCCGATTTCGATCTCTTCAACGCGATCGGCCTCAAGGTCGTCGGCGAGCATGTCAGCGCGATCATGCTGCCCGACGGCTCGATCTTCGGCCGGCGCGTTGGGATCGGCGGCCCGCGCGGCGACCTCGACCGGGTCTCCGTCGTCGGCGACGACCTGCTTATCTGGTCGCCGACCAACGAGGAGGACCGGTCCGAATTCGACGTTAGGCACCGGCAGATGTTCGGCGACCGCACCACGTCGCTGTTGCGCACGCTGAGCGTCGGCGTCGCCGGCGTCTCCGGCAGCGGCAGCCCCACGATCGAGATGCTCATGCGGCTTGGTGTCGGCCGGATCGTCATGATTGAGCCCGATCATGTCGAAGCCAAGAACCTCAACCGAATCTATGGCGCGACCCGCGCGGATGCCGATGCCGAAATCAACAAGGCCCGGATGATGAAGGCGCATATCGCGCGCGTGGGCATGGGGACCGAGGTCGAGATCGTGGAGGGATATGTGGACAGCCCCGAGGCCGTCGCCCTCCTCGCCACCTGCGATGTCCTGTTCGGCTGCATGGACTCGGTCGAGGGCCGCGACACGCTTAGCCGGATCGCGACCTTCTTCTCGCTGCCCTATCTCGACCTCGGCGTGCGCATCGATGCAGACGGGAACGGGGGCGTGGAATCGGTGTCCGGCGCCGTTCACTATCTCCAGCCCGGCGGCTCGAGCCTGCGCTCGCGCGGCGTCTACACCGAGGCGGAATTGCATGCGGATGTGCTGCGCCGCACCGACCCACTCTTCTACGAGGACCAGGTCCGGCGCGGCTATATTCGGGGCATCAACGTCGACCGGCCCGCCGTGATCAGCGTCAACACTTTGGTCGCTTCGACCGCGGTGAACGAGCTCCTCGCCCGGCTGCATCCGTTCCGCACCAGGCCGAACCGCGACTTCGCCGTCCAGCGCGTCTCGGTGTCGCACGGGCGGATCATCCTCCGGCCCGACGGCGACCCCGACCCCTCGCTCGTCCCGCATGTCGGCCGTGGCGCTGCCAATCCGCCGCTGCTGCTTCCCCGCCTTAGTGGAGGTCCGGCATGAAATTCCTTCGCAGGGCTGCGGCCCTCGTCGCGAACCTTTGGCGGGCCGCTGCATGGACGGTCGAGGGCTGGCGGCGACGCGACGTCAAAGTCGTTTTCGTGGACGAGGAACCGAAGCATCTCCAGCGCAACCTTCTCTACGTGCGCCAGGGTGCCGGCAGGCCGGCCTTCGGCTATTTGGCCTGCCCCTGCGGTTGCGGCGCGACCTTGCATCTGCGCTTCGTCGGCGCGCGAAGGCCACGCTGGGTCCTTTCGCTGGACCGAAATGGGCGCGCGACCCTCCAGCCTTCAGTATGGAGAGGGGCCGGTTGCGGCAGCCATTTCTTCGTCTGTGCAGGCAGAATTGTGTGGTGTTGATCTTGGGAAAGCAACGGCGAGACCCGCGTGCCGGAGGTCAAGGTCCCGACGGCATCGACGGCCGTATCCTTATGCCGGTGTTTTGCGACGGCAATAGGCTGATATTGAGCCATTCTGCCCGGTGGAGGTAGAGACGACCCCCAAGCTCATCTCCGAAGGCAGGTCTGAACCGGAAAATTCGAGCCTGTCTTTACTGCGGGGGGAACGGCTGTGTCGCTATCCACGCCTAGCCGACTTTGCGCGATGGCTGGATTGCGCGGAGCGCACCCCAAAGCAGACCGTCCGCGTCCGGCCAGGCCCAGCCGTTCCGCTAAGCGCCGATTGTGTTGAAGAAGTCCGCTTTTGACAGAAGCGGACGTTCGCGTGCGCCGAGCTCGAACGAGGCTGGTAGCCTCAGCCGGCCGTGGCCGGCACCTTGGCCGGGAGCAGCTTGGCCATCTTGCG
>JAXDPD010000009.1:0-67681 GCA_034668505.1 Sphingomonadales bacterium
ACCCGCCATTGCGGCCGGCCGGCGAGGTAGGCGGCGCGCGGCGAGATCCGCCACAGGCCGCGCGGATGCTCGGCGTCGCGCCAGAAATTGGTGATGAAATCGCCCTGCACCTCGTCTGGAAGCGCGATCTGACGCACGTCGTTGAGGATATTGAGCGCCCGGTTGCGATGCTCGGCATAGCCCGGGGTGCGGGAGAGGTCGTCCTCGGTCGCCTTGTTCCACTGCTCGACCTGCTGAATCGCCCGCGCGCCCTGAACCTCCTCGAGCCAGAGATAGGGGTCCTCCTCCTGCATCGCGGCGAGCATCGACGGCGCCGCGACGACGAGCGCGGCAAGCAGCAATTTCTTGATCAGGACGTACCTCCAGGAGCCCGGCGCGACGCTAATCGGCCCGCCACCGAGAGTCACTAGGGCGGCGGCTCAGTCGCCGGCGATCTTCGGCTTGCCGACGTCGCCCTGGCCGACGGTGTGGCCGGCCATCTCCAGCATCCTGTCGAGCGAGCGCTTGGCGCCCAGCCGGAGCCCCTCCTCGATCTCGATCCGGGGCCGCAGATCGCGCAGACTGACGTACAATTTCTCCAATGTGTTCAGCGCCATGTACGGGCACATGTTGCAGTTGCAATTCCCGTCCGCGCCCGGCGCGCCGATGAAGGTCTTGCCCGGCGCCGACTTCTCCATCTGGTGGATGATGTGCGGCTCGGTGGCGATGATGAACTTGTCCTTCCCGCTCTCCAGCACGTGGCGAAGGATGCCGGAGGTCGCGCCGACATAATCGGCATGATCGAGGATGTGCGGCGGGCATTCGGGATGGGCGAGCACCGGCGCGCCCGGATGCTGCGCCTTCAATTTGATCAGCTCGGTCTCGGAAAAGGCCTCGTGGACGATGCACACGCCCGGCCAGAGCAGCATGTCGCGGCCGAGCGTGCGGGCGAGATAGCCGCCCAGGTGCTTGTCGGGCCCGAAGATGATCTTCTGGGAGAGCGGGATCTGCTTGAGGATGGTCTCGGCGGACGAAGAGGTGACGATGATGTCGCTGAGCGCCTTCACCTCGGCCGAGCTGTTGATGTAGGTCAGGGCGATATGGTCGGGATGGGCCTCGCGGAACGCCCGGAACTGGTCGGGCGGGCAGCTGTCCTCAAGGCTGCAGCCGGCGTCCATGTCGGGCAGGACGACGATCTTCTCGGGCGAGAGGATCTTGGCGGTCTCGGCCATGAAGCGGACGCCGCAAAAGGCGATCACCTCGGCGTCGGTCGCCTGCGCCTTGCGGGACAGGTCGAGGCTGTCGCCGACGAAATCCGCAATGTCCTGGATTTCGGGGGTCTGGTAATAATGGGCGAGCAGCACCGCGTTGCGCTCCTTGCGCAGCCGGTCGATCTCGGTGCGCAGATCGAGGCCCCTGAGGCTCGCATTGGGTGCGTTCATGGGTTCCTCGCCCTGATCCGGTCCTCGATCCGCCGCGGCCGATCGAGGAAGCTCGCCTGCTCGCGCCCGTCGGGGCCGACGAACCTTGTCGAGACGCTTGCATCTATCCCAGCCGCGCGCAGCGGCAAAGCGAAACTCCGCGCGACGTCGCGCATCGCGGCGGCGCGCGCCTCGGTCATCGGCTGGGCCCCGCGCGCCTGGCGCATCAGCTCCGCCTGCGCGGCGCGGTTATTGGCTGCGTCGATCGTCCGTCCGGCGTCGGTCAGCGCCATCAGCACACCGCCTTCGGAATATTCCTGCACCTGATTGAGGTCGAGTTGCGGCCCGGCGATTTCAAGGGGCGGCAGGGTCACGGTCAATGTCCGCGTGCCCGAGTCCCAGGCGAGGTGCTCGCGGCGCAGGCGGCTGAGATCGACGGCGTAGCGGACCTGGCCGGGCATGATCAAAGTCTTGCGCGCGCTGAGGCCGAACCGGCTCTCGCTCGCGGTCGCGATCGCGGCGAAGCGGCCCACGAAGACGGTCTGCCGGCCCTGCTCGCGGACCGAGAGCAAGATGGCGTTGGCGATCGCCATCGGATCGGGGCCGGCGACGACGTCGGCGGGCGGGCGCAGCAGCAGGCCGAGCCCGGCGCCGACCAGCAGAGCGAGCAAGGGCGGCAGCAGGAAGAACCACTTCCTCAAGCGGCCAGCGTCCATCTTTCCCCCTCGCTCCGCACCAGCCCGCGCGCCTCCAGATCGACCAGATGGGCGAGCACCGAGCGCCCCGCCGCCGGGAACAGCCTGGGGTCGGTGCCCTGGTACATGGTCTCGACCAGATAAGGGATCCGCCCCTCCCCTTCGCCGAGCCGCTTCAGGATCTGCTTTTCGCGCATCTTGCGGTGGGCGATGAGCGCGCGGACGTGGCTGTGCGGCTTGTCCACGGCCGGCCCGTGCGCGGGATGATAGACCTGATCGCCGCGGCCGAGCAGCAGGGTCAGGCTTTGCATGTACAAAGCCATGTCGCCGTCGGGCGGCGACACCACGGTGGTCGACCAGCCCATGACATGATCGCCGGTGAAGAGGGCGCCGCTGCCTTCGAGCGCGAAGCAGAGATGGTTGGAGGTGTGCCCCGGCGTCGCCACCGCGGCGAGCCGCCAGCCGTCGCCCGCCAGCGCCTCGCCGTCGGCGAGCACGCGATCCGGCGCATAATCGAAATCGAAGGCGGCGTCGGCGCGGGGACCGTCATCGTCGAGCGCGAGCGGGGCGCAGCCGACGATCGGCGCGCCGGTCGCCGAAGCGAGCGGCCGGCTGGCCGGGCTGTGGTCGCGATGGGTGTGGGTGCACAGGATCGCCGCGATCCGCTCGCCTTGGGTGGCGGCGAGGATCGCATCGACATGCTCGGGAAGGTCCGGACCCGGATCGATCACCGCCACTTCACCGGCGCCGACGATATAGGTCTGCGTGCCGGTATAAGTGAACGGCGAGGGATTGCCCGCCAGCACCCGCCGGACGCCGGGGGCGACCTGCTCGACCTTGCCGGTGGGAAGATCCTCCATCCCGGCCATGTGGCATCGGCGGAGGCGAATGAGAAGGGGCTCGGAGGGGACAGTTACTTTCAGCCGCTGGGGTCCCGGTTTCGCGCCGGGCGGCCGAAAGTAACTGTCCCCAAGCCTAATTCCCGCGGATCCGCGCGATCTCGCGGTCGAGGGCGGCGGTGACGCGGTCGCGCTGCGCCTGGCTGAGCTCGCTGTCCTGGGCGAGCCGGTCGCGGGCGCGCTGCAGCCGTTCGGCGCGCTCGGCGGGCGTGCCGTTGCCGCGGGTGCACAGCACGACCCGGGTGCGCTGGCCGCCGCTGGTCTCGTCGACGTTGGTCGCCTGGCCGCCATTGCAGTCGGGGACGCTGACCTCGCCGTCGGGACCGATCACGCGCACCCGGTGCTGGCCCGGATGGCCATCGCCGCGATGGTC
Organism: Sphingomonadales bacterium; assembly: GCA_034668505.1. Lineage (GTDB taxonomy): Bacteria > Pseudomonadota > Alphaproteobacteria > Sphingomonadales > Sphingomonadaceae > Allosphingosinicella. Next base: position 3,368 of record JAXDPD010000009.1, read on the forward strand.
CATCACGATCACCCGCTGATGGTCGCCCGGACCTGAATGCGCGGAATGGCCGCCATGCGGGCCGTCCCCGTCCGGACGGATGGTGCGGACGATCACCCGTTCCTCGCGCCGCTCGCGGGCGGGCGCGGCTTCGCCGCCGCCGGGCTGCTCGGCCTGCGGATGGGCGAGGCCGGGGCTGCCGACGGCGAGGCTGAGGCCGCCGAGCATCAGGATGGCGGCGCTGCCGCCGATCAGCCGCAGCCGGCTTGGCTTGTGGAACTTCATCATCTTCAGTCTCCGTTTCAGTTGGTCGGCATGATTGAGCGGGCAGGCTGCGATCAGGCCGGGTCGGCTCGCGGATTTGATCAGGGCGCGCGCATAATCGTGGCGCGTGGCGGAGGGAGCGGCGGCGGCGACGGCGGCGTCGCAGGCCAGCTCCTGATCGGCGCGGAACGCCTTGAAGGCGAACCAGGCGATCGGGTTGAACCAGTTCAGCGCGAGGATGAGAAGGCCGAGATGGTTCCACCACAAATCGCCGCGGCGATGGTGCACGGCCTCATGATCGAGCGCCAGCACGCGCTCCTCCGGCGAATAGCGGCTCTCGAAATCGGCGGGGACGACGATGCGGCGGCGCAGCAGGCCGAGCGCGAGCGGGCCCTGCACGGCCGCGCTCTCGATCAAAGCGAGGCCGCGATGCGCGCCGAGGCTCCGAGCGCCATCGTTCACCTCGGCGACGAAGCGGCGATAGGCGACGAGCTGCCAGGCGAGGAAAGCGGCCGCGCCGAGGGCCCAGATCGCGAGCGCTATGGGCACCCACTGCCCGGGTCCGCCGTCGGGCGGCAGCGGCGCGGCCGCATCCTCCGCAAACAGGATCAGAGTCTGCGCAGGAAGGAGATTGGGGATTTCGACGCCCCAGGCGGGCAAAGGCGGCGCGACGAGCCGCAAGGCGGGCAGCAGCCACAAAGCGTAGACCGGCCCGGCGCCGAAGGCCGCGGCGAACGGCCGGCGCAAGGCGAGCACGAGCAGCATGATGAGGCTCGCCTGGGCCATGTTGGCGAGGAACCAGGTCATTGCTTGAGCGCCTTCAGCAGCGCCTCGATCTCTTCGATGTCGGCATGGCTGAGCCGGTCGCGCGCGGCGAGCTGGGCGACGAGCGGCGTTACCTTGCCGCCGAACATCCGGTCGATCAGCCGGCCCGATTCCTGCGCGACATAATCGGCCCGGGCGATGGCGGGGCGGTAGAGATAGCGGCGCCCCTCCTCCTCATGGGCGAGGATGTTCTTGGCGAGCAGGCGGGCGAGCATGGTCTTGACCGTGCGGATGCTCCAGCCGCGCGCGGCGGGCACGCGGGCCGCGACCTCGGCCGCGGTCAGAGGCGCGTCGTGCCAGAGCACCTCCATCACCGCATATTCGGCTTCCCCGATCCGCTCCACGCACGGCCCTCGCTTTCGACTACATCAGTAGTCATCGGCCGCGTGAACGCAGGATGAATGATAGAGCGCGGCTGTCGGGAGGCTTTACAGGTCGAGGCGAAGGTTAATTTCCGCTAACCCTGAAAGGCGCGGTTTTCCGGGCTTTTCGCGCTCTGGCACGGGGCGTGCGTAGGATCAGGCGTCCACATGGTTCCACTCAAGAGGGCGGGCCTGGCGCACTTTCCGGTCGCGCCGCCCGCCCTTTCTTTTTGCCTTCAGGCCATGAGATAATTTGCCGTCGCGGCGTCGGCGGGCAGGAAGGCCTCGATCGCCAGCTCCGCCAAAGTGATGTCGATCGGCGTTCCGAACATCGTCGTCGTGCTGAGGAAGGAGAGCTCGGCCTCGCCCGCGCGCAGGACGAGCGGGACGGCGACGCCGCCATAAGCGTCGGCGGGCCGGGCGGCGCCGCCGGGAAAGGCGCGCAGCTCCGCCAGCAGATCGATCAGCACGGGATCGGCGCTGGCCTCGATCTGCGCTTCGAGCCGGTGAAAGATATGGGCGCGCCATTCGGCCAGGTTGACGATGCGGGGCGCCACGCCCTCGGGGTGCAGGCTCAGCCTCAGCACGTTGACCGGCGGTTCCAGCAGATGCGGCGCGACTCCGGCGAGCAGCGGCGCGACCCCGGCATTGGCCGCGACCATCCGCCAGTGGCGGTCGACGGCGAGCGCGGGAAAGGGCTCGTGCGCCTTGAGCACCAGATCGACCGCGCGGCGCGCCGCGGCGAGCGCGGGATCGTCGAGCGCGCGCTCGGGCAAAGCCGGCGCGAAGCCCGCCGCGACCAGCAGCATGTTGCGGTCGCGCGCCGGGATGCTCAGCCGCTCGGCGAGGCGCAGCAGCATCGCCCGGCTCGGCCGCGAGCGGCCGGTTTCGAGGAAGCTCAGATGCCGCGCCGAGATTTCGGCGTCGAGCGCGAGGTCGAGCTGGCTGAGGCGGCGGCGGCCGCGCCAGGCGCGAAGCTGGTCGCCGACGGGGAGAGGCTGGGTCTGCATGGCGGCAAGCCTAATACAGGCCGCCGCGCAATCCCATTACCTCAGACGTAATCGACACCATGACCTGGGGCCGCGATGATTCGGGCATCGACAATGAAAGGAAATGCCCATGTCATCGACCCTGTTCCTCCGCCGCATCCTCGCCCTCGATTCGCTGAGCTGCGCCGCGATCGGCCTATTAATGGCGTTCGGCGCGGCCTCGCTCGCGCCGCTGTTCGGGCTGCCCGAGCCGCTGGTCCGCATCGCCGGCCTGGCGCTGCTGCCGCTGGCGGCCTTCATCTTCTGGCTGGCGACGCGGCCGGCCCCGCCCCGCGCCCTCGTCTGGCTGGTCATCCTCGGCAATGCCGGCTGGACGGCGGAGAGCTTCCTCGTCCTCGGCCAGCATCAGGCATCGGCGCTCGGCACGGCCTTCGTCTCGGCGCAGGCGGCGGCGGTGCTCGGCCTAGCGGCGCTCGAATATGTCGGGCTCAGGAAGGCGCGCGCGGCCGCGTGAACTGAATGGGGACAGTCACTTTAACCTGCCGCGGTGACCAGCTGGCTGCCGCGCCGGGTGAAAGTACTGTCCCCTAGCCGACGCCTCAGGGACTGCCGGGAAGCTTGTTGTCGTCGCCGAGCTCCTTGACCACAAAGACGAGCATGCCGATCACGAGGGCGGCGAGCAGCACGGGCAAGATGATGCCGCCGCGCAAATCGGCCGCCTCGTTCAGGCCCGCGCCTTGCCGAACCATCGGCGCATTTGCGAGCGAGAGCGGCGCGGCGCTCTGTGCAGAGGCTGCCGTGCCGGAAGCGGCGAGCGAGACGGCGGCGAGCGCGAGAAACGGCTTGGCGAGCATGTAGGAACCTCCTTGAAGTGTCGGGGGCAGCATAGTCGCTGCGGCGGAATGGGGACAGTCACTTTACATGCCGCCGTATCCGGATGGTCGCCGCCGGGGGTGAAAGTGACCGTCCCCTTCAGGCGCGGGCGACCTGCTTCTCGGTCAGCAGCTGCTGGAGCTCGCCGGCCTCGAACATCTCCATCATGATGTCGGAGCCGCCGACGAACTCGCCCTTGACGTAGAGCTGCGGCACGGTCGGCCAGTCGGAATAGTCCTTGATCCCCTGCCGGATCTCGGGGTCGCGGAGCACGTCCACCGTCTCGAAAGCGACGCCGAGATGATCGAGGATCGCCACCGCCTTTTGCGAAAAGCCGCATTGCGGGAAGAGCGACGTGCCCTTCATGAACAGGACGACGTCGCTTTTCTTTACAACGTCTTCGATGCGGGTGCGGACGTCGGTCATGGGCGATTCCTCTATTCGGGTATTGCGGTGCTGAGCTTCAGCGCATGGAGCTCGTTGCCCATGCGCCCGCCCAAAGATGCGTAGACGCGCTGATGCTGCCGGACGCGGGGCTGGCCGCGGAAGCTCTCCGAGGTCACCCGCGCCTCATAATGGTCGCCGTCGCCGGCCAGATCGACGATCTCGACGCGCGCGTCGGGAATCCCGGCGCGGATCAAAGTCTCGATCTCCGATGCGGCCATCGCCATCAATTGGGCCCCTGCGCCTCGATGAAGTGGCGGCGCGCCTCCACCGTCTTGTGCTCCAGCGCCTCGCGGATCGCCGCCTCGTCAATGTCGATGCCGGCGGCGGTGAGATCGCCGAGCACCTTGCGGACGACGTCGTGATCGCCGGCTTCCTCGAAGTCGGAGCGGATCACCTCCTTGGCATAAGCGTCGGCCTCGGCCTCGGTCAGGCCCATCTTCTTGGCCGCCCACTGGCCCAGCAGCCGGTTGCGCCGGGCGACGATCTTGAACTCCATCTCCTGGTCGCGGGCGTACATGGATTCGAACGCGCGCTCGCGGTCGTTGAACTGGGTCATGGTCATCCTTGCTGCTGGCGGGTCTTGGAGACCGAGATAGGCGGCGGGAGGAGCCCACGCAACGCTTCGAAGAAAGAAAGGAAGGCCCTTCGACAGGCTCAGGGCGAACGGAGGGGGTGTTGATGTCAGCACGAACCCCGTTCGGGCTGAGCCTGTCGAAGCCCACCCTGCCTTTTCCTACTCCATCGTCACCACGAGCTTGCCGACCGCCTGGCGCGCGGCCATGTGGGCGATCGCTTCGCCGCCCTGGGCCAAGAGCCAGGTGCGGCTGACCCGGGGGGCGATCCTGCCCTCGTCCCAGAGCCGGAACAGGGTCCGGACATGGGCGGCATTGGCCCTGGGGTCGCGCGCGGCGAAAGCGCCCCAGAAGACGCCGCGCACGTCGCAGCTCTTGAGCAAGGTGAGGTTGAGCGGCAGCCTTGGAATCCCGGCCGGGAAGCCGATGACGAGCAGCCGTCCCTCCCAGGCGATCGCGCGCAAGGCCGCCTCGCTATAATCGCCGCCGACCGGATCGTAGATCAAATCCGCGCCATTGGGCCCGACCGCGGCCTTGAGCTGCTGCGACAGGGCCTTGGCGCTTTCCTTGTCGAACGGCCCGCGCGGATAGACGATCGCCTCGTCCGCGCCCGCCGCTTTGGCCGCCGCGGCCTTCTCCTCGGACGACGCCGCCGCGATCACGCGCGCGCCATAGGCCTTGCCGAGCTCGACCGCGGCCAGGCCGACGCCGCCCGCGGCGCCGAGCACGAGCAGGGTCTCGCCGTGCTTCAACTTGCCGCGGTCGAGCAGCGCGTGGATGGTGGTCGCATAAGTGAGGATCAGCGCCGAGCCGTCCTCGAAGCTGCGCCCTGCCGGCAGGGGGACGGCCATGGCGGCCGGGATCACCAGTTTCTCGGCGAGCCCGCCATGGCCGAGCATGGCGATGATCCTGTCGCCCGCCGACCAGCCGGAGACGCCCTCCCCCACCGCCGCGATCACCCCGGCAATCTCGCCGCCGGGCGCGAACGGCCGCTCCGGACGGAACTGATATTTGTCCTCGATGATGAGCACGTCGGGATAGTTGATCGCGCAGGCTTTGACGTCGACCAGCAGCTGGCCCGGGCCCGCGATCGGATCGGGCAGCTCGGCGAGCTCGAGCGTCTCGGGGCCGCCGGGGGATCTGGATAGGAGAGCTTTCACGTTTCAAACCTCCGAAGAGTTTCCATTGCCTGGCGAACGGGACCGAGCCTATCGCGCGGCTTCCGGGAAGGCCGGGAGCTTGGCGATGTCGGCCGGCTCGTGCTGGATGACGATGCGGGCGCGCAGATTGCGGGCGATCTCCCGGAAGCGGGCCATGGAGGCGAGCGTGTCGGCGCGGTTGGTGTTGAAGCCGGGTACACCGCCGCTCTCGAAATTCTCGGTGAAATGATAGAGGTCGCCGGTCAGCAGCACCGGCCCGGTGCGCGGCAGGCGGACGAGCAGGCTGTGATGGCCGGGCGTATGGCCGGGCGTGTTCAGCATGATCACGCTGCCGTCGCCGAACACGTCATGATCGCCGGCCTGCGGCTCGACCCGGCTCTGGCCTTCGATCCACGGCCCGAACCTGGCCGCCGTTTCGGGCCGGCCGCGGACCACGTCCCAATCCGCGGCGCCGATCAGCAAGGTGGCGCGGGGAAAATCGGCGGCCTGGCCGGTATGATCGTCATGATAATGGGAGATGCCGAGGAAGGTCACCTGCTCGGGGCGCACGCCGATGCGGGCGAGCTGGTCGGTGAGGCGGGTGCGCATGATGATGCGGAAGCTCTCGTCGCCGGTGGTCGAGCCGGCGAGACTGCCCGGAAAGCCGGTGTCCCAGAGCAGATAGCGGTCGCCGTGGCGGATCAGATAGCAGCTGGCGGTGAGCGTCTTCGACCGGCCGACATATGCGAAAATATCCGAGAACATGTCGAGATTGCCGATCCGCGCCTCGCCGCAATCGAGCCGCCACAGCGCCATCTCGGGCCGCCCTGCCGGCGGCGGCGCGCCCGGCGCCTGCATGCCCATCAGCGCCACCGCGCCCGCCGCCAATGCCAGCATCCGCTTCAGCATCCCGCCCTCCTAAGGTTGGCCCCATTCCTTGGGCGAGACATAAGAGGGATCGTGGGCGAAGGGCAATTCCCCGCCGCCGGCGATCGCTTGCAGGATCGCGGCGAAATCGGTGCGGCAGCGAAAGCCCATGCGCCGTTCGGCGCGCGACGGATCGTAGACCCGGTCGATCGAGGCGGGCAGCGACCAGCCCATGGGCGCGTAGAGCGCCGGCGCCTCGGGGAAATGGCGCGCGATGACGGCCGGCGCGTCGTCGAGCAACGCCTCGCATTCGTGCCGAGCGAAGGGCGGCGGCGCGGAGAGGATGAAGGTGTCGAAGCCGAGCGCGGGCGCCTTCGCGAGCGCGGCGACATGGGCGTCGGCGGCGTCCTCGACCGTCAGGCGGCGATTGAGGAACTCGTTGGCCTCGATATTGGGGCCGGACAAATGGCGGTGGGTGTCGTCCTCCTCGGGGAAGAAGCGGCCGGTGCGCAGCACGAGGATGGCGAGGCCGCTTTCGTCGTGGACGCGGCGGCAGAGGCGCTCGGCTTCGAGCTTGGTCATTCCGTAGATGTTGCGCGGGGCGAGCGGCGCGAAATCCTCGTCGAGCCAGGCGGCCCGGGTCGCGCCGCCCTTCTTGCCGGCGCGGATCGATTCGGAGATCATCAGCGAGGTCGTCGAGGTGAAGACGAAGCGGTCGTTGCCCGCCGCCACCGCCGCTTCGAGCAGGTTGCGCGTGCCCGCCAAATTGACGTCGTGAAAGGCCGCTTGCGGATAGCGGGCGATGTCGGGCTTGTGGAGCGCGCCGGCGTGGATCACCGCCTCGATTCCATGGTCGCCGAAGACGCGCTCGACCAGCGCCCGGTCGGCGACGCTGCCGATCGCATCGGTGTCGGCGCCGGGCGCGACGTCGAGGCCGACGACCTCGTGCCCGTCCGACCGCAGGCGCGGCGCCAGGAAGCGGCCGAGCCAGCCGGAGGAACCGGTCAGCAGGATGCGCATCCTAGGCGGCGGCTTGGATCGGCGAGGCGAGCCGCTCGGCGGGATCGGCCGCATCCGCCCAGTCGGCACGGCGCTTCAGCCAGGGGTTGAAGAACAGGACCGGCAGCTTGAGGAACAAGAGCTCGGAATGGATGAAGCTGTCGATCGCCCGCTCCCACCATCTGGGCTCGCGCCGGCCATGCGCCTTCAGCCAGCCGTCATAGGGCGCCCAGTGGCTGGGCTCGTCCTTCTCGATCACCTTGAAGATCTTGATCAGCACCTTGTCGTGCTTGACCAGCGGGTGGCGCAGCAGCACCTCGACCTGCTTCATGCCGCGCCGCTCGGTCAGCGAGATCACCCGGCACAATTTCTCGAACTGGCGATCGTCGGTGATCACCGCGTCGGTGTCGAGATCGTCGATGCCGCGGCGGAACATGATCTCGACGAAGCGGTCGATATGGCCGCAGGTCCGGTCGACCTTCAACGGCATCTTGCCCTGCAGCTCGAACCAGCGCTTGAACATCACATAATGCTTGCGTTCGTCGGCCCGGTGCTTCTCGACCGCGTCGATGAAGACGGTGTCGTCCGGCGTCCGGCTGCGCACGGCTTCGAGGATCCGGTCGATGCTCGTATAGCCGCGATGCTCGTTATAGATGTAGATCGAGCCGAGCAGATCGAGATAGCGGCGCTGGAACCAAGCGAACATGCGCGCTGATTCCGCCCGCGAGCCCCGGCGTCAAGCCTTTTGATCGTTGAGCGAAACTTCGTAGCGGGCGGTGGTCTTTGCCGCCACCTCGCCGGCGGTGACTTCCGGGGCCAGCTCGATCAGCCGGAACGGGCTTCGATGGTCGGGCCGCTGGAAGACGGCGAGGTCGGTGACGATCATGTCGACCACGTTCTTGCCGGTGAGCGGCAGGGTGCATTCGGGGATGAACTTGGGGTCGCCGCTCTTGGCAACATGCTCCATCACCACGATGATCTTCTTGACGCCGGCGACCAGATCCATGGCGCCGCCCATGCCCTTGATCATCTTGCCCGGGATCATCCAATTGGCGATGTCGCCATTTTCCGCCACCTCCATCGCGCCCAGGACGGTGAGGTCGATATGGCCGCCGCGGATCATCGCGAAGCTGTCCGACGAGGAGAAATAGCTCGACGAGGCAAGCTCGCTGATCGTCTGCTTGCCGGCGTTGATCAGATCGGCATCCTCCTCGCCCTCATAAGGGAAGGGGCCGATGCCGAGCATGCCGTTCTCGCTCTGGAGGGTGACCTCCATGCCCTCGGGGATGTTGTTGGCGACGAGCGTCGGGATGCCGATGCCGAGATTGACGTAATAGCCGTCGCGCAGCTCCCTGGCGGCGCGGGCGGCCATCTGGTTGCGGTCCCAGGGCATCAGCGATTTCCTCCTTGGCCAGGATCGGACCAGCGGCGGTCCGCCGGAAACACGTCGTCATAGGTGCCGCGCAGGCCGGGCCCGTAGACCGGGTTGGACAGCATGAACCAGCCCCGGCCCCAGAGCGCCGAGAAAGGCGGGCTGGTGGCGTAGCGGCGGCGGTCGGGCACGCTCAAGGTGCGCGCGTTGAACAGATCGGAGAAGTCGCCGAGCTGGTCGCCGGCCAGGGCGATCACGCAATAAAGGCTGGAAATGGCGGCGCGGCGCGGATCCTTGGCCGAGCCGGGGGCGACGTCGCCCTGAAGATAGAGCGTCTCGCCATGCGTGGCCGGGCCGAGATTGGCGCCGTCGAGCGCGGCCTCGGTCTGCGCGGCGGCGGCGGCCTGGCGGTTCGAATTGAAGATCACGGTCACGCCCTCGGCCCGGATCGTGTTGAGCGCCGCCACCGCGCCGGGCATCGCCGCGACCGCATTGCCCCCGGTCCGCTCCCAGCGGTTCCAGCGCTCCTGGTCGTAGCGGCGCCCGGTCGACGCCTCGTCATATTGATAGCCGAGATTCTGGAGCGCGGTCTCGTCGACGTCGAGCACCACCGCGAGCGGCTTGTCGTTGCACGGGACCATGCGCGGATCGTCGAGCGTCGCATCCGCGGCCAGTATCACCGACTCGCGCGGTCTCGCTCGGACGGAGGCGACCACATAATCGCGGAAGGCATGATAGGCCTGGATGCTGGAAGCGCCGCTTTCCCCCGAGCCGTAGAGCCATTGCATGGCGGGAGGCGGCGTCGGCTCGGCGGCGGCCGGCGGCGGCGTCTGCGCGCTCGCGCTGCCGGCGAGCGCGGACGCGCCCAGGATCAGACGGCGGAGCGTCACGCCGCTTCCCTTGGGCGGGTCAGGCGGAATTCGATCTTCTTGTCATAGGGAGCGCCGAGGATCAGGCGCTTCACGTAGATCGAGGGGAGATGGATGCAATCGGGGTCGAGGCTGCCCACCGGCACGATCTCCTCGACCTCGGCGACGCAGACCTTGCCGGCGGTCGCCATCGGCTGGTTGAAGTTGCGCGCGGTCTTGCGGAAGACGAGGTTGCCGGCCTCGTCGGCCTTCCAGCCCTTGACGATGGCGAGGTCCGCGCGGATGCCGCGCTCGAGGATATAGTCCTGGCCGTCGAACGCCTTCACCTCCTTGCCCTCGGCCACTTTCGTGCCGACCCCGGTCTTGGTGTAGAAGCCCGGAATGCCCGCCCCGCCGGCGCGGCAGCGCTCGGCCAAAGTCCCCTGCGGGCAGAATTCGACCTCGAGCTCGCCCGACAGATATTGCCGCTCGAACTCCTTATTCTCGCCGACATAGGAGGAGATCATCTTGGCGATCTGGCGGGTGCGCAGCAATTTGCCGAGCCCCTCATTGTCGATCCCGGCATTGTTCGAGGCGACGGTCAGGCCCTTGACGCCCGAGGCCTGGATGGCGTCGATCAGCCGCTCGGGAATGCCGCACAGGCCGAAGCCGCCGGCGCAGATCGTCATGCCGTCGAACAGCAGCCCGTCCAGCGCGGCGGCGGCATCGGGGTAGATTTTCCTCATCGATCGCTCCCTTGAATGCGGAGCCGATAGGCGCGGGGCGCGCGTGCGGTCAACCGGGCGCGCGCCCGGCGCGGAGGCCGGCCGCGGCGATGCCGGCCTCGGCGCAGGCGGCGCCGTCGGCGGGCGCCTCGCCCGACACCCCGACGGCGCCGAGCCTTTCGCGGCCGTCGGCGGCGAAGACGGGCAGGCCCCCCGCGACGGTGACGACATAAGGCGCGGCCGCGAAGCCCGGCGTCTCGCGCGCGCCTTCGGCCATTTGCGCGGTCGAAAAGCCCCAGGCGGCGGCTGCCTGTGCCTTGGCGATGGCGAAGTCCAGGATGCCGAAGCCGTTGCCGTCCATCCTCAACGCCGCGATCAGACGGCCGCCGGCATCGACCACCGCGATGGCGTGGCTCTGGCCCCGCCCGGCCGCATGCGCCGCGCAGCCGGCGACGACCGCCTGCGCCGCGCGCGCATCGAGGCGGGGGAGCGGAGTCGGCACCTGCGCCGCCGCCATCGAAAGAAATATCGCCATCACCGGTTGAAAGACCATCTTTGCGATCCTCTTACTCCGGCCCACCGAATCCCGCCGATAGGCGTGACGCTTCTTCATGGTCAAGCGAAGGCCGAGGGGCGGTTGACAGCCTGCTCCGATTGCCGTACTTTGTATTTCAAAGTTGTTTGGAGAGACCAATATGACTCAGGCCGCCGGCCCGTCTTCGGACATCGACTATATTCGCCGGCTCTCCGAAAGCGGCGCCCGCGCGCCGCTGCTCGGCGGCCGCTTCATGGCCTGGTGGGGCCTGCTCGTCGCGGTCGCCTACGTTGCGCAGCATCTGGCCTTGCACCGCGTGATCGGCGACGGCCACGCCATATACGGCATCATCTGGGGGAGCTTCGGCCTTGTCGGCGGACTCGGCCAGGCGCTGCTGTCGCGCAGTGTCGCCGGCAAGGCGGGCGCGGGATCGGCGGGCAATCGTGCCAGCCGGGCGGTTTGGGTCGGCGCGGTGTGCGCGATCGGCTCGATGGTGGTCGGCGTCTTCGTCCTCGCCCAGAATGGCGGCGGCCAGGGCGTGTTCGACTGGATCGCGCCGGTCGCCTTCGCGGTCTATGCCTGCTGCCTGGTCGTCACCGGCGCGCTCGCCGGCGACCGGATCATCGTCGCGGCCGGGATCGGTGCCGCGCTCATGGTCGGCCTGTTCACCGCCTTCATCCTTCACCCCGACCGCTATCTGCTCGCGGCGGCGGGCAGCGTGGCGACGGTGATGCTGCCCGGCCTGCTGCTGGTCGCGCGCGAGCCGAAGGCGCAGGCCTGAGCCGCATGGCCGAAGAAAGCCCCTTCGATCACAATGCGATCGACGACGTCATCCACGGCCGCATCAGGCTCGGCGTCGTCGCCTATCTGTCGGCGGTCGACTCGGCCTTGTTCTCGGAGCTGCGCGACAAGGTCGGCGCCACCGACGGCAATCTTTCCGCGCATTTGAGGAAGCTCGAGGACGCCGGCTACGTCCGCGCCGACAAGAGCTTCGTCAACCGCAAGCCGCAGACGCGGCTCTCGCTGACGGAGGCTGGGCGGAAGGCGTGGGGAGCGTGGCTGACGCAGATGGAAGCGCTGCGGAACGCGGCCGGGCGCTAGCCGCTCAAAATTCGGACGGGTCGAGGCCCTCGCGCGCGATCGCGCGCCGCACCGCCGGACGAGCCGTCATGCGGCGCGCATGCGCGGTCCAGCGGGGGTAGGATGCGGTGTCGAACTTCTGCCGCCGGGCCCAGCGCAGGAAAGTCAAAGGGTAGCCGTCCGCAACGCTGTAGCGGTCGCCCAGCAGCCAATCGCCGCGGGAGAGCAAAGCCTCGATATCTCCGAAAAACCGCTGCACTATCGCGCGGTCCTCCTCGACCATCGCCGCCGGCAGCGCGGGCCCCCAGCTCGAGCGGGCGGCGCGGAAGAGCCGGGCGAAGCCGGGGTGGACCGAGGAGGCGAAAAAGGAGAGCAGCTCCTGCACGCGCGCCAGAGCGAATTGATCGTCCAGCGGCAGCAATTCGCGCTCCGGAAACCGGTGCCCGATGAACATGAGGATCGCGGGCGTCTCGGCGATCACCCGGCCGTCCGCTTCGAGCGCCGGAACGAGGCCGCGCGGGTTGACCGCGAGATAGCCTGGCGCATGGTGCGCGCCCTCGCCGATCGCGACGCGCACGGCTTCGAACGCCGCGCCCGTTTCCTCGATCGCGATATGGGAAACGAGCGAGACGGCGCCGGGCGAGTAGAAGAGCCGGACCACCGGCCCGGTTCAGCTGCGCAGCTTGGCCAACACGCCCTGCAATTGCATGGCGTTGGACATGTCGCCTTCGACCTTGAGCTTGCCCTGCATGAAGGCGGTCATGCCGTCCAACTTGCCGTCGGCCATCGCCTCCCAATCGGCCCAGGCCACCTTGATCGTGGTGTCGGCGGGGCCGTCTTCCTCGGTGACGGTCTGCGCCGTGCCGTCGAGCATGACCGTGCCTTCGGCGCCGAAGTCGAGCTTGACGCGCTTGCCGGCCACGAAGGCCTTGGCGTCGTTGAGGCGGGCGGCCATTTCGCTCTTGGTCATGTCGGGTCTCCCTCGGTTGCCTGTGCGCTCTACTTTCCGTGCACGTCACGTCAAGACCTACACGCCTGTCAGTAATCGGCCGCTTCCATTCGCGAAGGAGACTGGCTAGTCGCGCCCGATGGACGCGGCCGAGACCATCCACGAGAAATTCGTCGCCAGGGTAAGCGGCGGGACGCTGCCGCGGCGCCTCGTCGGCACGCGGCCGGGCGACGTCGGCCTGACCCGCGAGGCGATGGTCGAATTGTTCTACAGCCAGGTCGCGAGCCGGCAGATGGACCGGCTCTCGCGCAAGCTGCAGGCGCGCGGCGAGGGCTTCTACACGATCGGCAGCTCGGGCCACGAGAACAATGCCGCGCTCGCCGAGGCGCTGCGGATCGACGACATGGCCTTCCTCCATTACCGCTCGGGCGCCTTCCAGCTGCACCGCGCCGGCAAGCTCCCCGGGCAGACGCCCTTGTGGGACATGCTGCTGAGCTTCGCCGCTTCGGCCGAGGACCCGATTTCGGGCGGGCGGCACAAGGTGATCGGCTCCAGGCCGCTCTCGATCCCGCCGCAGACCAGCACCATCGCCTCGCACCTGCCCAAGGCGGTCGGCGCGGCGTTCAGCATCGGCATCGCCCGGACGCTGAAGCTCGACGGAGTGGCGATGCCGCGCGACGCGATCGTGCTCGCCAGCTTCGGCGACGCCTCGGCCAACCATTCGACCGCGCAGGGCGCGTTCAACACCGCCGCCTGGGCCGCCTATCAGGGCACGCCGATGCCGCTCATCTTCCTGTGCGAGGACAATGGCATCGGCATTTCGACGCGGACCCCGCGCGGCTGGATCCACGCCTCGTTCCGCGACCGGCCTGGCCTGCATTACGTCCATTGCTCCGGCCTCGACATGGTCGACGCCTGGCGCGGCGCGCGCGAGGCCGCCGCTTTCGCCCGCCGCGAGCGCAAGCCGGCCTTCCTGCACATGGACATGGTGCGGCTCTACGGCCATGCCGGCTCCGATCTGCAGGCCACCTATCTGACGAAGGCGCAGATCGAGGCGGACGAGGAACGCGACCCCCTGGTCTACAGCGCCGCCTTGCTGGTCGAGCAGGGCCTCCTTACGGGCGCGCAGATCCTCGACATTTACAGCGAGACCGAGGCCAGGCTCGCCCGCATCGGCGAGCAGGCGATCACGCGGCCCAAGCTCACCACCAGCCAAGCGGTGATGGCGAGCATCGTCCCGCCGAAGCGCGCGGAGGTCAGGGCCAACACGCCCGCGCCGGAGCAGCGCAAGGCGATGTTCGCGCGCGATCTCTCCATGATGGACAAGCCCCAGCACATGGCGCGCCTCTTGAGCTGGACGCTCGCCGATCTGATGCTGGCGCACGACAATATCATCGTCGCCGGCGAGGATGTCGGGCCCAAGGGCGGCGTCTACAACGTCACCGCCAAGCTGCACGAGCGCTTCGGCGCGACGCGGGTGATCAACACGCTGCTCGACGAGCAGAGCATCCTGGGGCTCGGCATCGGCGCCGCGCATAACGATCTGCTCGCGATCACCGAGATCCAGTTCCTCGCCTACGTCCACAATGCCGAGGACCAGTTGCGCGGCGAGGCGGCGACGCTCAGCTTCTTTTCGAACGGCCAATATACCAATCCGATGATCGTCCGCATCGCCGGCCTCGGCTACCAGAAGGGCTTTGGCGGGCATTTCCACAACGACAACAGCCTCGCAATCTTTCGCGACATTCCGGGGCTCATCCTGGCCTGCCCAAGCAACGGCGCCGACGCCGTCCAGATGCTGCGCGAATGCGCGCGGCTCGCGCTCGAGGAGCAGCGCGTGATCGTCTTCCTCGAGCCGATCGCGCTCTACATGACCCGCGACCTGCACGCGGAGGGCGACGGCCTGTGGACCGCGGCTTATGCCGCGCCGGGCGAGGCGAAGCCGATCGCGCTCGGCGAGGTCGGCGTTCATGGCGACGGCACCGACCTTGCCATCGTCAGCTACGGCAACGGTTTTTATCTCTCCCGCCAAGCCGGGAAGATCCTGCGCGAGCAGCACGGCCTCAACCTGCGTGTGATCGATCTGCGCTGGCTCGCGCCGCTCAACGAGGACCGCGTCCTCGACGCGGTCGCGGGCTGCGCGCGCGTGCTGATCGTCGACGAATGCCGCCGCACCGGGTCGCAGAGCGAGGCGCTGATGGCGCTGTTCGCCGAGCGCGCGCCCGGCGTCGACTGCCGCCGGCTTACCGCCGAGGACAGTTTCATTCCGCTCGGCCGGGCGGCGACCGTGACCCTGCCGAGCCGCGAGTCGATCGTCGCCGCGGCGCTGGAGCTGGCCCGTGGCTGACAAGGAAGCGGCGCTCGTCATCTGCCCGGGCCGGGGCACCTACGGCAAGGCCGAGCTCGGCTATCTGGGGCGCCTGCACGCCGACAAAGAAGCGCTGATCGAGAGCTTCGACCGGCTCCGCGCCGAGCGCGGCCAGCCGACCCTCTCGGCGCTGGACGCCGCCGAGCGCTTCAGCGTCGCCACCCATACGCGCGGCGACATCGCCTCGCCGCTCATCTTCGCCGCCTCCTACGCCGATTTCCTCGCCATCGACCGGTCGCGTTACGCGATCGCCGCGGTCACCGGCAATTCGATGGGCTGGTATACGACGCTTGCCGTCGCCGGCGCGGCGAGCGCGGAAGACGGCTTCCGGATCGTCGACGCGATGGGCGAGAACAGCCAGGCCGGCGAGCCGGGCGGCCAGGTCCTGCTGACCCTGGTCGACGAAGACTGGCGCGCGGTGCCGGGCCTGCGCGACGCGGTGCTCGCCAAGGCCGCGCGGATCGGCGTCCACGTCTCGATCGACCTGGGCGGCATGCTGGTCTTCGCCGGGACCGAGGCCGGCCTCGACGTGCTCATCGCCCAGCCCCCGCCGATGCCCGGCCGCGCGCCCTTGCGCCTGGTCAATCACGGGCCCTTCCACAGTCCGCTAATGCAGGGCTCGTCGGACCGAGCCTTCGGCCTCCCCGCCGGCTGGATCGGGACGCCGGCGATTCCGATGATCGACGGCCGCGGCCATATCTGGCGCCCGCATGCGAGCGGCAGGGACGCGCTTCGCCGCTACACGTTCGGCACCCAGATCCTGGAGACCTACGATTTCACCCGCGCCGTCCAGGTCGCGGTGCGCGAATATGCGCCCGACCGGATCATCCTGCTCGGCCCGGGCGACACGCTCGGCGGCGCGATCGCGCAGGCCCTGATCGCGATCGAATGGCGCGGCCTGCGCTCGAAGCGCGACTTCCAGGAAAGGCAAGGCTCGGCCGAGCCGGTGCTGCTCGCCATGGGCCGGGAGGACCAGCGCGGGCGCGTGACCGGCTCCTAGCCTCCACCGAAAAAGGCCGCCGTCTCGCGACGGCGGCCCTTCTGTCTCACGCTCCGCTGCGGATCAGAGCTTGTTGATCGCGCCCTTCACGGCGCCTTTCACTTCCTGGACCTTGCCTTTCAGCTCCTGGCCCGCGCCCTCGTCGCGCGTCGCCGGATCGCCGCTATTCTGCTTGGCCTTGCCGATCGCCTCGTTGACATTGCCTTTGATCTTGTCGGTCAGCTCGCCCATCGAATGTCTCCTCGAAATACCATATGGGCGCTCAACGACTTAGGCTCGAAGGCGGTTCCGCTCAGCCGCGCTCGCCGGCGCGGCGGACGCGCGCGGCCGCCACCCGACGGTGGCTGGCGCAACGCACCGCGCAGCGCGACGCCATGCGGACGTGCGCGGCGTGCCCGCCGCGATGCGCCATCGCCCCGTCATGGTCGTGATGGCGGCGGTGATGGGCCGCGTGCCGGTCCCCCCGGACGCCGCGCTCGTGGAGCTGGTTGCAGCTGTCGCGGACCGTGCGCGAGCAGGGCGGATAGGCATTTTCGTCATGGTCCGGGCCGCGTCCGCGGTCCTGCGGTGGGTGCGCGCTGACCAGGGCCAGACCGGCGACGGCAGCAAACAGGAAGAGCCTCTTCATCATCCATCCTCCTTCATCCTTATGGATGTTAACCATATTCCGCTCCCGCCTCAAAGCCCAAACGGGCTCATGCCGAGCTTTCGCCCCAGCCCTGCGCGCCGATCAGCGGGACGAAGCGGACCGCGCCGAGATGCTCGTCCTGATAATCGCCCTCGCCAAGCCGGACGACCTTGACCAGGGACTGGATGGCGCCCGGTCCGCCGATCGGCATCACCAAGATACCGCCGCCGGGTCTCAGCTGACGCCTGAGGAGGTCGGGCACATGGCTGCCGCTCGCCGCCGCGAGGATCGCGTCATAAGGCGCGCCTTCGGGCCAGCCCGCCGAGCCGTCGCCTTCGACGATGGTGACATTGCCGTAGCCGAGCCGCCTCATTCTCGAAGCCGCCAAAGCGGCGAGCTCGGCATGGCGCTCGATCGCGATCACCGTGCAGGCGATCCGGCCGATCACCGCAGCGGCATAGCCCGAGCCGGCGCCGATCTCGAGCACATGATGGCCGGGCGCGATCCCGGCCGCCTCGATCATCAGGGCGACGATATAAGGCTGCGAGATGGTCTGGCCGGCCTCGATCGGCAGCGGCATGTCGTCATAGGCCTGGGCCGCCAGCTTTTCCGACACGAAGGCTTCGCGCGGCACCTCGCGCATCGCCGCGAGCAGGGCCGCGCCGGTGACGCCGCGCGCGGCGATCTGCCGCGCGACCATCGCCTCGCGCAGAGACGCGAAATCCGCCATTCTGCCTCAATGACCGAGGCGTGGCTGGCGTTCCCCCCCGGTCAGTCGCGCAGCGCCCGCCGCGTGTCCCTGAGCGAGGCCCATTCCCAGCCCGCGACCAGCACCAGGGTCGCGGTCGCGGCCAGCGACAAAGCGAGCGGCGAGAACCGGCCGGCAAAGGGCAGGATCGCGGCGAGCACGCCCAGGCCGACCATGTGCGAGAGCGGGAAATAGCGGTTGCTGGTCCGCTTGAAGATCAGGTTGCCGAACAGATAGAGCGCAGGCCCGCCGAGCAGGCAGGCGATGGCGGCGGGCTCGGCATGGCCGCCGGGATGGGCGACCGCCATCTCGTCGGAGGCGGCGGTGACGATGATCCCGGCGACGATCGGGATGTGGAAATAGGTGTAAGCGAGCCGCGCCATCCGTCCCGGATCCTTGTCCTGGGCGAGCTGGCGCGCGGCGCGCTCGGCGCCGACGTCGAAATAGAGCCACCACATGGCGAGCGTGCCCAGGAAGGCGCTGGCGAAGGCGGCCGCCGTCCCCCACGTCCATGACGTCTCGCCGAAGGCCGCGCCGGTGACGAGGATCGATTCGCCAAGCGCGATGATGATGAAGAGGCCGCAGCGCTCGGAGAAATGATGGCCTTCTATGTCCCAGGTCCGAGTCTCGCTTCGCCCGAGGCCGGGGACGTGGAAGCCGACGACCGGGCCGAAATTGAGCAAGGCCAGCGCGACGCCCCACAAGGCCATGCGCGCACCCATCGAGTCCTGGAGCGCGCCGACGATCCAGAAGGGCGCCTCGGCCAGCGCCCAGATGATGATTCGGACGAAATTGCGGAAATTGTCGCGATTGTGCTGCGCCAGCGCCAGCAGCATGAAGCTGTGCCGGCCGAGCTGGATGGCGACGTAGGCGAGCGCGAAGACCAAGGCGCGGTCGCCGAACGCCTGCGGCAGGCTGATCGACATGACCAGGGCCGCGCCCATCAGCGCGAACAGGAGGAGGCGCACCTCGATGTGGCGGACGTCGAGCCAGTTGGTGACCCAGGCGGTCTCGACCCAGATCCACCAGATCGCCACGAACAGGATCGCGGCCTGGAGGAAGCCCATCGGATCGGGATGGACGATGAGCGTGTGCGAGATCTGGGTGACCGCGAACACGAAGACGAGGTCGAAGAAGAGCTCGACGAAGCCGACCCGCTCCTCGTGATTGGCGTCCCGGCTTCTCAGCAGATTGCGTTTCATGGCGCCAAGGATCGCCGGGCGCGGGGCAAAGGTAAAGCCCGTCGCGACAAAGGCCGCGCCCGGATCGCCGGACGCGGCCTTGTCATGTCGTCAGCTTTGAGGCGTCAGCGCTGCTGGTCGCCCTGATCCTTGCGGAACTGATCGTTTTGCTGGCCGGCCTGGCTCTGCTCCTGCTGGCCCTGGTCGATCTCCTCGCCCTTCTGGGTGAATTGCGGGCTGCGCTCGCCACCCTGCTCCCGCCTGGCGCGGCCTTCCTCGGGCGTGTCGGCGCCGACGGATTCCTGCGGGCGGGTTTCGGCTTGTTCGGTCTTCCGGTCCTGGCCCTGGTCCTGGTCCTTGTCGAACTGGCCGAAGGCGGGCTTGTCGCCCTGAGCGCCGGTCTCGGAACCCTGGTTCTGATTCTTGTCGAATTCGTTCATGGCAGACTCTCCTCACATCCGGGCGGGCGGCACCGCGCCGCCATCGGCCGCTATGAAAGAGAACTCGAATCAGTGACTTCCGGTTCCAGCGGCTGGGCGCGCCCAGCGCTCGGGCGGGCCCTAAGGGGCCAACCGCCGCCGATTGCGAAGCGCGCGGCCAATCCCTAACAAGCAAGCCGCATGCGGCAGGTAAAGTGGCGATGAAGCGTATCGGGGCGTGGGCGTGGCTGGCCGCGGCCTCCCTGCTGCTCGCCGGCTGCTACGTGCGCAACCTGCCTTTGGCCGACCAGCCTTTGCCGCTCGTCGAGGCCGAGATCCCGACCGCGCGGGTGATAGTCGACGCGGAGGGCAGCTTCTTCCCCGAGCGCTGGCGGCCGACGCGGCTCGGGCCGTTCGAGGTGTGGCACGCCGGCACCCTGCTCGCGGAGGCCGAGCGCCGGCCCGCCTTGCGCGCGCTGCTGGTGTCGGAGCGCGGGCGGCAGCTGGCAATGTTGCGGACCTTCCTCGCCGGCAAGAAGCGCGTCTTCGTCTTCATCCACGGCTTCGACAACAACCAGCACGACACCGAGCGTCCCTACGGCATGCTAAGGGAGAGGATCGCGTTCGAGCCGGGCGACGCCCTGATCCTGTTTCACTGGGACGGGTTCGACGGGCGGATGATCGGCGCCCCGATCCACTTCTGGCAGGCCGCCTCGACCAACAGCCAGATGGCCGGCACCCGCGGCCTCAGGCCGGTGCTGGACCTGATCGGGCCGGATCAGCAGGCGATATTGATCTCGCACAGCCGCGGCGGCACGGTGACGCTGAGCGCGCTTTCCGACCCGCGCTACTCGCGCAGCTTCCTCGCGCGCACCCGCCGCCTGCCTTATGCGGCGTCCGCGCATCTGCTCGATCCGCCGCCGCTGCGGCCGGGCGCGCGGAACATCCATGCGGTGATGATGGGCCCGGCCATGGGCCGGATCGACTTCGTCGTCGCCGATTGCCCGCCGGGGACGAGCCGCGCCGGCCGCCGGCGCTGCGACGAGGTCCGCGCCTTCCCGCGCCTCGCCAGCATCGATTACACTTTGAACCCCTGCGACGAGGTGCTCAACAAATATGTCGGCCTGTCGCGAACCTTCAACCCGACCGATTTCGGCCTCAGCCCGGACCTCGGCCGCCGGCTGGCGCCGGAGCTGGCGGCGCAGGGCATCGCGCTGCGCCCGCATCGGGTGGTGCCGCACGGCCACATCTTCCCGCTCTACGCCGCCGATCCGATCCTGATCGAGATGATGGCCGCGCTCGGCGTCACCGCCCGCCCCTCGCCGACCCCGCCGCCGCCCAGAACCTGCCATCGCGTGCGGGAGGCGGCCGCCCCCTAGATGAGGCCGGCGAGCGGGCTCGAGGGGTCGGCGTAGCGGCGCTGGCTCATGCGGCCGGCGAGGTAAGCGAGCCGACCGCTCTCGACGGCGAGCTTCATCGCCCGGGCCATGACGATTGGGTCCTTCGCCTCGGCGATCGCGGTGTTCATGAGCACGCCGTCGCAGCCCAGCTCCATCGCCACCGCCGCGTCGGACGCGGTGCCGACGCCGGCGTCGACCAGCACCGGCACGCCGGCGCCCTCGACGATCAGGCGGATCGTCACCCGGTTCTGGATGCCGAGGCCGGAGCCGATCGGCGCGCCCAGCGGCATGATCGCGACCGCGCCGGCTTCCTCGAGCTGCCTGGCGGCGATCGGATCGTCGACGCAATAGACCATCGGCTTGAAGCCCTCGGCGACCAGGGTCTCGGTCGCCTTCAGCGTCTCGCGCATGTCGGGATAGAGGGTCTTGGCTTCCCCCAGCACCTCCAGCTTCACAAGCTCCCACCCGCCCGCCTCGCGCGCCAGCCGCAAGGTGCGGACCGCATCCGCCGCGGTGAAGCAGCCGGCCGTATTGGGGAGGTAGGTGATCTTCGTCGGATCGATGAAATCCGTGAGGAGCGGCTGGCCCGGATCGGAGATGTTGACCCGCCGCACCGCCACGGTGACGATCTCAGCCCCCGAGGCCGCCACCGCCGCCGCATTCTGCTCGAAGCTCTTATATTTGCCGGTGCCGACGATCAGCCGCGAGGTGAAGGTCCTGCCGGCGACGCTCCAGGTGTCTTCGCCGACCGTAGCGGGAATGCTCATGAGTCTTTCCATCGCAGCGGCGAGGCCGGAAGGGAAGCCCGGATTGAGCGCGTCGCCTCGACATTGAGTTTCGCTCGAACGTCCTTCATAATTGGGCGAAGGGGCCAGGGCATGAAGCGGACTGGATTGCCTGTTGACGAGCCGAGCGGCCGGGTTTCCTTCCCGCTCGGTCGCCGGGCGCTGCTCCTCGGGGCTCCCGCGCTCTGGATCGCCGGCCGAGCCTCCTCGCAGCCCAGCTCTTTCCCGCCCGCTTTGATCGAAGCGATCCGGCACCATCTCGATCATGCCACCGGCTTCCGCGTGAAGTTCCGCACAGGCATCTACCAGGTGCGCCAACCCGCGACCGAAGCGCAAGCGCAGGACGCGCTCCGCCAGATACCGGAACGCCTTGCGGCTCTTTCCGCCCAGCAGCGGACGTGGCTGCTGATCCATCATCCCAACGCCGACGGTCACCTGCGGACCTGGCTTTTCAATAGCACCGGCCTGATGGCCGAAGGCGAAACAAGCGAGCTTTATTCGTGGCTCGACGGCCTGCGAAGCGCCCTGAACGTCGATGCGCGGATGGCCACGCGCGCGCCCATATTGCGCGCGGCCCGCACCGCCCCCCCGCCGTCACCTCCGTCACCGCCCCCATTGCCGGAGGCGGCGGCGGTCGAAGAAGCGCTGGCCGCCGCGGCGCAACAGATTTTTCCAGGAGCCGTCGGGCAGGTGCTCGCGGCGGAACAGGGCCGCCTGCTGGTTCTCTCGGCCCTCGACACGGGGGCCGCCCCGCTCGCCGCATTCCCGCTCGCCCAGAATCGGCGGTTCGTCCACAATTGGGCCAGCATCGTTCTGCCCGACATCGAAACGCTGCTGGATTCGCGGCGCGTGTTCGACCTGCATGGCGTGCGCCTATCGGACGCTCTCGTAATGGGGAATCCGGATCTCACCGGGGACCCCCGCTACGTCTGGCGACCGCTGCCGGAAGCACGCGAAGAAGCGCGCGAGGTCGCTTCGATCATGCGAATCAGCGATAGCCGGCTGTTTCTTGATAGGGAAGCATCGCGCACGCGCGCCGTGGAGGTAATGGCGCACCCCTCCACGAGGCTCATCTATTTCGCCAGTCACGCGGTCGCCAACGAAGTCAATCCGATGGACGGTAGCTTTATCGCATTGACCGGGGGTCATCTTTTCGGCCGCGATCTTCGCCATCAACGGTTCGCTCATTGGGGGGCGCTGCATCCGCTGGTGGTCCTCAGCGCATGCCAGACGGCGCTCGGCAAGACCTTCGCCGGCGGCGCTTATGGCATGTCCCGCGCCTGGATTTTGGCCGGGGCTGCGCAGGTCGTCTCAAGTCTATGGAACGTCGACGACGCCGCCACGCGCACCATCATGACTGCCTTCGCCGACGAACTGGATATCGGCGCCACGCCAGAGGAGGCGTTACGCTCCGCCCAAATCCGCGCCTCGACTAATTTCACTGACGATCCGGGCGCTTGGGCGAGTTTCGCCGTAATGGGGGAGCCGGCCATTCGGACGATCAACTGACGCGGCGATCAGCCGCCCCCCACGAAGGTGACGATCTCATAATCGTCGCCGTCCGCGACCGCGACATCGGCCAAAGTGGAGCGCGGCACGATCTCCAGATTGCGCTCGACGGCGACCTTGGCGGGCTCCAGCCCGAGCTCCAGCGCGAGATCGGCGACGCTGATCCCCTGCGGCACGCGGCGGTGCGCGCCGTTGACCCGGATCGAGACCGTGTGTTGATTCAAGAGGGGAAACCTGTGGTTGGACTGAGCGGACAAGAGTCATATAGGACCGCGCCATGGCGGCGCCACCTCTGATCTACGTCCTCAACGGGCCCAATCTCAACCTGCTCGGCCTGCGCGAGCCGGAGATTTACGGCAGCGACACGCTCGACGACATTGCCGGCCGGCTCGAGGACCGGGCGCGCGCGCTCGGCGTCGCCATCGACATGCGCCAGTCCAGCCATGAGGGCCATCTGATCGACTGGCTGCACGAGGCGCAGGCCAAGGGCGCCAAGGCGGTGCTGCTCAACGCCGGCGGGTTCAGCCACACGTCGGTGGCGCTCCACGACGCGGTCAGGGCGATCGACGTGCCCGTGATCGAGGTTCACCTGTCCAATCCGCAGGCCCGCGAGAGCTTTCGCCGGCGCTCGCTGGTGGCGGCGGCGGCAAAGGGAATAATCAGCGGCTTCGGCGCGCTGGGCTACGAGCTTGCTCTGGACGCCGCCGCCCGTCTCTGACAGACGCCGACGCAACGGAAAAAGGGGTTCCGATGAGCGACAAGGACAATGAAAACGAGCCGATGCGGGTCGATACCGACCTGGTGAAGCGGCTCGCCGAGATGCTCGACGAGAACGATCTCAGCGAGATCGAGGTCGAGGACAATGGCCGGCGCATCGTCGTCAAGCGCAAGCTCGCCGCCGCGCCGGCCGCCGCCGCTCCCGCGCCCGCCCGAGCCGCGGCGCCCGCCGTCCCCGCCCCGGCCGCCGAGCCCGAAGCGCCGGCCCGCGATGCCCCCGGCACCGTCAAATCGCCGATGGTCGGCACCGTCTTCCTCTCCGCCGAGCCGAGCGCGCCGCCCTTCGTCTCCGTCGGCGACAAGGTCGCGGAGGGCGACACCTTGCTGATCATCGAGGCGATGAAGGTGATGAACCCGATCGCCGCGCCCCGGGCCGGCATCGTCCGCCAGATCCTCGTCCAGGATGCCCAGCCCGTCGAATATGAGCAGCCGCTGGCGATCATCGACTGATGGCCATCGAGCCCATCAAAAAGATCCTGATCGCCAATCGCGGCGAGATTGCGCTGCGCATCCACCGCGCCTGCCACGAAATGGGGATCAAGACGGTCGCGGTCCATTCGACCGCCGACACCGAGGCGATGCACGTCCGCCTCGCCGACGAGGCGATCTGCATCGGCCCGCCGCCGGCCGCCGAATCCTATCTCAACATCCCGGCGATCATCTCGGCCGCCGAGATCAGCCACGCCGACGCCATTCACCCCGGCTATGGCTTCCTCTCGGAAAACGCCCAGTTCGCCGAGATCGTCGAGACCCACGACATCATCTGGATCGGCCCCAAGCCCGAGCATATCCGCACGATGGGCGACAAGATCGAGGCCAAGCTGACCGCGGGCCGGCTCGGCCTGCCGCTCGTCCCCGGCTCGACCGGCCCGGTCGAGACGTTCGAGGAAGCCAGGCTGGTCGCGGCGAAGACCGGCTATCCGCTGATCGTCAAGGCCGCCTCGGGCGGCGGCGGCCGCGGCATGAAGGTGGTGACGTCTGAGGCCCAGCTCGAAACCCAGATCGGCCAGGCCCGCTCCGAAGCCAAAGGCGCGTTCGGCGACGACACCGTCTATATCGAGAAATATCTCGGCGATCCGCGCCATATCGAGTTCCAGATCTTCGGGGACGGCAACGGCAACGCCATCCATTTGGGCGAGCGCGACTGCTCGCTGCAGCGGCGTCACCAGAAGGTGCTGGAGGAAGCCCCCTCCCCCGCAATCTCGGCCGAGCAGCGCGAGCATATGGGCGGGATCGTCGCCAAAGCGATGGCCGACATGGGCTATCGCGGCGCCGGCACGATCGAGTTCCTCTACGAGAATGGAGAATTCTACTTCATCGAGATGAACACCCGCCTGCAGGTCGAGCATCCGGTGACCGAGGCGATCACCGGCCTCGACCTGGTCCGCGAGCAGATCCGCATCGCCGAGGGTCACCCGCTCACCCTTCGCCAGCAGGACGTCCAGTTCCGCGGCCACAGCATCGAATGCCGGATCAACGCCGAGGACCCCAGGACCTTCGCTCCCTCGCCCGGCATGGTGAAGCAATATCACGCGCCCGGCGGCATGAACGTGCGCGTCGATAGCGGCCTCTACGCCGGCTATAAGGTACCGCCTTATTACGACAGCATGATCGCCAAGCTGATCGTCTACGGCACCACCCGCGCCGGCGCGATGCGTCGCCTGAGGCGCGCGCTCGAGGAATTCGTCATCGAGGGCATGAAAACCACCATCCCTCTCCACCAGCGCCTGATCGAGGACCCGGAGTTCCAGGCGGGGGATTATACGATCAAATGGTTGGAGGAATGGCTGAGCCGCGAGAGCGGCTAGGGCCGTCCGCGGGACGGTCTCGGACCGTTTCTTCCGCCGCCTGGAAGAATAGTTTGGCTCGCCGCATTCTGTCCTTGGCCTAATTGCGCCGAAATAGACCGAGCCGCCTCAATAGGTTTGCGGGCCACCCACCCATTGTGGTAAATTGCAAATGTTGGGGAGCGGGGGCGCTCTCCGGCTTGCCGATGCCCACCGGCGCCGCGTCCCTTCGAGTTCGCGCCGCCGGACAAGCCGCGAGCGGCCCTCTTATTCGGGGGAACCGTCATGCGCACAAGCCTCGGCCATCGTTTCGGCACGCTCGCTTTCGGGACGGCGCTCGGACTTTCGATCGCCGCAGCCTCGCTGGCGCAGCCGGGCCCGGTCTATGTCAAGCAGGGCAGAGCCTGGACTCCGGCCGCGCGGGCCGATTTCTACAGCCGCGACCAGGGATCGCGGATCATCCCGCTGGCCTGGCTGACGGCGCTGAAGACCGCGGAAGGCCAGCCTTTCCTCCACGACGGCCTTGCCCGTTACGGCTACCTTCCCAACCCGAACGGCCGCTTCAACCTGCCGATCGGCTTCATGGCCGCCGGCCCGGCGGGGCGCCAGGACGCGGCGATGAACTGCTCGGCCTGCCACACCCGCCAGATTTCGGTCGGCGGCACCGAATACCGGATCGACGGCGGGCCGGCGCTGGTCGATTTCCAGGCCTTCCTGGCCGATCTCGACGCGGCCGTCGGACGCGTGCTCGCGGACGATGCGGCCTTCGCCGCTTTCGCCGCCGCCGTGCCTGGGGCGGGGCCGGGCCTGAAGCAGGAGGTCGTCGCCTGGTACCGGCGCGAGCATACGCTGATCATCGGCGCCCTGCCGGCGGATTCATGGGGCCTGGGGCGGCTCGACGCCGTCAGCATGATCTTCAATCGGCTGACCGCGATGGACCTCGGCCCGCCGCCCTCCCACATGATCGACGCCAACGTCCAGCGCGCGAGCGCGCCGGTCCGCTATCCCTTCCTGTGGAACGCGCCGATCCAGGACCGGACGCAATGGCCCGGCTTCGCCGCGAACGGCGACGACGTCCTCGCGCTCGCCCGCAATCTCGGCCAGGTCTATGGCGTGTTCGGCGTCTTCCGCCCGCGCCGGCAGGGGGACCGGGTGGATTTCCTGACCGGCAATTCGACCCAGTGGATGGGGCTGCAGCGGCTCGAGACTCTGGTGAAGCGGATCGGTCCGCCGGAATGGCCCTGGCCCGTCGACCGGGCGCTGGCGGCGCGCGGCAGGGCCATTTACGAGCGCCCGAACTGGCGGGACGGCGGCTGCGCCGGCTGTCACGGCATCCGGCCGGGCGCTTTCCGTTTCACCTTCCGCCGGACCTGGGCGACGCCGCTTTGCGACATCGGCACCGACTCGGCGCAATATGGCATCCTCAAGCGTACGGCGCAGACCGGCGTGCTGCAGGGCGCGCGGCGGCCGGGCGGCCAGCCTTTGGGCGCCGAGGCCGAAGCCTTCGACCTGCTCGGCATTTCGGTGATCGGATCGATCTTCCAGCAGATCACCGGCTTGTCGCTGTTCCACTATGAAAACGCGCCGTCTTCGTCGCCGCCCGCCGCCCGGGATCTGCTCGCCACCTTCGCTCCGCCGGGCACCGAGCTGTGCGGCGACCAGGCCGGGCCGCTCAGATATGAATCGCGGGTGATGCAGGGCATCTGGGCGACCGCGCCCTATCTCCACAACGGCTCGGTCCCGACCCTGGCCGACCTGCTGGAGCGGCCGCGGGACCGGCCGGCCTCGTTCCGCCTCGGCCGGAATTACGATATCGCGCGGATCGGCCTCGCCCGCGACCAGGGCGCCTCGACGGCCGAGCGGCGGACGACGGGATGCGACCGCAGGGATTCCGGCAACAGCCGCTGCGGCCACGATTTCGGGACCAACCTCAGCGACGCGGACAAGCGCGCCCTGCTCGAATATCTGAAGACCCTCTGAGGCGGGCGCCGGCGAGCGGGCGCCGGCACCGCGCGAAACTATCAGGCGCTGGACGGCGAGCCGACGCGCCGGCCCTCGGCGGCCGCCCGCGGCTTCGGGATGCGTTCTTCGATCCGCCCTTCGACCCGCCACAGGAGGCTCTCCCGGTCGCATTCGTCGCTACGCGCCTGGCCGGCGTGCAGCGCGTCCGCCATCGCCTGCGCGCGGTTCTGGCGCCACGGTCCGACCAGCGCCTTGGTGCGATAGCGGTAAAGATGCGCCGGGGGGGGCGGGTGCGCGGATTTCGCGAGACGTTGCGCAGCCATTGTCTTCCCCCTGGACGCTTCTCAATGAACATCTTGACCGAAGTTAAGTTCCACGCGGGCGCCAAAGCCGCGCCAAAGCCCATTGTGACATTATATCATCCCTGATAAGACTTTCTGCAAACGAACGGTCGGAGGCGGATATGCGAAGGCTCCTGGTTTCGGCTCTGCTCGGCCTTGCCGCGATCATCGGCATCGCCATCGCGGTCCGCCCAGGCGAGGCGCAGCAAATTCCGCCCGGCCTGTTCGACGAGGCGCGCGGCCCGACTCTGACCCGCTTCGCCTCGGCTGATGCGTTCGAGCGCTACGTCCGGCGGTCCGCGCGCGGGCGCCTGGGCGCGATGGCGAACCAGGCGCCGGCACCGCCGGAAATGGCGGCCGACAACGCCGCCGCCGAGCCGATGGGAATCGTCGCCGACGCCGCGGAGGCGCCCGGCAATCCCGAAATCACCAACAACCAGACGATCGGCGTCGACGAAGGCGGCATCGTCAAGCAGATCGACCGATTCCTCGTCGTGCTCCAGGACGGGCGGCTGTTCAGCGCCGATCTCGGCGACGGCGCGGGCGCGCCGCTGCGGCTCGCCGACCGCATCGACGTCTATCGCAACCGGGCGAACGCGGCGAGCTGGTATGACGAGATGCTGGTCTTCGGCGACCGCATCCTGGTGACCGCCTACAATTATCGCGAGGGCGCGAGCGAGATCACGGTGATCCGCATGGACCGCCAGGGGCGGCTGACCCGAGAGGGCCGCTTCCTCCTGAGCTCGAACGATTATTAAAGCACCGAAAATTACGCGACCCGCATCGTCGGCGACAATCTCGTCTTCTACGCGCCACAGGCGCTTACCGCCGCCGGGCCGGACGGGCGCTTCGCCTGGCCGCGCATCCGCCGCGCCGAGCGCGACGGCGAGGCCGATGCGGGCGAGGCGCTGATCGGCCCCACCGACGTCTACGCGCCGCCGGGCCGGGTCGATTACGGCGTCCTTCACACCCTGTCGGTCTGCCCGCTGCGCGGCGCCATGGATTGCCGCACCACCGCCTTCATCGGCCCGCCGATGCGCGAGCTCTACGTC
Source organism: Sphingomonadales bacterium (assembly GCA_034668505.1). GTDB lineage: Bacteria > Pseudomonadota > Alphaproteobacteria > Sphingomonadales > Sphingomonadaceae > Allosphingosinicella. The sequence continues at coordinate 32,150 of JAXDPD010000009.1, forward strand.
TCGCCGACCGACGCCTTCCTGTGGATCGGCACGCCCGACGGCCTGCCCTGGAGCATCGATTACGCCAATCTGCGACGGCAGGATTGCTCGGGCGGGCAAATTGGGGAGAGCGAAGAGGGCCAGGCGGCGATGCTCTACCGGCTGCCGCTCGAAGGCGGCCCGGTCGGCGCGGTCGCGGTCGACGGCGTGCCCGCCGACCAGTTCGCCTTCGACAGCCGCGACGGCCGTTTCCGCGCCTTGCTGGCGCGCGCCCCGGCGGGCTGCGTCAAGCCCGGCACGGCCCGCTCGCTCGCCCTGCTCGATATTCCGCTCGCCGCCTTCGGCGATACTATCCGCCACGTCTCGGACCGCGGCTATGCGAACCTGCCGCCGATCGTCGCGGGCGAGCTCGAAAATCGCTTCATCGGCCAATGGCTGGTCTATGGCGGCCGCACCGGCGCGTCGGACAGCCCGCTGAGCGGCAGTGCCGCGCCCGCCGGCTCGACGCTCGTCGCGGTGCCGCTCGCCCGGCCGGACGGCGCGGTCAGACTTGCGCTGCCGCACAATGCGCTCAGGATCGAGCGCGCGGGGAGCGACGCCGTCGTCACCGGCTATCGCGACTCGCGCGGCCTCTCTCTCTCCTATGTCAGCCTGGCCGGCGCGCGGCCGCGCATCGCCGCCACCGCCTTGCTGGCCCGGCGCTTCGAGAGCGAGGGCCGAAGCCACGCCTTCAACGCCTGGATCCGCCGCGACGGCAGCGGCCTGATCGGCCTGCCGACGAGCTTGCGGACGGCGCGCAGCGGCCGCGGCTGGTCCGATAGCGCGAGCTCCGAGCTTAGCTTCATCGCGGTCGCATCGGACAAGACGCTCAGCCACGCCGGCCAGCTCGTGCCGCGCGCGCGCCCCGCCGGCCGGACCGCGCGCGGCGGCTATCGCTGCGAGGTCTCCTGCATCGACTGGTACGGCAACAGCCGGCCGATCTTCACCGGCGGCCGGATCTTCGCCTTGATGGGCACCGATCTGGTTGAGGGCCGCATGGGAACCGGGCGGATCGGCGAGGTCGGGCGGCTCGACCTGACCGGGAGACCCGGGTTCCTCCAGGTCTTGCCTCGCGCCCGCTCCCGGCCTTAATCCGGTCCGTCCGGAGGCCGCTATGACCAAGTCGTTCCAATTCTCGCTCGCGCCCGACAAATTGTGGCAGGCGATCAATCCCTGGTCCTTCTACCAGCAGGGCGCGCAGCTCGGCTTCGTCAACATCAACCTCGGCCAGACGGCGCATCCGGAGATCGAGCAGAAGGTGCTGGAGGAGGTCGGCAGCTACGGCCGCCAGCTCGGCCGGATCGGCGACGCGCTCGAAGTGCTGATCGCCCATGCCGGGCTCAGGGATCTGAGCCGGGCCGAGACCGAGGCCCTCGATATCCTCAAGGGGCAGCTCGCCCAGGTCCGCAAGGTGAAGCGGGGCGGGCAGGACGGCCAAAGCAAGGACGACTGAGCGCAAAGAAGCGATTATCGACTCGCCCCGCTCAATCGGCCCGCCTATGAAGCGGCGGAGAGAATTCGGGGAGGTTTTGCATGGGCTGGATCGTCTGGGCTGTCGTCGGGGCCGTCATCCTGTTGCTGCTGGTCTGGGGCGTGGCGATCTACAACCGGCTGGTGCGGCAGCGGGCCTTGGTCAGGGAGGGCTTCAGCGGGATCAACGTGCAGCTGCGCCGCCGCGCCGACCTCATCCCCAATCTGGTCGGCACGGTCGAAGGCTATGCGACCCACGAGCGCGAGACCTTGACCCAGGTGATCGAGCATCGCGGCGACGCCGTGGCGGCCAAGGGCGTCGCGGCGACCGCGCAGGCCGACAACATGTTCTCGGCGATGCTCGGCCGGCTGATGGCGGTGGCCGAGGCCTATCCCGACCTCAAGGCCAACCAGAATTTCCAGCAGCTCCAGACCGAGCTCACCGAGATCGAGGAGCATTTGCAGAGCGCGCGCCGCTATTACAACGCGACCGTCCGCGATCTGAACACCAGCATCCAATCCTTCCCCAACGTCCTCATCGCCCGGCCGATGGGCTTCGTCGAGGAAGATTCCTACACCGACGCCGACGCCTCGATCCAGACCGCGCCGGTCGTGAAGTTCGGCGCGGCGAAGGCCTGAGCCGATGACCGGCGTCCGGCCCCTGCTGGCGCTGCTGCTCGCGGCGCTGACCCTGATCGCGCCGGCGGCATCGGCGCAAAAGCCCGAATCCGATATCGATCAGCAGGTCGATCAGCTCGAGGCGACCGTCGCCGATTATGAGCGATATGCGGCCAATCCGGGCGGCGAGCGGATCCTCTCTTATCTGAGCGAGGTCGACATCGCCGCCGATGGCGCGCTCAACGTCACCGAGACCATCACGGTCAACGCCGAGGGCCGCGCGATCAGGCGCGGAATCTATCGCGACTTCCCGACCTCCTATCCGCGGGGCGGCCGCCGCGTCCGGGTCGGCTTCGAGGTCCGCGGCGTGGAGCGGGACGGCCGGGCGGAGCCTTATTCGATCGAGCGCATCGACAATGGCCGGCGGATCAGGATCGGCGACGCCGCCACGATCATCCCGCAAGGACGGCACACCTACGTCATCCGCTACGCGACGACGCGCCAGATCGGCTTCTTCGACGGCTATGACGAGCTTTACTGGAACGTCACCGGCAATGGCTGGGCCTTTCCGATCGACCGCGCCGAAGTCCGGATGCGCCTGCCCCAGGCTGTCACCTGGGGCCGCCGCATCGTCTATACCGGCCGCCAGGGCGAGCGGAGCCAGCACGACGGCGAAGTCGTCTCCGAGCGCCCGGGCGAGATCGTGTTCAGAACGACTCGGGCGCTCGGGCCGCAGGAGGGCTTCACCGTCGCCGTCGCCTTTCCCAAGGCCGTCGTCGCGGCGCCGCGGCCGCTTTCCCGAGCGCGCTTGTGGTTCCAGAATTTCGGCCCCGGCATCGCCGCCGGGCTGGCGCTGATCGGCCTCGCCATCTTCTATTTCATCGCCTGGAAGCGGGCCGGGCGCGGGCCGCTGCCGGGGACGGTGGTGCCGTTGTTCGAGCCGCCCGAAGGGCTCAGCGCCGCCGCGGTCCGCTACGTCCGCCGCATGGCCTTCGACAATCGCGTCTTCGCCGCCGCGATCGTCGAGAGCGGGGTCAAGGGCAAGCTGCGCCTCGTCGAAGGCGAGAAGGGCTGGTTCTCCGGCGCCAAGACCACGATCCACAAGACCGCGGAAGGCGGCGACATGCCGCCGCCCGAGCGCGACATGCTGTACGCCCTCTTCTCGGGCGGCGACAGCATCGAGATGGACAAAGCCAATCACGCCATTTTCACCGCCGCGCGCGACGGGCTCAAGGCGAAGCTGCAGGAGGCCTATCTCGGCCCGCTCTTCCTCAGGAACCATGGCTGGGCCTGGGTCGGGCTGGTGCTGATGCTGGCCGGGATGCTGTTCGTCGGCGCGGTGATGGCCTTTGCCGACATCTATGCCGAGCTCGGCGAGCGGCTGTTGCCGGCCACCGGCTTCCTGCTGCTGATCGGCTCGGTGCTGACGGGGATCAATTCGCGCTTCGCCAGGAAGGACGGCAATTGGGTCCTGGCCGGCCTCTCCGCTTTGCTGGCGCTCGGCGGCTCGGCGTTCATGGTCCTCGCCTTCGTCTGGGCGCTCGAGACCGAAGGCCTGCTCGTGCTGTGGATGGCGGCGCCGCTGCTCGCGCTGCCGCTGGTCCTCTCCGCCTTCGTGTGGATGGCGGCGCCGACGCGCGATGGCCGGCGCGTCATGGACGAGATCGCCGGCTTCGAGCGTTATCTTTCGATCACCGAGGAGGACCGGCTGGAGGTGCTCCACCCGCCCGAAAAGACGCCCGAATTGTTCGAGCGCTATCTGCCCTACGCGATCGCGCTCGGCGTCGAGAATCGCTGGGCCGGCAAGTTCGCCGCCGTGCTCGCCGCCGCCGCGGCCGAGCCGGGCGGGCATCGGGGCATGTACTGGTATTCCGGCAGCAGCGATCCCTGGTCCAATCCCGGCATGTTCGCGAGCACGGTCGGCGGCTCGCTGGCGAACAGCGTCGCCTCGGCCGCGACCGCTCCGGGATCGAGCAGCGGCTCGGGCGGCGGCGGCTCGTCCGGCGGCGGCGGCGGCGGCGGCGGCGGTGGCGGCTGGTAGGATGAAGGCGACCATCTATCACAATCCGAAATGCGGAACCTCGCGCAACACGCTGGAAATCCTCAGGAACGAGGGCGCCGACGTCACCGTGATCGAGTATCTGAAGACGCCGCCGACCGGGGACGAGCTCAAGCGGCTCTACGCGCGCGCCGGGATCACGCCGCGCGAGGGGCTGCGGACCCGGGAGCAGCTTGCCCACGACCTCGATCTGGTCGACGGCGCGGTCAGCGAGGATGCGATTCTCGAGGCGATGGCCGAAAATCCGATCCTGATCGAGCGGCCTCTGGTCGAGACCGACAAGGGCGTGCGGCTGGCGCGGCCCGCGGAGAAGGTTCGCGAAATCCTCGGTTGACCTCGCCCGCCGCCGGCGCGATTCCCAAGCCGATGAAGACGCTCGATCCCGATCTGCTGCTGCGCGCTTATTCGATCGGCGTCTTCCCGATGTCCGACGGGCGCGACGCGAGCGATCTTTATTGGGTCGAGCCGCGGCGGCGCGCGATCATCCCGCCGGAGCGATTCCACGTCTCGAAGTCGCTCCGCAAGACGCTGAAATCCGACCTTTTCCAGGTGACGCGCGACACGGCCTTCGCCCGCATCGTCCGGCTGTGCGCGGAGCGCGACGATACCTGGATCAACGCCGAGATCGAGGCCAGCTACATCCGCCTGCACGAGGCCGGGCGCGCCCATTCGATCGAGGTCTGGCAGGAGGGCAAGCTCGCCGGCGGCCTCTACGGCGTCCGCCTCGGCGCCGCCTTTTTCGGCGAATCGATGGTCTCGCTGGCGCGCGACGCCTCAAAGGTGGCTTTGGCCTGGCTGGTGGCGCGGCTGATCGTCGGCGGCTTCCGGCTGCTCGACTGCCAGTTCATGACGCCGCACCTCGAATCCATGGGCGCGATCGAGATCGACCAGAAAGACTATCTCGCGCTGTTGGCGTCGGCGCTGGGCGAGGGAATGGCCGGCGCGGCGGGCGCGGGCGGCGTTTCGGGCGCCGCCGCCGGCGCCTCCGTGGCGGGCCCGGTCGAGTTCGAGGCGCTCGACCGGTTGCTTTCCACGCGGCCGGGGGCGGGCGCCGGCGTGCCGCCCTCCGGATGGGTCATCGCGCAGCTTTTGGGCCAGACGTCGTAAATCGGGTGCTCAACGACGTTGAGCGACGGCGATTCCTTGTAGAGCCAGCCCGAGAAGACCCGCCGGAACTGACCGTCGGTCCCGCGCACATCGAGCTGGACGAAGGCGCCGGTATATTGCTGGATTTCCCAGGGCGCGGTGGTCTCGCAGGCGCGCAGCCGCACGATCACCTCGCCGACCCGGACCGCCTGGCCCGGCCTGAGCGTGAGCTCGCGCGAGACGCCGGTGCGCTTGTTGAGCAGCCCCAGCACCGCCACCCGCTCGGCCATCGGCGTGGTGCCGGGCGCGAGCCGGGTCACCGTCTGCGGCACGTCGATCGTCTGGTTCTCGATCTCGGCCGTGTTGCGCCGGCTCTCGTCGTCCGCACCGCGCGGCGAGCAGGCGGCGAGCGCGATCCATGCCGCCAGTCCCAGCTTCAGGCCCAGCCCGCGCATCGCTCAGTCGGGCGTCCAGGCCTGATAGTCGCCGCTCGCCGCCTGGCGCCGCCCGCCTTTTTCGAGCGCGCCGGTGGGGCGATAGGCGGCCGAAGTCCCGGTCAGATTGGGAGTCGCCGCCTTGTGGAACCGGGCCGGGGGCGGCAGCGCCTCGTCGGGCAGGCCGTCGATCTGGCGCGTCAGCCAGGCATACCATTCGGGCGGCACCCGGCTGACGTCGTTGGAGCCGGCATACATGACCCAGCGGCGCTCGCCCTTCTTCGCTGCGAAATAAAGATTGCCGAGCGAATCGCGGCCGACCTCGCGGCCGTTCCGCCAGCTGAACAAGGCGGTGCCGAGCGTCGCGCCATCCCACCAGGTGAAGAGATTCTTGAACACGCCCATGGCCGACGCGCCTAGCGCCGAAGCTTGGCCGCGCGCAAGCTTGTAGAGCGGGATGCGGCTGGGATGCGACGCTGCCCTTCACTCCCTTCCGTTCGGGCTGAGCCTGTCGAAGCCCCTTCTTCCGCCGGCCTGGAAAGGAAAGAAGGTCCTTCGACAGGCTCCGGACGAAGGGGGCCGCGGAATACCGGCACGGGACGCGGCGCGCCTAAAGCGATTCGACCTCGACGGCGAGCGGGCCCTTGCGGCCGCTGGCGATCCGCGCCCTGAGCGGCTGATCCGGCACGAGGTCGCTGAGGCCGCCGCGGCGGACGGTCTCCATATGGACGAAAATGTCCTCGTCCTCGCCGTCCTCGCGTACCAGGAAGCCGTAGCCGCGCAGCCGGTTGAACCATTTGACCCGGACCGCCTCGAACGCGCCGGCTTCCTCGAGCAGGCTCGACGGATCGATGCGGTCGGCGGACGCGCCGTGGGACCGCGCGAGCTCCGGGACCACCGCCTGGCTCAGGTCGATGCTGATCACCTTGCGCGCCTGCAGGCCCCTTTCCTGCTGGACGACGAGGCATTCGATCATCGCGCCTTCGGGCAGGCTGCGCCGGTCATGCTCCTTGAGCACCGAGAAATGGATGAGAATGTCGCCCTCGGCCTCCTCGCTGACGATGAAGCCGAAGCCGCGGGTGGCGTCGAACCATTTGACCGCGCCGGTGAGGTGGAGCAGCGCCTCGCCGGCCGGCTCGTGGCGGTCGGACGCGGCGCCGGACATGGCAGGGCCCAACTCGCAATCGGCGGGCTCGGAATGGACGGGCACGGGACGTGCTTCGGGATCGCTCCTGGCGATCGAGGCATGCCCCCCCTCTGCCCGCGCTTGCTGACGCGACGTCATTTACGCCTGACCCCCCTAGATCAGGCGGTAAAACTACCACGTATTGCGACTTTGTGAACCATGTCTGTTCATCACCCGTCCGCATCCGGGATTTCGCCCGGTTTGGCGGCCACAATGCGTCGTGCCAGGCGCGGCGGATGGCCGGCGCGGACCATGGAGGCGAAGGCCTTTTCGCTGGCCGCGCGGTCGCTCTCGGCGACGGCGAACGGGCCCAATTTCTTGCGCTCGGCGAATCGCAATGCGGCCGCCCAGGCGCCGTCCCGAGCCGCCGCGCGCGCCTCGGCGCCGTCCTCCTCGCCGATTCCCGCCGCGCGCAGCGCCTCGCCGACCCGGCGCGCGCCATAGCCGCGCCGGCCGAGCGCCGCGCCGCGGGCGGCGGCAAAGGCGCGGTCGTCGACATAGTTCAGGGCGGCGAGCCGCTCGACGAGCGCGTCGACGGGCGGCGCGTGCGCCTCCGCCCAGCCGCGCTCGCGCAGCTTGCGGACGAGGTAGAGACGCAGGCGCGCGCGGGTCGTCGCATAGCGTCCGGCATAGGAAAGCGCGGCCTGTTCGAGCCCCGCCGCGTCGAGCGGCGGCCGCGCCCTTCTGCCATGAACCTTGCTCATCGCCACGTTTGTGCCATAGTCGGGCCGGATTATGAACGCGCCTCGTCTCCTAGGGCGGAGGCTGAACTTGAGCTTCGGGACTCGAAGAGGCCCATGAAAAAGGATTCAGCCAGACGTGCTTGATCATGACGGCCAAGTGAAGCCGCGCCCCGCCACGGCGCCGGCACCGCTGCAGCCAACCCCGACCAACGCCCGCCTGCCGCGCCGCTATGCCGATTTCGCGACGATGACGGAGGCGCTCGATTATGTCGCCTCGAGCGCGCTCGGAATGAATTTCCACGACGCCCGCGCCACCCTCGTCCGGGTCTATCCTTATGCCGAGCTCAGGCGGGACGCGCTCGCCGCCGCCCACCGCTTCGTCGCGCGCGGCCTGGTCCCGGGCGACCGTGTCGCGCTGATCGCCGAGACCGCGGCGGAGTTCGTCGCCTTGTTCTTCGGCGCGCTCTACGCCGGCATCTGGCCGGTTCCTTTGCCTTTGCCGACCTCGTTCGGCGGCAAGGACGCCTATATCGACCAGCTCGCGGTGCAGCTGAAGAGCGCCGACCCCGCTTTCCTCGTCTATCCGCCCGAGCTGACCATGGCCGGCACCGCCGCCGAGGTTTCGGGCGTGGCCGGCATCGACTGGGCCAGCTTCTTCGCCGAGGAGGCCGAGCAGGCGCCGCTGCGGGAGGCCAAGGCCGACGACATCGCTTATCTCCAATATTCGAGCGGCTCGACGCGCTTCCCGCACGGCGTGGTGATCACCCATCGCGCCCTGCTCAGCAACCTCGCCGCCCACGCCCATTCGATGAGCATCGGCCCGGGCGACCGCGGCGTCTCCTGGCTTCCTTTCTATCACGACATGGGCCTGGTCGGCTGCATGCTCTCGATGATCGCCAATCAGATGTCGGTCGATTATCTCAAGACCGAGGATTTCGCGCGCCGACCGCTCGCCTGGCTCGATCTCGTCACCCGCAACAAAGAACAGACGATGAGCTATTCGCCGACCTTCGGCTACGACATCTGCGCGCGCCGTATATCGAGCCAGACCGACGTCGCCGGGCGGTTCGATCTGTCGCGCTGGCGGGTCGCGGGCAACGGCGCCGACATGATCCGGCCAGACGTTATGCAGGCCTTTGTCGACACGTTCGCGCCGGCGGGCTTCGACGCCAGGAGCTTCCTGCCGAGCTACGGCCTCGCCGAAGCGACGCTGGCGGTGTCGGTGATGCCGCCCGGCGAGGGCATCGTCGTCGAGCTGGTCGAGGAGACCCTGCTCGCCGGCGGCGGCCCGGGCGAGCGCGACCGGCCGCAGCGCTACCGCGCCGTCGTCAATTGCGGCCGCCCGGTGCGCGGAATGGAGGTCGCCATTCGCGGCGACGACGACAGCGTGCTCGGCGAGCGCGAGATCGGCCGGGTCCTGTGCCGCGGCACCTCGGTCATGGCCGGCTATTTCCGCGACGAGGACGCGACCCACGCCTGCCTCGACGCCGACCATTGGCTCGACACCGGCGACATGGGCTATTTGTCGAACAACTATCTCTACATCGTCGGCCGCGCCAAGGACATGATCATCATCAACGGCAAGAACCACTGGCCGCAGGACATCGAATGGGCGGTGGAGCAGCTGCCCGGCTTCAAGGCGGGCGACATCGCCGCCTTCGCGATCACCACGCCGGGCGGCGAGGAGACCCCCGCGGTCCTCGTCCAGTGCCGCACCTCCGACGTCGCGGAGCGCGGCAGGCTGCGCGACGCCATCCGCGAGCGGGTCCGCGCGATCACCGGCATGAACTGCGTGATCGAGCTGGTCCCGCCGCGCTCGCTGCCGCGCACCAGCTCGGGCAAGCTCTCGCGCGCCAAGGCCCGCAACCTCTATCTGTCCGGCGAGATCCAGACCTACGACATCGCCGCCTGACGCCGTCTAAATACGGGTTCGGCGGGGGGTCACGGATAACGCTTCCCTAATGCTTTGTCGGCTATGGCGCTCCCCGGAGAGTCATGACCGATAAGTCGCTTCCCAAGCTCGACTGGCGCGTCGTCTTCAACCGCGCCGCACCCCCCGGCATTCGGGGGTGGGGACGCGTGCGCGCCGCGCAGCTGATATCGATGCGCCCGGCGATGAAGGTCGCGGCCTGGGGCCAGGCCTTCAACGCGCTCTTCATCTGCTACATGCTCGCCGGCCGCGCCCCGGCCGCGGCGATCGGGCTGTGGCTGTTCTGCGTGACGCTGCTGATGCTCTATTTCGCCAGGCAGCACGGCAAGCTCAGGGGCCGCGACATCCATTCGCTGCCGCGCAAGACGATCACCCGCGCCGCCTATCATTCCGTCTTCGTCGCCATCGTCTGGTGCTTTCCGGCGCGCTTCTTCTTCGCTCTTGCGGATCACGGCCAGCAGCTCGCTCTGTGCGTGATCACCGCGACGATGATGGCGGGCGCCGCTTTCATCTTCGCGCCGATCCCGGCGGCGGCCGCCGCTTATGTCGTGGTCATGGGCGTGGCGGCGACGCGCATGCTGGCGACCACGGATTCGGCGCTGATCCTGATGATCGCCCCCGTCTATACCGGCGCGCTGCTGGCGATGGTGCTGATCAACGGCCGCGCCTTCATGGCCCGCAAATATCTCGACATCGCGCTCGAGGAGCGCGAGCAGACGGTCAGCCTGCTGCTGCGCGAATATGAAAGCTCGGACGCCGACTGGCTGTGGCAGACCAACGCCCAGCTCTGCTTCCGGAACGTCTCGGCCCGCTTCGCCCGCGCGATCGGCCGACCGATGGAGGAGATTGAGGGCCTGTCCATCCTCGATTTCATCAAGTCGCTGCCGCGCGGCGATCAGGGCGCCCGGCGCGCCCGCGCCGCGGCGCTGGCCACGATCGGGCGCAAGGACGGATTCAGCGAGATCGTCCTGTCCATCCCGACCGCGACCGGCCTCCGGTCGATCGAGCTGTCGGCGCGCCCGACCTTCAACAAGCAGGGCCGCTTCATCGGCTATCACGGCGTCGGCTCGGACGTCACCGCGGCGCGCCAGGCGGCCGACCGCATCGCCCATATGGCCCGCCACGACGCGCTGACCGGCCTCCCCAACCGCCTACAGCTGATGGAGGATCTCGGCGGCGCCCTCAGGCAGGCGCAGACCCGCGGCGAGCAATGCGCGCTGCTACTGGTCGATCTCGACCGGTTCAAGACGATCAACGATTCGCTCGGCCATGTCGCCGGCGATCACCTCCTCCAGCAGGTCTCGCGCAGCTTCGAGACGGTCATCTCCGACGAGATGACCGCCGGGCGCCTCGGCGGCGACGAATTCGCCATCGTCATCCCCCATGCCGCGGGCCGCGACGAGCTCGAGCAGCTCTGCCTCGCCCTGGTCAGCGCGCTGCAGGGGCCGTTCCTCTACCGCGAGCAGAGATTGTTCGTCGGCGCCTCGGTCGGCGTCGCCATCGGGCCGCGCGACGGCGACACGGTCGAGGAGATGATCCGCAACGCCGATCTCGCGCTCTACCGGGCCAAGGCCGGATCGGGCAACGACATCCGCTTCTACGAGCCGGCGCTCCACGCCCGCGCCGAGGAGCGCCGCAGGATCGAGCTGGCGCTGCACGGCGCGATGGATTCGGCCGAGTTCAGCCTCGCCTACCAGCCGGTGGTCCTGGCCGGGAGCGGCGAGATCAGCAGCTTCGAGGCCTTGCTGCGCTGGAACAATCCCGAGCTCGGCCAGATCCCGCCGACCAAGTTCATCCCGATCGCGGAGGAGACCGGAATGCTCGGCCGGATCGGCGAATGGGTGCTGCGCACCGCCTGCCGGGAGGCCGCGTCCTGGCCCGAGGACATCTCGATCGCCGTCAACGTGTCGCCGCGCCAGCTGCGCGATCCCGGCTTCATCGTCACTCTGGTCTCGGCGCTGACCCAGGCCGGGCTGGATCCGAGCCGGCTCGAGCTCGAGGTCACCGAGACCGTGTTCCTCGAGCTGACCGGCGCCACCCAGAAGGTGCTCCAGCAGATCCAGAGCCTGGGGGTGAAGCTCGCCATGGACGATTTCGGCACCGGCTATTCGTCGCTGGGCTATTTGCGGCGCGCCGATTTCGACACGCTCAAGATCGACCGCAGCTTCGTCCAGTCGGTCTCGTCCGAAGATCCGGAAAGCACCGCCATCATCCGCGCCGTGGTCGCCTTGGCCGGCAGCCTCGGCATGAAGACCGTGGCGGAGGGTGTGGCCACGGCCGAGCAGCTGGCCCTGGTCCGCGCGCTGGGCTGCGACCGGATCCAGGGCTATATCTTCTCCCGGCCGGTGACCGGGACCGCGGTGCGGGCGATGCTCGGCCACAACCGCACGCTCGCGGCCGCCGCTTGAATTGCAGGATTTCGATCCCTATCCTGCGGCTGTTCCCGTCGCGCAACCAAGAGCTTGCGCGGCCCAGCCCCCACCGGTAAGGACGCGCGCTCTGGCGCTTAGGAGTGTAGCTCAGTCTGGTTAGAGCATCGGTCTCCAAAACCGAGGGCCGTGGGTTCGAATCCCTCCACTCCTGCCAGGCCTGCCGACCGCGCGCGTGGCGCAAGGCGCCGGCCTCGCGCCGCCGGGACCGGTTGGGGGTTGCAACGCCGGGCGCGCCGGTGCAGGGCCGGGACCCGAGCGGCGCCCCCTTGCGGAGCGCGGGGCGCGGCCTCATTTGTGCTCGGGCGCGCGATCCGCTATCGGGCCGCATCCGCATGCCGTTATCGTCCAATCAATTTTCGAAGGGTTTGAAACAAGGTGGCATTCAATCCGGGCAAGTTCCTCAGGGAGGTCCGCACCGAATCGGCCAAGATCGTCTGGCCGACCCGGCGCGAGACTTTCATGACCGGGGTCATGGTGGTGATCATGACGTCGCTGCTGGCGGTCTTCTTCTTCGGCGTCGATTCGGCGTTCAGCGCGATCGTCAAGGCGCTGCTCGCCATGCTCGGCTAGGCGCGCGCTCCGCGCCGTCCGGCTTTTTCCAGGTTCACGGTTTCAAAGGCACAACATGTCCCGCTGGTACATCATCCACGCTTATTCCGGCTTCGAGAACAAGGTCCGCGACGCGATCATGGCCGAGGCCACAAGGCTCGGCCTGACCCCGCTCGTCGAGGCGGTCGAGGTCCCCACCGAAAAGGTCACCGAGGTCCGCCGCGGCAAGAAGGTCACCTCCGACCGCAAATTCTTCCCCGGCTACGTGCTCGCCAAGCTCAGGATGAGCGACGACGTCTACCACCTCGTCAAGAACACCCCCAAGGTCACCGGCTTCCTCGGCTCGAGCGGCAAGCCCCAGCCCATTTCGGACACCGAGGCGGCCCGCATCCTCAACACCAAGGACGAGGCGGCGGCCGCCGCCCCCAAGGCGCGGATCAGCGTCGATTACGAGATCGGCGACGCGGTCAAGGTGCTGGACGGGCCGTTCGCGAGCTTCAACGGCATCGTCGAGGAACTCGACTTCGAGAAGAGCCGGGTGAAGGTCAGCGTTTCGATCTTCGGGCGGGCGACGCCGGTGGAGCTGGAGTTCGAGCAGGTGGAACGGGTCAAATAGACCCTTTCCATCCTGAGCCCGATTCAGGATCCAGGACAAAAGGCATCAGGCCGGAGCGGACGCTCCGGCCTTTTTCATCTCTTCTGCCGCATAGACAATGGCATCATTTGATGCTAGATATCGTGCCTCAGATGGAGCATTTTCATGCGGACCACGCTCGCCCTCGACAAGGATCTCGTCGCGACCGCTCAGTCCTACACAGGCATCAAAGAGAAATCCGCCCTCGTCCGGGAGGGACTCAAGGCGTTGATCGAGCGCGAGGCGGCGCGTCGGCTGGCGAGGCTCGGCGGCACCGAGCCTGATCTCGTTGCGCCGCCCCGCCGGCGGTTCGATTGATCCTCGCCGACACCGCGATCTGGGTCGACCATTTGCACCGCGGCGACGCCCGAATGACCGCGCTGCTCGACGCGAACCTGATCCTGATGCATCCGCATGTTGTCGGCGAGATCGCGCTGGGCAGCCTGCGCAACCGGGCAGAGATCTTGCGCGGGCTGGCCGAGATGCCACGGGCCGAAATGGCCAAAGAGGAGGAGGTGCTCGGGTTGATCGAACGGCACCGCTGGTTCGGCGCCGGCATCGGCCTCGTGGACGCCCACCTCCTCGCCTCCACGCTCCTGACGCGCGATGCGCGGCTATGGACGCGGGACCGGCGGCTGCATGCGGCGGCGGAACGGCTGGGCGTGGCGGGGGCGCCAGGGGGCTGAGGACCGGGAGTTGGACTTCGGGGAAGAGCGGGGGCGGAGCTCCGGCTCTCTTGGGTTTCACGCGAAGCCGCGAAGGCGCGAAGGAAGATGGAAGCCGCGCGGTCATTAAAAGTAACCAGCAAAGAGCGGCCGACAGCACCAAACCAAGCGGGCCCTATCCCACTGAGCGGCAGCGTCCCGACCGGGCCGTCGACGAGAGTCGCCAAGTGAAGACTTCCGTCTCGATCTTCGGGCGGGCGACGCCGGTGGAGCTGGAGTTCGAGCAGGTGGAACGGGTTAAATGATCGTGTCCCGGCGCAGGCCGGGACCCAGACCGGGCACCGGCCTTCGCCGGTGAACAAGGGCCGGGGCTGAAGCTCCGGCCTTTTTTGGCGCGCGCAGAGGCGCGGAGGCGCGGAGAATGATCTCGGCCGGTCGCAATAAGTGACCGCGCAGACCCCGCCGATCTCCTTTGGATACGGGCCGAACAAAAGCTGGTCTGACCGTATCCAGCGGGAGAGTGCCATTGCTTTATGCTGGTCTGTGCGCGGTGATGGAGGAGGCAAGGCGCCTCGTCTGCCTGCCCGGCAACGACTTCAGCTGGGCCGGTTGGGAGGACGAGACCGACGCGCTGCGTGAGATTGACGGCCTCATCGCCCGGCTGAAGACGGGCGAGCTTCCCGACCCGCTCCAGCTGCGCGTCCTCTTCGCGCCCACGGGGCCGCTCCAGGAGCTGAGCATTTCCAGCGGTTGGGGCGAGGCGTTTCCGGCGTTGTCGGAGCGGTTCGACCGGGAATATGAGCTGGCGGTTCGGTAGCTTGGGCACGGCTATCGACCGGAGGGCCCGGGAAGGCTGCGGCCTTCTTGCGGTCCGCGACCATCCTGTTATTCCCAAGTCGGGAAAAACGCTGGCTTCCCGTGACGGGAAATGCTATCTGGCGTCATGAGGCTGATCGCGCGCAGCACCCTGGTCGCGTTTGCCGCGAAGCATGCGGAAACCAAGGCCTCGCTGGCCCACTGGGTCGGCGTCGTGAAGGCCGCGGCCTGGACGAATGCCGGAGAGGTGCGGGAGTCCTTCTCCAAGGCGAAGGTGCTGAACGGCGAGCGGGTCAGGTTCGAGGTCGCGGGCGGCGACTATCGCATGATCGTCGCCTTCGATTTTCGCAGAGGCATCGCCTTCGTGAAGTTCATCGGCACCCATGCCGAATATGACCGGATCGACGCGCTGACCGCGAGTCTGTTTTGAGGAAGCGAGCCATGGACATAAGACCGATCAAGACCGACGAGGATCACGGCGCCGCGCTTCGCGAGATCGAGGCTTTGTGGGGCGCGGACGAAGGCACGGCGGAAGGCGACCGCCTGGACGTGCTCGCGACGCTGGTTGAGGCCTATGAGGACAAGCGCTGGCCGATCGAGGAGCTCGACCCGATCGAGGCGATCGAGGCGGCGATGGCGCATGACGGGCACAGCCGGAGCGACCTTGCGAAAGTGATCGGCCAATCGCGCGCGACCGAGATCCTGCAGCGCAAGCGCGCGCTGACCCTGCCAATGATCCGCAAGATCGCGGCGGCATGGCGGGTGCCGGAGCGGGTGCTGGTGAAGGATTATCCGCTGGGCTTGGAGAGCGCACGGGCAGCCGCCAAGCGCTTGGCGAAGATGGGAGGCAGCGATCCTCAGGCCAGCCTGGGCCGTCGCCGGCGGGCCGGTTGAGACAGGAGGACGAGCGGGATCGGCTGACGCGGCGGCCGCGCGAGGTGCTGATCGAGGCGCGCAATGCGAAGGGGCTGACCCAGACCGAGCTGGCCGCGGCGCTGAAGCGGACGCAGACCTTCGTCTCCAATTATGAGCGGAGAGCGGCGGCTTGGCGTGGTGGATCTCGTGCTGATTGCGCGGACGCTGGGGGTGGAGCCGACGGAGTTGCTAGGACGCTTAGATTAAGTGTCGCGTCCCCGGAATACCGTCCCTGGAATACCCAAGCCAAGCGCCATTCATCCCAACTCTCCAATCACCTCTACCGGGTCCAACCCCAGCATCCGCGCGATCTCGATGAACTCCGCCACGTCGAGCCGGCGCTGGCCGCGCTCGTAGTTGGAGACGAAGGCTTGCGAGCGGCCGAGCAGCTTGGCGAGCTCGGTCTGCTTGAGGCTCCTGGCCTTGCGCGCGTCGATGAGGATCTGGCGCAACTGGTCCGACTTTGGGTAGCGCCGCATGGGGCGGGGCTAGGGGGCGATGGGGCACATACAAAATTCTAATATCGAATATTGCGTGGCCCGGCGAGCCGGCTGACTCCGTTCGTCCCGAGCCTGTCGAAGGACGGTCCTTCTTCCTGCGCTAACCGCGAGGAGGGCTTCGACAGGCTCAGCCCGAACGGGAGTGGGACGGCGGCCGATTGGGCGAGCCTGGTGGGCGGAAGGTCGCGGCCTTCCTGCCGCGCCGCGTAGAGCGAGAGCAGCATGTTGCGCGCCGGCTCGCCCAGATCGCGGCCGAGATGGTCCGGCGCGATCAATCGAACGGCGAGAATTGAGCGAGCCGTTCGAGATCGCGGCTGATCTCGACCAATCGCTGATCCGGGCGCGCCATGGCTCATCGGTTAGCGCAACTCCGCGCGGATGAATATACGATTTTCGTAT
This sequence comes from Sphingomonadales bacterium, assembly GCA_034668505.1. Classification (GTDB taxonomy): domain Bacteria; phylum Pseudomonadota; class Alphaproteobacteria; order Sphingomonadales; family Sphingomonadaceae; genus Allosphingosinicella. Next base: position 48,544 of record JAXDPD010000009.1, read on the forward strand.
ATCGTATGGGCCCGCGCCCTTGGCCCTCCACCATGCTCCGCACGGTCCCCTCCCTGCAAATGCAGGGGCGGATCTACCGTTTCCCCGCCTTGCGCTTTTCCCAGTCCCGAAGCCGCCACCCGCCGAACAAAGCCAGCCCGGGATTGTGCACCGCCTTGACCGGCTGCGCCTTGCTCCAGCCCGTGACCAGGTGCAGCGGCGGCAGCTCGGGGGGCGGCGGTTCCTCGGGGAGGCGCCAGTCGCCCGTCTTCTCGTACTGCGCCGCCCGGCGCAGGACCGCGCCTTCGGCCTCCCTGTCCTTCTCCGCCGCGGTCATCGCGATGAGGCGGGCCCGATAGGCTTGCGCGGCCTCGCCGCGGCGCCTGCGGCGGTTGGGCTCCTCCCAGCCCAGGCGGACGCCCTTGCGGTGGAGGCTGAGCAGCTGGATCGCCTGGTCCGCGGTCATCGGCGGGATCGGGGGCGGGTCGTTGTGGCGCCAGGCATCGTCCGCGTGGCTGTCGGGCATGGCGCTCGCCATCGCGGCCTCCTCGATCCGGTCGTAGCCCAGGGTCAGCGAGAAACGCATCTCGCGGGCGAAATAGGGGCGCTGGCGCTTCCTCGAATAGAAGGCCGAATGGGAGAAGCCGGCGGCGGCGGCGGCGAGGCGGACGTTGGCGGTGGCGCTGAGCGCGAAGAAGAAGGCCTGCTCGCTTTGCCTGGTCATCCAGCCCGCAGGCGCGCGGCGCAGCTGCAGGCGGCCGCCGCGGGTGCGGGCGACGTGGAGTTCGCCGCCCTTGGTGCGGTGGGAAGGGGGACAGTTGCGAGCGACTGTCCCCTGCTCCGGCGGGCGCGGCCCTCCGGCGCGGTGGAAATCGGCGTGGGCGGCGGCCAGAGCGGCGTCCCAATCCTGCGCGAAGGCGGCGCAGCGGGCGCGGCGCTTGGTGTAGGTGGAGCGGTGGACGCCGAGCAGGCGGGCGGCGAGGCGGGGATTGCCGGTCCGGCGCAGCGCCTCGAGCCAGGCCCGGTTCTGGAGCGCCTGGCGGCGGGTGAAGGGTCTGTGCGCCATGCCTAGCCTAGCGCAGATCATTTCCTACATTTCAACGCCTTGGTGCGGAACGGAGGGCAGCTTGAAATATTGGGCCTTCGGCCCCCTTCCCTCGCGGGCCGGTTTGCGCTAGTGGGCCCGCTTCCAACGCATATGCTGTGGAATTTGCGGGAGGGCGCCCTCGGGCTTCCGTCTGGACCGCTAAACTTGAAAGAGAGTGACACATGGCAAAGAAGATAACGGGCTATATCAAGCTCCAGGTGCCCGCGGGCGCCGCCAATCCGTCGCCGCCGATCGGCCCTGCCCTCGGCCAGCGCGGCGTCAACATCATGGATTTCTGCAAATCGTTCAACGCCGCCACCGGCGACATGGAAAAGGGCATGCCGATCCCGACGGTGATCACCGTCTATGCGGACCGCTCGTTCAGCTTCGAGACCAAGACCCCGCCGGCCTCCTATTTCCTCAAGAAGGCGGCGCGGATCTCGGCGGGCGCCAAGGAGCCCGGCAAGGTCACCGCCGGGCGCGTCACCCGGGCCCAGCTGCGCGAGATCGCCGAGACCAAGATGAAGGACCTCAACGCCAACGACCTCGAGGCCGCGGCCCGGATCATCGAAGGCAGCGCCCGCGCGATGGGCCTCGAAGTGACGGGGAGCTAAGGACATGGCGCAGACCAAGAAGCAGAAGAAGATGGCCGAGCTCGATCCCACGAAGCTCTACGGCGTCGACGAGGCGATCGCGGCCGCCAAGGCCAACGCCACCGCCAAGTTCGACGAGACGATCGAGATCGCGCTCAACCTCGGCGTCGATCCGCGCCATGCCGACCAGATGGTGCGCGGCGTCGTCACGCTTCCGGCCGGCACCGGCAAGGACGTGCGCGTCGCCGTCTTCGCCAAGGGCGACAAGGCGGACGAGGCCAGGAAGGCCGGCGCCGACGTGGTCGGGGCGGAGGATCTGATGGAGACCGTCCAGGGCGGCACGATCGATTTCGACCGGGTCATCGCCACGCCCGACATGATGGGGATCGTCGGCCGGCTCGGCAAGGTGCTCGGCCCCAAGGGGCTGATGCCGAACCCGAAGCTCGGCACGGTGACGATGAACGTCGCCGAGGCGGTCAAGGCGGCCAAGGGCGGCCAGGTCGAGTTCCGCGTCGAGAAGGCCGGGATCATCCATTCCGGGATCGGCAAGGCGAGCTTCTCCGACGCCGACCTCAGGAAGAATTTCGACGCCTTCGTCGATGCGATCGTCAAGGCCAAGCCGTCGGGCGCCAAGGGCAAATACGTCAAGAAGGCCGCGATCAGCTCGACCATGGGCCCGGGGCTGAAATTGGACGTGGCCGAGGTGGCGAGCGTCTAGCCGCGGGATTGGGGACAGTCACGGTGACTGTCCCCTCTTCCCGTCATCCTCCTCACAAAATCGGCGGCGGGGCGGCGAAGCGGATCCTGCCGAGCAGCGAGACGGTGTAGCTGACCCGGTAGATGATCGCGCTTCGATTGCGCACCGCGAGGGCCACCAGCAAGCCGGCGAAAAGCCCGCGGAGCGACGCATTCGTGCCGGCTTCCGTGCCGGTGAAGAGATTGACCCCCCAATCGTCGACGGCATAGCCCGGCTGGCGCGGCGAGCCGTTGCCGAAGATCGCGCTCAGGCCCGCGAACGGCGCCGCTTGCTCGACCTGGAACGAGGCGACGTGCTGGCGGGACGGCCGGGCGATGCGATGCGCGCCGATGATGTGATCGAGCGGCGGCGCGAGGGCGGACGCCAGCCCCAGGTCGAGCGTCTCGTGGTTCCAGTCGTTGGCAAGCGTGCCTTCGAAATTCACCAGCGCCACCCCGCTTAGCACCAGAAGCCATTTCTGCTCGCGGAGCGCCGCCTGCGCCACCCGATCCGCTTCGGCCAGGCTGCCGGTCGTATGAACCGCGGGCGGCGGCGGCGGCGGCGATCCGGTCGTCGCGACCTGCTGGGGGGCGATCGGCGCGGTCGCGGCCGGGGTGATAAGCCAGTTCTGCTCGGCGAAGCCCTGGGTGAAGATCATGATCTCTTCCTTTCCGGATTGGTGGACCGTGGCGTCGATCCTAGCGCCGCGCAGCGCCGCCGCACGTGACGCCCGTCACGGCCGAGCGATCCCCGCCGGAGATGGGGATCCGGGCAGGGTATCGCGCCCGCCATGGCGCAAGGCCGCCCGGTGATGGGCCGGCGTGGGCTTGATCCGCCGGGGAAACCCGCTATAGGCGCGCCTTCGCTTGCGGGCCCCGGCCCGCTTGCGTTCCGTCCGAGACAGTTGGCGGGGGCGCTTCGGCCCTCTTAATCTCCAGCCTAGACGGGGAACAGTTTTGATCCCGCCCCGCACGCGATTGCGTGGCCGGACTCGCCGGAAGCCTTCGGCCTCAACGCTCCCCATCGGACTTTATATACCGCGCGCGGTGGATGGTCCGCCGCGCGAAACGTGGAGAGCCATATGGATCGTGCTCAGAAAAGAGAAACGGTCGCCGCGCTGAAGCAGACGTTCAACGAGACCAGCGTGGTGGTCGTCACCCGCAATCTCGGCCTCACGGTGGCGCAATCCACCGATCTGAGGAACCGGATGCGCGATGCGGGCGCCGCCTACAAGGTCACCAAGAACCGGCTGGCGCTGATCGCGCTGGAGGGGACCGCCTACGCGCCGCTCAGCGATCTGCTGACCGGGCCGACGGCGCTCGCCACCTCGTCCGACCCGGTCGCCGCCGCCAAGGCCGCGGTCGATTTCGCCAAGACCAACGATCGCCTCGAGATCGTCGGCGGGGCGATGGGCGAGACCCTGCTCGACGCCGACGGCATCAAGGCGCTCGCCGCTCTGCCGTCGCTCGACGAGCTGCGCGCCAGGATCGTGGGCCTCGTCCAGGCGCCCGCGACCAAGATCGCGCGGACGATCAACGAGCCCGGCGCCCAGCTGGCCCGCGTCATCGGCGCTTATGCGGCCAAGGAAGCGGCCTGACCTTTAGCTCCCCGGCGAAAGCCGGGGTCCAGACTGGGTCCCGGCCTTCGCCGGGACACAAATTAGTAAAAAACGGAGACTTAAAATGGCAGACATCAACACCCTCGTCGAGAAGCTCAGCGAGCTGACCGTCCTCGAAGCCGCCGACCTCGCCAAGGCGCTGGAAGAGAAATGGGGCGTCTCGGCCGCCGCCGCGGTCGCCGCCGGCCCCGCCGCCGCCGCCCCCGCCGAAGCCGTCGAGGAGCAGACCGAGTTCGACGTCATCCTGACCTCGGACGGCGGCAAGAAGATCAACGTGATCAAGGAAGTCCGCGCCATCACCCAGCTCGGCCTCGGCGAAGCCAAGGCACTGGTCGAGAGCGCGCCCAAGGCGATCAAGGAAGGCGTCAACAAGGCCGAGGCCGAAGAGATCAAGAAGAAGATCGAGGACGCCGGCGGCACCGTCGAGCTGAAGTGACCCGCGGCGCCCGCAGGGCGCGCGCGGAATCGTCCCGGACTCGATCCGGGATCTCGGGGGGAAGGGCTGAGCCTGTTCCTCCCCGGGATACCGGCCTTCGCCGGTATGACGACTGAAGAAATAAGGGCGGCTCCGCGCGGGGCCGCCCTTTTTCGTTGGAAATGGGGACGCTTGCTTTTTCGCAGAAAGAGCAAGCGTCCCCAAAAAAAGGGCGGCCCCTTTCGGGACCGCCCTTCCCTCGCTTGAGCGATGGCTCGGCTAGACGCGCTCGGGCTCGCCGTAGAGGCGGGCCTCGACATTCTCGCGCAGGCCCGAGGAGCCGTCGACGCGGAACGGCTGGAGGTCGCTGCCGTCCTCGTCGGGCACGCCGACCGCGAACGAAGCGTGGGTGCGGCCCTCGCTGCCGTCGGGCAGGGTGTAGCGGGCGTCGGCGACCACCACCGGCAGCACCGGCGCGTCGAGACCGTCCTTGGACATGGCGATCTTCGCTTCGACGCGGGCGCCGTCGCCGGCGGCGATGTCGACCATATTGTGGGTCGCATCGGCGGAGGGCTCGATCAGCGAGCGTTCCATGTCGCTGCCCTCGCCGGCGGCGACCACCCAGGTGGAGATGCGGACGTCCCTGGCGGGCACCGAGCCGGTATTGCCGACGGTCAGCTCGAACTCGACGATGGCATTGTCGCGGCTGGTCCCGGCGCGCAGCGGCCGCATCAGGAACTCGATCCACGGCCGGCCCGCGACCGGCGTCGAATCGGCGGCGAGCGCCTCGACGTCGGCGGCGTCGGAGCGGACCACCTCGACCTCCTCGATCGAGGCGGCGCTGACCACGTCGGTGGCCTCCTCGGCGCTTTCGGCGACCGGCGTGCGGATGAAGGTCGGCTCGGGCGCGAAGGGCGCGCCGGCCAGAGCGGGCTCGGCATAAGGCGCGGCGGGCGCCTGGACGGCCGGCTCCTCATGGGTCTCTTCATAGGCCGCGTCGTCATAATAGACGTCGTCGGTGCGGCGGCGGCGGCGCAGGGCGAGGAAGCCCAGCGCAAGGATCAGCAGCACGGCGGCGCCGATGATGAACGGCAGCACCGACGTCCTGGCGGCCGCCGGCTGCTCGGCCGGAGCCGCGGTTTCGACGGTGACCGGGGGCGCGGCCGAAGCTTCGGCGACGGCGGGAGCGGGCGCTTCCGCGACGGGCGCGGGCGTGGGAGCCGTCGGAGCCGCGGCCCTCGGAGCCGTCGCTGCGGGAGCGGCGGTGCGGACCGGCGCCGGCGCGCGGGCGGCGGTGCGGGCCGGAGCGGCGGGCCGGGCGGTGCGCGGCGTGGTCCGGGCCTGCGGCGCCGTCCTTGCCGGCACGGTGCGCGCCGGAGGGGTGGCGACCTGCGGCACGGTGATGGTCGGCGGCGGCGCATTGATGGTCGGCGGCGGCACGGCAACCACCGGCGGCGGCGGCGTCGCGACGTCTTGCGCAAAAACCGGCGCGGTTGAAAAAGCGAGGGCGGCGAACAGCGCGGCAGTCGCGGGGCGAAGCGGGTTAAGGGGCTGTTTCATATCAGGGGCACAACGAGTTCACGGGGCAAAAGGCTCCGTCCGTCGCGGCCGCTGCGTCGAATTGGTTGGAGTCAGCGGCGAAGCGAAATGCGGGCGCGAGGACGAGTCAGAGTATCGCCACGCGGAGTTCCTCGAGGACATCGGCGAAGCCGGGAGCAGTGAGCAGCTCGTAACTTCGGATGGGCGCCAGCTTGGCGATCGCGCGGTCGTAAATGGCGAGATTCGTCCCATTGTTGAGCCGCGACGGGTAGACGAGCCCATCGGGCTGGTGGGGATGATCGTGAATCGCCAGCGACCATGCGCGACCCGCGCGCTGATCCGCCGCGCCGGTCACATCGGACGGAATGCCCATGCGGATCCTGCCGTCGTCGCGAAGATCGACGAGGCGCAAGGGTGCGCCGACCCCGATCCTCGCATAAGTGCGCTGCCTGAACTCGATCTCCTCGAAGGGAAAGTCGCCTATTGCGCCGTTGCGCGCGTCGCGCAACACGGCCTCGACGAAGCAGACCTTCAAGGTCCGGCCGAGATAAAGGACGCCGAACCGGTTCCTGTCGACCCGACGCCGCGGATCGGAAAAGCGACTGCGACTCTTTCCGAACCCCAGGGGGTCGGGATATTTGCCGAGCAAGATCCTGCCGAATAGCGCGCCCGTACCGATCCGGACGATATCGAGTTTCACATTCTCAAAGGCCGGCGTCGGAGGAAGGAACCGCGCCACTCAGGCAAATGCCTCGGCCACGCTCGCGGCGGCTTCGATGACCCGGTCGGCGTGCCCGCGCTCAAGCTCTTCGAGGCCGGTTCTCCCGCTCAGCTCGGGATGGTGATGAAGGAGAAAACGATAGACGGCCCAGCTGCTGCCGCCCAGCCTGTCGAATAAAGCGGGGATGGCGGCGAAGGGCCGGCCCTCGGAATCCACTTGCCACGCCGGATATTTGAACCCGCGCGTCGCGCCCTCCAGTGCAAGCACCTGCCCGTTCTTCCGCCAGGCATTGACCGTGGCCCGGGTCGTCCCGAGCTCGCGCGCGAACAGGTCGGCGCTGAGCATCTCCTCGCCAGCGAGAATCTCCGCCGCCCGGATGCGCCCGCGCCCCCGCGCGGCGGCCAGCGCACGATCGAGCAAGATATCCTTCGGCTTCGGGACAAGGGCCGCCCGGATCGGGGCGGGACGTTCGGCAATGACGGCGTCCAGCCCCGATTCCCGAGAGCCCGGTTCGATCCGCATGGTGAGTTCGACGGCCCGCCCCGTCTTGCGAACTTCGTCCGCGGCTCGCTTCAAGGCTCGGTTGAGGCTCTTGCCCCACTCCCTGCTCTCCCGGCCCGCCGCGGGATCGCTGTAGACGCTGATGGCCCGGCCTGGGCCCCGCGACGCTGACTTGATCGCTCGCCGTCCCTCGGCCTCCGGGCGCTCTTCCGCGGCGGAATCGTCGGCCTCCTGCCGCTGCGCTGCGTCTTGGGGGTCGGCCACGGGCATCTCCTCAAACTCCCTTAGAGGAATTTGGGTATTTCGTCAAGTTCGTATAATCGGGATAGTTCGATGGGCGACCTCCCGGCCTCAAACGAAACCCAGGTTCCAGGTGCTTGGATTGTAATTGTTGATGTTGGGCAGGACGGTCGGCATCTGGCCGGCGCCGACGCCGAACCAGCTCGCCAAAGTGGCGCCATATTGGTCGACCGAGAGCGCCGGGAGGAGGCGGCCCTGGCCGACGTCGTCGGGGCCGTTATTGGCGATGGCCGGAGGGGGCCCGTAATAATCGCGGCCGTGGACGGCGCCGCCCATGACGAAATGGATCGAGCCCCAGCCATGGTCCGAGCCGTTGGCGTTGGAGGTCAAGGTGCGGCCGAAATCGGAAGCGGTGAAGGCGGTGACCTTGTCGGCGACATTGAGCTCGACCATGGCGTCGTGGAAGGCGCGCATGGCGCCGCCGAGGCGGGTCATCAGGGTCGGATGGGCGGTGAGGATCGAATCGTGAGTGTCGAAGCCGCCGAGTGACACGAAGAAGACCTGCCTCTTGGCGCCCAGCTCCTGCGAGACCGAGATCAGGCGGGCGACGATGCGCAATTGATCGGCGAGCGGATTGTTGGCCGGGAAGGCGGTGGCGATGGCGGGGCCGGCGCCCAATGCGGCGCTGACCTGGGCCTGGAGATCGAGCGAGCGCTTGGTGACGCGGCTATGCTCGTCCTCGAAGAGATGCGTGCGCGGCTGAGTCATCAGCGCGCGCAGCGTGCTCATCCCCGTGGCCGAGCCGAACAGATTGGCGCCGTTGTTGAGCAACGGCACCGGCCCGGTGGTGGCGACGCCATATTGGACCGCGGTCTTGCCCGACAGGAAGACGCTGTTGCCCGAGGCGTTGATGCAGGTCAGCGTGGCGGTGCCGTTGCCGGCCTGGAGCAGATCGCCGATCCGCCCGCCCCAGCCCGAAGTCGCGCCTTCGGGGTTGGAGGCCTGCCAGAAGCTCTGCTGGTCGTTGTGGCTGAAGAGCTTGGGCGGCAGCGGCACGCTCTTGTTGGTGTAATTGGTCTTGCTGGTCGGCTGGATCAGCGTGCCGACGTTGAGCACCACCGCCAGCCGGCCGGCGTCGAACAAGGGGATGAGCGGCAAGAGGCCCGGCGCCAGCGCAAATTGGCGGCCGCCGGCAAGGCCGGTGTTGGGGAAGAGGATGGTCTGGGCAAGCGAATCGCGGGTGTGGGCGATGGTGCCGCGCAGGCTCGCATAGAGGTCGTAGGAGGGCTGGTCGTAGGGGGTGACGGTATTGGCATAATCGTTGCCGCCGAACAGGAAGACGCAGACCAGGGCCTTATAGTCGCTGGCGGTGGCGGCGGCGGCCTCGCCGATCGCGGCGAGGTTCATGACGAAAGGCGAGGCGCCGCCCATGATCGAGCAGGCGGCGGCGCGCTTCAGGAAGGCGCGGCGGGACTGGTCCATGCTCATCGCCTCGGCCCCCTCATTTCTGCACAAGATATTCGGGCGCGGCCAAAGTGAGCAGGACCGCGGTATAGACCCGGTTCTGCGGCCCGCCGACCGAGCCGATCGCGATCGCATCGACGGCGGTGCGGATGCTGGTCCTGGTGGCGGCGCTGAGCGCGGCGCCGAGCAATATGTCGACCTCGTCGACCAGGGCCGCGCTGTTGTCGGCGAGCGCGACCATGTCGGCATAATCGGCGCGGAAATCGCCGCTGCCGGTCGTGGCCAGCGCCGCCATGTAATTGACGTAGGCGATGACCGAGGGCTCGTTGGTGATCTGGAATTCGGGCGCGACCAGGCCGGCGGTGGCGATGGCGCTGTTGGGCGGGGTGTAGCCCGGGCGGAAGAAGTTGAACACCGAGGGGCTGCGGCCCGGGCTCTGGCCGAGCCGGCTGGCGGTCGAGGAGGTGTCGCCGATCGGCCAGGCGCCGGACGGCGAGGTGGCGTTGAACGCGCGCGCCCAGCCGGTCAGCCGCATCACCGGCTCGCGCAGCTTGCCGTAGCTGGCGGCGGCCGAGAGCGTGCGCGCTTCGGCGTCGAGCAGGATGGCGCGGACCACCGCCTTCAAGTCGCCGCGCACGCCGCTGCCATTGTTGGCGAACGTCGCCGAAATCCGGCCGACATAGGCCGGGCTCGGATTGGAGGTGACGAGGCGCTGGATCAGCTGCCTGGAGATGAAGGGCGGCACGTTGGGATGGGCGAAGATCGCGTCGAGGGCGAGGCTCAGGCTTTGCGGGCCGGCGGTGCCGGCGGGGATGTTGGCGCCGAGGAAGGCCTTGGCGCCGGTCTCGTGCTGGGCCGCAGCGTTGACCATCGGCAGCCGCATCCGGTCCGGCGTACTATTGTCGGCATTGGCGATGTTCCAGCCGGTGAAGACCCGGGCGAGGCCGGTAATGTCGTCCTGCGTGTAGGTCTCGGCCGCGGCGCCGCCCTGGAGGCTGCCGTCCATGTTGAGCTTGAGCAGGCCGATGGTGAAGAGCTGCATCGACTCGCGGGCGTAATTCTCGTCGGGGACGGCGCCGGTGGCCGGGTTCGCCTTCCGGTTGCCGGCGAAGGTCAGATAATAGCCCATGGCGACGTTGGTCGAGATCGCCTGGAGGAGCGCGCGGTAATTGCCGAAGGCGTTGTCGAGCAGCAGATCGGCATAAGCGGCGACCGCGAACTGGCGCCAGGGGACGTTGACCCCGTCTATGCCGACGACGAGGAAATCGAGCAGGGCCATGCCGACGCGCTGGCGCAATTGATCGGCGCTGGCGATGAGCTGGCGCCACATCACCGGGTCGAAGCCGGCCTGGTTGTTCTGGGTGGCGGCGGTGGCATAGCCGGCCTGGACCAGCCAATCCCAGTGCGAGATGGCGCGCGGCATCGCGAACTGGGCGTCGAGCCAGGCGTCGTAGCCCTGCGCCGCGACCTGGTCGAGATTGGCCTTGCTCGCCCCCATCGCCGCCTGCGACAGGAAGCGGGCGGCCTGGGCGCGCGTCGGCAGCGCCACGGGCGGCGGCGACGGCGCCGGCGCGGGCGGGGCCGGCGCGGTTCCGCCCCCGCCTCCGCAGGCGGCGAGGCCGAGGGTGACGCCGAGCGCGGCGAGACTGGGCGGGGTGACCGGGGTTTCCGGCGCGGGGCCGGGCGCGGTCTCGAGGCCGGTTTCCACTCGGGCTTCAAAATCCGCCATCGTGGCCTCCCCATCGCCACCGGGACCGCCGATCCTTCGCCCGGGACCGTTAGGGAGAGGTGTACGACAAGCCTGAACGCGCCGGTAGCCAGGTTTACATTTGGCGACACTTTTTGCGGGCGTTGCGACGCTTCGGACACGAAATCGACCGTCGCTGCGCTCTCCGTGCTGCCGAGATTGCGGAGCAAAGCGGCAAACTCGATCACTACTGGACGCATGTCGAGAAGATCAGCCTCCGACGGCGTTCGTCGCTGCTCGGGGCGGCAAGGGAACTGAGCGGGAAATAGCTCCCTCGCCCCTTTACATCCCCCGCCCCCGCCCCTATATCGCGCCCCTCACCACAGAGGTTCGGAACAGGTCGCGCCGTCGCGCAGCGCGTCCCACGCATTGGGCTTCTGGGGTTTCATAGACGCTGAAGCTGCGATTCCCGCCTGGGAATCCGCGGCTTTTTGCGTTTGGGGCGCACCACCCGATTGTTCCCCGGCGAAGGCCGGGGTCCAGTGCGGACACAAGATTCTGGGCCCCGGCCTTCGCCGGGGAACAACATAGAGGCGACACACCCACATGGCGACCAAGGCAGCTCCGGCTCTCGACACGAGGCCCACCGCATCCAAGCGCATCCGCAAGATCTTCGGCAACATCCACGAAGTCTCGGAAATGCCGAACCTGATCGAGGTGCAGCGCGAGAGCTATGAGCAATTCCTCCGCTCGCGGCCGCAGGACGGCTATGTGTCGGGCCTCGAGAAGACGCTCAGGAGCGTGTTCCCGATCCGCGATTTCGCCGGCACCGCCGAATTGGATTTCGTCCATTACGAGCTCGAAGACCCGAAATACGACACCGACGAGTGCCGCCAGCGCGGCATGACCTACGCGGCGCCGATGCGGGTGACGCTGCGGCTGATCGTGTTCGAGGTCGATCCCGATACGGAAACCCGCTCCGTCTTGGATATCAAGGAGCAGGACGTCTACATGGGCGACATGCCGCTGATGACGAAGAACGGCACGTTCATCGTCAACGGCACCGAGCGCGTGATCGTCAGCCAGATGCACCGCTCGCCGGGCGTGCTCTTCGACCATGACCGCGGCAAGACCCACGCCTCGGGCAAATACCTCTTCGCCGCCCGCGTCATCCCCTATCGCGGCTCGTGGCTCGACTTCGAGTTCGACGCCAAGGACATCGTCAACGTCCGCATCGACCGCAAGCGCAAGCTGCCGGTCACCGCGCTCCTCCACGCGCTCGGCCTGTCGAGCGAGGAGATCCTCAACACCTTCTACGAGCGCGTCACCTTCGTGCGCGGCCCGGGGAAAAAGGAGGGCGGCGGCTGGCTGATCCCCTACGTCTCCGAGCAATGGCGCGGCCAGAAGCCCGCCTTCGACATCGCCGACGGCAAGACCGGCGAGGTCATCTTCCCGGCCGGCCAGAAGATCAGCCCGCGCGCGGCCAACAAGGCCGCCAAGGACGGCCTGGCCGAGCTGATGATCCCGACCGAGGAGATTTTCGGCCGCTATTCCGCCTACGACCTGGTCAACGACAAGACCGGCGAAATCTATATCGAGGCGGGCGACGAGCTCAGCCCCGAAAACCTGGAGAAGCTCGATTTGGCCGGCATCGACCGGCTCGAACTGCTCGACATCGACCACACCAATACCGGCGCGTGGATCCGCAATACGCTGAAGGCCGACAAGGCCGAAGACCGCGACCAGGCGCTCTCCGACATCTACCGGGTGATGCGCCCGGGCGAGCCGCCGACGCGCGAGACCGCGGAGTCGCTGTTCGCCGGCCTGTTCTTCGACCCCGAGCGCTACGATTTGTCGGCCGTGGGCCGGGTCAAGCTCAACATGCGCCTCGAGCTCGACGTCGAGGATACGGTGACGACGCTCCGCAAGGAGGACATCATCGCGGTGGTGAAGACCCTGGTCGGCCTCAAGGACGGCAAGGGCGAAATCGACGACATCGACAATCTCGGCAACCGCCGGGTGCGTTCGGTCGGCGAATTGCTCGAGAACCAATATCGCGTCGGGCTCCTCAGGATGGAGCGCGCCGTGAAGGAGCGGATGAGCTCGGTCGACGTCTCGACGGTGATGCCGAACGACCTGATCAACGCCAAGCCCGCGGTCGCCGCGGTGCGCGAATTCTTCGGCTCCTCGCAGCTCAGCCAGTTCATGGACCAGACCAACCCGCTCTCCGAAGTGACGCACAAGCGCCGCGTCTCGGCGCTCGGGCCGGGCGGGTTGACTCGCGAGCGCGCGGGTTTCGAGGTCCGCGACGTCCATCCGACCCATTATGGCCGGATCTGCCCGATCGAGACTCCCGAAGGGCCGAATATCGGCCTGATCAACTCGCTCGCCTCGTTCAGCCGGGTCAACAAATACGGCTTCATCGAGACGCCCTACCGCAAGGTCATCGACCATAAGGTGACCAAGGACGTCGTCTACCTTTCGGCGATGGAGGAGGCCAAGCACACGATCGCGCAGGCCAATGCCGATCTCGCCAAGGACAACAGCTTCGGCGAGGAGATCGTCTCTTCCCGCCGCGCCGGCGAATTCCTGATGGCGCCGCGCGAGACGATCACCCTGATGGACGTCAGCCCCAAGCAGCTGGTGTCGGTCGCCGCTTCGCTCATTCCCTTCCTGGAGAACGATGACGCCAACCGCGCCCTGATGGGCTCGAACATGCAGCGCCAGGCGGTGCCGCTGATCCGCGCCGAGGCGCCGTTCGTCGGCACCGGCATGGAAGAGACGGTCGCCCGCGATTCCGGCGCCGCCATCGCCGCCCGCCGCACCGGCGTGGTCGACCAGGTCGACGCCGCCCGCATCGTCGTGCGCGCCACCGACGAGGTCGAGGCCAGCACGTCCGGCGTCGACATCTACACGCTGATGAAGTTCCAGCGCTCCAACCAGAATACCTGCATCAACCAGCGCCCGCTGGTGAAGAAGGGCGACCTGGTCCGCGCCGGCGACGTCATCGCCGACGGCCCGTCGACGGACTTGGGCGAGCTCGCTCTGGGGCGCAACGTGCTCGTCGCGTTCATGCCCTGGAACGGCTATAATTTCGAGGATTCGATCCTCATCTCCGAGCGGATCGTGAAGGACGACGTCTTCACCTCGATCCATATCGAAGAGTTCGAGGTCATGGCCCGCGATACCAAGCTCGGGCCGGAGGACATCACCCGCGACATCCCCAATGACGGCGAGGAGGCGCTGCGCAACCTCGACGAGGCGGGCATCGTCTATATCGGCGCCGAAGTGGAGCCGGGCGACATCCTGTGCGGCAAGATCACGCCGAAGGGCGAGAGCCCGATGACGCCGGAGGAGAAGCTGCTGCGCGCCATCTTCGGCGAGAAGGCGTCGGACGTGCGCGACACCTCGCTCAGGCTGCCGCCGGGCGTGCAGGGCACGGTGGTCGAGGTCCGCGTGTTCAACCGCCACGGCATCGACATCGACGACCGCACAAGGGCGATCCAGACCGAGGAGAAGGACCGGCTTCGCAAGGACGCCGAGGACGAGCGCGCCATCCTGAAACGCTCCTCCTACGCCCGCCTGCGCGAGATGCTGCTCCGCCAGACCGCCACCGCGGCGCCCAAGGGCGTCAAGAAGGGCGGCGTGATCGACGCCGAGACGCTCGACGCGGTCGAGCCCCACGAATGGTGGAAGTTCGCGGTCAAGGACGACAAGGTCCAGGCCGATCTGGAAGCGGTCAAGGCGCAATATGACGAGGCCGAGGCGGTCGTCCGCCGCCGGCTCGAGGACCGCATCGAGAAGCTCGAGCGCGGCGACGAGCTGCCCCCCGGCGTGCTCAAGATGGTCAAGGTGTTCGTCGCGGTGAAGCGCAAGCTGCAGCCGGGCGACAAGATGGCCGGCCGCCACGGCAATAAGGGCGTCATCTCCCGGATCCTTCCGGAAGAGGACATGCCCTTCCTCGAGGACGGCACGCCGGCCGACATCGTGCTCAATCCCCTGGGCGTGCCGAGCCGGATGAACGTCGGGCAGATTTTCGAGACCCACCTGGGCTGGGCCGCGCGCGGCCTCGGCAAGCAGGTCGGGGCGCTGCTCGACGAGATCTACGCCAAGGGCAAGGCGACGCCGGACACCAAGCCGCTGCGCGCCAAGCTCAAGGATATTTACGGCAAGAACTACCATGCCGATATCGACGGGCGCGACGAGGAGCATTTGATGGAGCTCGCCTCCAACCTCACCGGCGGCATCCCGATGGGCACGCCGGTGTTCGACGGCGCCAAGGAAGCCGACGTCGCCGAGATGCTGGAGAAGGCCGGGCTCGACGTTTCGGGCCAGGTGACGCTCTTCGACGGGCGCACCGGCGAGGCGTTCGACCGCAAGGTGACGGTGGGCTATATCTACATGCTCAAGCTGCACCATCTGGTCGACGACAAGATCCACGCCCGCTCGATCGGCCCCTACTCCCTCGTCACCCAGCAGCCGCTGGGCGGCAAGGCCCAGTTCGGCGGCCAGCGTTTCGGCGAGATGGAGGTCTGGGCGCTCCAGGCCTATGGCGCGGCCTATACGCTGCAGGAAATGCTGACGGTGAAATCGGACGACGTGATCGGCCGCACCAAGGTCTACGAGGCGATCGTCAAGGGCGACGACACGTTCGAGGCCGGCATTCCCGAAAGCTTCAACGTGCTCGTCAAGGAGATGCGCTCGCTGGGCCTCAACGTCGAGCTGAACTCGATCATGAGCGAGGAAGAGCGGGAACAGCAGCAGCTGGCGGCGGAATAGAATTTCACCCTCCCCTCCCGCTTGCGGGAGGGGCCGGGGGTGGGGTGCGGCAGAACCGGTAGGCCCACCCCCTATATCCCCTCCCGCGAGCGGGAGGGGAGGTAAGAGGAAGAAGATAGATGAACGAGATGACCAACTTCGCGAACCCGGTGGCCAAGCCGGAGACGTTCGACCAGATCAAGATCGGCATCGCCTCGCCGGAGCGGATCCGCTCCTGGTCGTTCGGCGAGATCAAGAAGCCCGAGACGATCAACTACCGCACGTTCAAGCCCGAGCGCGACGGCCTGTTCTGCGCGCGCATCTTCGGTCCGATCAAGGATTATGAATGCCTGTGCGGCAAGTATAAGCGCATGAAATACAAGGGCATCGTCTGCGAGAAGTGCGGCGTCGAGGTCACCGTCTCGAAGGTCCGCCGCGAGCGGATGGGGCATATCGAGCTCGCCGCGCCGGTCGCCCACATCTGGTTCCTGAAGTCGCTGCCGAGCCGCATCGGCCTGCTGCTCGACATGCAGCTCAAGCAGCTCGAGCGCGTGCTCTATTTCGAGTCCTACATCGTCACCGAGCCCGGCCTGACCCCGCTCGAGAAGTTCCAGCTCCTCACCGAGGACGAGCTGCTCGACGCCCAGGACGAGCATGGCGAAGACGCCTTCACCGCCGGCATCGGCGCTGAGGCCGTGAAGCAGATGCTGATCGACCTCGACCTCGAGGGCGAGCGCGAGGCCCTGTTGAAGGAGCTGGCCGAGACCAAGTCCGAGCTGAAGCCCAAGAAGATCATCAAGCGGCTCAAGGTCGTCGAGAGCTTCCTCGAATCCGGCAACCGGCCGGAGTGGATGATCCTCGACGTCGTTCCGGTGATCCCGCCCGAGCTGCGCCCGCTGGTGCCCTTGGACGGCGGCCGCTTCGCCACGTCCGACCTCAACGACCTCTACCGCCGCGTCATCAACCGCAACAACCGGTTGAAGCGGCTGATGGAGCTGCGCGCGCCGGACATCATCGTGCGCAACGAGAAGCGCATGCTGCAGGAGGCGGTCGACGCTCTGTTCGACAATGGCCGCCGCGGCCGCACGATCACCGGCGCCAACAAGCGTCCGCTGAAGTCGCTCTCCGACATGCTGAAGGGCAAGCAGGGCCGCTTCCGCCAGAATCTGCTCGGCAAGCGGGTCGATTATTCGGGCCGCTCGGTCATCGTCACCGGCCCTGAGCTCAAGCTCCACCAGTGCGGCCTGCCGAAGAAGATGGCGCTCGAGCTGTTCAAGCCGTTCATCTATTCGCGGCTCGACGCCAAGGGCCTGTCGATGACGCTCAAGCAGGCCAAGAAGTGGGTCGAGAAGGAGCGCAAGGAAGTCTGGGACATTTTGGACGAGGTGATCCGCGAGCATCCGGTGCTGCTCAATCGCGCGCCGACGCTCCACCGTCTCGGCATCCAGGCGTTCGAGCCCGTGCTCATCGAGGGCAAGGCGATCCAGCTCCACCCGCTCGTCTGCGCGGCGTTCAACGCCGATTTCGACGGCGACCAGATGGCCGTCCACGTCCCGCTGAGCCTCGAGGCGCAGCTGGAGGCGCGCGTCCTGATGATGTCGACCAACAACATCCTCTCGCCCGCCAACGGCAAGCCGATCATCGTGCCCTCGCAGGACATGGTGCTCGGGCTCTATTACCTCTCCATGGAGCGGGACGGCGAGCCGGGCGAAGGCGCGCTCATCTCCGACATGGCCGAGGTCCACCAGGCGCTGCAGGTCGGCGCGGTGACGCTCCACACCAAGGTCACCAGCCGCGTCCCGCAGACCGACGAGCAGGGCAATCACTACATGAAGCGGGTCGAGACCACGCCCGGGCGCATGCTGCTCGGCGAGACCCTGCCCAAGTCGCACAAGGTGCCGTTCGAGACCGTCAACCGACTCCTCACCAAGAAGGAGATCGCCGACGTCATCGACATCGTCTACCGCCATACCGGCCAGAAGGAGACCGTCCTGTTCGCCGACGCGATCATGGGGCTTGGCTTCCGCCACGCCTTCAAGGCCGGGATCTCGTTCGGCAAGGACGACATGATCATCCCGCACGAGAAGATCGGGCTGGTCGACGAGACCCGCGCGCTCGTCAAGGATTACGAGCAGCAATATCAGGACGGCCTGATCACCCAGCAGGAAAAGTACAACAAGGTGATCGACGCCTGGAGCCGCTGCGGCGACCAGGTCGCCAATGCGATGATGGAGAAGATCAAGGCGCAGCCGATCGGCGAGGACGGCCGCATGGCGCAGATCAACTCGATCTACATGATGGCCCATTCGGGCGCCCGCGGCTCGCAGGCGCAGATGAAGCAGCTCGCCGGCATGCGGGGCCTGATGGCCAAGCCGTCGGGCGAGATCATCGAGACGCCGATCATCTCGAACTTCAAGGAAGGCCTCACCGTCCTTGAATATTTCAACTCCACCCACGGCGCCCGCAAGGGCCTTGCGGACACCGCGTTGAAGACGGCCAATTCGGGCTACCTCACCCGCCGCCTGGTCGACGTTTCGCAGGATTGCGTCGTCGTCGAGGAGGATTGCAAGACCGAGAACAGCCTCGACATGCGCGCCATCGTCCAGGGCGGCGCGACCATCGCCTCGCTTGGCGAGCGCATCCTCGGCCGCACCCCGGCCGAGGACGTGGTCGACGCCAAGACCGGCGACATCCTGGTCAAGGAAGGCGAGCTGATCGACGAAGCCGCCGCGCTCCGGATCGACGAGATCGGCATCCAGTCGGTGCACATCCGCTCACCCCTGGTCTGCGAGAGCGAGCATGGCGTCTGCGGCAAATGCTACGGGCGCGACCTTGCCCGCGGCACGCCGGTCAATATCGGCGAGGCGGTCGGCGTCATCGCCGCCCAGTCGATCGGCGAGCCGGGCACGCAGCTCACCATGCGGACCTTCCACATCGGCGGCGCCGCCCAGCTCAACGAGACGTCGAGCCTGGAAGCGGTGGCGGACGGCACGGTCGAGTTCCGCGACCTGCCGACCATCCTCGACGCCCGCGGGCGCCGGGTCGCGATGTCGCGCTCGGGCGAGGTCGCGATCGTCGACATGGACGGCCGCGAGCGCTCCACGCACCGCATCCCCTACGGCGCGCACCTTTTGTGCGAGACCGGCCATATCGCCAACAAGGGCGACCGGATCGCCGAATGGGATCCGTTCATGATGCCGGTGATCACCGAAAAGGGCGGCATCGTGAAGTTCCAGGACCTGATCGAGAGCAAGACGCTCACCGAGCAGACCGACGAAGCGACCGGCATCGCCCAGCGCGTCGTCACCGAGTTCCGCGCGACCGCGCGGAGCAAGGAGGATCTGCGCCCACGCATCACCCTGCTCGACGAGGAATCCGGAGAGGCGGCGCGCTACATGCTCTCGCCGGGCGCGATGCTCTCGGTCGAGGACGGCCAGCGCGTCGAGGCCGGCGAGGTGCTCGCCCGCGTCTCCCGCGAGGCGGCCAAGACCCGCGACATCACCGGCGGCCTGCCGCGGGTGGCGGAGCTGTTCGAGGCGCGCAAGCCCAAGGAGAATGCGATCATTGCCCGGGTCTCCGGCCGGATCGCGTTCGGCAAGGACTATAAGGCCAAGCGCAAGATCGCGATCATCCCCGACGAGGGCGGCGAGCCGGTCGAGTATCTGGTGCCGAAGTCGAAGGTGATCGACGTGCAGGAAGGCGATTTCGTCAAGCGCGGCGACAATCTGATCGGCGGCTCGCCCGATCCGCACGACATCCTCGAGGTGCTCGGCGTCAAGGCGCTCGCGGAGTATCTCGTC
>JAXDPD010000010.1:0-48115 GCA_034668505.1 Sphingomonadales bacterium
ACAAGGGCGTGACGTCGAGCAGCAGGACGTCCTTGACCTCGCCCTGCAGCACGCCGGCCTGGATGGCGGCGCCCATCGCGACGACCTCGTCCGGATTGACGCCGGTATGCGGCTCCTTGCCGAAGAAATCCTTCACGACCTCGCGCACCCGCGGCATGCGGGTCATGCCGCCGACCAGGACGACCTCGTCAATGTCGGCGGCCTTGACGCCGGCATCGGCCAGCGCCTTCTTGCACGGATCGAGCGTGCGCTTGATCAGGCTCTCGACCAGCTTCTCGAGGTCGGCGCGGCTGATCGCCTTGACCAGATGCTTGGGGCCGTTGGCGTCCGCGGTGATGAAGGGCAGATTGACCTCGGTGGTCTGCGCCGAGCTCAATTCGATCTTGGCGCGCTCGGCGCCTTCCTTGAGCCGCTGCAGCGCCAGCCGGTCGGTCCGGAGGTCGATCCCTTCCTGCTTCTTGAACTCGTCGGCGAGGAAATCGACGATCTTCGCGTCGAAATCCTCGCCGCCGAGGAAGGTGTCGCCGTTGGTCGACTTCACCTCGAAGACGCCGTCGCCGATCTCGAGGATCGAGATGTCGAACGTGCCGCCGCCGAGATCGTAGACAGCGATCGTCTTGCCGTCCTGCTTCTCGAGCCCGTAAGCGAGCGCCGCCGCGGTCGGCTCGTTGATGATGCGCAGCACTTCGAGGCCGGCGATCTGGCCGGCGTCCTTGGTCGCCTGGCGCTGGGCGTCGTTGAAATAGGCCGGGACGGTGATCACCGCCTGGGTCACGGTCTCGCCGAGATAGGCCTCGGCGGTTTCCTTCATCTTCTGGAGGATGAAGGCCGAGATTTGCGACGGCGAATAATCCTTGCCGCCCGCCTGCACCCAGGCGTCGCCATTGGCGCCCTTGACGATGTGATAGGGGACGAGCTCGGTGTCCTTCTTGGTGATCGGATCGTCGAAGCGACGGCCGATCAGGCGCTTGACCGCGAACACCGTATTGTCGGGATTGGTGACGGCCTGGCGCTTGGCCGGCTGGCCGATCAGCCGCTCGCCGTCCTTGGTGAAGGCGACGATCGACGGCGTCGTGCGCGCGCCTTCCGCATTCTCGATGACCTTGGGCTTGCCGCCCTCCATCACAGCGACCGCGCTGTTGGTGGTGCCGAGATCGATTCCGATCACTTTTGCCATGTTTGTACCTCTTGGCCCCTCAAAACAGAAAAACGATTTGTGCCCGCGCGGCCCTTTTCAGAGCGTCCGCACCGGCGTCATGCAGGCGATATAGGAGGCGTTTTTGTTGCGACAAGAAGCGCGGCCGCCTAAGGCCGCGCCATGCGAACCACTGTTCCAGTCCTGGCCACCCTGCTCGCGCTCGCCGCTTGCGGGCAAGCCGCTCATCACGACCATGATGAAGCGGGCAATATGGCGGCCACGAACAGCGCCGCGGCGCCGGCCGGGCCGGTGGTTCGCCTGCCCGCCGTGCCGGGGCGGCCGGCGGCCGGCTATTTCGACTATCGGGTCGCCGGAGACCGCGGCGCCCTCGTCTCGGTCAGCTCGCCGCAGGCGGGCCGGGTGGAGATGCACGAGACGATGAACATGGGCGGCATGAGCGAGATGCGCCCGCTCGATCGGATCCCGGTCCGCGACGGCGAGACCCTCAGCTTCGCTCCGGGCGGGCGGCATTTGATGCTGTTCGACATCGCCCGCGACGTTGCCGCCGGCGGACGCATCGACCTCATCCTCCATTTCGAGCGCGGCGAGCCCGTGACCGTCCCGGCGACGGCGGTGCCGACCGGCGGCGACATCTAGCGAACGGTCCGGTCTCGCCCCCGCCGCCGAAACCCTGTTCCTTTCCGCGCCGCGCATGCTAGCCTCCGGGCGACGATCCGGGGAGACGATCTATGGAAGCGCCGCTCGACACCTTCCGGCCCTCCACTTCGGGCTGGCTCATGGCCACGCTCGCCGGCTGGGGGACGATCCTGCTCGGCCTCGCGGGGATCGTGCTCGCCGTCATGGGGCTTTTCGGCCTCGGCCTGTACTGGCTGGCGCTGACCGTCGCCGCGCTCGCCGTCGTCGCCTGGAAATG
Organism: Sphingomonadales bacterium; assembly: GCA_034668505.1. Taxonomy (GTDB): domain Bacteria; phylum Pseudomonadota; class Alphaproteobacteria; order Sphingomonadales; family Sphingomonadaceae; genus Allosphingosinicella. The sequence continues at coordinate 2,073 of JAXDPD010000010.1, forward strand.
GTTCCAGAACATCGCCGCCACCTACGAGGTCACCGAGGAGCGGCTGATCGTCCGCCGCGGCATCTTCATCAAGAGCATCGACGAGGTCGAGCTCTACCGGGTCAAGGACGTCCGCATCAATTTCAGCCTGATCAACCAGATGGCCGATATCGGCGCGATCAGCATCACCTCGAGCGACGAGACCACCCGCGGCGGCGATCTGGTGCTGCGCGACATCAAGCACGCGCGCGCGCGCCGCGAGACGCTGCGCCGCCTCGTCGACACCGCCCGCCAGAAACGGCGCGTGCGCGAGGTCGACATGGTCCACGAGGATTTGCCCTAAGGAAAGCGGCGCGCCATGCCCCCGGCATGGCTGCGGACTGCCGGGGCAGTCCGCACCGCTTTCCTTAGAGCAAATCTGACGACAGTCGAGGTCAGGCGTCCGGTTCGGGCTCGTCGGCGTCGCCGCGAAGGTAGCGGATGCCGAAGAAGGCGATGCCGAAGAGCAGCCAGAAGCCCGCGGCCCACAGCAAGGCGATCGGCATTTCCGCGAAAATATAGGAAAGCCACTCCCGGTCGACCTTCATGCTGTGGGCGCGATAGGGCGCCACGCACCGGTCCCGGACCTCCGGCGGCACCGCATCGGGCGGATAATCCCCCAGGCAGCGCCTCTCCGTATACCGGGCGGCCCGCTCTTCATCGTCGACGACCTGGCCGGCGCGCCAGGTGGCGATGCCGCCGAGCGCCGCCAGGGTGAGCAGGACGGCCAGCGCCATCCATAGCCAGCGAAGCTTCATGTCCCGTCTCCCCCGCGCCGTCCCTAGCAGCTTTCGGCGCGATCTCCGAACCGGCCGCGGGCCCTTTCCGCCTGGCCCACAATGATACATTATAACAAAGGGCTTGGCGGACGGCCGCGCCCGGCATAGGATGCGGGCCTTGTTGCGGAGGTCCCATGTTCCGTTCGACGCGTTCGCTCATCCGGCTCTGCCTCCTGCTGCTGTCGCTTCCGCTCCTCGCCGGCGGCGCCTTCGCCCAGGGCGCCAGCCCAAGCCTCTCCGCCCGGGTGGCGGGGATCGACAGCGAGGCCGCGGCCCGCAAGCTCAGGATCGAAACGCTCGACGTACGCGTGCGCATCGGCGGCTCGATCGCCGAGACCACGATCACCGCGCGCTTCGCCAATCCCGGCACCGACAATCTGGAGGGCGACTTCACCTTGGCGATGCCGGCGGGCTCGGTGGTGACCGGCTACGCGCTCGACATTGGCGACCGCATGATCGACGGCGTGCTCGTCGACCAGCGCCAGGGCCGCATCGCCTACGAGCGGCTGGTGCGCGGACGGGTCGACCCCGGCCTCGCCGAGGTCGGCCGCGACCATCTCTTCCGCACCCGCATCTTCCCGATTCCGCCCGGCGGCGGCCGCACCATCCGCCTCACCTTCGTCACCCCGCTCGATCCGGCGCGCGGCTATGTCCTGCCGTTCCGCGATACCGGCGAGATCGGCCGGCTGACGGTGTCCCTCGAAGTGGCCGGCGGCCAGGCGCCCGAGCTCAGCGTCGCGGGCGCCGCCGGGCTCTGGCGCCGGGACGGCGCCTTCCAGCGCTTCACGCTTGACCGGCGCGACGCCACGCTGGACGGCGGCATCGTCATTCCCATGACCGCGGGGGCGGCGCTCCAGGTCAGCCGCCATGCCAATGGCGAGCGGTTCTTCGAGCTTAGGGACAGGGCTCTGCGTGGCGGCGGCGAGGCCGCGCCGCCGCGCAGCGTCAATGTGCTCTGGGACCGGTCGCTGTCGCGCGCGGACGACGATCTCGACGCCGAGATCGCCATGCTGCGGCGCTATCTGGAGCGGGCGCGGCCGCAGACGATCGAGCTCATCCTGTTCGACAGCGGCGGCATCGAGCGGGTGCGCGCGGCGAGCGCCGCCGCGCTCATCGCCCGGCTGCGAAGCGTCCGCTATCGCGGCGCGACCAGCTTCGCCACGCTCGCCGGCGCGCGACTGACCGGGACCTGCCTTTTGTTCAGCGACGGGCTGGCGACGATCGACCGCCGCGAGGGCTTCCGGCCCCAATGCCCGCTCTTCGCCGTGTCGAGCGCGCGCGACGCCGACCGCGCCTGGCTCGGCGCGCTCGCCCGCTCGTCGGGCGGCGAAGCCTTCGATCTGGGCGCCCGCCGGCCCGACGAGGTGGTCGCGCGGATGACCCGGCGCGTGCCGCGGGTGGTGGACGTCCGCACGGCCGCCGGCGCGCGGATAGACTATAGCCTGCTCGACGCGGGGGAGATGGGCTGGCGGATCGTCGGGCCGATGCCGGCGAGCGGCGCGGTCACCGTGCGGCTTTCAGGCGCGCCCGGCGAAACCGCGCGCACCTATGACGCGCCCGGCTGGGAGCGCGAGGGCGACGGCGCCGGCGCGCTGTGGGCGGCCGAGCGCGTCGCCTTGCTCGCGGCGAGCGACGAGCGCAGCCGCGACGCGGTGGTGGATTTCTCGCGCCGTTACTCGGTGGCGAGCCCCGACGTCTCCTTCATCGTCCTCGAAAACGGCCGCGATTATGCCCAGGCGAAGATCGAGCCGCCCGCCGGCGCGCCCGCCGAATGGCGCGAGACCTACGAGCAGGTCCGCGCGCAGATGGCCGAGCAGGAGACCAGCCAGCGCGCCGGCCGGCTGATGAACATCGTCGGCCAGTGGCGCGAGATTCGGGAATGGTATGCGAGACGCTTCAATCGGCCGCGCCGGACCGGGGCGCGCGACCGCCACGATGACCGGCCCGTTCAGGTCGTGCCGACCATGCCGTTGCGGTCGGTGCCGCCGGCGGCAAACCAGCGCGCGCAGGCCCCGCAGGAAGCGGACGAGCGGAACGTCGTGGTGACTGGGACGCGCATGCGCCGACCCGTTCTCACCAACGACATGCCGATCGCCATGATCGGCGGCGAAGCCGGCGAAGCCGGCGAGGCCGGCGGCAACAGACGCGGCACGATCGCGCTCGAGCCCTGGAAGCCGGAGCGGCCTTATTTGCGGGCGCTGGAGGCGGCGAGCCCGGCGGCGCGCGAGCGTGTCTTCGCCGCGCAGCAGCGCGAGCATGGCGACCTGCCCGCTTTCTGGCTCGACGTCGCCGACTGGGCGTGGCGCCACGGCCGCCGCGCCGATGCGATCGCCTATGTCCTCAGCGCGCTCGAGCTGCCGACGCGCAACAACCAGACGCTGGCGATCGTCGCCGAGCGGCTGATGCGCTACGGCGAGACCGACCGCGCGATCTGGCTGCTCGAACGGCTGCTCGCCGCCGAGGACGACCGGCCGCAGCCGCGGCGCACGCTGGCGCTGGCGCTGGCGCGGCGGGCGCAGGGCGCGCCGGCGGCGCAGGCGCGCGCCGATTTCGGCCGCGCCATCTCGCTGCTGACCGAGGTGGTGATGACCCCCTGGGACGGCCCCTATCAGGGGATCGAGATGATCTCGCTCATCGAGGCGAACCGGCTGATCCCGCGCTACCGCGCGCTCGGCGGCCGCGACATCGGCCTCGATGGGCGGCTGATCGCCTTGCTCGATTTCGACCTCAGGGTGACGATCGAATGGCAGACCGAGGCCAGCGACGTCGATCTGTGGGTGGACGAGCCGGGCGGCGAGCGCGCCATCTATTCCAACCCGCGCACCGCGATCGGCGGCCGTCTCTCCAACGACATGACCCAGGGCTATGGGCCGGAGGAATATCTGCTGCGCCGCGCGCCGGCGGGCACCTACGAGATCCGCGCCAACGTCTTCGCGGCCGACCGGCTCAGCCCCAATGGCGCGCAGCGGGTGACCGCGCGGATCATCCGCGATTTTGGCCGCGCGACCGAGCGCGAGGAAGTGGTCGATATCGAGCTGCTGCCCGACGAGGAGGAGCGCGAGCGCCGGGTCGGCACGGTCACGTTCGGGCCGCGGGCGATGGCGCCAGGTCCGGCTCGTCCGCGAGCGCGCAATAGAGGTCGGCGAGCTCCGCGTCGGTGAGCAGGCGCAGCAGCGCCTCGAAGCTGTCCACGACGAAATAGGCCTCCTGGAAGGCGTCCGAGCGGTAGCGGGTGCGCAGCACCTGCCTGAGGTCGAAGGGCGAGCGGCGCGGCCTTGGGCTCTCCAGCGCGAAGCGGCTTTCGCCAAAGCTCGACAGGAGCCCGGCGCCGTAGATGCGGGTCTCGCCCGCCTCGCGCGCGAGGCCGAATTCGACGCTGTACCAATAGAGCCGCGCCAGCCGGTGCAGCGCGCCGGCGCGCATCGCCGCCAGCCCCTCGGCGCCCATCGCCTGCATGAAATCGGCGACCGCGGGCTGGGCCAGCAGGGGGACATGGCCGAAGACGTCGTGAAAGACGTCGGGCTGCTCGATATAATCGAGGCTGTCGGCGGCGCGGATGAAATTGCCGGCGGGGAAGCGGCGCCGGCTCAGATGCTCGAAGAAGATGTCGTCGGGGACGAGGCCGGGGACCGAGACCACGGTCCAGCCGGTGCGGGCGAAGAGGCGCTCGTTCAATTCCGTGAAATCGGGGATTCCGGGCTTCGACAGGCTGAGCACGTCGAGCCCGCGGAAGAAGTCGCTCACCGCCCTTCCCTTCAGCGCCTCCCGCTGGCGGGCGAAGAGCGTGTCCCAGACGCCATGCTCGGCCGGCGTGAACCGCTCCCAATGCTGCGGGATCGTCCAGTCGGCGGCGCAGCCGGCGGGCGGCGCGCTCTTCGCTTCGATCATCTCTTCGGTCAGCATGGACAATTCCTCACAAAGAAAAACCCCGCCCGGAGGTCCGGACGGGGTGAAATCTGAAATCCTGGCTTGTTAAGCGCGCGTCAGATCGGTCCCGCCCGGGCGAGCCGATAATAATAGACGGAGGCGATCATCTTGCGCATCGCCCTTAAGGTCGTCGCTCTCGCCTGCCCTGTCAAGGCCCGGCCAAGCTGCTATGCTGGCGCCGCGATGGACGAAAGCGAGGACAAAGAGGCGGCCGAGCCCCTCCCGGAGACCGTCACCCGCCACCGGCTGTCGACCCGGATCTGGCACTGGGCGAACGCGCTCACCGTGTTCGTCATGCTGATGAGTGGGCTGATGATCTTCAACGCCCATCCGCGCCTCTATTGGGGCCAATATGGCGCCAATGCCGATTTTGCCTGGCTCGAGATCGGCTCGACGCGCGATACGGGCTATCTCAGGATCGGGTCGCTGACCGTGCCGACGACCGGCGTGCTCGGCCACCGCACCGATTGGGGCGGCACCGTCCGGCGCTATGCCTTTCCGGGCTGGGCGACCATTCCATCGACCTACAGCCTCGCCGCCGGCCGGCGCTGGCATCTCGCCTTCGCCTGGGTGCTGGCGATCGGGCTGATCGCCTATTGGATCGTCATCCTGGCCAATCGCCACTGGCGCGGCCTCCTGCCCCGCCGCGCCGAATTGACGCCGCGCCATTTGTGGCGCGAGGTGGCGGATCATGCCCGGCTGCGCTTCCCCAAGGGCGAAGCGGCGCTCAGCTACAACACGCTCCAGAAACTGAGCTACGCCTTCATCCTCTTCGTCGTCCTGCCGCTGGTGATCCTGACCGGGCTCACCATGTCGCCGGGGATGAACGCCGCCTGGTCCTGGCTGCTCGATCTGTTCGGCGGCCGCCAGTCGGCGCGCTCGATCCATTTCATCTGCGCCTTCCTCCTCGCCGGCTTCATCCTCGTCCACCTGATCATGGTCGTGCTGACCGGGCCGCTCAGGCAGATCGGCGCGATGATCACGGGCCGCTGGAGAGTGGAGAAATGATCACGCGCCGCACCCTGATCGTCGGCGGCGCCGGCGCCCTGCTCGCCGGCTGCGACAGGCTCAACGGCAGCCCGGCCTTCCGCGACGTGCTTCGCGGCGGCGAGGGGCTGACGATGGGCGCGCAGCGGCTGATCACCAGCCGCGATGCGCTCGCCCGCGAGTTCGGCGCCGCCGACATGTCGCCGGTCTTCCGCTCCAACGGCACGGCCAATCCGGACACGCAAGATTACCGGCGCCTCGCCGCCGGCCGTTTCGCCGACTGGCGGCTCGCGGTCGACGGCCTGGTCCGGCGCCCGCTCTCGCTCTCGCTCGAGCAGATCGGGCGGATGCCGCGGCGGACCCAGATCACCCGCCACGATTGCGTCGAGGGCTGGTCGGCGATCGGCAAATGGACCGGGGTGCCGCTCTCGATCCTGCTCGATCAGGCCGGCCTTCGCGACGAGGCGCGCTACATCGTCTTCCACTGCGCCGACCGTTTCGGTGACCTTCCTTATTACGAGAGCATCGACCTGATCGACGCCTTCCACCCGCAGACCATCCTCGCCTGGGCGCTCAACGACCGCCTGCTCCCAATCCCCAACGGCGCGCCGCTGCGGCTGAGGGTCGAGCGCCAGCTCGGCTACAAGCACGCCAAATATCTGATGCGGATCGAGGCCCGCGACAGCCTCGCCGGCGTGCATGGCGGCCGCGGCGGCTATTGGGAGGATGTCGGCGACTACGAATGGTATGCGGGGATCTAACGCCGAAGCCGCGCCGCCAGCTCTTCCTCGATCGCGCGATAGGCCGAGCGGCGCCCGCGCGGCGGATCGTCGCCATTGCCGGTGGCGAAAAAGGCGATGCCCTTGCCGGTGCGCGCGTCGATCCAGAGGCCCGACCGCAGGCCATAGGCATCGCCGGCATGGCCGATCATCGCGCGGGCGCCGAACAGGTCGTCGCGACAGCCCGTCACAGGCGTGGGCAGGCGCTGCACGGCCAGCCCATAGGCGCAATAGAAGCCGCCCTCGGTCTCGCCATTGCTGCCGTCATAGGTCCAGGCCGAAGCGGTCAGCGTCCGCATGCTTGCTTCGCTCAGCAAAGGGCGACCCCGGTTCAGCAGCATCCGCCCGATCGCGGCGAGGTCCCGCACCGAGATGCGCAGGCCGCCCTGCGGCGAGAAGAGCGCGCCATTGTCGCCAAGTTGGTAGGCGGCCAGATCGCAGCCCGACGGGGCCAGCACCGGGCAATCGGGCCGCCGGCCGCCGAGATCGTCGCGGAGCGCGCTGCCGTCCGCGGCGTAGAGCACGGCCGCGCGCGTGATCGCGGCGTCGCTGCAGGTCGTCCAGTTGAAGCAGGCATCGAGGCCCATTGGCCGCAGCACCAGCCGCTCCATCAGCCGGTCGAACCGCTCGCCCGACGCCTTCTCCATCACCGAGGCGATGACCGGGAAGCCGAGATTGGCATAACGGAAATGGCTGCCGGGCGGGTGCGTGGAATCGAAAGCGGCGGGATTGTCGAGCGCCTGCTGCAAATTCGTGCCGAGGGGAATCGCCCAATATTCGATGTCGTCCTTGAGCGAAGAGCGGTGCGAGAGCAAAAGCCTCAGCGTGATCGGCCGGTCGGGAAAGGCTGGATTGCGCAGGGACCAGCCGAGATAATCGGAGACGTCGCGGTCGAGATCGAGCCGCCCCTGCTCGACCAGCCGCATCACGCCGAGCGCCACGACCAGCTTGGAGATGGACGCGATCCGCGCCGGATCGTCGATGGTGAGCCGGCGCCCGCGCGCCCGGTCGGCAAGGCCGGAGGCGCCGGAGGCGGTGATCGCCCGCGCATCGAATGTTGCCCAGGCATAAGCGGGGCGCGGGGACGTTGGTGCGGGCCTGGTCGCGCAGCCGGCCAGGAGGGAAAGAAGCAGGAGCAGCGGTCTCATCGGTCTAACCAAAGCCCCCTCGATCAAGTTATCCGCTCATCCCGAGTAGGGGACTGAGCGAAGTCGAAGGCCTCTGCGCCCTTCGATACGCCGTTTCGACAAGCTCAACGGCTACTCAGGATGAGCGGGTTGGTGATGTCATTCGAACCGAAACAAGTCTAGCGCCCCGCAACCTCCGCCGCCAGCGCCCACACCGCGTCGCGCACATCCGGCGGCTCGAGCACCTCAACCTCCGGGCCGATGCCGAGCAGGGTCAGGGCCGCGCGCTCCACCGCCTCGACGGGCAAAGCGAGGCGCGACCAGCCGTCCGCTTCCGGCGGCCCCGCCTCCGCCACGGCCTTGGCCGCATAAGCGCCGAGCTCCGCCAGGCGCTTCAGCCCGGCCGGCGAGGCACGCAAGGCGGCGACGCCGGACCGCAGCTCCACCTCGAAGCGCGCGAGCGCGGCCGACCAGTAAGCGGGCAGATCGAAATCGGCGGGCGGCTCGAAGCTGTCCTCCGCGATCGTCTGGTCGAGGATGTTGGAGACCCGGAAGGTCCGGACCTTGCCGCGGCCGCGCGCCACCAGATACCAGGCGCCGGCCTTGAGGACCAAGCCGAGCGGCTCGATCCGCCAGTCGCGCACGCCGGTCCAGCTCTCCTAGCGCATCGCCACGATCTTGCGGTCGAGCACGGCGCGGGCGAGCGCGGGAATGGAACGAAGGACAGTGCTCAAATCGGTGGCCGCGCTCGCGGTCGGCAAGCTGGTGTGCGAGGGCGGCGCGGCGCGCGCGGCCGAGACGGCGCCGGCGGCGACCGGCGATTTCGCCTTTCTCGCCGGCGAATGGCGGATCGTCAACCGGATGATGAACCAAGGCGCGTGGATCGAATTTCCCGGCCAGGCGAGCGTCCACTCCGTGCTCGCGGGCAATGGCAGCATCGAGGAATTGCGCATTCCCGCGCGCAACTTCTCCGGCCTCGGCATCCGCCTCTACGACGGCGACCGGCGGGCGTGGAAGGACCATTGGGTCAACGGCCGGCAGCGCGCGGTGGGCGAGCCGATGTACGGCACTTTCGCCGGCGGCGTCGGCACCTTCATCGCCGACGACAACGACAATGGCGTCGCGATCAAGGCGCGCGGCATCTGGGACCGGATCACGCCGACCTCGTGCCGCTGGTATCAGGGCGTCTCGCGCGACGGCGGCGCGACCTGGACGGACAATTGGTTCATGGATTGGACGCGGGTCTAGGACGCCGCGCGCGCCTTTCACCTTTTTTCAAAGGAAGCTGCGCTATCCGGGGGACATGACAGCAAAGGCCCGCGAAAAACCGGAGCATGCCGCCCGGCATTGCCTGGAGCATCCGCCGTACCGGATGGTCGTTTTTGCACGCAAGGACGGTAACGGCACGCCCTTATATTTCGTCGCCGGATCGGACCGGAAGCCGATGGGCGCCGAAAAGGCGCTGCGTACGGCCCACGAGATTCACGGCGGCGAGTGCTTCTACTGCAAGCAGGCGCTCGCCGGGAGCGAGCTCACGATCGATCATGTCGAGCCGGATGTCCTGGGCGGGAAGGCGCAGCTCCAGAATCTCGTGGTCGCGCACAAGGGCTGCAACCTCGCCAAGGGCCATCGGATCATCGAAGCCTATAAGGCCGACGCCGGCCGCGAATGGCTGAACGCCCTGCTCCGCCAGGTCCAGGACCGGCTCAACCGGCTCTGAGCCGCGCTCAGCCCTTCTTCGCCACCCCCACCAGGGCCGGACGCAGCAGCCGGTCCTTGATCGTGTAGCCGGACTGCATCTCCTGGACGATGGTGCCGGGCTCGGCCTCGTCGCTGGGCAATTCGATCATCGCCTGGTGGAGATGCGGGTCGAGCGGCTTGCCGATCGCCTCGATGCGGACGATGCCGTGGCGCTGGAAGCCGCTGTCGAGCTCGCGCCCGGTCGCCTCGATGCCGGCGATCAGGCCCTTCATCCTTTCGTCGCCGCGCAGATCCTCGGGGACGGCGGCGAGCGCGCGCTCGAGATTGTCCTTCACGCTCAGCATGTCGCGAGCGAAGGCGGTGGCGGCATATTGGGTGGCGCTCGCTTTCTCCTGCTCGAGCCGGCGGCGCACGTTCTGGGTCTCGGCCTGGGCATAAAGGACGTGCTGGCGCACCTCCTCCAATTCCTTTTCGAGCTCGCCCAGCCGGTCGACGTTCATCCCGCCGCCGCCGCCGCCGAAATCGATTTCGCCTTCCAGTTCGATCTTCTCGTCTTCTTGGTTCATCTCAGCAATCTCGATAAGGTTTTCGCCGTGAAATCCACCATGGGAACCACGCGCGCATAGTTCAACCGGGTCGGCCCGATGACGCCGACGACGCCGACCAGCTTTCCGTCCCGCCCGCGATAGGGCGCGGCAATAACCGACGAACCCGACAACGCGAACAGCTCATTCTCCGATCCGATGAAAATCTTCATCGCGGCGCCGTCGCGGGCGCGGCCGAGCAGGCGGGCGATCTCCTCCTTGCCTTCCAGCTCCTCGAGCAACTGGCGGACGCGGTCCAGATCGGCGGCGGTGCTGTCGTCGATGAGATTGGCCTGGCCGCGCACGATCAGCACCGGGCGGCGCGCGCCATCCTCGGACCAGACCGCGAGCCCGGCCGCGACCAGGGCCTGCGCCGCCTTGTCGAGCGCGGCCTTGCCGGCGCCGATCTCCTCGGCGAGCCGCGCCTGCGCCTCGCGCAAGGTCAGCCCGGAGAGGCGCGCGCTGACATAATTGCCGACCTCGGCGAGGGTGGAGGGCGTCGCGCCGGGCGGCAGGTCGATCACCCGATTCTCGACGCTGCCGTCGCTGCCGACGACCACCGCCACCGCCTGGGTGGGCGAAAGGGAGACGAAGGCGAGCTGCTTCAGCGCCGGCTCCTCCTTGGGCACGAGCACGATTCCGGCGCAGGCGGACATGCCGGACAAGGCCGCGGTGGCGTTGGCGATCGCTTCCTCGATCGGCCCGCCGCGCTCGATCAGCGATTCCATCGCGGCGCGGTCCTCGGCGCGGGGCTCGGCGACCTGCATGATCGCGTCGACGAACAATCTCAGGCCGGTCTCGGTCGGGATCCGCCCCGCCGAGGTGTGCGGCGCCGCGAGCAGCCCCGATTCCTCCAGATCCTGCATGACGTTGCGGATCGAGGCGGGCGACAGGTTGAGGCTCGAGGTGCGCGAGATGGTGCGCGAGCCGACCGGATGGCCGCTCTCCAGATAGGCCTCGACCACCATCCGGAACACGTCGCGCGCGCGGTCGCTCATTTCGCCGATGCTGCTCGCCATGCGCGACATGTAGTGATGCGCGCATCCGGCGCATAGACAAAGGTCAATTCCGGCGGATGGCCGTCATTCCGGCGAAGGCCCGCCCGAGCGATCCCGCGCGGCGACCCAGCGGACGGCAAGCCCTTGAGCCAGCAGAGGGGCCCGGGAAAGGTCGCCTCCGCCCACTTCACGGCGCGATTTCTTCGGCTCGCCTGATCCTTGCGGCGATGGATGCTGATCCCGTTCACCTCGGAGGTCGGCACGTCCTCGATCTTGCGCATCCGGAACCTGTCCTGCTCGGGGATCGCATGAACCGTGATCGACGAGCGCGAACGAGCGGGGTCGCGGGGGGCGAGCGAGCCAGGATCGTCCAGCCGTGCCAGAAGAGGACGTCCCCCTTTTCGAGCCCGGGCGCGCGATATTCGTAGCCGCCTTCGCGAAGCCCGGCGAGCACGTCCTTGATATAGACGTCATGCTCCAAGAGGAGATTCGGGTCGCGGGCGCTTTCGGGAAAGGCGAACCGGTGCGAGCGCGGGGAAATGAAGAACCGGCCGGCGCCGGCACGGATGTCTTCGAGCGCGACCCAGGCGGCGGCCATCGCGCCCAGATTTTCCGATTCGAAATAATAGCCGTCGCGATGGTCCAGGCTCCCCTCATTGCCTTCGAAATACATCGAGTTGACGAGCTTCGGCTTGCCCTTGATGAGCGCGCGGAAGACGGCGATGAGGTTGGGGCTGGTGAGGATCTGGCCGGTGCCGAAGTCGCGCAGCCGGCCGAAGGTCCTGGGGTCGACGCTCTGCACGTTCGCGACCGCGTTCATCACAAAACCGCTTTCGCCGATGTCGTGCCGCTCGGGCCGGGAGGAACGCTGGCGGTAGAGGAACGCTTTGGATGGCTTCACCTCATTGTCCCAGATCGCGCGCATCTCGTCGCAGGTCTTGGCGTCGATCAGGGCGCGCACGATGACATAGCCATTCTCCTCGTAATAAGCGGCGATTTCCGCGTCCTGGCCGATCGTGAAGCGCGGCGAAGGGTCTTCCGCCGCGCTCTCGGGCACGGAGACCGGAAAGCCCCTCAATGACGTCAGCTCGAGCATCGATCCTCCGGAAAAAAGGCGCGTCAGCGGCCGGCCCGGATGAACGCGCCGATCGGCAGCAGACCGGGCGCCGCATTGAGGCGGGCGGCGATGGCGCGGTTCCTCTGCATGTCGCAGCCGTAATAGAAATAGAGGCCCTGCGTGCCGCGACGCGAGCGCCAGGTCACCTCGGCCGACGGCAGGTCGGTCGCCGCGATGCGGCATCTTTCTCCGGCATAGCGGATCGTGCCGCGGGCGGGCCGGAGCGGCGCCAGATGGCGGGCAAAGGCCTGATATTGTCCCGGCCGCAAGCGGAAAGGGCGCGTGCCGGTCGCTGCAATATGGTGCCGCCCCTCGAACGTGCCGGTGCCGTTGCTGTTCACGACGACCCGGTAGACCGGACAGGTGCCGAAGCAGGGGCCGGTCTCGAAGATAATGGTCTCCACCGGGGCGCCCGGCCGCGGCTGCGCCGCGCCGGCGGCCGGAAGCGCCAGGACGGCGGCGAACAGGATGGCGATCGTCTTCATGCGCGCTCCTCTGCGCCGCCGCCGCTGAACCGCGCCTGTCCGCCCTCAGCGCCGGATCGCCCGGCTCACCATGTAGAGGATTATCCCGATGATGAGCAGGATGCCGCCGTAAAACACCCAATGCACGCTGCCGACCATGAAGCTTCCGGTCGGCCAGGGCAGGATGCCGCCGCCTTGCGCCATGAACAGCACCCCGACCACCATCCCGATGATTCCCATATATTTCAGAAAGCCGGCCATCCGCACTCCTTCGCCCTGGACCTTTGAGAGAATCCTATGCGTCCTTCCCGCCGCGCGCCAGACCGGATGCGCGTTCTAGCGCCCGAGCCGGCCGCCGAACGCCACCATCAGCGCCCCGCCCAGGGCGAGGATGGCGCCGCGTATCGCCCAGCCATAATCGTCGATCATGAAGCTCGTCTGCGGCCAGCGCACCAGGCCGGTCCCCTGCCCGATGAACAGCAGCCCCAACAGCATGGCGGGCACCCCGATCGCCACCATGAGCAGCCTGACGATCGCCATTTCCCGTCCTCCCGAACTGATGCCGCGCACCCCGCCGGCTGCGGCCCGCGGGGATGAATGCCCCTCCGCCCCCTCCCGGCCATTGCCTCGGCTCCAGATATTGATACGACGCGCGCGACCTCAGTGAAAGGAAAGTCATGCGTCCTTCCGGCCGCGCGCCAGACCAGATGCGCGCCATCATCATGGAGCCGGGCTTCACCCGCCACGCCGAGGGGAGCTGCCTGGTCAGCTTCGGCGACACCAGGGTGCTGTGCACGGCGTCGGTCGAGACCAATTTGCCCGGCTGGCTGCGCGGCAAGGGGCGCGGCTGGGTGACGGCCGAATATGGCATGCTGCCGCGCGCGACCCACACCAGGGGCCGGCGCGAGGCCGCGGGCGGCAAGCAATCGGGGCGCACGCAGGAGATCCAGCGGCTGATCGGCCGCTCGCTGCGCGCCGTCGTCGACCTCGAAAAGCTCGGCGAGCGCCAGGTGACGCTCGATTGCGACGTCATCCAGGCCGACGGCGGCACCCGCACCGCCGCCATTTCGGGCGCCTGGGTGGCCTTGAGGCTCGCCGTCGACGGGCTGCTCGCCAAGAAGCTGATCGAGGCCGACCCGATCCAGCGCAAGGTCGCGGCGGTGAGCTGCGGCATCCACAACGGCAATGCCGTGCTCGACCTCGATTATGCCGAGGACAGCGCGGCGGGCTGCGACGGCAATTTCGTGCTGACCGACGACGGCCTGCTGGTCGAAACGCAGATCAGCGCGGAGGGCGACTGCTTCGACGAGGAAGGGCTCTTGAGGCTGCTCCGCCTGGCGCGGATCGGCTGTACGGAGATCTTCGCCGCGCAGGACAAGGTGACGGGGCGGTGAGAAAGCTCGGCGCCGGCAGGCTGGTCATCGCCAGCCACAATGAAGGCAAGGTCCGCGAGATCAGGGCGCTGCTCGGCCCTTACGGGGTCGAGCCGGTCTCGGCGGCCGAGCTCGATCTGCCCGAGCCCGACGAGATCGGCACCAATTTCATCGACAATGCGGACCTCAAGGCCCGCGCCGCGGCGGACCTTTCCGGCCTGCCCGCCCTGGCCGACGACAGCGGCCTGTGCGTCGAGGCATTGGGCGACCGCCCCGGCATCTTCTCGGCGCGCTGGGCGCTCGCCGATCCGCGGGTGCCGCCCGAGGCCGGCCCCGGCGAAATCGCCGGCGAGCGCGACTTCAACCGCGCGATGCGGCGCGTCCAGGACGAGCTCGACGCGCTCGGCCCCGAGGCCAGCCGCAACGCCCATTTCGTCTGCGCTTTGGCACTGTGCTGGCCCGACGGCCACAGCGAATGGTTCGAAGGCCGCGTCGACGGGACGCTCATTTGGCCGCCGCGCGGCGGCAACGGCTTCGGCTACGACCCGATCTTCATCCTCGCCGGGAGGGACGTCACCTTCGGCGAGATGGACCCGGCCGAAAAGCACGCGATCAGCCACCGCGCGGACGCCTTCCGCAAATTGGTCGCCGCGCTCTTCTAATAAGCGGTCCGGCCGGCGACGTTGCCGGCGGGGAGGTAGCGGCAGACGACATAATCGTCGGAAGGCGAGCTGGCCTCGGCGCAGCCGACCTCCTGCGTCCCCCGCCAGACGATCTGGGTGTAATGGCCGACGTCGCCGAAGCGTCCGCTGTTGCTCGAACCCGGCACCGGCACCGGCACGTAGAAGCGCCGCTCCGCCACCCAATGGCCGACCATCTCGCGATAGGAATAGGCGCCGCGCGTCCCCGTCCACAGATTCTCGCCCTGCGTCGGCGTGCCGCGCGGCAGCGGCGAATGTTCGAACCGGCCCGAACGCGCCATAACCTCCGCATAAGCGCGCGCGTCGGCGGCGAGCGCGTCGCTCCAGCGCAGCGGCTCCAGGCCCAGCGCCGCCCGTTCCGCATTGTGGCCGGCGAGCATGGCAGTGCGCAGCCGCCCGGGCCCGCGCGGCGCCGGCGCCTCGGAGGTCCTCGGCTCGACGACGCGCGTGGGCTCGTCGGCGCCGCCGGGCGCGGGCGAGCAGGCGGTGAGCGGGAGCAGCAGCAACAGGATGGCGAGACGCATCTTCCCTCCAGGGTCCGCGGCGGCCATATGCGCGGGGCCATGAACCAGTCCGGAACGCCCGCGCTTGCGCTCTATATCCATTGGCCGTTCTGCGTCTCCAAATGTCCCTATTGCGACTTCAACTCCCACGTGCGGGAGGGCGTGGACCAGGCGCAGTGGCGGAGCGCCCTGCTCGCCGATCTGACGCATGAGGCGCGGGAGACGCAGGGCCGCCGGCTGACCTCGATCTTCTTCGGCGGGGGCACGCCTTCCCTGATGCCGCCGGCGACGGTCGCCGCCTTGATCGAGGCGGCCGAGGCGCAGTGGGGCTTCGCGCCCGATATCGAGATCACGCTCGAGGCCAATCCCTCCTCGGTCGAGGCGGCGCGCTTCGCCGATCTCGCCGCCGCCGGGGTCAACCGGGTCTCGCTCGGCCTGCAGGCGCTCGACGATCAGGCGCTGCGCTTCCTCGGCCGCGCCCATGGCGTGGCGGAAGGGCTGGCGGCGCTCGATACCGCGCAGGCCGCGTTCGCGCGGGTCAGCTTCGACCTCATTTACGCTCTGCCCGGCCAGGGCGCCGATGCCTGGGCGGCCGAGCTCGGCCGCGCGCTTTCCTTCGGCACCGGCCATCTCTCGCTCTACCAGCTGACCATCGAGCCCGGCACGCGCTTCGCCACGCTCGCCGCCAGAGGCGACCTCGTCCCCGCCGATCCCGACGAAAGCGCGACACTCTACGAGCTCACCCGCGAGACGACTTCGGCGGCGGGCCTGCCGGCCTACGAAATCTCCAACCACGCCCGCCCCGGCGAGGAGAGCCGGCACAATCTGAGCTACTGGCGCTATCAGAGCTATGCCGGGATCGGCCCCGGCGCGCACGGGCGGCGCGGCGGCCACGCCGTCCAGCGCCACAGGAAGCCGGAGAACTGGCTCGCCGCGCTTGCCCGCAACGGCCATGGCATCGCCGAGGAGACGCAAATCCCGCCGGCCGAGCGCGGCGTCGAGGCCCTGCTCATGGGCCTGCGCCTCGCCGAAGGCATGGACGCGCCCGACGGGATGCTGGAGCTGGACGCAGTCGCCCGCCTCTCGGCCCAGGGCCTGCTCGAACGCAACGGCCTTCGCCTGCGCGCGACCCCGCGCGGCATGCTCCTGCTCGACGCGCTATTGGCCGAAATCGTCCGGGTCAGTTGAACCCCGCCGGCGCGGGCGAGACGACGCTCGTGCCGGTCGCATTGACCTCGCGCACCTCCAGGGCCCGGTCGGCGACGCCGTCGCGGCCGAAGCGGAAGGCGCCGTCGACGCCGGAAAAGCCCTCGGCCTCGCGCAGCGCCCGGGCGGGGAAATTGCGGCCGACCGGCCAATCCGCCGCCACCCGCACCGCGAGCAGCACCGCATCATAGCCGAGCGACGCCAGCCGATAGGGCGCGGCATTGTAGCGGGCGCGGTAGCGGGTGCGGAACTGGGTGTAGAGCGCGTCGGACGGCGCCGCGAACCAGGCGCCGCGCAAGCCGACATTGGCGCCGATATTGGTCTCGGCCGCCCAGCGCTCGGTGGCGAGCAGCCGCGGCTGCGGCGAGGCCTGGCGGATCGCCGGGACGGCGGCCAGGATCGCGCGCGGCACATCGGCGAGGAGCACCGCGTCGGCCGCGCCCTGCGCGTTGAGCCGGGTCGCCGCCGCCCGCGTTCCGGCCGCGCTGGCATCGAAGGTCTGGATGCCGATCAGCCGGCCGCCGGCGCCCTCGACCGCGCGGGTCATCGCGCGGGCCGCGCGCTCGCCATAGACGTTGGTCGGGACCAGCGCGCCGAAGCTGTTCGCCCCGCGCGAGCGCGCGAAGGCCACCACCCGCTCGATCGCCTGGCCAGGGTTGAAGCCCATCACATAGACCCCGTTCCCCGCCACGCTGACATCGTTGGAGAAAGCGATCACCGGCACGTCATTCTCGCGCGCGACCGGCGCGACGGCGCGCACGTCCTCGGCGAGCAAGGGCCCCAGGATCAGGCCATTGCCTTCCGCGATCGCCTCGTTGGCGGCGGCGACGGCGCCGGCGGCGGCGGTGTCGTAGGCGGTGATCCGGATGCGCTCGCCGCCCATGTCCAGCAAAGCGAGGTTGGCGGCGTTGAGGATCGAGCGGCCCAGAGCGGCGTCGCGCCCGGTCAGCGGCACCAGCACCGCGACCCGGTTGCGGGTCTCGTCGGCGGGCAGGCGGGTGTTGACGGCGGGGCGCTCGGGCTGGAGCACGGGCTGGGTTTCCAGCCGCGGCTGCTGCTCGCGCTGGCGCGGCACGCAGCCGGCGATCGCCACGGAAAGAAGCGTCAGCCAGGCCAGCTTGATCAGCGACAGGCCGCCTTGCGGACGGTAGGACAGCGATGCCATGACTCGGGTCCCCATGAACGACAAGCTCGAACCCGGCCTCTATATCGTCGCGACCCCGATCGGCAATCTCTCCGATCTGTCGCCGCGCGCGGCCGCGATCCTGGCGAAAGCGGACCTGATCGCGGTCGAGGACAGCCGGGTCACCGCCAAATTGCTCCGCCATATCGGCGTCAGGCGGCCGATGGCGCCCTATCACGATCACAATGCCGACAAGGTGCGGCCCGGGCTGATCGAGCGGATGCGCGGCGAGGCCGTCGCCCTGGTCTCCGACGCCGGCACGCCGCTCATCTCGGACCCCGGCTACAAACTGGTCCGCGACGCCCGCGCGGCCGGGGTGAACGTCGTCACCATTCCCGGCCCGAGCGCGGTGATCGCCGCTTTGACCCTGGCCGGCCTGCCCACCGACCGCTTCGCCTTTTTCGGCTTCCTCCCCGCCAAGGCGGGGGCGCGGGCGGCCGCGATCGCCGAAGCCGCGTCGTTCAGGGGCACGCTCGCTTTCTACGAAAGCGGCCCGCGCCTCGCCGCCAGCCTCGCCGCCCTGCGCGAGGGCCTCGGCGAGCGCGAGGCGGCGGTGGCGCGCGAGATCAGCAAGCGCTTCGAGGAGACCGTCACCGGCACCCTGTCGGAGCTCGGCGCGCGTTACGCCGAGGCGCCGCCCAAGGGCGAGATCGTCATCGTCGTGGCGCCGCCCGGCGCGGCCGAAGCGGCCGGCGAGGCGGAGGTCGACGCCGCCTTGCGCGAGGCGATGGCCCGGCTCACGCCATCGCGCGCGGCGGCCGAGGTGGCGGCGACGCTCGGCCTGCCCCGGCGCGCCGTCTACGAACGCGCCCAGCGGCTCAAATGAAACGGCAGCAGGCCGAGCGCGGCGGGCGCAAGGCGGAGCGGCGCGCGGCCTGGTGGCTGCGGCTCAAGGGCTGGCGGATCCTCGCCATCCGCGCCCGCACGCCGGTCGGCGAGGTCGATCTGGTCGCGCGCCGCGGGCGCGTCCTCGCCTTCGTCGAAGTGAAGGCCCGCGCCACCGCGGCCGAGGCGGATTGGGCGCTCGACGATATGCGGCTGCGCCGCGTCGCCCGCGCCGCCGAGGCGCTGGCGCCCCGTTACGCCCGCGAGGGCGACGTGATTCGCATCGACGCGCTGTTCATGGTGCCGCGCCGCTGGCCGCGCCATCTTGCCAACGTCTGGCGCGGCTAACAAAAAGACTCGCAAAAGGATGATACCTCCATAACGGATTCATCGCTTCTGCTTCTACAAACTGTCCTCCTTTCATGACACCATCGCCGCCGGGGAGGTCGTGAGTCGCGCGCCTTCGCGCGCGAACCTCTCTCACAGGAGTCGGTATCATGAAGCTCAGACTATTTGCTGTCATGGCGGGTGGCGGATCCAACTCTCTTGTGGGAGTCGATAATGCAAACGGTGCCGATGTCGGCACCAATCTTGTCCGCTACTTCCTTGATAATCCAGCCTTCTCCAGTCTGCGCGACATCAGCTTCGACCTCGACTCGGGCTATTTCTTCATCGTCGATTCCGACGGCAACGAAACCAACGGCATATTGCGCGGCAACATCGCCGATCTCGCCAATAACGAGGCGGCGCCGGTGCTGACCCGAATCTTCGAGACGGCCGGCCAGTTCGAGCTGATCCCGAGCATGGAGGTCGATACCGCGAACAACAAGATCTACTGGCTCGACGGCTCGCTCGACACCGGCTGGGAGGTCCGCCGCTCCGATTATGACGGCTCGAACAACGAGCTGATCGCCACGCTCGACGACGAGAATTTCGATCCGATCTTCGGCTTTCCGGGCGGCGTCGCCGACTTCGTCATCGATCCGGCGCGCGACACGGCCTACATCCTGTCGACCTTCGCCTTCATCGACGGCCTCGGCAACGCCGCCGTCTTCCAGAACCACATCATCAGGCTCGACGGCCTCAACCCCGATGCCGGCGAAGACGATTTCACCGTGCTGACCGCCGGCGACGGCGACGGCTCGGACGGCTATGTGCCGGGCCGGATCGATCCGAGCTTCGGCCAGATCATCGGCATCGACGTCGACCGCAATACCGGCCAGCTCTACATCATCACCCAGCCGATCTCCTCCACCGACCATGGCGGCATCTTCAGATACGATCCCGTCGGCGACACCTTCACCTTGCTCTGGGAGCAGCCGACCCCGGCCACCGACACCGATCTCAATTCCTATCCGACCGGCTACATGACCTTCATCGAGTTCGACGAGGTCGCCAATCAATATTACGTCACCACCACCACCCACCCCGACGACGAATTTGACGCGACCCCGGGGGTCAACGAGGCCGACAGCTCGATCTTCATCGGCGATCCCGCGGGCGGCCCGCCCGAGCGCTTCATCCGCATCCATGGCCCCGGCGAGGGCGCCGCCCCGCTCGGCATGGAAATCGACTATGCGGCCGACCTGGCCCTGACCGGCTCCGGCTCGACCTATACCGAGACGCCGGGCGCGGGCTCGCCCGCCGGCGCGTCGGTCGACGTGGCCGGCGCGCTCGCCATCGCCGATGTCGACCAAGCGACAATCTGGGGCGCGACGGTGGCGATCGCCGCCGGCTTCGTTTCCGGCGACGCGCTCAGCTTCACCCCGAGCGGCGGCATCACCGGCTCCTACAACGCGCTGACCGGAGTGCTCACCCTGAGCGGCCAGGCCAGCCCGGCCGATTATCAGGCGGTGCTCGATTCGGTCGCCTTCACCAATGCCGGCGACAACCCCACCAATTTCGGCGCCAGCCCGACCCGCACCCTCTCCTTCACCGTGTTCGACGGCCTGATCAGCAGCGATCCGGCGACCGCGACGGTCAACGTCACCGGGGTCAATGACGCGCCGGTCAACACCACCGGCGGCGCGGTTGCGACCAACGAGGACGCGGCGAGCGTGGCCGTTCCCGGCCTCTCGGTCAGCGACCCCGACAATGCGTCGCTCACCGTCACGCTTGCGGTCGGCCGCGGCACGCTGACCCTCGGCGGCACGGCGGGCCTCGCTTTCTCGACCGGCGACGGCACCGGCGATGCGACGATGACCTTCTCCGGCACCGCCGCGGCGATCAACGCCGCGCTCGCCGGCCTCAGCTACACGCCGACGCCCAACATCAACGGCCCCGACAGCCTGACCATGACGACCAGCGACGGCTCGGCGTCCGACGCCGACAATGTCGCGATCACCGTCACCGCGGTCAACGACGCGCCCACGGTCGCCGGCGACGGCACCGAAAGCGCCGCGCCGATCGTCCAGGACATGCCGAGCCCGGTCGGGCAGAGCGTCGCCAGCCTGTTCGGCGGCCAATATTCGGACGCCGTCGACCAGGTCGCCGGCGGCTCCTCGGCCGATCCGTTCGCTGGCGTGGCGGTCACCGCCAACGGCTCGGGCGCGTCCGGCCAGTGGCAATATTA
This sequence comes from Sphingomonadales bacterium, assembly GCA_034668505.1. GTDB lineage: Bacteria > Pseudomonadota > Alphaproteobacteria > Sphingomonadales > Sphingomonadaceae > Allosphingosinicella. The sequence continues at coordinate 22,917 of JAXDPD010000010.1, forward strand.
TAACGGCGTGATCTGGGTGAATGTCGGCGCGGCCTCGACCGGCGCGGCGGTGCTGCTCGCCGCCACGACCTCGATCCGCTTCAACCCGGCGCCGGGCTTTACCGGCGCCGCGCCGACCCTCGATGTCCACCTGGTCGACGGCTCGGGCGGCGCGCTCGCCAGCGGCACGACGGCCGATCTTTCGGTGACCGGCGGCACGACCCGCTACTCCACCGGCACGGTCGTGCTCAGCGAGACCGTCACCCCCGGCAACACGCCGCCGACCGGCGTCTCCGGCACGCTGACGATCGTCGAGGACGCCAATAACGGCGCCACGGTCGGCACCGTCGTGGCCGCGGATCCCGACAGCTCGACCTTCACCTACAGCCTGGTCAACGACGCCGGCGGCCGTTTCGACATCAGCTCGAGCGGCGTCGTCACCGTCGAGAACGGGCTGCTGCTCGATTACGAGCAGAATACGAGCCACGTGATCCGGGTCCGGGTCGACGACAATGAAGGCGGCATCTCCGAATTCAACATGAACGTCAGCGTCACCGACGATCATGGCGAGTTCGTCACCGGCGACGGCGCCAACCACACTTATTATGGCGGCGCGGAGACCGACTTCCTGTTCGGCGGCCACGGCTCCGACACGATCCGCGGCCAGGGCGGCATCGACTTCATCTTCGGCGGCGACGGCCTGATCGACACCACCGACAGCGGCGACAACCTCAACGGCGGCGCCGGCAGCGACGTGATCCTCGGCAATGGCGGCGACGACATCATCGCCGGCGGCACCGAGTCGGACGTCCTCTCCGGCAATGAGGGGAGCGACACGATCTACGGCGGCGAATCGGTCAACGACGCGGTCGACGCCGGCAACGACATCATCTCGGGCGATGCCGGCAACGACTTCCTCTACGGCAATGGCGGCGCCGACATCATCCTTGGCGGCACCGAGAACGACCAGCTCTACGGCGGCGCCGGCAATGACGAGCTCGACGGCGGCAGCGGCGTCGACCGGCTCGACGGCGGCGCCGGCGTCGACGATCTGACCGGCGGCACTGGCTTCGACGTCTTCGTCTTCCACAAGGGCCAGGCCAATGGCGACGAGATATTGGACTTCGACGGCAACGGCTCGGGTGCCGGCGACACGATCCGGCTCGAAGGTTATGCGGCGGGGACCACCTTCACCCGCGTCGGCAGCTCGGACACGTGGAAGATCAACGATCACGGCTTCATCGAATATATCACGCTCGACGGGCACGCGCCGGTCCATTCGAGCGACTGGGTGATCGTGCCCTGACGGGATCGGGGACAGTCACTCGTGACTGTCCCCGGTGACAGCGACGCGCGGCTCGCCTAAGCGAAAGCCATGAGCCTGCGCGTCGCCGTCCAGATGGATCCGCTGGAATCGATCAGCATCGACGGCGATTCGACCTTCGCGATCATGCTCGGCGCCCAGGCCCGCGGGCACCGGCTCTACCATTATCCCGCCGAGGCGCTGAGCTGGGCCGAAGGCCGGCTGTGGACCATGGCGCATCCGGTCACCGTCCAGCGCGTGAAGGGCGATCATTTCCAGGTCGGCGGCCCCCAGATCCTGGATCTCGGCCGCGACGTCGACGTGGTGCTGATGCGCCAGGATCCGCCCTTCGACCTCGGCTATATTACCGCCACCCATCTGCTCGAGCGGATCCAGGGCGAGACGCTCGTCGTCAACGATCCGGCCAGCGTCCGCAACGCGCCGGAGAAGGTGTGGGTGCTCGATTTCGCCCGCTTCATGCCGCCGACCGCGATCACCCGCTCGCTCGGCCTGGCCCGCAAGTTCCTCGCCGAGCACAAGGAGATCGTCGTCAAGCCGCTCCACGGCAATGGCGGCAAGGCCATTTTCAAGGTCGGCAGCGACGGCGCCAATCTCGCCTCCTTGATCGAGGTCTTCAACACCGCCTGGCGCGAGCCGCACATGATCCAGGCCTTCCTCCCCGGCGTGGCGGAGGGCGACAAGCGCATCGTCTTCGTCGACGGCGAGGTCGCCGGCGCGGTCAACCGCATTCCGGGCGAAGGCGAGATTCGCTCCAACCTCGCCGTCGGCGGCAAGGCGGCGAAGACCGGGCTGACGGCGCGCGAGGAGGAGATTTGCGCGGCGCTCGGGCCCGAGCTCAGGAAGCGCGGGCTGCTGTTCGTCGGGATCGACGTGATCGGCGGCGAGTGGCTGACCGAGATCAACGTCACTTCCCCCACCGGCATCGTCGCCATCGACCGCTTCAACGGCACCGACACGCCGGCGCGGATCTGGGAGGCGATCGAGGGGAAGCTGGCGAAAACCTAAGGACCTAACCGTCATTCCCGCGAAAGCGGGAATGACGGTTAGGTCTCGGCCTGAGCCCGCTCTCCAAAGGCGTAACGCGGCCCGGGCCCGCGGCGTCCGGCGCGGTCGCCGGGATTGTAGAGCGCGCATTTCTTCAGCGACAGGCAGCCGCAGCCGATACAGCCGTCCAGCGTCTCGCGCATGCGCTGGAGCGCGGCGATGCGCTCGTCGAGCAACCGGCCGAAGCCGTTGCTGATCCGCCGCCAGTCGGCCTGGGTTGGGGTGCGGCCCTGCGGCAGCTTGGCGAGCTCGGCGGCGATTTCGGGCAGGGTGCAGCCGAGCCTTTGCGCGATCAAAGCGAAGGACAGGCGGCGGATGTCGGAGCGCAGGAAGCGGCGCTGCCCGCCCGCGCTGCGCAGCGCCTGGACCAGGCCCTTCTCCTCGTAGAAGCGGATCGCCGAGACCGTGAGGCCGGTGCGCGCGGCGAGCTCGCCGATCGCCAGCAGTTCGTTGCCGCGCGTCATCCCTCTCTCCAAATCCATGCTTGACCTCAACTTAGCTTGAGGTTGTAGAGGCCGCAAGCATGGCACCGAATCGAAAGGGAACACCATGCGGCCGGCCTTCATCGAACATGTGAACCTCACCGTTTCCGACCCCGAGCGCGCCGCGGGGCTGCTCCACGACCTGTTCGGCTGGCATGTGCGCTGGCAGGGCGAGGCGCGCGACAATGGCCGCGTTATCCATGTCGGCGACGAGCATGTTTATCTCGCCGTCTACGCCCCGCCCGGCGAGGCCAGGAACGGGCTCGGCTGGCCGAAGGGAGAGCCGCTCAACCATGTCGGCATCCAGGTCGACGATCTCGACGAGATCGAACGCCGCGTCGTCGCCGCCGGCCTCACCCCCTTCGCGCACGGCGATTACGAGCCCGGCCGGCGCTTCTATTTCCTCGACTGGGACGGGATCGAATTCGAGATCGTCAGCTATCCCTAGACCCCCGTCATTCCGGCGAAAGCCGGAATCTCCCTTTCCTTCCGACCGCTCATCGAAGAAGAGCAGGGAGATTCCAGCTTTCGCTGGAATGACGGAGGACGTCTGGGCCGATGTACGACTGGGTGATCGGCCTGATCGATTGGGGCGGCTATGGCGGCGTCTTCCTGCTGATGCTGCTGGAGACGCTGTTCCCGCCGATTCCGTCCGAGCTGATCCTGCCGCTCGCGGGCATGCGCGCGGGGCAAGGCGCGCTCGGGCTTCCCGGCGTGATCGGCGCCGCGACCGCCGGCGCCATGGCCGGCAACGCCTTCTGGTATTGGGTGGCGCGGTCGGTCAGCCACGACCGCTTCCGCCGGTTCATCGAACGTCACGGCCGCTGGCTGACGCTCGACTGGCGCGACGTCGAGAAGGCGCAGGGGATGTTCCAGCGCCGGGGCTCCTGGATCGTGTGCGTCGGCCGGTTCCTGCCGAATTTGCGCACGATCGTGTCGCTGCCGGCCGGGCTGGCGCGGATGCCGGTCGGGCGCTTCCTGCTCTGGTCGACGCTCGGCACCGCCGTCTGGAGCGCTGGCCTGGCGGGCGGCGGCTCGCTGCTCGGCGCCCGCTTCGAGCGGATCGACGCGGTGCTGGCGCCGGTCTCGACCGCGATCATCGTCGCCGGGATCCTCTGGTATCTCTGGCGCCAGCTCAGCTGGAGCCGCCGCCGCTAGGCACGCGGATGGGCGTGGCGGTAGACGTCCATCAGGTGGGCGGCGTCGACCGCGGTGTAGATCTGGGTGGAGCTGAGGCTGGCATGGCCGAGCAGCTCCTGCAGCGCGCGCAGATCGGCGCCGCGGCCGAGCAAATGGGTGGCGAAGCTGTGACGCAAGGCGTGCGGCGTGGTCCGTTCGGACAGGCCGAGCGCGCGCCGCGCCTTCATCACCGCCCGGCGCACGATCTCGCCGCGCAACGGCCCGCCGCGCGCGCCGCGGAACAGCGGCTCGTCCCGGCCCGCCGGATAAGGGCAAAGCGCCAGATAGGCGAGGATCGCTTCCTTCACCGAGGGCAGCAGCGGCACGACCCGCGTCTTGTTGCGCTTGCCCGTCACCAGCAGCGCCTCGCCGAGCGGCAGCGCCGCGCCGGTCAGGCCCAGCGCCTCGGCGACGCGCAGCCCCGAGCCGTAGAGCAGGGTCAGCACCGCCAGATCGCGCGCCGCGATCCACGGCTCGGACGCGTCGTCGGCCGCTTCCTCGGCGAGCGACACCGCCTCGTCGGGCGAGATCGGCCGGGGCACGGAGCGCGGCCGTTTCGGCCCCTTGAGCCGGGGGATGGCGCCCTCCCGCCCCGCCTCGGCCGCGGCGAAGGCCAGGAAGGCGCGCACCGCGGAGAGCTCGCGCGCCGCCGATGAATTGCCGAGCCCGCCGGCGCGGCGGACATGGAGGAAGGCGCGCAGGTCCGCCGGCCGCAGCGCCGCCAGCGCGGGTTCGTCCACGCCTTGCCCGAGATGGCCGGCGAGGAAGCCGATCAGCCGGTGCGCGGTGGCGACATAAGCGCGGACCGTATGCCCGGACCGGCGCCGCTCGCGGGTGAGATGATCGTGCCAGCGCGCCGCAATGGCGGCCGCGGCCTGTTCGGATGCTAGGGCGTCAGCCACCGGCCCATGCACCGGGTCAGCACCCGTCCCAGGAAGATGAGCAGCTCCGAGCCGTGGCGGGTGTCGAAGCTCTGCGCGCCGCGCTGGCCGAGCGCGAGCAGCCCGCTCGGCAGCGGCGGCTCGCTGGTGAGGCGGATCAAGGCTTCGGCGCGGATCAGTTCGCAGGCCGGGCCGAACAAGGGATGGCCGCGCTCGACCCCGCGCAGCAGCACGCCGTCGAACTCCTTGACCGATTTCTCGATCAGGCGGGCATCGACGAACTGCAGGCCCGACGCGTCCGCGCGCACCCCGGTGTCGCCTGCGAACAAAGCGACGGCCACCGCGTCGAGGCCCAAGATCTGCGGCCATTCCTGGGTGACGACGTGGAGCAGATGATCGAGCCCCTCGGTCTCGACCGCGGCGAGCACCGCTTCGTGGATCGAGGCGACCGCGCCCGAATGGCCGCGGGCGAAGGCGATGAGGTCCTGATTGGCCTCCTCCGCCGCAGCGACGCGCGCGCGCAGGTTCGCCAGCGCGTGGTTCTCGAAGCTGATCACCCGTCCCATGGCGGCGAAGGTAATACGGATATGGTTAAGAAGCGATTGGAATCATTCGACGGAATCGAGCAGGCACGGCAACGCACTCGCGGCGACAGCCCAGTCCTCCGCCGTTACGCCTATGCTGCCGCTTGGGTGAGCAAGACCGATCGCTGGGCGACCGCGACAGGTGCCGCTCAGGATCATCCGCCGACCGGTCGGCCCGCGCGTTTTCAGCGTCACATCCGCGGCTAATTGCTCGAACAGGCCAATTCCGAGCATCATGAGGCGCGAGCGCTCGAAGGCGTCAATAAGGGCATCGCAGGCGATCCTCGAATGATGTTCGAGAATTCTGCGAAGCGCCGATGGATTGTGGAGCCAGTCCAGCGGCTCGTCCTTGCCGACGTTCGCGCTCTTGAAGAAGTTGAGGTTGCAGCCATTGGAGGCTTCGAGAGCCTCCGTCCGACCGGCGGCGCGGAACAGCGATTGCAGCACCCTCGCGAGCTTGTAGCTCTCGAACGCAAATTCGTTCCGCTCTGGCCAAGGGGCGCCCGCCCTGAAGCTATCCCCGGCTAGGAAACCCGGATTGATACCGACGAAGAAGATGTCGGGTCGTGGCTTGGGAGGAGCGTAGATGGTGCTGAAGCCGCAGCGAGCGGTCGCGAAAGTCGGGTCGTCGCGATGCGCATGCCACAGGTCTTCGGTCCGGGCATAAGTCTCGCGACAGAGCGCCTCCAGCGCCCGGATTCGCTCACCCGATCTTCTGCCCGGTCTTCTCCCAATCCGCCAGGAACGCCTTGATGCCGTTCTCGGTCAGCGGGTGCTTGAAGAGCTGGCGGATCACGGCGGGCGGCGCGGTCATCACGTCGGCGCCCAATTTGGCGGCGTCGTGGACGTGGATCGGGTTGCGGACGCTGGCGACCAGGATTTCGGTGCGGAAATCGTAATTGTCGTAGATCAGCCGGATGTCGGCGATCAGCTCCATGCCGGGATAGCCGACATCGTCGTGGCGGCCGACGAAAGGCGAGACGAAGGTCGCCCCCGCTTTGGCGGCGAGCAGGGCCTGGTTGGCCGAAAAGCAGAGCGTGACGTTGACCATGGTGCCGTCCGAGGTGAGCTTCTTGCAGGTCTTGAGCCCGTCGACCGTCAGCGGCACCTTGACCGCGATGTTGTCGGCGATCTTCCGCAATATCTCGGCCTCGCGCATCATCCCCTCATGGTCGAGCGCGACCACCTCGGCGGAGACGGGCCCGTCGACGATGCCGGCAATCTCCCGCACCACTTCGAGGAAGTCGCGCCCGGCCTTGTGGATCAGGGAGGGATTGGTGGTGACGCCGTCGAGCAGCCCGGTCTCGGCCAGGTCGCGAATGTCGGCGGTGTCGGCGGTGTCGGCGAAGAATTTCATATCTGCCTCGAACGGTGCGGAGTCATGCGCGATTAGCGCAGCTGTCCCGCGAGCGGAAGGCCGCGCGCCGATCGCGCCGGGACTATGGGCGCCGGAGAAAGATCGCGATACAATGGATTCGTGGGGGCTGTCATGAATGTCGAAAGCAATGTTTCGCGCGGATCGCTGGAAGACCAGGCAGTCGAGGCCTTCGCTGCCGTTGCAGGTCAGCCGTCCCCTATTGTCGCCCAATCCTTGGGTTGGGGGGCCAATTTCCTGCGCATCGACGAAAGCAGCCGTGAGCTTGTCCTCGACAAACGCGCGATGCTGCTTGGCCTTCTGGGCGTCGGAAGCACGCCCGCGGCGCGCAAAGCCTTTTCAAGCGCGACAACCTTCCTCGATTGGCTGCAGCTGAATGGCATAGAAGCTGTCGCGCAGCCAACCGAGGGCCACGCGCTCGGCGTCGCATCGTTGAAATATCCGGTCGTGCTTTCCGCCAGTCTGCGCGGAACGGTGCTGCCCCGGGCGGCGGACGTCGCGAAGGCGACCTATGGAACGCCGGACGTCAGCGTACGTCACCTCATTGTCGCGCTGCTCGAATCCCTGGACGGGGAAGTGGCCGAAATCTTCTCCCGCCCCATAACGGACGCCGAGCGCACGAACGCGATTCACCATGTCGTCGAGCGTATCACGGAGAATGCGGTTTCCGGCGAGAGCACCGAGGCGTGGCGCAAGATCGCCGGCCTGCCGCCGCTCATGCCCGGCGACGAGGACGAGCATGCCGCCCCGCAGCCAGGCCCGGGCGCCTCCGCCGAATCGCTCCGTACCCAGGCCGATCAGCCCGCGCGCGAGGACCAGCTCAATCGGCGCTTCTTCGCGGTCGCGCTCGCCGACCGGCTGCGCAGCACCTATGCCGACCAGCGCGCGGCGGCCGCCCGAATGCGCGGGGCCCGCAAGAAGCAGCGGAGCTGGTGGCCGGCCGCGCCGCTGCCCGACGACGGCGGTTCGTTCATGGCGCACATCCATGGCCCCTGGGGCTATGGCAAATCCTCGGCGCTGAACTTCCTGCGCGCCGAACTCGAGCGGGAGCGGCCGGCCGAGAAGGGCGACGGCGGCGCCAACCGGCCGTGGCTCGTCGTCGAGTTCAACGCATGGAAGAACCAGCGCGTGCGGCCGCCCTGGTGGTCGCTGATCACCACCATCTACACCACCGCGCTCGCGGAGCCCAGGATCGAAGGCAATGGGCGGCTGCGCGCATTATGGTGGGGCTGGCGGCTGCGCGCCGATTGGCTGCCGATCGTGCTGGTGGGGCTGGCGACCGGCCTCGTGACTTTCGGCATCGTGCAATTCCTCGGCACCGGCGGCGCCGCGATCCAGGTGCTGAGCGGGCTGCTCGCGCTCGGCGCGGCCATCTTCGCCGCGGCGCGGATCATGGCCTTCGGATCGCGCAAGGCAGCCGAAGCCTATGCGGAGCTCAAGACCGACCCCTATCAGCCGGTGATCCGGCTCTACGACAAGCTGATCAAGACGATCGGGCGGCCGGTGGTGATTTTCGTCGACGATCTCGATCGCTGCGAGAGCGCCTATGTCGTCGAGCTCATCGAAGGCATCCAGACGCTGCTGCGCACCGCGCCGGTCACCTATGTCATCGCCGCCGACCGGAAGTGGATCTGCTCGGCCTTCGAGACCAAATATAAGGACTTTTCGATCCCGATCGGCGAGCCCGCCCGCCCGCTCGGCTATCTTTTCCTCGACAAATTGTTTCAGATCTCGGCCGCGCTGCCCGGCCTTTCGGCGGATATCCGCAAGGGCTATTGGTCGACGCTGCTCGAGGATGGTTCGGCAAAGCCGGCGGGGCCGCCGCTGGATGCCGAGGCTGCCGCGGCGCAGGTCGAGGGCAAGGGCAGCATCGAGGCGCTCAATCAGGTGATCGCCGCGGCGCCCGAGGAGCACCGTTCCGCGCTCCGTGCCGCCGCCGCCGTGGAAATCACGCGGGCGAAGAACAGCGCGAAGCTCGAACACAGCCTGCAGCCTTTCGCCTCCCTGCTCGAGCCCAATCCGCGGGCGATGAAGCGGCTGGTGAACGCGGTCGGCATGGCGCAGGCCCGCGCGCTCCTCGAAGGGCGAACCGTCTCGCTCGATACGCTCGCGCGCTGGACATTGATCGAGCTGCGCTGGCCGCTGCTGGCCGACTATCTCGTCGACAATATCGATGCGATCGAGATCGCCCGACGCAACGAGCCGGGGGAAGACGCTTGGCCCGGGCCTTTGGAGCCGCTCGCCGCCGACCGCCATCTCTGCGCGATCATCAGGGGCGGCGACAAAGGCGGGCTCGACACCGCCTGCCTGACCGCGCTGCACGGCTGATTGCGAACTGGCGAGGGCGTGGGGCGAACGCAGTGTCGCGAAGCATTTCATCGGCGCCGCCGGGCCCGGCCGCGCGCGAACGGAAAGCTCAGGCGTTCGGCCGCCGCGGCCTTTGCTTCGCCGAGACCGATTTGACGATCAGCCGCTGCGGCGCGGCCGGATCGATCGGCGGCTCGGCGATGTCGATCGCCTGGGCGATCAGGGCATCGACGCGCGGGTCGTCGAGGCTCGCCTGGGTCACTTTGGAGACGTGCCTGATCTGGCCGCCGGCGCCCATAAGCAGAGCGTGCGGATCGTCGAGCGCGGTGCCGTACATGAAGAACAGGTTGATCCAGCGCGGATAGAGCGCGATCGAGAGCAGGATGTCGCGCACCCGCTCGCTTGCCCCGAAGCCGATCACGAGCGCGTTGTAATTGTCGTAGACGAGGATCCGGGCGCCCGGGAGCCGCGTCTTCAACCGGGCGAGCAACGCCCGCGCATTGGCCGCCACCTCGGCCGAGTATTTGTCGATGAAGCCGTCGAGCTGCGCTTCCGCGTCCATGGCTTTCGCCTCCATGCCGGTCGCGGCCCGCCATGAGCGAAGGGCCGCCGCTTTGCCGCCTCTTGCGACCATGCTAATATGGGACCTCATCGTTTCGGGGGAGGGGTTTTCCGATGGTGGCGACGAATCCGGGGACCAGCGAGCCGCCCTACGAATTGTTCAACGGCTATGACAGCATCGCCAACGGCATGCTGAATGCGAACGCCGTCACCGGCGACGCCAAGTCGAGCGGCGGCAGCTCGCTGGTCAACATCCGGGTCTGCGAGAGCGTCAGCGAACTCGCCAAGGCGCTCGAAATCGACGCCTCTTTATCGGTCAGCTATTTGAAGGTGGTCAATGTCACCGCCAAGATGAAGTTCATGCAGAAGCTGAACGCGACCGCGCGCAGCATCAGCATCGTCGTCTATGCGAGCCATGAAGACGCCATCTGGGCGGTCAAGAACGTCAAGCTGGCAAATGGCGTGAAAGCGCCGGCCGCCGACGAGGAGGCCGCGGACTTCGCCGCAAGCTACGGCGATTCCTATGTGAGCGAGGCCGCCACCGGCGGCGAATATTATGCGGTCTACACCTTTCACACCGAAACCCAGAGCGAGCAGCGCGAGCTGACCGCGTCGCTCAAGGCGAAGGGCGTCTATACGGGGGTGACCGCCAAGCTCGACATCCAGACCAAATTGTCCGACTTCCTCAAGGCCACCTCGACCAATTGGACGTTCGACCAGGAGATTACCGGCCACAGGAACCCGAAGCTGCCCAATCAGGACGAGCTGATCCGGTTCGCGCTCGATTTCCCGTCCAAGACTCTCGATTCGCCGGTGACCACCGGGTTCAAGGTCGCGGGCTATGAAGGCGTTCCCGGCATCAAGCGGGGGACGTTCGCCAAGATCGTCAAGAACCGCAACCACTTCCTCGGGCGGGACGGCGTGCTCCTCAGCTACGCCCGCCTCACCGGCCTCCAGAACCAGATCGGCTGGCTGAAGCGCATCTACGCCCGCTACGATTATAGCGGCGATTCGGCGCTGCTCGATTTCGAAAAGCAGGTGAAGGGCGACCTCGCCACGATCGACGATCAGATCAGCGACTATAAGGACAACCCGGCCGCCAGCTTCACCAAGCCGGCATTGCCGTCGCTGACCAAGGGCGAGCCGGTGCTCAGCTACGCCGCCGGCCAGCCGATTTCGTTCGGCGGCGAAGGCGGCGGCGGGTTCAATTTCATGAGCATCGGCGAGGCGCTGCGCAACCAGGTCAAGATCGCCTGGCTGCGCTTCGCCGACGGCGACGAGGTCATCCACAAGATGGAGGTCCGCTACGCGTCCGACCATAGCGACTGGACGGTCACGCAGGGCGAGAACGGCAGGCCCCGGGAGATTTTCTACCTCGAGGACGGCCAGTTCCCAATCCGCTTCAACATCCGCTGCGACACCAAATATATCTACCGGATCGAGGTCTTCTCCAGCGACGGCCGCTCGACCTGGTGCGGCAGCAACAAAGGCACCGCGCTCGACTGGAAGGTGCCCGAAGGCGCCGTCCTGCTCGGCTTCTCGGGCAGCTCCGGCTCGCTGCTCGACCAGATCAAGATGGAATATGCGACGCTCAAGCCGGCAAAGTTCGTGCAGCCGATCTAGAGGCGCCCTCCTAGCCCTCGATGACCTCGTAATGCCGGACACTCGTCTCAAGCTCGAGCAGATAATCGGGGTCGAAGTCGTAATATTTGGCGAGCGTCAAATCCTCGCCCGCGAAACGCCGGATCGCCGCCTCGTCCTCCCAGAGGGTGAGCATCTCGACATGGACGTTCTCGCCCTCCGGCCGGTGCAGGCACAAAGCCGAGAGATTGCCCGCGGTCGCGCGATAATCGGGCAAAGCGACGTCGCGCATCAGCTTGAGATAGTCGGCGGCGAGCGCGGCGGGCACCCGTCCATGCCAGTGGCGTGCGATCATGATCGTCTCCTGCCCTTTCAGATTAGCGCGCAATCACGATATGGCGAGGCCTATGTCCCGCGCCCGCCTGATTGTGATGAACGCCGCTCTGGGCCCGCTCGATTATCGCGTGCCGCACGGCATGAGCGTCGCGCCGGGCTCGGTGGTGGTCGCGCCGCTGGGGCCCAGGCAGATGATCGGGGTGGTCTGGGAGGCCGAGCGGCTGCCGACGCAGGAGGTGGGCGACAACCGGCTGCGCAATCTGCTCCACGTCTACGATCTGCCGCCGATCGCCGCGCCGCTGCGCCGGCTGGTCGAGTGGACGGCGGATTATTATCTGGCGCCGCTCGCTTCGGTGCTGCGCATGGCCTTGCCCTCGTCGGGGGCGCTGGAGGGCGCGCGGTCGATCACCGAATATCGCGCGACCGGCCTGGTGCCCGAGCGGATGACGCCGCAGCGCACGCAGGCGCTGGAGCGGATCGGCGAGCGCCAGGGGCTGGTCAGCGAGCTCGCCATCGTCGGCGGCGTTTCCGACGGCGTCATCCGCGGCCTCTGCAAGGCCGGCGCGATCGAGGCGATCGAGGTCGCGATCGACGATCCCTTCCCCGAGCCCGACCCGGATCACGGCCCGCCTGTGCTCGAAGAGGCGCAGGCCGACGCCGCCGAGGAGCTGCGCGAGGCGGTCGCCGCCGCCTTGTTCGCGCCCTATCTGCTCGACGGCGTCACCGGATCGGGCAAGACCGAAGTCTATTTCGAAGCGATCGCCGAGGCGATCCGGGCGGACCGCCAGACGCTCGTCCTGCTCCCCGAAATCGCGCTCACCGAGCCCTTCCTCAAGCGCTTCGCCGCGCGCTTCGGCTGCGATCCCGTGCCCTGGCATTCGGGCCTCAGGCAATCGCAGCGCCGCCGCGCCTGGCGCGCCATCGCCTCGGGCGAGGCCCGGGTCGTGGTCGGCGCGCGCTCGGCGCTCTTCCTCCCCTACCGCACTCTCGGCCTGATCGTCGTCGACGAGGCGCACGAGGCGAGCTTCAAGCAGGAGGACGGAGTCCAATATCATGCCCGCGACGTCGCCGTGATGCGCGCCAAATTGGAAAGCGTGCCGGTCGTCCTGGCTTCGGCCACCCCCGCGATCGAAAGCCGCCACATGGCGGAGATCGGCACCTACAAGGAGCTGAAGCTGCCCGACCGCTATGGCGGCGCCCGCCTGCCCGACATGGCCGCGCTCGACATGCTCCAGGACCCGCCGCCGCGCGGCCGCTGGCTGGCGCCCAAATTGGTCGCGGCGCTCGCGGACAATCTGGACGCGGGCGAGCAGAGCCTGCTCTTCCTCAACCGCCGCGGCTATGCCCCGCTCACTTTGTGCCGGCGCTGCGGCTACCGCTTCCAATGCCCCAATTGCACCGCCTGGATGGTCGAGCACCGCTTCACCCGGCGCCTCGCCTGCCACCATTGCGGCCACATGATGCCGGCGCCGCAGGCCTGCCCCGAATGCAAGGAGGAGGACAGCCTCGTCGCCTGCGGCCCCGGCGTCGAGCGCATCGCCGACGAGGTCAAGGAGCTCTTCCCCGAGGCGCGCACGATCATCGTGACCTCCGACACGATCTGGTCGCCGGCCAAGGCGGCCGAGTTCGTCGCGCGGATGGAGTCGGGCGAGATCGACATCGTCATCGGCACCCAGCTCGTCACCAAGGGCTATCATTTCCCCAACCTCACTTTGGTCGGCGTGGTCGACGCGGACCTCGGCCTGGCCGGCGGCGACCTGCGCGCGGCCGAGCGCACCTTCCAGCAGATCCGCCAGGTCTCGGGCCGCGCCGGGCGGGGCGAACGCCACGGCCGCGTCCTCGTCCAGAGCCACGATCCCAATGCCCGCGTCATCCGCGCCCTGGTCAGCGGCGACGCCGAAGGCTTCTACGCCGCCGAGACCGACGCCCGCCGCGAGGCCGCAATGCCCCCCTTCGGCCGCCTCGCCGCGATCATCGTCTCCTCGGAAAACCAGGCCGAAGCCAACGAGACCGCCCGCCAGATCGGCCGCGCCGCGCCCAATCACGACAACATGGCCGTCTTCGGCCCGGCGCCGGCCCCGCTCGCCATGCTCCGCGGCCGCCACCGCTTCCGCCTGCTCGTCCACGCCGCCCGCGCGGTGCCGGTCCAGGACATCATCCGCGACTGGCTCGGCGGCCTGAGCTGGAAGGCGAGCATCCGGGTCAGCGTCGACGTCGATCCCTATTCGTTTCTGTAGGCGCCCGCCCGGCGCGGCGGAGAAGACTCCCGCGGGCCGCATCCCTGCCCCGAATATCTGGCGGAGCGCGGGTTGGGGCATTATCATTGCAATGCCCGCGGCGTCGATGACGGGCAGCGGCTGGATGGGGCCGATAGCCTGGCGAGGGCGAGCGACGCCGACCTTTCGGGGGGAACCGACATGGCGGCACATGATGACGATCGTCGCGCGATTTACGAGCAGGATACGGCGTCCGTCAGGTATCGCGACGGGCAGAAATGGAGCAGATTCCAAACCGCGTCCGTGATCGAAGGCGCGGCCCTTTACGTCAGCTTCGGCGCCGGGCTCAGCAGAATCGAAGGCGTGCTGATCATGCTATTGGGTTCAGCGCTGCTTGCGCTGGTGTTCACGCTCGTGGCGATGGACGACAGAGTGATGGCCCCCTATTTGGCGAGAATTCGTGAATTCGAAACAGCCGCCGGCGTGCCCTATCAACGCGGCAACTTCCGGCCTCTTTTTGGCGTAAGGACGAGCCGGTTGGCGATGGGGGCCATTCTTATCTTCAATGCCGCCGTCGTGGCCCGGCTGGTCCTTTGGCCCGCCGGCCTGTAGCCATGAAGCCGCCGCCAGGACGCGGCGCGGAACCAGCGCGCTTGCCAGCCGGCCATGGCGGCCAATAGAAGGCGGCGTGGGCCGACTGCTGATCCTCCTGACTTTCCTGCTGGCGCTGGTCGCGCCGGTCTCGCCCGCGCGCGCCGACGACATTTCGGTCGCCGGGCGCTCGGTCGTGCGGGTGGTCGTGATCGTGTTCGGGGAGGAGGACGAGGTGGTCGGCTTCGGCCATGGCAGCGGCTTTGCGGTCGGGCCGAACCGGATCGTCACCAACGCCCATGTCGTCGCCCAGGCCCAGGAGGGCACGCGGTTCGCGATCGGCGTCGTTCCGTCCGAGGGCAACCAGGCCTATCGCGCCCGGGTCATCGCCCGCGATCCCGCCCGCGACCTCGCTTTGCTCGAGGTCGAGGAAGGCAGCTTCCAGCCGATCCCGCTCTATATCGGGCCGCTCGACGACGGCGCGCCGATCGCGGCCCTGGGCTATCCGGGCAATGTCGACCTCGCCACCGCGCGCTCGGTCGACGATTATATCGCGCCGCTGCCGCCGACCCGGTCGATCGGCATCTTCTCCAACGTCCGCCCGATCAACGGCATCACCACCCTGCTCCACACCGCCAACATCGCCCGCGGCCATTCGGGCGGGCCCTTGCTCGATCAATGCGGCCGCGTGCTCGGCGTCAACACCTTGATCACCCGCAACCAGGAGGGCGACGCGCCGTTCGCCTTCGCGGTCTCCAACCGCGAGCTCACCGCCTTCCTCCAGCAGGCGCGCCAGCCCTTCCGCTCGATCGCCACCGAATGCGTCTCGATGTCCGATCGGCTGCGCCAGGACCAGGAGCGCGCCGCCGCCGAGGAGCGCGCGCGGCAGGCGTCGGCCGCCGCCGACGCCCAGAAGGCGCGCGACACGCGCGAGCGCAGCCTCGCCGAAATCCAGGAGATGCGCGAGAATCGGCTCGCCCTGGCGATCCTGCTGCTCGTCTTCGCCCTGCTCGCCTTCGGCGGCGGCGGCCTGGCCGCGATCAAGAACCGGCCCAAGCCGGCCTGGACGATGGGCGGCCTCGGCGCCGTCCTGCTGATCGCCACGATCATTGTCTTCCTCTCGCGGCCGAGCCGCGCCGACATCGAAGCGGCGGAGAAAGCGCAGGCGCAGGCGCCCGCCGCGCCCGACCGCTTCGCCGGCCGCAATTTGTGCCGGCTCGTACCCGAGCGCAGCCGAGTCACCATCGCCCCGACCAGCGAGGTCCCGCTCGACTGGAGCCGAACCGGCTGCGTCAACGGCCGCACCCAATATGCGCAGGAAGGGCCGGTCTGGACCCGCATCCTGGTCCCCGCCGACCAAAGGACGGTGTCGGTGCTCCAGTTCCGGCCCGGCAATGGCGAATATGTCGTCACCCGCTACCAGCTCGAGGCGGCGGCGATGGAGCGGATCCGGGCGATGCGGCGCGATGCCGACGTCCGCGCCTGCACCGCCGACACCGAGACGCGCACCATCCTCGCCGACCGCCAGCGCGAGATCGCCGCTTTGCTGCCGCAGCTGCCCAACGAGCGGCTGGTCTATGCCTGCGAGACCCAGCGGGCCGCGCCGGCCGCCCGCTGAAACCGGGGCGGCGGTTGCGGAGCCGCGGGCTTCGCGGCTAAAATGGCCGCGCTAGGGGGCCAAGTCCATGATTCGCAAGCTCTTGCTCGCGCTCGCATTGCTCGTGCCGACGGCCGCGCGCGCCGAATGGCACGAAGCGACATCCACCAACTTCATCGTCTACAGCCAGGGTTCTCAGCAAGACGCGATCGATTTCGCGGCGAAGCTCGAGCGCTTCCATTTCCTGCTGAAGACGATTCGCCCGGTCCCGGCCGGCCAGGCGACGGCGAGGCTGCGGGTCTTTCTGCTCGCGAACCAGCAAGCGGTCGCGCGCTCGGTGGATGCCGGCAGCATCGCCGGCTATTACGTCCCGGACGCGCGCGGGCTGATGCTGGTCGGCACGCGCCGACGCTCGACCAGCCTGGCCGACGCTCGCTCGGTCCGCGAAGAGGGCGGCGACATCGACCCGGAGAGCGTCCTGTTCCACGAATATACGCACCATTTCACCTTTCAGTATTTCCCGGCGACCTATCCGATCTGGTACAGTGAGGGCTTCGCCGAATTCTGGGGCGCGACCAGGATCCTTCCCGGCGACGTCATCGAGGTCGGCGCGCCCGCCAATCACCGGTTCTCGACCTTCCGGGCATTGGCCTGGCTGCCGCTCGACCGTCTGCTGCGGGCGCGCGCCTATAGCGAGGTGAGGGGTGAGGAAATCTTCCTCCTTTATGCCGAAGGCTGGTTGCTCGTCCGCTATCTGTTCGAGCACCCGGCGCGCCAGCGGCAGATCCAGGAATATCTGAGGTTGATCAACACCGGCACGCCGATCGATCAGGCGATCAGGCAGGCCATCCCCGATCTCGGCGCGTTCAACACCGAGCTCTACGAATATGCCAGCGCCGCGCGCTTCAACGTGGTCCGCCTTCCCTTCCGCCGGATCGACATCGGCGCGATCGAAGCGCGCACGCTGCGGCCGGCCGAGCAGGCGCTCATCATGGACGAGATCAAGCTCAGCCGGGGCTATCCGCAGCGCGAGGCGGCCGAGTTCGCCGATCATGTGAGGGGCGTCGCCAGCCGTTTTCCGGACGATCCGTTCGCGATCCGGATGGTGATGGAGGCGCAATATCTGGCCGGCAACACCGCCGAGGCGCTGGCCGCCGCCGATCGCCTGCTCGCGATCGAGCCGAACCATGCCCGCGCGCTCGCCACCAAGGGATTGATCCAGAGCGCCGCCCTTGCCGCGGCGCACGCCACCGACGCCGCGGCCTGGACCGGCGCGCGTCAGCTGCTGCGCCGCGCCGTCAATGCAGCGCGGACCGATCCGGTCGTGCTCGAGGCCTATTACCGCTCCTTCCTGATGCAGGGCACGATGCCACCGGACGACGCGCAGAATGCGCTCTACACGGCGATGGAGCTGGCGCCGAGCGACGACGAGCTGCGCTACAGCGTCGCCCTCGACTTCGAGCATAGGGGCATGATCCCGGACGCGATCACGATCATCCGGCAGCAGGCCTATAACGAGCCGCATCGTACCGAATCGGAGGCGGAGCGGCGCCGGCGCGAAGACCGCCAGCGCCGGGCCGGCCGCGGGCGCCACGAAACCGCGCTCGAAATGCTGGCCCGGCTCGAACGCCTCCGGGCCCAGGCGCAGCCGGCGCGTTAGGTTCGGCCGCCGCCGCGCTCCCGCGCGAGCAGCTTGGCCTTGCGCTCGAGGCCGTAGGCATAGCCGCCCGGCGTGCCGTCGGTGCGGATGACGCGGTGGCAGGGGATGAGCACCGCGACGTTGTTCGCCCCGTTCGCGGATCCTGCGGCGCGCACCGCGGCCGGGCGGCCGACCGCGGCGGCGATCTGGGCATAAGTGCGCGTCTCGCCCGCGGGGATGCGGCTCAATTCGCGCCACACCGCTTCCTGGAAGGCGGTGCCCTGGACGTCGAGCGGCAGATCGTGCGGCTTCTCGGGCGCGTTGACCGCGGCGATGGTGCGCCGGACGAGGTCGGCCATGAAGCCGCCGCCATGAGCGATCGCCGCATTGGGGAAGCGGCGGCGCAGATCGGCCTCATTTTCGTCGAAGGAGAGCCGGCAAATGCCCTTGCCGGTCGCCGCGACCAGCATGGTGCCGAGATCGGTCTCGGCGGTCGCCCAGCTGATCGTCTCGCCGCGGCCGCCGTCGCGCCAGGCCGACGGCGTCATGCCGAGCCGGCTCCTGGCATCGGCATAGAAGCGGCCCGGCCCCGAATAGCCGGCATCGTAGATCGCGTCGGTGATCCGGGCAGTGCCGGCGAGCGCCGTTTCCGCCCGCTTCGCCCGCAGGCTGCGGTAATAAGCCGCGGGCGTGACGCCGGCGGCGCGCTTGAACAGGCGGTGGAAATGGTGCGGCGAATAGCCGACCGCGCCGGCCAGCGCGTCGAGCGAGGGCGCCTCCTCCGCCGCCTCCAGCAAGGCGAATACCTTGCCGAGCGCGGCCTCCTCGCGATTCGCCTCGTCGGGCAGGCAGCGCAGGCAGGCGCGGTAGCCGGCGGCGCGGGCGGCGGCGCCGTCGGGGAAGAATTCGACATTCTCCCGTTTCGGCCGGCGCGCGGGGCAGCTCGGCCGGCAATAGATGCCGGTCGTCCTGACCCCGCCGATCACCCGGCCGTCCCAGCTCCGGTCGCGCCGGTCGAAGGCGGTCCAGGCTTCCTCGTCGGTGATGGCATGCGCGTCGCTCACGGCCATTGCTCTATCGCGGCGGAGGTCGGTTGCAAGGCTCGCCATGGTCAATTCCTCTCGATTCGCGCCAGGAAGCAGCCATAAGCCGCATTGTGCGCATGGATGGTGGCGACCTCCGGCCGCTCGAACAGCTCGCGGATCCGCGCGTCGGCCTCGCCCGGCAGCGCCAGCAGCGCGCCGCGCAGCATGCCCTCGGCATCGAAGCCGCGCAGGCCCAAGGTGCGCTTGTCGAGATAGGCCGGCGCTTCGTCTTCGAACGCGGCTGCCTTCGCGCCCTTGCGGACATAGATGCCGTAGGCGGTGCGGAACGGCCCCGCCACGTCGTGCGAGACATGGTTGAGGAGCACCAGTTCTTCCCCCGGCGCGGCGTCGGCGAGGCTGACCCGGCACGGATAGCCCGAGGGCGAATCCGCCGTCACCCGCATCGCGCCGCGCGCGGCAAGCTCCCCGTCCATCATCCCGAACAGGCTTTCGAACGCCGCCGGCGCCAGTCCCTCGATTCTGTAGGCCATGATCGTCTCCTTCGTTGGAGACGCTTTTGCCTCATCCTGGCCGGCCCCGCGTCCCGAACCTTGCTGCCAAAGTCCCGGAGCAAATCCCTTGAAAGCCTCGCGGTCGATCCTACCTCCGCAAAGTCCTCATACGAGGGGATGAAAGGAGCGTTTCTTGCAAACGTTTTTGGAGTTCCCGACTTTGTCACGGGTGTTGCCGCATCCGATGGCTTAGCCAAATCGGGGACGAGAAGGAGTGAACAGCAAAACCTCCCTTCGCATGCGGGCCCCGCAAGGGCTAACCCGCCCCGGAGGGAATTGGGGGGAGGCGGCAACCGAACTTCGACAAAAGGCCCCGTCCAACGGATGGCAGCCGAGTAGATATGCTGGGAGGTCGCGGCGAGGCGGCACGAATTGAAGGCCCACCGACCGCGCTGTGCGCGCAGGTGTATCCCTAGAAGCTCGTGTCTGACAAAGGCGGCCTCCCACTCCGCCTCCCACCTACCTTGCATCGCAGCATTGCCCCTGCTAGGGCCCGCGCGAAGCCAATGGGCGCGCTTTGGCGCGCCTCCTACATGGCTCCAAAATATCCGATCAGGAGTTCAAAGGCGCGTGGATATTTCCGGCGGCATTCAGGCAAGCTTAGCGGGGCGCTACGCCATTGCCCTGTTCGAGCTGGCCAATGAGCAAAAAGAGCTCGACGCGGTGGGCAGGAGCCTGGCCGCGGTGAAGCAGGCGCTCGCCGAATCGCCGGAGCTGCGCGCCTTGACGACGAGCCCGCTGGTCGGCCGCGACGAGGCGGTGCGCGCCGCCGCCGCGGTCGCCGGGGCGATGAAGCTCGACAAGACCACCGCCAGCTTCCTCGGCGTCCTCGCCCGCAACCGCCGCCTCGCCCAGCTGCCCGGCGTGATCCGCGCCTTCAACATGCTGGCCGCGCGCCACCGCGGCGAGATCACCGCCGAGGTCACCTCCGCCCGCGCCCTCGACGAGGGCCAGGTCGACGCGATCAAGCAGACTCTCCGCACCCGCATGGGCCGCGACATCGCGGTCGATCTGAGCGTCGATCCCGCCATCTTGGGCGGCCTCGTCGTGCAGATCGGCTCGCAGCGCATCGACGGCTCGATCCGCACCAAATTGAACAATCTCGCCCAGGCAATGAAGGGCTGAAGGCCCGCAAGGGCTTCGATGAAAGGCTGAAAATGGACATCCGCGCCGCTGAAATTTCCAAGGTCATCAAGGACCAGATCGCGTCGTTCGGCACCGACGCGCAGGTCAGCGAGGTCGGCACCGTGCTGTCGGTCGGCGACGGCATCGCCCGCATCCACGGCCTCGACAACGTCCAGGCCGGCGAGATGGTCGAGTTCGACGGCGGCATCAAGGGCATGGCGCTGAACCTGGAGGCCGACAATGTCGGCGTCGTCATCTTCGGCTCGGATTCGACGATCAAGGAAGGCGACACCGTCCGCCGCACCGAGACCATCGTCGACGTCCCCGTCGGCAAGGGCCTGCTCGGCCGGGTCGTCGACGGGCTCGGCAACCCGATCGACGGCAAGGGCCCGATCGAAGGCGCCGAGCGCAAGCGCGTCGAAGTGAAGGCGCCGGGCATCATCCCGCGCAAATCGGTGCACGAGCCGGTGCAGACCGGCCTCAAGGCATTGGACGCGCTCGTCCCCATCGGCCGCGGCCAGCGCGAGCTGATCATCGGCGACCGCCAGACCGGCAAGACCGCGGTCGCCCTGGACACCTTCATCAACCAGCGCGCCGCCAACCAAAGCGACGACGAATCGCAGAAGCTCTATTGCATCTACGTCGCGGTCGGCCAGAAGCGCTCGACCGTCGCCCAGATCGTCCGCGCGCTCGAAGAGAATGGCGCGATGGACTATACGATCGTGGTCGCCGCGACCGCCTCCGAGCCGGCCCCGCTCCAGTTCCTGGCGCCCTATACCGGCTGCACGATGGGCGAATATTTCCGCGACAACGGCATGCACGCGGTGATCGTCTATGACGACCTCAGCAAGCAGGCCGTCGCCTACCGGCAGATGTCGCTGCTGCTCAGGCGTCCGCCGGGCCGCGAGGCCTATCCGGGCGACGTCTTCTATCTCCACTCGCGCCTCTTGGAGCGCGCCGCCAAGATGAACGACGCCAACGGCAACGGCTCGCTGACCGCCTTGCCGATCATCGAGACCCAGGCCGGCGACGTCTCGGCCTATATCCCGACCAACGTCATCTCGATCACCGACGGCCAGATCTTCCTCGAGACGGAGCTCTTCTTCCAGGGCATCCGTCCCGCGATCAACGTCGGCCTCTCGGTCAGCCGCGTCGGCTCGGCCGCGCAGACCAAGGCGATGAAGAAGGTGGCGGGCTCGATCAAGCTGGAGCTCGCCCAATATCGCGAGATGGCCGCCTTCGCTCAGTTCGGCTCGGACCTCGACGCCTCGACCCAGCGCCTGCTCAACCGCGGCGCCCGGCTGACCGAATTGCTCAAGCAGCCGCAGTTCAGCCCGATGCCGGTCGAGGAGCAGGTCGTCTCGATCTTCGCGGGCGTGAACGGCTTCATCGACAGCGTGCCGACCGACGCGGTCACCCGCTTCGAGAGCAGCCTGCTCGCCCACGTGCGCGCCGATCATGGCGACGTCCTCGCCGCGATCCGCGACACCAAGGCGCTCGACGACGACACCATTGCCAGGCTGAAGACGATCATCGGCGATTTCGTGAAGACGTTCGCGTAACCGGATAACGGAATTGTGCTCCCGCGAAAGCGGGAGCCCAGACTGGGTTCCTGCTTTCGCGGGAGCACAAAAAGGGAAGTAAATGGCCTCGCTCAAGGCGCTCAAGATGCGGATCTCCTCGGTCAAATCGACCCAGAAGATCACCAAGGCGATGAAGATGGTCGCCGCGGCGAAGCTGCGCCGGGCGCAGCTGGCCGCCGAGGCCGCGCGTCCCTATGCCGAGCGGATGGCGGCGGTGGTGACCAGCGTCGTCTCCAAGGTCGCGATCGGGCCGGAAAGCCCGAAATTGCTCGCCGGCACCG
This sequence comes from Sphingomonadales bacterium, assembly GCA_034668505.1. GTDB lineage: Bacteria > Pseudomonadota > Alphaproteobacteria > Sphingomonadales > Sphingomonadaceae > Allosphingosinicella. The sequence continues at coordinate 45,179 of JAXDPD010000010.1, forward strand.
GCGCCGACCAGTGCCATTTGCTGATCGTCTGCACCTCCGACCGCGGCCTTGCCGGCGGCTTCAACTCGAACATCGTCCGCGCCGCCCGCCGCAAGGCCGAGGCTTTGATAGCCGAGGGTAAACAGGTCTATTTCTACCTGGTCGGCCGCAAGGGCAAAGCGGTGATCGGCCGGCTCTATCCCAAGCAGATCATCCACCAGCACGACACCAGCGCGATCAAGCAGCTCGCCTTCGGCGACGCCCAGGCGATCGCCGCCGACGTCATCGACCGCTATCTCACCGACGGCATCGACGTCGTCCACCTCTTCTACGCCCGCTTCCGCTCCGCTTTGGTCCAGGAGCCGGTCGGCCAGCAGATCATCCCGGTGCCGCCGGTCGAGGAGGGCGCGGTCCAATCGGCCTCGCTCGCCGCGGTCGAATATGAGCCGGACCAGGACGAGATCCTGGCGGCGCTGCTGCCGCGCAACGTCGCCGTCCAGATCTTCCGCGCTTTGCTCGAGAACGCCGCCTCGGAGCAGGGCAGCCGGATGACCGCGATGGACAATGCCACGCGCAACGCCGGCGACATGATCAACCGGCTGACCATCCAGTATAACCGCACCCGCCAGGCCGCGATCACCAAGGAGCTGATCGAGATCATCTCCGGAGCCGAGGCGCTGTGATGCTCGCCGCCGCCCTCGTCATGGCCGCCGCGCCCGGGGCGAACGTGCATGGCGCGCGGGTGCCGACGCTGAACCAGGTGCGGACGGCGATCGTCGCGCGCGGGCGCGACCCGGAGGCCGGGACCAAGCTGCGGGTGAGCGACGAACGCTGCTCCCCGGTCGACGTCCCGCGCCGCGAGCGGGAAAGCCGGCGCGCCGTCGCCGCCGCCCGCTGCTCGTTTCTTTACGGCGAGGTCGCGCTCCCCGATCCGGCCGCCCGCCCGGCCCGCTGGCGCCGCCAGCACGCTTATTTCTACCTGGTCGGCACGCCCTGCGGCGGCGAAGGGCAGGAAGCCGATCTGACCTGCTACTCGTGGACCATCGACCGGGAGCTGACCCTCTCCGGCGCGGAGGCGCTGTAGGCGATGGGCGCGCCGTGGAACGTGGTAAAGGTCGAGGTGGTCGGGCCGCTTACCTTGTGGGTCGAGCATCGCGATGGCGTGGCGGGTACGGTCCGGCTGCTCCCGTCGCGCCTGCGCGGCGTGTTTGAGGTGTTGAAGGACCGGGACTATTTCGCACAGGTCGGAATCGCGCATGGCGCCGTGAGCTGGCCTAACGAAATGCCCGATCTGGCCCCCGATGCCATGCATGACGAGATCGCGAAGCACGGCGAATGGGCGCTACAATGAGAGCGACCTACAAAGAGATCGCCGAGCGCTTAAGGCAACGGAATGGCTTTGTTCCAAAGACCTGCTGGATCGCTGATATGAAATCCCAATTTGGCCTTACGGGACGACAAGCGCCGAATCGGCTTAGCCCCACATCGAGAGAACAACCCTGTCCACCCGAGAAGCGGGCCGCCATCGAAGGCGCGCTTCGGCACTTTGGCATGATCTGAGGAAACATATGGCAACCGCAGCAACCACCAACAATGTCGGCCGCATCAGCCAGGTGATCGGCGCCGTCGTCGACGTCTCGTTCGACGGCGAGCTGCCGGCGATCCTCTCGGCGCTCGAGACGACCAACGGCGGCAACCGCCTCGTCCTCGAGGTCGCCCAGCATCTCGGCGAATCGACCGTCCGCACTATCGCCATGGACGCGACCGAGGGGCTGACCCGCGGCCAGGAGGTCACCGACACCGGCTCGCAGATCCGCATGCCGGTCGGCCCGATGACCTTGGGGCGGATCATGAACGTGATCGGCGAGCCGATCGACGAGCGCGGCCCGATCGGCCACACCGAGACCGCCCCGATCCATGCCGAGGCGCCGCTCTTCACCGACCAGTCGACCGAGACCTCGATCCTGGTCACCGGCATCAAGGTGATCGATCTGCTCGCGCCTTATGCCAAGGGCGGCAAGATCGGGCTGTTCGGCGGCGCCGGCGTCGGCAAGACGGTGCTGATCCAGGAGCTGATCAACAACATCGCCAAGGGCCATGGCGGCACCAGCGTGTTCGCCGGCGTCGGCGAGCGCACCCGCGAGGGCAACGACCTCTATCACGAATTCCTCGACGCCGGCGTCATCGCCAAGGATGCCGACGGCAACCCGACACCCGAGGGCTCGAAGGTCGCTTTGGTCTTCGGCCAGATGAACGAGCCGCCGGGCGCGCGGGCCCGCGTCGCTCTCTCGGGCCTCACCATCGCCGAATATTTCCGCGACCAGGAGGGCCAGGACGTGCTCTTCTTCGTCGACAACATCTTCCGCTTCACCCAGGCGGGCTCGGAAGTGTCGGCGCTCTTGGGCCGCATCCCCTCGGCGGTGGGCTATCAGCCGACGCTCGCCACCGACATGGGCGCGCTGCAGGAGCGGATCACCTCGACCAACAAGGGCTCGATCACGTCCGTTCAAGCGATCTACGTCCCCGCCGACGATCTCACCGATCCGGCGCCGGCGACCAGCTTCGCCCATTTGGACGCCACCACCGTGCTGTCGCGCGCCATTTCGGAGCTCGGCATCTACCCCGCCGTCGATCCGCTCGATTCGACCTCGCGCGTGCTCACCGCCCGCACCGTCGGCCAGGAGCATTACGACACCGCCCGGCGCGTCCAGGAGACGCTGCAGCGCTACAAGTCGCTGCAGGACATCATCGCCATTCTCGGCATGGACGAGCTTTCGGAAGAGGATAAGCTCACCGTCAACCGCGCCCGCAAGCTGCAGCGCTTCCTCTCCCAGCCCTTCCACGTCGCCGAGGTGTTCACCGGCATCCCCGGCAAGTTCGTCCAGATCGAGGATACGGTCCGCTCGTTCAAGGCGGTCGTCGAGGGCGAATATGACAGTCTCCCCGAAAGCGCCTTCT
>JAXDPD010000011.1:0-2701 GCA_034668505.1 Sphingomonadales bacterium
CGCCACGGCGAAGTGACCAAGTCCATGCCGAAGCTCGGCAAGTTCGTCGTCTCGGGCAACAACGTCCATGCCCGCCACACCAAGCCGACGCAGGCGCGACCGCAGGGCGGCATCGTCCGCGCCGAGGCGCCGCTGCATGTGTCCAAGGTCGCGATCGAGGATCCCAAGACGGGCAAGCCGACTCGGGTGCGCTTCGAAGAGCGCGATGGAAAGAAGGTTCGGATCGCGGTCCGTTCCGGGGAGCTGATCAATGGCTGAAGCCAAATATGTCGCACGCATGCGCGCCGAATATGACGAGCGGGTCGTCCCGGCGATGATCGAGAAGTTCGGTTACAAGAACCGGATGCAGGTCCCGCGCCTCGACAAGATCGTCATTAACATGGGCGTCGGCGAGGCGACCCAGGACAAGAAGAAGGTCGAGACCGCGTCCCAGGAAATGGAGCTGATCGCGGGCCAGAAGCCGGTGATCACCAAGGCCAAGAAGTCGATCGCCCAGTTCAAGCTGCGCGAAGGCATGCCGATCGGCGTCAAGGTCACCTTGCGCCGCGAGCGGATGTACGAGTTCCTCGACCGGCTGGTGACGATCGCGCTGCCCCGGGTGCGCGATTTCCGCGGCCTCAACCCGAAGAGCTTCGACGGCCGCGGCAATTACGCCATGGGCCTCAAGGAGCAGCTCGTCTTCCCCGAGATCAACTATGACCGCATCGAGAAGGTGCGCGGCATGGACATCATCGTCACCACCACCGCGAACACGGACGACGAGGCGCGCGAGCTGCTGCGCCTCTTCAACTTCCCGTTCCCCAAGGTGGAAGAAACCCAGAAAGAGGCGGCTTAAGTCATGGCGAAACTGAGCTCCATCAACAAGAACGAGCGTCGCAAGAAGCTGGCCAAGAAATATGCCGGCCAATATGCGAAGCTGAAGGCGATCGCGAACGACAAGTCGAAGGACGAGACCGAGCGCCTGATCGCGCGGCTGAAGATGGCCGAGATCCCGCGCAACGGCAATCCGACGCGAGTCCGCAACCGCTGCGAGCTGACCGGGCGTTCGCGCGCCGTTTATCGCAAATTCCGACTGTCGCGCATCATGCTGCGGGAAATGGGCAATAAGGGCCTGATCCCCGGTCTGACCAAGTCGAGCTGGTAAGGTAGAGCTATGCCATTGACCGATCCCCTGGGTGATATGCTCACCCGCATCCGCAACGGCCAGCAGGCGAGGAAGGACAGCGTCCTTTCGCCGGCGTCGAAGCTGCGCGCCCGCGTGCTCGACGTGCTCCAGCGCGAAGGCTATATTCGCGGCTATCGCGAAGAGATGCTCGGCGCCCATCCGGGCCTGCGCATCGAGCTGAAATATTTCGAGGGCCAGCCCGCGATCCAGCACGTCTCCCGCGTCTCCAAGCCCGGCCGCCGGGTCTATTCGGGCGCGCAGGAGCTGCCCCGGGTCCGCAACGGGCTCGGCATCACCATCGTATCGACGCCGAAGGGCGTTCTGAGCGACGCCGAGGCGCGCACCCAGAACGTCGGCGGCGAAGTGCTCGCGGAGGTGTTCTGATGTCCCGCATCGGTAAGAGGCCGGTGCCGCTGCCTTCGGGCGTGACGGCGACCACCGAGGGCCAGATCCTGTCGGTCAAGGGGCCCAAGGGCACCTTGTCGCTGACCATGCGCGACGAGATCAGCTACGATATCGGCGCCGACCAGATCAGCGTCCAGCCGGCCAATGCGACCAAGCAGGCGCGGGCCTTCTGGGGGATGCAGCGCACGCTCGTCCAGAACCTCGTCACCGGCGTCTCGGAGGGCTTCACCAAAGTGCTCGAGATTACCGGCGTCGGCTATCGCGCCGCCGCTCAGGGCGCGAAGCTCAGCATGAAGCTCGGCTATTCGCACGACGTCGACATCGACATCCCGCAGGGGATCGAGGTGAAGACGCCGGACGCGACCACGGTGGAGATTTCCGGCATCGACCGCCAGCAGGTCGGCCAGGTCGCCGCCGAGATCCGCCGCTGGCGCAAGCCCGAGCCCTACAAGGGCAAGGGCATCAAATATCGCGGCGAATATATCTTCCGCAAAGAAGGCAAGAAGAAATAGGCCATGGCGAGATTCAACCCTTTCATTAAGCGCGCCCAGCGCGTCCGCACGGCGATCCGGCGCAATGCCGGCGGCCGCCCGCGTTTGTCGGTCCACCGCTCGGGCCGCCACATCTACGCGCAGGTGATCCTCGACGGCGAGGGCCGCACCGTCGCCTCCGCCTCGACGCTCGAGAAGGAAGCCCGGGCCGCGACCGGCGCGACCGTCGCTTCCGCGCAGGAGGTGGGCCGCAAGATCGCCGAGCGCGCCAAGGCCGCCGGCGTCACCAAGGTCGTGTTCGACCGCGGCGGCTTCCTGTTTCACGGCCGCGTCAAGGCGCTGGCCGACGCCGCCCGCGAAGGCGGATTGGAGTTTTGATGATGGCTGACGAAACCAACCCGACCCCCGAGACGCCGGCCGAGGCCGCCCCTCAGGCGGCGCCGGCTCCGGCTGCCCCCGAGGCCGCTCCGGCTGCCCCCGAGGCCGCTCCGGCGGCGCCCGAGGCCGCTGCCGAAGCGCCCGTCGCGGCCGGCAGCGCGCCTCCGGAAGGGCGGCGCGAGCGCGGCGCCCGCGGCGGCCGCGGCGGCCGCGACAATCGCGGCGGCGGCGGCAATCGCGGCCGGCGCGACGAGCGCGGCCG
>JAXDPD010000012.1:0-88063 GCA_034668505.1 Sphingomonadales bacterium
GCCGTCGGAGATCGCCTCCCGGATCACCGCGGACACGGCGGTGATCGAGATGGTGGTCGGATCGACCGTCTCCCAGGCGCTGCGCAACAGCGTGATGGGCGTCGGCGGGATCATCTATCTGTTCACGCTGGCGCCGATGATGACGCTGGGGCTGATGATCGGCATCCCAGTCATCGTCATTCCCACCGTCCTGTTCGGCCGGCGGGTGCGCGCCATTTCCCGCAAGGGCCAGGATCGGATCGCCGATCTCGGCTCGATCGTCGCCGAGACGCTTGGCGCGATGAAGATCGTCCAGGCGTTCGGCCAGGAAAGGCGGGAGAGCAGCCGCTTCCGCGACGCCGTGCTGACCGTCTTCGCCACCGCCCGCCGGCGCATCCTGCTGCGCGCCTGCCTGACCGCGATCGTCATCAGCCTGATCTTCGGATCGATCACCTTGCTGATGCGCCAGGCGGCGATCGACGTTTCCCAAGGCAATCTGTCGGGCGGCACGGTCGCCGCCTTCGTCATCACCGGCGCGATCGTCGCCGGGGCGTTCGGCTCGCTGACCGAGGTCTATGGCGAGCTGCTGCGCGGCGCCGGCGCGGCCGGGCGGATCGCCGAGCTGCTCGCCGAAGTGCCGCAGATCCGGTCGCCGGCCGATCCGGCGCCGCTGCCCCGGCCCGCGCGCGGAACGCTCGAGTTCGACGCGGTCACCTTCCGCTATCCGACGCGGCAGGACGTCAGCGCGCTCCACGATTTCAGCCTCAAGGTCGCGCCCGGCGAGACCCTGGCGGTGGTCGGCCCGTCGGGCGCGGGCAAGACCACCTTGTTCCAGCTCGCCCAGCGCTTCTACGATCCCGATGCCGGCGCGGTGCGGATCGACGGCGCCGACCTGCGGGACGCCGACCTTGCCCAAATCCGCGCGCGCATCGCGGTCGTGCCGCAGGAGACGATCATCTTCGCCGCCTCGGCGCGCGACAATCTGCGCTACGGCCGCTGGGAGGCGGGCGACGCGGAATTGTGGACCGCCGCCGAGGCCGCCAATGCCGCCGAGTTCCTGCATCGGCTGCCCGAGGGGCTCGACACCTATCTCGGCGAGGGCGGCGCGCGCCTCTCGGGCGGGCAGCGCCAGCGCATCGCCATCGCCCGCGCCTTGCTGCGCGATTCGCCCTTGCTGCTGCTCGACGAGGCGACCTCCGCATTGGACGCCGAATCGGAGCGGGCGGTGCAGGGCTCGCTCGAGCGGCTGGTCGAGGGGCGGACGACGATCGTCATCGCCCACCGCCTCGCCACCGTCCGCGCCGCCGACCGGATCCTGGTCCTGGATCATGGCCGGATCGTCGAGGAAGGCACGCACGACGCGCTGAGCGCGACGGGCGGCCTCTATTCGCGGCTGGCGCGGCTGCAGTTCGAGGGTCTCGCGGCGTAAGATCAAAACTCGCGGGGGATGCCGAAATCGGGCAGCCACGGGCAGCGCCGCTCGTCGTGGACCTCGATCGCCGGCGGCGGGAAAGCGGGGTCGGCGAAGGCGCCGGCGGGGATCGAGACCATGTTCGGGCGCCGCTCGATCTCGTAGGCGACGGTGACGCCGCACTCCGGGCAGAAGTGGAAGCGGCCCCAATAGCCGTCGTCCGAGCCGCGGGTGAAGCTCCGGGAGGCGCCGTCGATCGAGACCCGGGCGGCGTCATAGGTCGCGGTCCAGGCGAACGCGCTGCCGCTGCGGCGCTTGCAATCGAGGCAGTGGCAGATGGAGAGCCGGACCGGGTCGCCCTCGGCCCGCGCGCTGAGCGCGCCGCAGGCGCAGCGGGCCTCGCGGACGGTCATGGCCGAAGCTTGGGCGATGGCGCCGCCGGGGCGAAGAAAAAGGGCGGCGGTCGCCCGCCGCCCCTAAGGAGCCGGAGGCCCGGAGATTTACGGACGCTGGAAGACGTCCGCATAATATTCGTTGCCGACGAAGCCCATCGTCGTGATCTCCGCGAGCTTGGTCTGGGCCAGCACCTCGTCGACCACTTCGTAGCGCGCCTCCGCGTGCGGCTGGAGATGCAGCTCGGGCGGCGTCGGCATGTTCTTGCTGGCGTCGAGATACTGGCGAAGGATGGTCATGGTGACCGGGCCGCCATTCCACAGCACGGTGTCGTCGGGCAGGATCACGACCACGTTCTTCTGCGGATCGACCAGCGGCCGCTCGTTGGAGGCCTGCGGAAGATCGAGCTTCACCGCATGGGTCTGCACCGGGATGGTGATGATGAACATGATCAGGAGCACCAGCATGACGTCGATGAGCGGCGTCGTGTTGATGTCCATCATCGGTTCGGATGATTCGGGATTTGTGACCGATGCACTCATTTAAGTCGCTCCTGGTCGCGCCGGCTTACAGCCGCTGACCGCCGGTGGGGGTCGGCTCCGAGATGAAGCCGATGCGGGCATAGCCGGCGCGCTGCATGGTGAAGATCGCGCCGCCGACGCACCGATAGGGCGTATCGATGTCGGCGCGGATATGCGCCTCGGGCAATCTGTCGTCCTGGTCCTCGGTCAGCCGAAGCCCCGCGGCGCCGAACTGCTCGGGCGTCCGGCCGGTGAGCAGCTGGAACTGCTCCCGGTAATAGGCCCGCGCGCGGTCGAGCAGCTCCTGCGTGTTCAGCCGCGTCGTGTCCCAATAGACCTCGCATTGCCCGTTCACCGCGCGCACCGACAGGTTGACGTTTTCGGGCTTGGTGTCGGTAACCTCGTAACGGACCTTGGGCAGGCGCACGGGAATGGACTGCAGCACGATCGGCACGGCGATAAGGAAGATGATCAGCAGCACGAGCATCACGTCCACGAGCGGCGTCGTGTTGATGTCGGACATCGGTGTGTCTTCTTCACCGCCGCTTTCGCCGACCTGCATTGACATAGTTCAATTCCTATTCTGCTTCGCGCCGCCTTGGCCGGCGCCGGAAAGATGCGGCGGGCCGGGCCCGCCGCATGCTCCTTACGACTTCGCGGTGCTGGTCGCCGCGCCGCCGGTGCTGGCCGCGCCGCCAGCGCCCGTCGGCCGCGGCGGCGTCGGACGGGTCGGAACGGGCGGACGCACCGCGCCGCCGGACATCATGTAGCCATGGACGTCGTTGGCGTAGCGGGCGAGCTCCTCGCCGATCGATTTGTTGCGGCGCATCAGCCAGTTATACTGCATGACGGCCGGAACCGCGACGACCAGGCCCAGCGCGGTCATGATCAGCGCCTCGCCGACCGGGCCGGCGACCGCGGAGATCGAGGCCTGTCCGGCCGAGCCGATCTTGATCAGCGCGCGATAGATGCCGACGACGGTGCCGAACAGGCCGACGAACGGCGCGGTCGAGCCGACGGTGGCGAGGAAGGCGAGGCCGCCCGACAGCTTGGCGGTGATCGCGCCCTGGCTGCGCGCCAGCGAATTCGTCATCCAGTCATGCTGGTCGACCGGATCGGTCAGCTTGTCGTGCTGCTCCTGGGCGATCAGGCCGTCCTCGACGATCTGCCGATAGGCGCCGTTCTTGTCGAGCTTGTTGGCGCCCTCGCGCAAATTGGGCGACTGCCAGAAGACGGTGCGGGCGCGCCGGCCTTCCTTGATGATCTTCTGCTGATCGATCAGCTTGACGAAGAAGATGTACCAGGATCCGACCGACATGATGAGGAGGACGGCCAGCGTGATCCACGCGATGACGCCGCCTTCCTTGAGGGCCTGGAATAACCCGAAGTCGGCGCCACCACTGGCTGGCGCTGCTCCGTTCGCTGGTGTTGCTGCTGCCATTTGATCAGTTCCTTCTCATTCTAAAGTGCATATTCGGTCGGAGGGTCAGTCGGCCGGGAGCCGCCAGGTGACCCTGCCGGCATCGGTACCGCTTGTCGGATTGCCGTCGCTGCCGCGTGCCGGCGTGTAACGGGCGCGGCTTCGCAGGATCCGGCAGGTCGCCTGATCGAGCGCCGACGAGCCGCTCGACGAGGTCACGTTGCAGGCGGTCACCCGGCCGTTGGGGCCGATGGTGAGGCTGAAGCCGGTCGTGCCCTGGTCGTTGCCGCGCAAGGCGGCCGCGGGATAATCGTCGGTCGAGAAATAGGAATTGAGGTTGGCGCGGGCACGCTGCGGCCGCGAGGCCGGCGGCGGCGGCGGCGGCGGGGGCGGCTGCTGCACGGGCGCCGGCGGCAGCGGCAGCGGCGCCGGCGGCCGCGGCAATTGCGGGATCGCGGGCGGCGCCGTCGGCTGGGCCCGCATGATCGGCGTTTCGATCGCGGTGACCGGCGGCGAGGTCGGCTGGTCGGGCGGCGGCGGCGGCGGCTCCTCGGGCGGCGGCGGCGGCGCCTCCTTGACGTCGACCACCGTCAGCTCCTCGGTCGCCTCCTTGATGAATTTGTAGGCGAGACCCGAGACGAACGCATAAGCGAGGAGCGCGTGCAGGATCGCCACGGTGATGATCGCCCACACCCGGCCCCGGCTCATTCCCTGATCGACGTATGACATTAACCCGCCAGGCTCCTCTTATCGACCTTGCCGTTCCCCGCGCTTAACGCGGTGGTACGGTATCGGTTCATCCGTGAAACGGACGCAGTCAAGGTCGTGGTCTCTATCGTGACGTTTTGCCGGAGGCAATCCTCCGCGTGACTCTGTATCCTCGTTGCAGCTTATGGCGAATTTCCGCCGCAATCCAAGGTTAATGCGCCCGCCCCTAGCGGGGGCCGACCAAGCGGGACATGATATGAAAGCTTTCCTCCTCGCCGCGGCCGCCGCCGCCGCGCTCGCCGCACCGACCGGTCCGGCCGATTCGCAATCTCCTCCGTCTTCTCCGGGGCTTAGCTATGCCGACCTTGCCGATCTGGGCAGCGGCGCGCCGGTCGTGGCGCATGTGCGCGTGCGCGATGCCGACGCGCTCGGGGCGGACGAGGCGCCCAATGTCGCGGCCGGATACCGGCGCTTCCAGATCGAGGCCGAGGTCGTCGCGTTGCTCCGCGGCAGCGGCGGCATCGGCGGGCGCGTGCGCTATCTCGTCGATCTGCCGAACGATTCGCGCGGGCGCCCGGCGCGACTCGGGCGGCGGGCGGAAATGCTGGTGATGGCGAGTCGGGCGCCGAATCGGCCCGACGACCTCAGGCTGGTCGCGGCCGACGCCCAGATCCCCTATTCGCCCGAGGCCGCCGAGACGCTGCGCGGCATCGTGCGCGAATCGAGCGCCCCCGACGCGGCCCCGCGAATCGTCGGCATCGGCCGCGCCTTCCACGTCCCCGGCTCGCTGGCCGGCGAGAGCGAGACGCAATTCTTCCTGCTCACCGCCGACAACCGCCCGATCTCGCTGACCGTGCTGCGCCGCCCGGGCGAGCAGCCGCGCTGGTCGGTGGCGCTCTCCGAGATCGTCGACGACAGCGCGGCCGCGCCGGCGCCGAACACTTTGCTCTGGTACCGGCTCGCCTGCACGCTCCCCGCGCGGCTGCCGCAGGACGCGCTGAGCGAAGCCTCGGCCGAGGAGGCCCAGGCGATCCAGGCCGATTACGGGCTGGTGATGGAAGGGCTGGGCGCCTGCGTCAGGACGCGGGTCAAGCGCTGAATGGGGACAGTTACTTTTCCGCACCGCCGCGCCCGAACCGTCGCTGTCGTGCGGAAAAGCAACTGTCCCCTTAGAAGGACGCCAGCTCCACCCCGACGCCGGCGCAATCCGGATAGATGTCGGGCTTGCGGGTCGAGACGCGCAAGGCGGTGACGCCGCGGCGGGCGGCGATGAGATCGTAAATCTCGCGCACGAACGTCTCCTGCAGGTTGAAGCGCCGGCCTTTGGCGAGCGCCCCGATCTCGGTGCGCAGGAAATCGTAGTCCCAGGCGCAGTCGCGCTCGTCGGTGGCGGCGAAAGCCTGCTCGTCGACCCAGACCTCGACGCTGACCTTGAGCCGCTGCGGCGTGCCGACCTCGAAATCGTGGAAGCCGATGTCGACGGGCAGATCGTAACCGTCGAGCACGATCTTGCGCGTCTTGGGGGCGAGGCGATCGGGGACCAGTCCATCCAGCTTGGGCCCATCCGATTTGGGGCGGTCGGGGCTGGCGATAGTCTCGGTCATCGGGGCTCCAGGAACTGGACGTCGCGCGGCAGGGACAGGAATCGCTGGCCGCCGTCAAGCAGGATGGTGTGGCCGGTGATGCTCGGGGTCGCGATCAGGAAGCGCAGCGCGGCGACGATCTCGCCGACGTCGACGCCCCGGCCCAAGGCGTTGAGGCCGTGCACGCGATCGAAATTGGCGCGGCTCTGGGGGCCCGAGACCAGCGTCACCGAAGGCGCGATCGCGCAGACGCGGATGGCGGGCGCGAAGGCGCGCGCGGCGATCTCGGTGAGGCCGGCGAGCCCGAACTTGGAGATCGTGTAGCTGAAGAAATCGGGATTGGGCGCGGCGAGCTTGGCATCGAGCATGTTGACGATCAGCCCCGCCCCCCCGCTTCCCCCGGCGCGCGCGGCGAAGGCCCGCGACAGCAGGGCGGGCCCGCGCAGATTGACGTCGAGATGGGCGGCCCAGCTTTCGGGCGTGAAATCGCGGATGTCGTCATGCGCGAAGAGCGAGGCGTTGTTGACCAGCAGGCGCGGCGGCGGCAGCCCGTCGAGCGCGGCCATGATCGCGTCGGCGGCGCCGGGATCGGCGAGGTCGGCCCCGACCGTGGCGGCGCTGCCGAGCTCGCCCGCCAGCGCCTCGGCCTCGGCCTTCGAGCGCCGGTAATGGATCAGCACATGCCAGCCGTCGGCCGCCAGCGCGCGGACCAAGGCCGCGCCGATCCGCTTCGCTCCGCCGGTGACGATCGCCGTTTGCATGGCCCGGCGAATAGCGGCCCGCTTTGCGCAAGGCCAGCCGGCTCGCTACAGGCCGGTCATGCCGATGCCGCCGCCTCCGGACGACCTGACCGCGCTCAGCCTCGCCGATATCGCGCGGCTGGCGGAGGAACGGCGGCTGCCGCCGGTCGAGAAATGGAACCCGAGCCATTGCGGCGACAGCCAGATGCGGATCGCGCGCGACGGCATCTGGTATCACGAAGGCGCGCCGATCGGCCGGCCGGCGATGGTGCGCCTGTTCTCGACCATCTTGCGGCGCGAGCCCGACGGGCGCTTCGTGCTGGTGACGCCGGCCGAGAAGCTCGACATCGCGGTCGAGGACGCGCCGTTCGTCGCGGTCGAGCTGAAGAGCGAGGGCGAAGGCGAAGGCCGCAGCCTCGCCTTCCGGCTCAACACCGGCGACCTCGTCGTCGCCGGGCCCGCGCACCGGCTGCGCTTCGGCGGGGACAGTCACTTTTCCGCACGGCAGGAACAGGCTGCCAGCGACCATCGGAAAAGTAGCTGTCCCCATCCGTACATCGAAGTCCGCGCCGGCCTCGACGCTTTGCTCGCGCGCCCGGTCTATTACGAGCTGGCCGAGATCGCTTTGGCCGAGGGCGCCTCGCCCGCCGGCGTGTGGAGCGGCGGCGCCTTCTTCGCGCTGGAGCCGCCGCGATGAGCCTCGCCGAGACCCTGCGCGCGGCGCTCGAGCTCGGCCATCGCGCCAGCCCCGAGCTGATCGGCGGCGACGCGCTCGACGGGGAGGCGGACGGCCATGGCATCACCCCGGCCGCGGTGCTGGTCGCGGTGGTCGACCGCCCCGATCCGACCGTGATCCTGACCTTGCGGCCCGAGACGATGCGCAAGCATCCCGGGCAGGTCAGCTTCCCCGGCGGCCGCATCGATCCCGGCGACGACGGCCCGATCGCCGCCGCCTTGCGCGAGGCGCAGGAGGAGATCGGCCTGCCGCCGTCGCGAGTCGAGATCATCGGCATCGCCGACCGCTACCGGACCGTGACCGGCTTCGAGGTGACGCCGGTGCTCGGCATCGTCCCGCCGGACCTGCCGCTCTGCCCCCATCCGGGCGAGGTCGCGGCTCTGTTCGAGGCGCCGCTCCACTATCTCCTCGACCCCGCCCACCAGCAGGTGCGCAACGCGGTCTGGCGCGGCCGGGAGCGGACCTATTATGAGATCGAATGGGACGGGCGGCGGATCTGGGGGGCGACGGCGGCGATGATCGTGAACCTGAGCCGCCGCCTTGCGCTCACCGGGGGGCCGTCGTGAGGCTGCCCGACGCGCTCTGGCGGCAGCGGCCGGGCATGGACCGGCTGCTCGCCGCGCTGGACGCGGCCGGGGGCGAGACCCGCTTCGTCGGCGGCTGCGTGCGCGACACCCTGCTCGGGCTGGAGGCGAGCGACGTCGACCTCGCCACCAGGATCGCCCCCGAAGCGGTGATCCGGCGGCTCGAAGAGGCGCGGATCAAGGCGGTGCCGACCGGCCTCGCCCACGGCACGGTCACCGCCGTGATCGGCGGCAAGCCGGTCGAGGTCACCACCCTGCGCCGCGACCTCGCCACCGACGGCCGCCGCGCCACCATCGCCTACACCGGCGATTGGCGCGAGGACGCGGCGCGCCGCGACTTCACCATCAACGCGCTCTCCGCCGATCCGGCGAGCGGCGAGGTGTTCGATTATTTCGGGGGCCTCGCCGATCTGGAGGCGGGCCGGGTGCGCTTCATCGGCGACCCGCTCCAGCGCATCGCCGAGGATCATCTGAGGATCCTGCGCTTCTTCCGCTTCCACGCCCGCTTCGGCAAAAGCGCGCCGGACGAAGCGGCGCTCGGCGCCTGCGCGGCCCGCGCCAACGACCTGATGGCGCTTTCGCGCGAGCGCATCGCCGACGAATTGCTGAAGCTGCTCGCGCTGCCCGAGCCGACCGCCACCGCGGCGCTGATGATCGACTACGGCATATTGCGCCCGGTCCTCCCCGAAATCGCCGGCGCCGGCCGGCTCGCCGCGCTGGTCGCGGCCGAGCAGGCGGCGGGGATCGCGCCCGAGCCGATCCGCCGGCTGGCCGCGCTCCTGCCCCCGGATGCGGGGGTCGCCGCCGACGTCGCGGCGCGGCTGCGCCTCTCGCGGCGCGCGGCCAGGAGGCTGGTCTCGGCCGCGAGGCCTGGCATCGATGCGCGCCCCGAGGCCCTCGCCTATCGGATCGGCGTTCCGGAGGCCATCGATGCCATCCTCCTGCACGGCATGCCGGGCGCGGACCTCCAGGCGCTGGCGGCGTGGCAGCGCCCGCGCCTGCCGGTCGGCGGCGGCGACCTCATCGCCATGGGGCTGGAGGCGGGGCCGCAGGTCGCGGCGACCCTGCAGGCGATCGAGCAGGACTGGCTGGACGCCGGCTTCCCGGCGGATCGCGCGGCGGTCCGGGCGATCGCCCGGCGCCATGTCGATCAGGCGCTTCGGTCGAGCCAGTAAGCGAGCGCGGCCTCGGCCGGCAGCGCTTCGGAATAGACGAAGCCCTGGCCGTAGGTGCAGCCCTTCCCGGTCAGCGCCTTGGCCAGCTCCAGGCTCTCGATGCCCTCGGCGGTGGTCTCCATGCCGAGCGCGCGGGCGAGGCTCAGGATGGCGTCGACGATCGCCGCCGAATCATGGTCCTCGAGCATCGCCGAGACGAAGCGCTGGTCGATCTTCAGGATGTCGATCGGCAGCAATTGCAGCGAGGCCAGAGAGGTGTAGCCCGAGCCGAAATCGTCCATCGCGATCTTGACGTCGAAGCGCTGCAGCGCCTTCAGCGCCCGGGCGACGCGCTCGGGATCCTGGATGATCGCGCCTTCGGTCAGCTCCAGCGTCAGCCGGTCGCCGTCGATGCCGCTGGCGGCGAGCGCGCCCGAGACCGCGGCGGCGACGTCGTCGCGGCTGATCTGCACGGGCGACAGGTTGACGTTGATGTTGATCGGCAGCCGCGTGCCGACCTTGAAGTCCCACTGGGCGAGCGTCTGGGTCGCGGTGTCGAGCGCCCAGCGGCCCAATTGCACGATCAGCCCCGATTCCTCGGCGACCGGGATGAACTCGCTCGGCGGGATCGGCTGGCCCTCATGCTCCCAGCGGGCCAGCGCCTCGAAGCCGGCGACGCGCCCGCTGGCGAGGTGGATGAGCGGCTGATAGGCCAAAGTGAGCAGATTGGATTCGATCGCCACGCGCAGCTCGGTCTCGATGCTGAAGCGGCGGCGGACCGCCTGCGCCTGGGTCGGCTCGTAGACCTGGGTGGTGCCGGTCTTCTTGGCGCCCTTGAGCGCGAACTGGGCGTTGCGCAGCACCTCGTCGGCGCTGTTGACGCTGCTCGACAGGATCGCGCAGCCGATCGCGCAATCGACGCGGATCTCGAGCTCGGAGAGGCGGAAGGGCAGGTTCAGCACCGCCTTGATGCGCTCGGCGGCGCGCAGGGCGTCGGCGATGCCGCGGTCGAGGCGGAGCAGCACGCCGAACTCGTCGCCGGAGATGCGCGCGAGCATGTCGCTGGGGCGCAGCGCCGAGACCAGGCGGCGGGCGAAGGTGATCAGCAATTCGTCGCCGGCGATCGCGCCCATGCATTCGTTGACGCGGCTGAACCGGGTCATGTCGACGGCGAGCACGGCGAAGCTGGTGTCGGCGAAATGCGGGTCGCCGAGCACCTGCTCGACCTTCTCGTTGAAGGCGAAGCGGTTGGGCAGGCCGGTCAAGGTGTCGCGCAGCATCTCCGAGCGCAGGCTGCGCTCGGTCTCGACCTGGGCGGTCTTGTCGATCAGCGAGATCATGCAGCGGACCGGCTGGCCGGGCAGCAAGGCGAGGCGGGCGAAGCGGACGGTGAAATGGCGGCCGCCGATGCTGCGCCCGTCGGCGGTGTCGAACTGGAAGGCCGGATCGCCCTTCTTGAGGAAGGCGGTGAGGCGGGTGCCGATCGGGCCGGAGCGGAGCATCGGCACCTGCGCGATGCGGCGCTCGCCGAGCCGTTCGTCCCATTCGGCGAGGAAGCGGAACTGGTCGTTGGCGCAATCGATGAAGCTGTCGTCGTTGACGGTGATGATCGCCGCGGCGATCGGCAGCGCGTCGAGATAGCGCTGGCGGACCATCTCCAGCACCTTCTGCACCTGCGGCCCGAATTCGGCCGGCAAGCCGGCCTCCGGCGGAAGCCCACCGGCCGGGGCCCTGCCCCGCTTGCGCGTCTTTGCACCCTGCATGGCGCCGGGATTAGAGAAACAGGGTTAATTCATCGTTGAGAAACCGGGCGGGAGATCACCGCGCCGTCATCCCGGACTCGATCCGCCATCCACCGTCTCGACGCCAACGCCGCCGAAGAAGCTGGACCCCGGATCAAGTCCGGTGTGACGAGGCCATGGAGCCGAGGGGGACAGGCACGTACCCGTCCCCTGTTCGGGGCGCGATGACTTTGCGCCATGGCAGCAAAAAATCCCAGCTTGACTCCAACCGGATGGCCGGCCTCTTATTCATCTTGGACGACTCAAGAACAGATCCATGGGGGAGATTGTCATGAAGAAGAAGATTTCGGGATTGCGCGCTTTGGTTTTGGCGGCGGTGGCGACCGGCGGAGCAATGGCGCCGACGCCGGCCGTTGCCGGCCCGCTGAGCGAGTGCTTCGCCAGTTGCTATCTCGCTTATGTCGTGATGACGCAGCAGCCGCTTTTCTACGCGCAATGCCGCGACATCTGCATCCGGGACAATATCCCGCTCGTCTATGCCCCCGAGATCAGGACGCCGCTCGGCATCATCCGCCACGGCTAGGTCGATCTTCTCCCGCCGACGAGCGCCGTCGGTGACAGAGCGCCGTCGGTGACAGGCACGTAGGATTTTTCCTCGGTGACAGGTACGTACCTGTCACCGATCATTTCAGCCTGGACAGGTACGTACCTGTCACCGATCATTTCTGTCACCGATCATTTCCAGGCACGTAGGATTTTTCCTCGGTGACAGGTACGTACCTGTCACCGATCATTTAATTTCTGTCACCGATCATTTATCGTCTATGCCCCCGAGATCAGGACGCCGCTCGGCATCATCCGCCACGGCCACGCCGTCGGTGACAGGCACGTAGGATTTCAGGCACGTAGGATTTTTCCTCGGTGACAGGTACGTACCTGTCACCGATCATTTCAGCCTGGAACAACTTCCGGAAGCCGATGCGGACGGCGCGGCCGAGCGGGCCGAGATTGCCGTCGGTGACAGGCACGTAGGATTTTTCCTCGGTGACAGGTACGTACCTGTCACCGATCATTTATGCTGGCGGGGAAGCGAGCCGGAGTGCTGCGCTTATCGGATGGCCGTCCTGTCCCCGCGCCGGAAGCTTGGACGATTCCCCACAAAATGCTAGGAGGTGGGCATGGACACGCCCGCGCCCAGCCAAGCCGAAAAGTTCAAGCGGGCCGCCCGCGGCCTCGAATGTGACGAGGACGAGGGCCGCTGGGATGAGCGTCTGCGGACGGTGGCGGGGCAGCAGCCGGAGCCGGATACGAAACCGTGACGTTGGCCGTCATCGGCTTAGTCGCGTTCCTCGCCTCGGCCCTCACCCTCTACTCCGGCTTCGGGCTGGGGACGATCCTCCTTGCCGCCTTCTCGATATTCTTCCCCGTGCCGGTAGCGGTCGGCGCAACGGCGGTCGTTCACCTGCTCAACAACTTGTTGAAAGGGGCGCTGCTCGGGCGGTCTGCCGACTGGCGGATCGTCGCCCGCTTCGGCTTGCCCGCAATCCCCGCCGCCGTCGCCGGGGCGTGGCTGCTGACATATTTAGGCGGCACGTCGCGGCTCTATGAGTGGAGCATGGGCGGGGCGGCTTATGGTCCAACCGGCGCTGGCTTCACCATCGGAGCGCTGATGATCGGCTTCGCGGCGCTTGAACTTCAACCGTGGTTCCAGCGGCTTTCCGCACCGCCGCGCATGATGCCGGTCGGCGGGGTCGTAACAGGCTTCGTCGGAGGCCTCACAGGGCAGCAGGGAGCGTTCCGGTCGATGTTCCTGATGCGCTGCAATCTTGAGCCTGGCCGCTTTATCGCGACCGGCGTCCTGATTGCCGTGCTGGTCGATATGTCGCGCATCCCCATCTACGCCGCGACCATCGGCAAGGGCGGATTGGAAGGCGCGGACTGGCGGCTGATCGCGTTCGCGACGCTGTGCGCCTTCGCGGGCGCGTTCATCGGGGCGCGCTACCTCACCAAGGCGACCATCGGGATCGTGCGCGCAACCGTAGCCGGATTGATGTTCGTGATCGGCGGCGCTCTAGTCGCCGGGTTGCTCGGCTCGTAGCGTGTTTGCAAAAGACATAATCGCCTACGCGTAACTGTCCCCGCCCTAGAACAGCTTCCGGAAGCCGATGCGGACCGCGCGGCCGAGCGGGTCGAGATAATCGCCCTGATAGCCGAGCGGCGTCGCGCCGGTCTCGTCGCGCACCCTCAAGCGGCTGTCGAAGAGGTTGCTGACCGAGAGCGAGACCCGCGCGCCCTTGAGCCAGCCGAAGCGGCGGAGGAGGCCCGGCTGGTTGCCGAGATCGGCGAACAAGGTGAGGTTGACCGTCGAGAAGTCCGAGAAAGTGAGGTCGCCGCTGGTGCCGCCCTGCCCGTTCGGGCCGCCGCGCACGGTGCTGCCTTCCTGCCAGGTCGCGTTCATGAAGGCGCCGAGGCCGTTGCGGAAGACGACCGCGGTCAGCTCGAGCTCGTGGCGCGGACGGCCGCCGCGGCCGCTGAAGGCGGAGCCGTTCAGATAATCGAGCTCGGGCACGCCCGGCCGGATCAGCACCGAATCGGTGAACCGCCAGGTGTGGAAGAGGGAGAGCTGGACGCCGCCGCCCGCGCCGCCGAAGAAGCCGCCGGCATTGCCGCCCGGCCCGCGCCGGCCGCCGCCGCCGCCCGGTCCGCCCGGGCCCCGGGGGCCGCCGGGGCCGCGGGGCCCGGCGCCGGGCGGGCGCCCGCCGGCCCCTGGGCCGCGCGGCATCCCCGCGCCGGGCGGCCCGCCCGGCGGCGGCGGCGTCCCGATCGGCATGAAGAAGTTGAAGCCCCAGCGCAGCTCCTCGCGGTTCGACCGCGCGAAATTGACCGGGCGCGAATCGATCTGGATCAGGCGGCCGCCGGCGTCGCGCGCGAAGCGGCCCGGAAAGGCGGCCTCGATCTCCGCGGTCGCGACCGGGAAGGAGGCGATCGGGCTGTCGATGCGGGTGCTCGTATAATTGGCGGTGATCGACAGGTTGGTCGACGGGCTCGGCCCGCCGCTGCCGATCGGGCGCAACGTCGCGCGGGCGCTGAACACGTGGCGGTTGTCGGCGAGCAGGGCGGGATTGCCGCCGTCGATGCGGGTGACGTCGACGGTCTCGCCGCGGACGAAATCGAACACCCGCGCATTGGGGGTGACGAGGACCGGATCGCCCAGCTGCTGGATGGACGGGGCGCCGTCCTCCTCGGTGACGTTGACCGCGAATTCGAGCGGCTCGAGCGGCTCCCAGCGGACGCCGTAGCCAAGCGTGCGCAAGGTGCCGAAGTCCGACAGATGCTCGAGCTCGAAATTGAGGTTGAGCGAGATGTTGCCGACCTTGTCGAGGAAGCCTTCGCGCCGGCTGGTCAAGGGGAGATCGAGGCTGCCAAGGGTCGCGATGCGGTCGCGGCTGAGGTCGCGCAGCTGGGTCGCGCCGCCGCGCAGGGTCTCGCTTTCGAGGTCGATCATGTTGCCGCCGAGGGTGACGCTGGCCATGACCGGGCCGCCGGGCAGGCTGAGCGGCGAGCCGTTGAACACCACCTGCGCGTCGCCCGAGCGGCTGATCGATTCCGCCCGGTCCTCGGGGGCCAATACGAGCAGGCCGTCGGCGAGCGGCGCGAACGGATTGAGGGTCGGATCGCCGGCCGCGAGCCGCGCCTGGATCGCCGCCGGATCGGCGTTGGTGTCGGTCCGCGTGACATTGCGGGCGACGTCGTAATTGGCGGTGAAGGTCCAGCGCCAGGATTTGATGTTGCTGTCGAGGGTCAGCCCGCCATGGCCGGTCCGCCCGCGCGTCCGGCGGAGCAGCGGGCCGGCCGCGTCGGCATAGCGGAACAGGGTGACGTCTTCCGAAAAGGGCGAATAGGGGTTGGTCTGCGGCAGCGTCAGCGTCAGCGAGGGCAGGCCGAGCCGGCTCTCGCTCGTATTGGCCTGGAGGCGCAGGTTGAGGGTCGCCGAGACGTTGCCGAAGACCTTGCGGTTGAGCGTGCCGTTGAGCTGCATCGATTCGGTCTGCGGCAGCAAGCTGCGGTAGCGGCCGAGATCGGTGAAATTCGGGCGGTTGGCGCCGGGGACGAAATCGGCGAGCGCGGGCGCGCCGGCGGCGGCGGTGCCGGGCACCGCGGCGACGGCGACGAGCGTGCCGGCCGCGGCGCTCAGCGCCGGGTCGACCTCGGCGCCGGGGACGAAGGGCGAGGAGCCGACATTGCCGAGGAGGTCGAACGGGGCGGACGGCGCCGACTGGATCAGGTCGCGCTCGCTTTCGAGCAGCGCGTCGGCGCGCTGGTAGCGGGCGTCGATATTCCAGCGGCTCTGCCGGCTGATCCTGAGGATCGTGCCGTTGGCATCGTAGGTGGATTGGCCGCCCCCGGTCGCGAGGCCGTAGGCGCCCTGGGTGGTCACCGAGCGGAAATTCTCCTTCAGCACGATGTTCACTACCCTCTGGTCGGCCCGATAGCCGTAGCTCAGCGCCACCTCCTCGGGCAGGATGTCGACGCGCTCGATCGCTTCGGGCGGCAGATCGCGGATCTCGCCGAAGCCGCCGATGCGCTGGCCGTTGAGCAAGACGACCGGCGCGCCGGACTGGCGGCCGCGGCCGCTGCGCGTCTGCGGCGCCAGCGCGTCGACCAGCTCGCCGATGCTCGACGCCCCGTAGGCGCGGATCTGCTCCTCGTTGAGCCGGACCTCGGGCTCGACGTCGCCGGCGACTTCGCCGCGCAGCCGCTGGCCGGTGACGATGACCTCCTGCCCGCTCTGGGCCGGCGGCGCGGCGGGCGGCGCATCCTCCTCGGGCGCTGCCTCGGGGGCGGCCGCGGCGGCGGCCGCGGGCGGCGGCGGCGGCGCATCCTGGGCGCGGGCCGGCGAAAGGCTGGTCCCGGCAAGCAGAATGAACGAAAAAGTCTTCAAGCGCACGCGCCCCAATCCCCTGTTTTTTCTATGCAATGCGGCGCGCGGATGTCAGCGGACGCGGCTGAACGCCCGATGTATCAGTGAACGATCCCAGTCAATTGCTTAATCTTGCTAATTGTGTGGAGATTCCGACAAGATCCGATGCAGTGCCGCCCGCATCTCAGCCGAATCTGTTGTCGCGCGGGAAGCCCTGGGGCGGCATCCGGCCGGCGGCGCCGCGGGCGGTGCGCCAGGCGCCGATCTCGGTCTCCGTCCGGGTCCGTCCGGTCTCGCCGCCCATCGCCCAGCTCAGCCCCTCGGCGAAAATGAAGGCGGTGACGTCGGAGAGGCCGCCGTCGCGGTAGCGCTGCAGCTGGACGCCCTGGCCGCGGCCCATCTCCGGCAATTCGGCGAGCGGATAAACGACCATCTTCCTATTCTCGCCAATCGCCGCGAGATAATCCTGGCCGGCCCGGATCGGACGGACGATCTTGAGCCTGGCGCCGGGCCGCAAATTGACGATCTGCCGGCCCTTGCGCGTCTCGGCGACCGCGCCCGCCGCGGAGGTGAGGAAGCCGCGGCCGTCCGACGAGGCGAGCAGCAATTTCTCCGCCGCCCCGGCGCGCAGCAAGGCGACGACATTGCCCTCGCTTTCGATGTCGACCATCAATTTGACCGGCTCGCCGAAGCCGCGGCCCCCCGGCAGCTTGTCGGCGGCGAGCGTATAGAAGCGCCCGTCCGACGAGGCGAGCAGGATCTTGTCGGTGGTGTGGGCGTGGAGCAAAGGAAAAGCGAGCTCGTCGCCTTCCTTGAACTTCAGCGCCTCGGCGTTGGTCAGCTCGACATGGCCCCGCATCGCGCGGATCCAGCCGCGCTTCGACAGGATCACCGTGATCGGCTCGCGCTCGATCATCGCCTCGAGCGGGATGTCGCGCGCGGGCGCCGCTTCCTCGATCAGGGTGCGGCGGCGGCCGAGCGCGGTCCCGGGCCCGTATTTCGCGCGCAAAGCGGCGAGGTCCTTCTTGAGCCGGGTGCGCTGGCGCGCCGGCGATTCGATCAGCTGGCTCAAGGCCTCGCGCTCCTTGACGAGGTCGTCGCGCTCGCCCCGGAGCTGCATCTCCTCGAGCTTGCGCAGGGACCTCAGGCGCATGTTGAGGATCGCCTCGGCCTGGCGGTCGGTCAGGCCGAACGCGTCGATCATCACCGGCTTGGGCTCGTCCTCGGTGCGGATGATCTCGATCACCCGGTCGAGATTGAGGAAGGCGATGAGATAGCCTTCGAGCAATTCCAGCCGGTCCTCGATCTTGCGGACCCGGTGCTCGGCGCGCTTGACCAGCACCTCGAGCTGGAAGCCGACCCAATGGCCAAGCACCTCCTTGAGGCTCATCACCTTGGGCGTGCGGCTGGCGTCGAGCACGTTGAGGTTCAGCGACACCCGCGATTCGAGGTCGGTCAGCCGGAACAGGCTCTCCATCAGCACGTCGGGATCGACGGTCCGGCTCCTGGGCTCGATCACGATCCGGATCGCCTCGTCCGATTCGTCGCGGATGTCGGCGAGGATGGGGAGCTTCTTGTCGGCGATCAGGCCGGCGATCTGCTCGATCAATTTGCCCTTGGGCACCTGATAGGGGATTTCGCCGACGACCGCGGTCCAGGACCCTTGCGGCCCCTTCTCGATCGTCCAGCGCGCGCGGACGCGGAAGGCGCCGCGGCCGGTCGCATAGGCCAGGGCGATCGCCTCGGCGCTGTCGACGAGGACGCCGCCGGTCGGGAAATCGGGGCCGGCGACCCAGGCCAGCAAGGCCGCCTCTTCGGCCTCGGGATCGTCGATCAGATGGACGGCGGCGTCGATCAATTCGGCGACATTGTGCGGCGGGATCGAGGTCGCCATGCCGACGGCGATGCCGCTGGCGCCGTTGGCGAGCAGGTTCGGGAAGAGGCCGGGAAAGACCTCGGGCTCCTCCTCCTCGCCATTATAGGTGGGGCGGAAGGCGACCGTGCCCTCGTCGAGCCCGGCCATCAATTCGCCCGCCGCAGCGGTCAGCCGCGCCTCGGTGTAGCGCATCGCCGCCGCATTATCGCCGTCGATATTGCCGAAATTGCCCTGGCCGTCGACGAGCGGGTAGCGAAGCGAGAAATCCTGGGCGAGCCGGACCATCGCGTCATAGACCGACTGATCGCCATGCGGATGATATTTGCCGATCACGTCGCCGACGACGCGCGCGCATTTCTTGTAGCCCGAGGCCGGATCGAGCTTGAGCAGCCGCATCGCCCATAACAGGCGCCGGTGCACGGGCTTGAGCCCGTCGCGCAGGTCCGGCAATGATCGCGCGGTGATCGTCGAAAGGGCGTAGACGAGGTAGCGCTGGGACAAGGCGTCGTCGAACGGATGCTCGATTATGGAATCAAAAACGTCGCTCATGGCGGTGTCGTTAGCAGCCCGGATTCGGGGATGGGAAGGGGTCTTGCCATTGTCTACCGATCTGGTAGAGTCATGTGATAATATAACAGCGAAAGGAGAGTGACGTGCGCGCTTCCATTCCCTTCCTTGTTCTGCTTCTCGCCACCACTGCCTCCTGCGGCCAGGGAGGCCGCAGCGACGAGGCCGCCCGGTCCGAGCAGCCCAAGGCGCAGGCCTCCGGCGGCGCCTCCGAGGGTGCCGCCGCCGAATCGGCCGCCGCTCCGGCGCCGGGCGCCCAGGCCGGCCGCGCCGCCGGCGGCCCGAACGTCGGGCCGAGCGCGGCCCCCGGCGTCGCCTTCAACTATCGCTACGCCTTCGCGCTCGGCGCGCCCCGAGTCGCCGAATTGCAGGAGAAGCACGCGCAGATGTGCGAGCGGCTGACCATTGCCAAATGCCGGATCACCGGCATGCACTATCAGGTGATCGGCCCCAACGACATCGAGGCCAGGCTCGAGCTCAAGCTGGATCCGGCCAGCGCCCGCCTGTTCGGCCGCCAGGCGGTCGAGGCCGTGCTCCAGGCCGACGGCATGCTGACCGAGAACGAGATCAGCGGCGTCGACGTCGGCACCGGCATCCGCCAGACCGGCCGCACCATCGAGCAGCTCAATGCCGACCTGCAGCGGATCCAGACGCGGCTCGCCGCGCGGGAGATCCTGCCCGAGGAGCGCGAGCGGCTCGAGGAAGAAGCCCAGCAGGTGCGCGACCAGATCGCCTCCCTGCGCGAGAATCGCGAGGCCCAGCAGGAGACGCTGGCGACCACGCCGATGGTCTTCCAATATGGCTCCGGCAGCCTCGTCCCCGGCTATCAGCCGCCGACCAGCGTCGGCGAGGCGCTGAACCGCGCCGGCAACAATTTCGCGGAAGGCGGCAAGGTGCTGCTGGTCGCGATCATCACCGCCGGGCCCTGGCTGCTGGCCCTGCTGCTGCTGCTCGGCCTCGGCCTGTGGGTGCGCCGGCGCTGGTTCCCGAAAAAGCCGCGGCCGGCGGTGGCGGCGGCGGAGCCCATGGAGGCCTGATCCTCACCCCCTCCCGTCAAGGAAGGGGGGGCAGGAAGATCTCGGCCGGCTCGCGCGCCTTCTCGGCCTCGACCGCGGCGCGCAGCCAGTCGCGGAAGGCGGCGATCTTAGGCTGGTTGCGCTTATATTCGGGATAGACCAGCCAATAGCCCGGGCCTTCGAAGGTGATCAGCTCGAACAGCTGGACCAGCCGGCCGCCCGCGAGCTCACTCCGCCAGAACATCGGCGTCAGCACGCTGGCGCCGGCGCCGGCGACCGCGGCATTGCCCTCCATCGCCTGGGTGTCGAAGCGGATGCCGCTCGGCGCGGTCTCGACCGGCACGGTGACTCCGGCCGCGCGGAACCAGTCCGCCCACCAGATATCGTCCGGGCTGAGCCGCGGCACGGCGAGCAGGTCGGCGGGCGTTTCGATCGGGTGGCGGTCGCGGAAATCCGGGCTGCACAGGGGCGTCGAATGGAGTCGGAACAGGAAATCCGCGCGGAGGCCCGGCCAGTCCGGCGCGGCCGAGGTGCTGCGGATGCCGACGTCGATCTCCTCGCGGGCGAAATCGACGACGCGATTGTCGGTATTGAGCCGCACCGCAAGCTCGGGCCGGGCGAGCTGGAACGCGCCCAGCCGCGGCGCCAGCCAATTGGCGGCGAAGGTCGCGGTGGTGCTGACCGTCAGCACGCCGCTGTCGTCGGCGACCATGGCGGCGAAGGCGTCGGCGATCGCCTCGAAGCCGGCCGAGACCGCGGGCGCCGCCCGCCGCCCCGCCTCGGTCAGCCACACCCGCCCCTTGTGGCGCGCGAACAGCGGCACGCCGAGCCGCTCCTCAAGCAAGCGGATCTGATAGCTCACCGCCGCCTGGGTCATGCCGAGCTCGGCCGCGGCCTGGGTGAAATTCTGGTGGCGCGCCGCCGCCTCGAACACGCGGACGGCGCTGAGCGGCGGCAGGCGAGGCATAAGCCGTCCATAAGCCAGGCTTATGCTACCCGTCCAGACTTTCGTTGGCGCCCGGCGCCGCGCCCTGCCATTTCCGGGCCACGCAGGAACGCCCTTCCTGGACTGGACATGAAAGGAAATTCGAGATGCGCGACGAAATCGAAGCCCGCATGTGGGTGGAGCATCACGATCAGTTCAGCTTGTTGGTCGACCGCGGCCTCGCCCGGCTTGGCGGCCGCCTGTCCCGGTTGCGCGCCGGCGCTTTGCGGCTGGCGAAATGGGACGGAACGACCGCGCAGCTGTTCGCCATGGCCGTCGCCTTCGCGATCACCGCGCTGAGCTTCAACACCACCGCCTGAAAGGATATTCGAGATGCGCAAGCTCCTCACCGCCCTCCGCCGCCTCGCCGCCGACTGGCGGCTGGCGATGTGCAAGATGAACCGGATCCAGTTCAGCGCCCCCTGGAGCCCGCCCCGGTCCCGCTGCGGGTAAGGGGACGTCTGAAGGGGACAGTCACTTTTACCCGCCGGGGCGCCTCGCCTGATACCGCCGCGCGTGAAAGTGACTGTCCCCGCGTTCGCATGGCGGCTATCCGCGGGTCGCCATGCGCGCAATGCCGAAACCGCTTGCCCTCCTGATCGGCCTCGCTCTAACCGCTTGCGCCGTGAGCCAGCCCCCGAATTCGAGCGACGGCGCGCCGGGCCGGCTGATGGACTGGCCCGATCTGCTCGAACGACCGCGGCCCGGGCCTTCCGCCACGATCCGCTACGGCGCCGACCCCCTGCAGGTCGCCGACCTGTGGCTGCCCGCCGGCGCGGGGCCGCATCCGGTCGTGCTCATGGTCCATGGCGGCTGCTGGCAGACCGACATCGCCGACCGGACGATCATGAGCTGGATCGCCGACGACCTCAGGCGCCGCGGCATCGCGGTGTGGAACATCGACTATCGCGGCGTCGACCGGCCCGGGGGCGGCTATCCCGGCACCTTCCAGGACGCCGCCGCCGCCGCCGACGCGCTGCGCGCCCAGGCCGCCGAGCATCGGCTCGACCTCACCCGAATCGTCGCCATCGGCCACAGCGCCGGCGGCCACCTCGCGCTCTGGCTGGCCGCACGGCCGCGGCTGCCCGCCGGCTCGCCGCTGCGCAGCGCCGATCCGCTGCCGATCGCCGCGGTGATCAGCCTGGGCGGCCTGCCCGATCTGGAGGAAGCGGCGCGCTCGTCCAACGGCTGCGGCAACGAGGTGGTGGTGCGGCTGACGGGCGGCGTCCGCGCGGGCCGGATCGATCCCTTCACCGATACCTCGGTGCCCCGCCTGGCGCCGCTCGGCGTCGCGCAGGTGCTGATCAACGGCTTGCAGGACCGGATCATCCCGACCGCTTATGCCGAGGGCTATGCCCGGCCGATGCGCGCGGCCGGCGACGACGTCCGGGTGCGCATGATCGACCGGACCGGCCATGTCGAACTGATCGCCCCCGAGACCGCCGCCTGGGCCGCTGCGGTCGCGGAGATCGAGCGCGCGCTCGGACGCCGGCGATGAGCTTCACCCTCGCCGAGGCCCGGGCGGCCGACGCCGCCGACCCGCTGCGGACCTTGCGCGACCTTTTCCATTTGCCCGAGGGCCTGATCTATCTCGACGGCAATTCGCTGGGGCCGCTGCCAAAATCAGTGGTGGCGCGGCAGCGGAAGGTGATCGCGGAGGAATGGGGCGACGAGCTGATCCGCAGCTGGAACAGCCGCGACTGGATCGGCATGCCGCGCCGGGTCGGGGCGAGGATCGCGCCGTTGATCGGGGCAAAGCCGCACGAGGTGCTGGTCGCCGATTCGACCTCGGTCAACCTGTTCAAGCTGCTGGTCGCCGCCGCTCGGCTCTCCGACCGCCCGACCCTGCTCAGCGAGGCCGGCAATTTCCACACCGACCTGCACATCGCCAGCGGCGTCGCCGATCTGCTCGGCCTCAACCTCGACATCGCCCCGCGCGCCCAGATCGAGGCGCGGATCGGCGCGGACACCAACCTGCTCCTTCTCACCCACGTCCATTACAAGACGGCCGAGCGGTTCGACATGGCGCGGATCACCGCTTCGGCGCGCGCCGCCGGCACGACCACGGTCTGGGATCTGAGCCACAGCGTCGGCGCGGTGCCGCTCCACCTCAACGATGCCGGCGCCGAGCTCGCCATCGGCTGCGGCTACAAATATCTGAACGGCGGCCCGGGCGCGCCCGCCTTCCTCTACATCGCCGAGCATCTGCAGGAGCGGCTGGTCTCGCCTTTGCGCGGCTGGATGGGCCATGCCGAGCCCTTCGCCTTCACCGACGATTACCGGCCCGCCGCCGGCATCGACCGCTTCCTCGCCGGGACGCCGCCGATCCTCGGCCTCGCCGCTTTGGAGAGCGCGCTCGAGGCCTTTGACGGCGTCACCCTCGAGCGGCTGTGGACCAAGTCGATCGCCTTGTTCGACGTGCTCCACGGGCTGATGGAGCAGAAATGCCCCGATTTCGCCTGCATCTCCCCGCGCGGCCCCGAGCAGCGCGGCAGCCACATCTCCTTCGCCCATCCGCATGCGTTCGAAATCTGCCAGGCGCTGATCGCGGCGGGCGTGATCGGCGATTTCCGCGCCCCCGACGTGATCCGCTTCGGCCTGACCCCGCTCTATCTCGGCTTCGAGGACCTCTGGCACGGCGTCGACCGGCTGGCGGCGATCATGGCGAGCGAAAGCTGGCGAGACCCGAAGTTCGCGGTGCGCGGCAAGGTGACGTGAGAGGGGACAGTGCTTTTCAGCCGCCCGCGTCGCCGATTCGACCCGCGGCGGGTAAAAGTAACCGTCCCCATTCCGCCGGTTTGCCCTGTCGGCCCCGCTCCCCTATAGAGCCGCCTTCCCCACGCCCGTAGCCGGAGGCCGAAGCCCTGATGTCCCGCCGCCGCATGATCTACGAAGGCAAGGCCAAGATCCTCTACGAGGGCCCCGAACCGGGCACGCTCATCCAATATTTCAAGGACGACGCGACCGCGTTCAACGCGCAGAAGAAGGGCACGATCTCGGGCAAGGGCGTGCTCAACAACCGCATCTCCGAGCATCTCTACACCCTGCTCGGCACGATCGGCATCCCGACCCATTTCATCCGCCGCCTCAACATGCGCGAGCAATTGATCCGCCAGGTCGAGATCGTGCCGATCGAGGTGGTGGTCAGGAACGTCGCCGCCGGCACGCTCTCGACCCGGCTCGGCATCGAGGAAGGCACCCAGCTCCCCCGCACGATCATCGAATATTATTACAAGGACGACGCGCTCGGCGACCCGATGATCGCCGACGAGCATATCGCCGCCTTCGGCTGGGCGACCCGCGAGGAGATGGACGACATCGCCGACATGGCGATCCGGGTGAACGACTTCCTGTGCGGCCTGTTCGCCGGCATCGGCATTCGCCTGGTCGACTTCAAGCTCGAATTCGGCCGGCTGTGGGAGAATGATTTCGCCCGCATCATCCTGGCCGACGAGATCAGCCCCGACGGCTGCCGCCTGTGGGACATGACCTCGGGCGAGAAGCTCGACAAGGACCGCTTCCGCCGCGACCTCGGCGGCGAGGCCGAAGCCTATCAGGAGGTCGCGCGCCGGCTCGGCCTGCTCCCCGAAGGCGAGACCAACAGCGTGCTCGATCTGGCGGAGCATCGGCAGAAGCGCGGGAAATGAATGGGGACAGTTACTTTTACGCGCGAAACGTCGAACTGATCACGCCGGCGGTTGAAAAGTAACTGTCCCCTTTCCGCGCCCGAAAAAAAAGGCCCCGCCTCGCGGCGGGGCCTTCGGGCCCTTTGAGGCCTCTCCCTAGCTGGTGAGGTGGATCAGCGCGCGCCGCCGGCCGGGCCGCCGATCGCGGCGGGGCGGTTGAGGGCGGCGAGGCTGTTCGCCGGCTGCATGAAGGGGATCGGGTTGACGGCGCGGCCGTCGATGCGGACTTCGTAATGGAGGTGGCTGCCGGTCGAGCGGCCGGTCGAGCCCATCAGGCCGATCAGCTGGCCGCGGCGGACGCGCTGGCCGGGCTGGGCGATGCGCTGCGAGAGGTGGCCGTAGCGGGTCTGGATGCCCGGGCCGTGGTTGATCTCGACGAGGTTGCCATAGCCGCCATTATTATATTCGGAGCGGCCGACAATGCCGTCGGCGGTCGCGTAGACCGGAGTGCCGATCGGGCCGGCAAGATCGATGCCGGCATGCATCGCGGCGCGGCCGCGGAAGGGATCGGAGCGGACGCCGTAACCGCTGGTGAAATTGGCGATGGCGATCGGGCGGGCCGAGGGGATGGAGGCGGCGCCCTGCTCGAGCTGATCGAGCGCGCGCCAGCTGGCGAAGAGCTGGCGGAAGCGCGGATCGGCATTGTCGCCGGCGCCGTCGACGGGCTCGAACGGGCCGCCCATGCCGAACGCCGCCGTCGCGTGGATGCGGGCGGGCTCGACGCCGACGGCGCGCAACGCGCTGGCGGTCCGATCGTAGCGCTGGCGGGTGATCGCCTCGATGCGCTCGGCGAACGCCGCCTGCATCGCGTCGACGCGATCGAAATTCTGGGTCATGGCGAGCGCGGCGGGGCTGGTCGGCGTCGCGACCTGCTGGGGCAGCTGGCGCGCGAGCTGGGCGGCGGTGGCATGGCCGGAGGCCAGGGCGGTGAGGAAGGTCTGGCGGCGCTCGAGCTCGCCGGCGCGCTCGTTGACGGCGACGCGAATCGCGGCGACCTCGGCCTGCATCTGATCGACCTGCCGCTCCATCCGGGCGACGTCGCTGTTCATGGCGTGAAACGCGGTGACCGTGGCGGCGACCGACCAGGCGAGGATCAGGCCGAGCGCCGCCGCGGCGGCCATCTGCACCTTCGCGCCGATCGTGAAGCGGCGCAGGCTCTTGCCGTCGTGAAGGAAGATATCGCGTGGCTTGAAGATGTTACGGAACTTTTGCACGAGGCCCGCATTGAACTTGGTGGACAGGCCCGAATTGGCCGCCGGAACGAATGTCGTCATCATTTTCCCCGCTCGGTCTGTTGCGACCGGAACGGCCGCGTCGGGCGGCCGTATGAGATTTGAGGGCCGATCGGCCCCGCTCGAACTGTGTGGAAGAACTGCCCACCGGAAATCTGGGTGGACAATGTTAATCTCGTTCCACCCCGGCAACCCCAAGGTAGAATTCGCGGGACAGACCGGCTTCGTCCCGGGCTGAGTCGTTGAACGGCGGCTTAACGGTCCCGCGGAAGTGGCGGCGAATCAGGAATTGCCACTCCGCCACGGCGGCGAGCCCGCGGGATTCGCAGGTCCGCTTGAACCAGAAGGTGCCCGCGGCGACGTGCCTGATCTCGTCGCGATAGATGCGCGTCAGGATGGCGGCCGAGCGGGCGTCGCCGCCGCGTTCGAACGCCGCCACGGTCGCCGGCGTCACGTCGAGCCCGCGCGCCTCCAGCACCATCGGCACCACGGCCAGGCGGGCGAGCGGATCCTGCGCGGTTTCGGCCGCCGCTTCCCACAGGCCGCCATGGGCGGGCAGCGCGCCGTAGAACGAGCCGAGCGCCGCCAGCCGCCGGTCGAGCAAGGCGAAATGCATCGCCTCGTCGGCGCCGACGCCGAGCCAGTCGTCGACGAAGGCGGGCGGATAGGCCGCGCCGAACCGCCCGGCCATGTCGAAGGCGAGGTCGATGGCGCCATGTTCGATATGGGCGAGCGCGTGCAGCATCGCGATCCGGCTGCGCTCGGAGCCGGCCTTGCCGCGCTTGGGCATGCGGTTGGGCGGCAGCAGCTCGGGCCACGCCGGACGCGCCGGCCGATCGGGCATGGAGACGTCGAAACGATGCGCCAGCGCGCCCCGGCGCCAGGCCCGCGCCGCAGCCCGCGCCGCCTTGACCTTGGCGCGCGGCTCGGCGGTCAGCAGCACGGCACGGCAGGCCAAGGCGATCGTCGTCATAAGCGGGCGCGGACGCTATTCGCCCACCGGCTCCTCGGCTGGCGCCGGCGCGGTCGCGGGCGGATCCGGCGCGGCTGCTTCGGCCCGCGCCGCCTGATCCTCGTTCACCGGATAATGCATGTAGCGCTCGACGCTGAGGCCGCGATAGGGGACATGGCCGGGGGGCCAGGGCCGCAATTCGGTGGTCGGCGTCACGTCGCGCCAATAGGGAGCGGCGGCATCGCGCGTCTCGACCGGGCCGGCGAAGGCCGCGGCGGCGGCGGCGCGGGCCTGGCGCGCCTCGCAATCGCCGCCGCATCCGGCGGCGCCCGGCGGCGCGCTTTCGCCCCAGCCATAGGCCCCGGCATAAGGGTCGTCGACGACGGCCCGCGCCGCGGCCGGATCGATGCCGACCGGCCGCTCCGCCGGGCCCTGGAAATGGACCGGATCGATCTCGGCGACCGCGCTTTCGCCAAGCTGGATGCCGATGATGGCGGCGACCAGCAGGCCTGCCCCCGAAGCGATCAGCGCGCTCGACCGGGTCCACATCATCGCCGGAAAACGCGGGCGGCCCCGTCGCGTTCCGGAAGGGCGGACCGGGCTGGTCACGGCAGCTCGCGCGCCGCGGCCAGAACCTCCTCGACATGGCCGGGCACTTTCACCTTGCGCCAGGCCCTGGCCAAAGTGCCGTCGCGGTCGATCAGGAAGGTGGCGCGGTCGATGCCCATATATTTGCGGCCGTAGAGGCTCTTCTGGCCCCAGGTGCCGAACGCCTCGCAGACGCTGCCGTCCATGTCGCTCGCCAGCTTGATGCCGAGATCGTATTTCTCGGTGAACTTGGCGTGCTTCTTGGGGTCGTCCTTGGAGACGCCGAGGATCCAGGTCCCCGCTTTCTCGAACTCCCCGGCCAGAGCGGTGAACTCCTTCGCCTCGCGGGTGCAGCCCGACGTGTCGTCCTTGGGGTAGAAATAGAGGACGAGCTTGTTGCCGCGAAAGGCCGACAGGCTGACGGGCTGGCCGTCCATGCCGGTCAGGGTCACGTCGGGTACGGGATCGCCTTCCGCCAGCATTCGAGTCTCCAGCTCCTGCGCCGGCGCGACTGTGCCGGGCGGAAGGCCGGGGAGCAAGCGCGAAGGTGCAAGGAGCTTGACCGGAAGCAGGCGACCGGTTCGCGTCCGATAGGCTCGGTAATCCGCTCCGAACCGCGCCTCCATCATCCGCTCTTCGGGCCCGGTCCGGAAACCGACAAGAAGGAGAAACGCGGCAAAATAGGCCGGGCCGGCCAACCAATTGGGAAGGACGAGCGTCTGCCCGGCGCCATAGCAGAGCAGCGCCAGATACATGGGGTGCCGGACATGGCGGTACAGGCCTTTGGTGACGAGCCGGTGATCCTCGCGCAGCGCCAGCGTGATCGACCAGCTTCGCCCCAGGTCCGCATGCGACCGGTAGAGCAGCCAAAGGCCGAGCAGGAGAAGGCCCGCGCCGGCAAGGAAGGCAAGCGGACGAAGCGGATAATCGGCGAAGCCGAGCAGCGGCGTGGCGATCCAGACCAGCGAAGCCAGAAAGGCGATCGAAACCAGCCCGAGCAGCACCCGCTCGAGCCCGGTCTTGCCGGCCGATGAAGTCCGCGCCTTGCCGCCGCGATGGACGAGCGCCGGGATCGCGACCAGCGCGACGGCGCCAGCCGCGACCAACGCGCGCGCCATTTCCGGCCCTATCGTCCCGCGCAAGTCAGGGTCCCTCCCATCCGTGCGATACTGATACCCAGAGCTTCAGGATGGCGGCGCGAGCAGCTTCGTGCGCGGCAAGCAGTTCCTCCCATCCGTCCGTGCGGCAGGCGCGCGCGACCAGCGCCCGCGAGGCAGGCGCCGGCTCGGTCGAATCGGGCGCGACCAGCCGCAAGGTCACCAGCATGCGCACGAGCAGGCGGTGGGCGGCGGCGATGCCGGGCGGCACCAGCCCCTGCTCGATCAAGGCCGCCACCGCGGTGCCGAGCCTGGGCGCGAAGGCGGTGCGGTGCGAGAGCTGGAGCGTGTGGATTGCGAATTCGAGATCGACCAGCCCGCCCGGCGCGAGCTTGATGTCGAACGGACCCCTGGGCTTCTTGTGGCGGGCGATTTCGAGCCGCATCTTTGCGGCGTCGGCAGCGACGACCGCCGGATCGCGCTCCATCCGGAGAACATCGTCGATGATCGACCCCAGCGCCACTTTGTCCGCGTCCGAGCCGTAGATCGACCGTGCCCGGGCCAGCGCCATATGCTCGAAGGTCCAGGCGGTTTCGCGCTGATAGCGGGCGAAGGTGTCGAGCGAGATGGCGAGCAGCCCGTCGGCGCCCGAGGGCCTCAGCCTGGTGTCGACGTCGTAGAGCGGCCCGGCCGCCGTCGGCACCGACAAAGCGGCGCTGATCCGGGGCGCCAGCCGGTTGAAATAATCGGTGGCGCGCAGCGGTCTGGGCCCGTCCGATTCATTTTCGTGGCTGCCGCTGAACAGATAGATGAGATCGAGATCGGAGGCGTGGGTGAGCGCGCCGCCGCCGAGGCGCCCGAGCCCGAGAATGACCAGAGCGCAGCCGGGCACCTTGCCATGCGCTTTTTCGAACTCGGCGACGGTGGCGTCGGCGAGCACCCGGATCGCCGCCTCCGCGACCCGCGCATAGCCTTCGCCGACGCCGATCGGGTCGCTCTGCGCGAGCACGACCTGCGCGCCCAAAGCGAAGCGCATCTCATTGACCCGCCGCCGCACGCGATCGAGGATCAGCTGATAATCCTCCTCGGCGCGGTCGGTGCGGGCAAGGCGCGCCGCCAGCTCCGCGACGGGGCGCGCCTCGTCGAAGGCGCTGGCGTCGATCAGGCCGTCGAGCAATTCGGGCCGCCGCCCCAATTGCTCGGCCAGCGCCGGGGCGTGGCTCAATATCGCGGCGAGATGCTGGGTGAGGCCCGGCCGCGCCTCGAGCAGGCGGTAGAGATTGACCCCGCTCGGCAGCCGCATCACCAGATCCTCGAAGCGGTTCATCGCGGCGATTGGGTCGGGCGCGGCGCCGAACGCCTCGATCAGCACCGGCAGCATCGCCTCGAACGCCGCCAGCGCCGGCGCCGTCCTCAGCGAGCGGACCTTGCCCGAGCGCCAGCCCTCGATCCGCGCCCGCGCCTCGGCCGGCCCGGCAAACCCCGCCTGGGCCAGCGCCGCGTCGAGCGCGTCCGGATCTTCGGGCAGCCGCTCGCCATCCTCCTCGACCAAGGTGTCGTAGAGCGCGCCGACCCGTTCGACATGCGGGCGAAGCAAAGCGAGCAAAGCCTCGCCGTCGGCGAGCCCGTGCAGCCGCGCGACATTGTCGAGCGCCGCGGGATCGGCGGGGAGGCTGTGGGTCTGGCGGTCGTCGACCATCTGCAGCCGATGCTCGATCGTGCGATAGAGGCGATAGGCCTCGGCGAGGGCGACGGCGTCCCCGGCGCCGATCCGCCCCGCTTTGGCCAGAGCCGCCAGCGCGTCGAGCGTGCCCGCCGCGCGCAGCTCGGGCTCGCGGCCGCCATGGATGAGCTGGTGGACCTGGACGAAGAATTCGACCTCGCGGATGCCGCCGCGCCCGCGCTTCAAATCGAAACCGGGCCCGAACGCCTGGCCTTGCGCATAATGGTCGCGGATCCGGCGGCTGATCGACCCGATCTCGCCGATCGCGCCATAATCGAGCGAGCGCCGCCACACGAACGGGTGCACCGCCTCCATGAAATAGCGGCCGAGCGCGGGATCGCCCGCCGCCACCCGGGCGCGGATGAAGGCCGAGCGCTCCCAGGGCAAAGCCGAGCTTTCGTAATAGGAAATGGCGGCATCGACCGGCAGCACGATCGGAGTCACTTCGGGCGAGGGCCTGAGGCGCAGGTCGATGCGGAAGGCATAGCCCTCCTCGGTGCGCTTCTGCAGGATCTCGACGACGCGCTGGCCGATGCGCAAAGCCGCCTGATCGGCCTCCTCGCGCGGCTTTTTGGGCAGGGTCTCGGGATCGTAGAGGAAGATCAGATCGAGGTCGGACGAATAATTGAGCTCGCGCCCGCCCAATTTGCCGAGCGCGAGGATCGAAAAGCCCCGGGGCGGCAAGTCCGGCGTCCGCTCGGCGACCGCCGCTTCGAGCGCGCGCGCGAGCTGGCGGTCGGCGAGGTCGGAGAGCGGCCCGACCACCTGCTCGAGCGCCAGCGCCCCGGCCAGGTCGCCGATGCCGAGCACCAGCGCGACGGCGCTGCGTTCGCGCCGCACCGCGGCCATCGCCTCTGCCGTCTCGCCGGCGGCGCGGGCCGCGGCGAGCGCGCCGTCCAGGTCGCCGCGCGCCAGGGCGGCGGCAAGATCGGGCAGGCGCCCGAGCTGGAAAGCGAGGAAGGGCGAATGCTCCCGCGCGCGCACCAGCGCCGTGTTAATAGCCTGTTTATTATATGTTTCTTTCATATCACAGGTCGAAGCCGATCCATTCGGGCACCGCAACGATTGCAACTTGCGGGTGCAACACACGTTAAACTTGTCGTGAAGGAATGGAATAAGACGATGAAGGCCCAGGCCGATTACCCGACGCGGCGTTATGTGAAGGTGGCTCCCCCCACCGTTCACGCCGGCGTGGGCGATGCCCTGCGCCAGGCCTTCCGCATGGACGGCGAGGTCCGCTCGCTGCAGCCCTTCGAGGACCTGCTCGCCCGCCTCGATTGATGGGGACACACACCTTTGTGTCCCTGGGACACAAAGGTGTGTGTCCCCTTCCGACCCTCCCCTCCGACTATTCTTCGTCCGGACCCGGGTCGCGGTCGCGGCTGAGGTGGTCGACTTCCTTCATGATCGTCTGCAGCGCGGTCTCGTTCTCGGGGGTGCGGTGCGACCGGCGCGAGGGCAATTTGCCGTCGTTCAGCAGGCTTTCGAGCGCCACCCGGCCGCGCGCCACCCGGCTCTTGATCGTGCCGACCGCGCAGCCGCAAATCTCCGCCGCTTCCTCATAAGCGAAGCCGCCCGCGCCGACCAGGATCAGCGCCTCGCGCTGCGGCTGCGGCAGGTGCAGCAAGGCGCGCTGCATGTCGCCCAATTCGATATGCCGGTCCTGGCTGGCCGGCGCGGCGAGCAGCCGCGAGGCGGTCAATTCGTCCCACTCGCCCTTGAAGCGCGCGCGGCGCATCTGGCTGAGGAAGAGGTTGCGCAGGATGATGAAGGTCCAGGCGCGCATGTTGGTGCCGGCCTGGAAGCGCTTGCGCGCCGCCCAGGCCTTGAGCAAAGTCTCCTGGACGAGATCGTCGGCAAGATCGCGGCTACCCGAGAGCGAGCGGCCGAAGGCGCGCAGATGCGGGATGACCAGAGCGAGCTGGTCCTTGAACTCGTCGTCCGGAAGCGGCGCCCATTCGCCCCCGCCCCGCTCGACTTCCACCTGCGCCGGCTGTTCGCTCACCCTGCCCCTCGCATCATTTCGTCATGCCGCGCGGCGCCGGACGGCGCCATCGCATCGCATTGAAGATGGGATCACTTCCAGAGAAGTACAATCGCGACGAAGGCCGCGATGACGAGCAGCAGCCCGAAGGTCAGGATATAGCGCGTCATGTGCGGCGTGCTGCCGGCGCGGGCGTCGGTCGTGCTGATATGCTCGCGTTGATCGCTCATCGTTCGTCCTGACTCGGGTTCCACTCGTTACGGGGGCCAACGCGCCCCATCCGAGCCGGTTCCGAATGAATGGGGACAGTTACTTTTCCGCGCGTCCTATTCGAGTTTCCCCATTCGTGCGGAAAAGTAACCGTCCCCGCTCGGCGCCCCTATGCCGGCACCGTCGCCGTATCGAAGAACAGGGCCTGGGCGATCGCCGCCTTCACCGTCGAGCGCTGGAACGGCTTGGTGATCAGGAAGGTCGGCTCGGGCCGCTCCCCGGTCAGCAGCCGCTCGGGGAAGGCGGTGATGAAGATCACCGGCACGGTGAATTCGGCGAGGATGTCCTTGACCGCGTCGATCCCCGAGCTGTCGTCGGCGAGCTGGATGTCGGCGAGGACGAGCCCGGGCCGCCGCGCCAGCGCCTGGCTCACCGCCTCGTCGCGGGTGACGGCGACGCCGGTGACGTTGTGGCCGAGATCGCGGACGATGGTCTCGATGTCCATGGCGATGATCGGCTCGTCCTCGATGATGAGGACGTCGGCGCGGGTCTGGCGCTCGATCTCGGCCAGCGCCTCGTTGACCAGGCCCTCGACCTCCTCGCCGCTGGCGCCGATCAGATAGCCGGCATCCTCGGGCGTGAAGCCCTCCATCGCGGTCAGCAGCAGCGCCTGGCGCGACAAGGGCGTGATCCGCGACAGGCGGGCGCGGGCGATATCCTCGGGCGCATCGGCCTCGGTATGGCCGGGCGCTTCCTCGACATTGGCCGACGACCAGATGGCGTGGAAGGTCCGGTAGAGGCCGAGCCGGGGATCGACGTCGCGGGGAAAGGCGTCCGGCGCCGCGACGATCGCCTCCAGCGTCGCGCGGACGAAGGCGTCGCCATGCGCCTGGGTGCCGGTCAGGGCGCGGGCGTAGCGGCGGAGAAATGGAAGATGCGGCGCGAGTTCCTGGCCAAGCGACATGTTCGGTGCGACTCCTTCATGATCGTTACGGGCCCTATTGGTTGGCCCTCGTCGCGAATGCAACCGCAACGGACGTCAGCAGCCCGGAAATCCGATCATGCCCCGTCCTCGCGCCAAGGTGGAACAAACGTCGGAGTTTTTTGTTTCCAAGCCCGCGCGGTCTGATTATCGGAGGCCCGCCTTTATTTTGGCGTCTGTTCAGCGGGGCGGCGGCGCTGGCGCCGAAGCGGGCCCGCGGGACGAAACCGCGGGCGCGGCGCGCTAGGCCGTGAGGGGTGTGGAATTTTGAGCTTTCGTGACGACAGGGGAAGCCAGGACGACAAGTCCGCGAGCGACCCCGCGACGCCCTCCAAAACCAGGGTCAAGGCCGGCGAACGGCGGACCCGCAGGCGCGCGCCCGGCGGCGAGGTCGGCAACGCCCTGCGCACGGTCTATGACGACACGCTAAAGGAATCGATCCCGCCCGAAATGCTCGATCTGCTCGGAAAGCTCGGCTGATCGATCATGGCGCCGTTCCGGTGAGCGACGACAAGCTGCAATCCTCGCGCTGGGCGCAATCCTCCCGCTGGGCGCGCCTCTCCACCGGCCTCAAGATGTGGATCATCCTCAGCCTCGGCCTGCTGCCGCTGGGGGTGATCGCGATCGTCGCCTCGATCGACAATGCCCGCGCCAGCCGGGAAAATGCGCAGCAGGAAGCGCAGACCCTGCTCGCCCAGCACACCCAGCGCTTCACGCTCGCTTTGTCGCGCACTGCCTTCACCATGCGCGCCGGCCGCGACGCGATCGTCGAGGCGGGCGATGCCGGCGGCATCTGCCGGCGCACGCTCGAGCGCCTCGGCCGGGCGCCCAACGTCCCCGGCCGCTTCGCGATCTTCGGCAGCGAAACGGCGCCGCGCTGTTCGAGCGCTGGCTTCGCCTTGCCCGCCGTCCCGCCCGCGCAAGGGCTGCCCGGCCGCGCCACGATCATGCCGGGCGGCAACCTGCTCGAAATCTTCCTCTACGATCCCTCGGGCCGGATCGAGGGCATCGCCGAATATGACCGCCCGACGATCGCCGCCGCTGTCGACACCCCCCCGCTGGCGGGGGATTTCGCGCTCGAGCTCGTCCAGGGGGATCGGGTGATGCCGCTGCGCGCCATGTCGGCGGGGGCGGCCCAGGGGCCGCAGGTTTCGGCCGACAACCCGTTCGGCAACAGCCGATATTCGCTCAGGGTGCGGATGGCCGCGCCGCCGATGAGCCTGACCGAGATATTGGTGGTGGCGACGCCGATCCTGATGTGGCTGTGGGCCTCGCTGGTCGGCTGGATCATCGTCCAGCGGCTGCTGCTGCGCCCGCTCGGCCGCATCCAGAAGATCATCTCCGCCTACAAGCCCGGCGACCGCGGCGTCGATCTGCCCGCGGTGGTCAGCCCCGCCGCCGAAATCGGCGCGCTCGGCCTCGCCTTCAGCGATGTCACAAGGACGGTCGCCCGTCACGAAGAGGAGCTCGAGGCGGCGGTGGTGCGCCAGACCAAGCTGGTGCGCGAGGTCCACCACCGGGTGAAGAACAATCTCCAGGTCGTCGCCTCCCTCCTCAACCTGCATTCGCGCGGCTCGCCCAACGAGGAGGTTGCCGCCGCTTATGCCTCGATCCAGCGCCGGGTCGACGCGCTCGCGGTGGTCCACCGCAACCATTATGCCGAGCTCGAGGAGAATCGCGGGGTCGCGCTCAAGTCGCTGATCACCGAATTGACCGCCAATCTGCGCGCGACCGCGCCGGCGGGCGCGGCGGGCACCCAGATCCGCCTCGATATCGGCGCCTTCTACGTCACCCAGGACGTGGCGGTCTCGGTCGCCTTCCTGATCACCGAGATCGCCGAATTCGGCATGCTGCGCGGCGCCGGCCTGGTCTCGATCGCGCTCGACGGCGACGGCTCGGCCAGCGCGCGCCTGTCGATCGAGGTCGACGCGCTCGCCGGCCGGGCCGATGGCGACGCGGCCTTCGAGGAGAGGTTCGAGAGGATCGTCACCGGCCTCGCCCGCCAGCTCCGCTCGACCCTCGACCACGATGGCAAACGCGGCCTCTACGCGCTCAGCATCGCCGTCGTGGAGAAGGCCGGGCCCTAAGGCGCGCGGCGCGGGCGGCCGCGGGGCCGCGGCGCGGCGGGGCGCCCCAGCGCCGCCGCCAGCCTTTGCAGAAAGGCCGCGCCGCCGAGCGGCCATCCGCTGCGCTCGGCGGCCTCGATGAGGCCGCGTTCGCGCTCATCCAGCCCCGCATCGAGCAGCCCGCGCCAATCCGGGACGCGCGCGCGCATCGGTTCCAGGTCGGTCACCGGGTCGGCGGCGAGCCCGAGATGGGCGCGCGCGCTCGACCAGCGCCATTGCTCGGGCCGCGCGACCAGGCCGGCGCGCACCGGCCCGAGCTCGACGGAGCGGACGCAGGCCAGCAGACAGGCTTCGTCCATCGGGAAGGAGGTGAACGGGCTCTGCCACACCGGCCCGCGCCGGCCCTCGCGCCGATTCGCCGCCCAGGCATAACGCCGGTGGGTTTCGCCCAAGGCGGCGCGCAGCCCGTCCTGATGCGCCGGCACCAGCACCAGATGAACCCGGTCGGGCATCAGGCACCAGGCCCAGACCGCGGTGCCCGCCCTGCCGCAGGCGTCGCCGAGCAAATCGAGATAAAGGCCGTAGTCGGCGTCGGAGGAAAAGGCCGGCTCGCGCCGATTGCCGCGCTGGGTCACGTGGTGCGGAACATCCGGCGCGACCAGGCGGGCGATTCTTGGCATCGCCGCCCTCCTATCAACAAAAACGGTGACAGCATATCCATTTCCAGCGAAAATGATGATCGGGGGCAGTGTATGTTTCCGGCGAAGGCGCGGG
The DNA here is from genome assembly GCA_034668505.1 of Sphingomonadales bacterium. GTDB lineage: Bacteria > Pseudomonadota > Alphaproteobacteria > Sphingomonadales > Sphingomonadaceae > Allosphingosinicella. The sequence continues at coordinate 35,631 of JAXDPD010000012.1, forward strand.
CTTCCCACCGACGACGCCAGGCAGCGGGAAATATATGCTGTCTCCAATTTTCCGGGCGCTTGACCGGCCGGTTTTTCGCGCCAATCCTCCGCGCACGTTTCACAGGAGCAAGTCGATGCGTCTCGCTTTCTTTGCCTGCCTCCTTGCGGTCGCGGGCGCCGCCGCCGCGTCGGCCCAAACCCCCGCTCATGCGCCGCCCGCCGACCGCTGGCACGCCAAGGCCCGCGAAATCTACGCCCATGCGATCTCGCTGCAGACCGTCCAGGGCCGCAATGCGAGCCCTGCGCTCGCGGCCTATCTCCAGGAGCAGTTCCGCGCCGGCGGCCTCACCGGCGTCACCATCCATCCCTATGACGAGACCGCGGCCCTGATCCTGCGCTGGCCGGCGGCGCGGCCCAGCGGGCGCAAGGCGATCCTGCTCATGGCCCATATGGACGTGGTCGAGGCGCGCCGCGAGGATTGGTCGCGCGATCCATTCACGCTGGGCGAGGCGGACGGCTATTTCTACGGGCGCGGCACGATGGACGACAAGCAGGGCGTCACCGCGATCACCACCGCCTTGCTCCGCCTGCGCGCCGAGGGCTTCCAGCCGGGCCGCGAGATCATCGTCCTGTTCACCGGCGACGAGGAGACCAGCGGCAACGGCGCCGAGCTCGCCGCCAGCCAGTGGCTCGACCCCGCGACGATCGATTTCGCCCTCAACGGCGATGCCGGCGGCGGCGCCTTCCTGCCCGATGGCACGCTGCTGGGCTTCGGCATCCAGACCGCCGAGAAGACCTATCAGAGCTACACTCTGACCGCGACCAATCCCGGCGGGCACAGCTCGCGGCCCCGCCCCGACAACGCGATCTACGCGCTCGCCCATACGCTCGAGCGGCTCGAGCGCCACCGCTTCGCGCCGCTCCAGAACGAGACCACCCGCGGCTATTTCGCCCACCGCGCCACCAATGCCGAAGCGCCGCTCGCGGCCGCCATCCGTCGCTGGCTCGCCAACCCCAACGACAATGAGGCGGCCGACCTGATCGAAGCCTCGCCGACCGAAGTCGGCCTGACCCGGACGCGCTGCGTCGCCACCCGGCTCGAAGGCGGCCATGCCGACAATGCGCTGCCGCAACTGGCGCGGGCGACGGTCAATTGCCGGATCTTCCCCGGCGTCGATCCGGCCACCGTCCTGGCGACCTTGCGCGAGCTCGGGGCCGCCGACAATATCGCGGTCGAGCCGGTCGACGTCGCCCGCCCGACCGATGCCTCGCCGCTGCGCGAGGACGTGGTTTCGGCCTATACCGCCGCCGTGCGCGCCCGCCATCCCAATGCCGCGATCGTCCCGGACATGAGCACCGGCGCCACCGACGGCCTCTATTTCCGCGCCCGCGGCGTTCCGGTCTACGGCGTCGACGGCTCCTGGGCGGTGATCCCCGCCGACGAGCGCGCCCACGGCCGCGACGAGCGGCTGCCGGTCCGCGCCTTCTACGAGGATGTCGACCATTGGGTCGACATGATCCGCCGGCTCGCGCGCTAGCGGGCGCCCCGCTTACTGGCCCTGCTCGCCGCCCTCTTCGGCGGGCGCCGCTTCCGGCTCGGCGGGCTGGGCGCCCTGCTCGGCGGGCGGCTGGGCGGTCTGGGTCGCGGGCGCCCGGCATTCGACGGGGACGCGGCCGTTCGGCTCGCGGGTGCCCGAACAGGGCAGACGCGCCTCGCTGCCGTCCCCGGCGCGCACGTCGACATGGCCTGTGACATGGTCGTCGTCCTGCCGGCTCAGCTCCAGTTGCACCACCGTCAGCCCCTGCGCGGTGAAGGATTGCCGGAGGCTCGCCTTCAGCTCGTCGATCAGCGCCTGATCGATCGCCTGGCGACACTGCGCCACGTAACTGTTGCCCCGGCGGTTGGCGGTGCAGTTGAAGCGGGTCGTCGTGCCGTTCGCCAGGCGGACGGTCCCGTAGCCGCTAAAGCTGTTGTCGCCCTGCTTGGTCATCTCGACCTGCTGGACGTTGCCGTTCGGCGCCAGCGTGTCGCGCACCAGATCCTTGACCAGCGGTCCCTCGGCCTGGCCGCAGCCGCCGATCAGGAGCGTGCCGCCCAGCAGTAGCGCAAATCCCTTCATGACATTCCCCTGTCAAAGGCGCCGTCGACGCGCGGCGCCATCGGATGAACGTCGACTGATTCGGCGATTCGCGCAAGCCCGCGCCGCCGATCGGCGCCGGGCCGGGAAACCGAGGGGCGGAATAAATGTCTGTCCGCTGCGAAAAAAAGTTCAAATCGGTGGAACCGACGCCGCCGATCGTCGTTTTTGGGTCTGGATAGTGACCTTTTGCCCCCCCGCTCTCGCTATCCAGAACATGAGCCCGGACGCGCCGACCTCCCCCCCCGGTAGCGCGTCCGGGCTCAACTTTTTCAGCCTCCCCGCCGCGTTCACGCGCCTCTTCCCGCGAGGGAACCGAAGCGCCGCACGGGCATTTACCTGCATCAAGGGCCGGACGCGCGCTTTCGCCCGTTGCCTCGGTTCGGGAGGATTGAAATGAAGAAGCTGTTCGCGATTCTGGCGCTGAGCGCCACCTTGATCACCGCCGCTGCCTGCAACACGGTCCGCGGCGCCGGCCGGGACGCCCAGTCCGCCGCCAATGCGGTCGACAACGAGATGTAGCTGGCCCCTCGGGTCGGAGGAAGCTTGGCGCCCCTTCGGGGGCGCCCTTTTTTTTAGGGCTCGGCCTGGGCTGCCGCGGTCCGCGCCCGCTTCTTCTCGGTGAACCAGATCGCGATCAGCGAGAATTCGTAGAGCATCAGCAGCGGCAGCGCGAGCAGCAGCTGCGAGATCACATCGGGCGGGGTCAGCACCGCCGCGACGACGAAGGCGATGACGATCGCGTAGCGCCGCCCCTTCTTCAGCTGCTGGCGAGTCACGATCCCCGCCCGCTCGAGCAGCATCAGCAGCACCGGCAGCAGGAAGGCGATGCCGAAGCCGAACAGGAAGCGGGTGACGAAGGAGAGGTAATTGCCGATCGCCGGCATCGCTTCGGCCTGCACGCCGCCGACATTGCCCTGGTAGCCGAGCAGGAAATGCAGCGCGAGCGGCATGCAGACGTAATAAGCGAGCGCGGCGCCGCAGAGGAACAGGAAGGGGGTCAGGATCAGGAAGGGCGCGAACGCCTTCTTCTCCTTCGCGTAGAGGCCCGGCGCGACGAACCGCCAGATCTGGTTGGCGATGATCGGGAAGGCAATCATCAAGGCGGAGAAGAAGGCGACCTTCACCTCGGCGAAGAAGGCCTCGAAGATGTTGGTGTAGATGAGCCGCCCCTGCCCGGCCTTGAGCAAGGGCTGGACCAGGAAGCCGAAGATCGGCCGCGCCTGCCACAGGCACAGGCCGAAGGCGATCGCCAGCGCGACGACGCACCAGAGCAGCCGGCGGCGAAGCTCGACCAGGTGATCGAGCAAGGGCGCCTTGCTCCTGTCGAGATCGTCGGCCTCGTCGCCCGCCTTGCGGTCGGTGTCGCTCATCCCGGTTCATCTCCCGGCGGCGGCGCGGAGATGGCGGGCTTGGCGCGGCGCGGCGGCGGCTTGGGCCGGTCGGGCCTCGGCTTGGCAATGCGAAGGGGCTTGGCCGGCTTGGCGAGACTGGGCCCGGCGGGCGGCGCATCGGACGGCTCCATCCAATCGTCGTCCGCGGCCCCGTCGAGCGCGGGCACCGGCGTGCCGACCGGATGCTCGCGCATGATCCGGTCATTGTCCGCCTGCCACTTCTTTTCCATGTCGGCGAGCTCGGATTCGCGCATCATCGCGTCGACGCCGCCCCGGAAGCTGCGGGCCATGCCGCGCGCCTGGCTGACGAAATTGCCGACCGCGCGCATCACCCGCGGCAGATCCTTGGGCCCGATCACCACCAAAGCGACGATCGCGATGATCAGCAATTCGCCGGAATCGATCCCGAACATCGCGTCCCTTCCGGCAGCGGCCCGCTTCTAGGCCTGGTTGCGGTCGGGCTCGGCCGGCCGCGCCGGCTCGGCGGGGGCGACGGGCGCGGCGGGCGCCGCGGCCGCGGGCGGCGGCACCGGCTGCGCCTCGACGGTCCGCTCGGAGGAGATCCGCTTCGGCTCGGCCTCGTCTTCGTCGGCCATGCCCTTCTTGAAGCTCTTAATGCCCTTGGCGACATCGCCCATCAGGCCTGACACCCGCCCCGCGCCGAACAGCAGCACGACGACCAGAATGACGATGATCCAGTGGACCAGGCTGAAACCGCCCATATGAAAATTCTCCCAATGCTCGCTAAATCTAGGCGTCTTCGGCGTCAGTTTCCAGTTCGACCTCGCCGCCGTCGCCTTCATCCGCCTCTTCGGCCCCCAGATCCGCCTCGTCCAGCCCGAGCCGCTCGAGCGCGGTGTCGACCGGATCGAGCAGCCCAGCCGCCTTGAGATCGTCGATCCCGGGCAGGTCGCGCCGGCTCTTAAGGCCGAAATGTGAAAGAAATTCCAGCGTCGTCGCATAAGTGAGCGGCCGGCCCGGCACCTCGCGCCGCCCCGCCGGCCGCACCCAGCCCGCCTCCATCAGCACGTCGAGCGTGCCGCGCGAAATCTGCACGCCCCGGATCGCCTCGATCTCGGCGCGGCTGACCGGCTCGTGATAGGCGATGATCGCCAGCGTCTCGACCGCGGCACGGCTGAGCTTGCGGCTCTCCTCGCGCTCGCGCCGCAGGATGTGGGCGAGATCGGCGGCGGTCTGGAAATGCCAGCGCCCGCCGCGCTCGACCAGCTCGACCCCGCGCCCGGCATAATGGCCCTCGAGCTCGGCCAGCGCCCCGCCGACATCGATCCCCTCGCCGACATGGAGCGCGATATCGGCCGCGCTCAGCGGCTCCTCCGCCGCGAACAACGTCGCCTCGACGGCGCGAAGGGCGTCCGGCATTTCCCTCATGCCGCTCTCCGCAAATGGGGACAGTTACTTTTTTCGCCACGCGGCCGCCCGTGCTCCGTCCGACTTTGGAGCGAAAAAAGTAACTGTCCCCGGTTCCTCATGCCGCCCTCACGTAGAGCGTGGCGAAGGGCTCGTCCTGCTGGAAGGCGACCTTGCCGAGCCGGGCGAGCTCGAGCGTGGCGACGAAGCTCGACGCCAGAGCCGAGCGCCTGAACTCGGGATCCTGGGTTTCCGGCAGGAAGGCTTCGAGCGCGGTCCATTGCAGCCGCGTCCCGATCATCCGCTCGAGCCGGTGGATCGCCTCGTCGAGGGTCATGACCGGCCGCCGCGCGATGACGTGGACCGAAGGCTCGGTCCGCGCCCGGACGATGCCGTAAGCCGAGATGAGATCGTAGAGATCGGCCTGCCAGGCGGCGCGGCGCACCACCTTCAGCCCCTCCGGCGCGGACCTCAGGAAGACGTCGCGGCCGATCCGGTCGCGGCCGATCAGCCGCGCGCCCGCCTCGCGCATCGCCTGCAGCCGCTGCAGCCGAAGCTGGAGCCGCATCGCCAATTCCTCGGGGGACGGATCGACGCCCGCTTCCTTGGGCAGCAGCAGGCAGGATTTGAGATAAGCGAGCCAGGCCGCCATGACGAGATAGTCGGCGGCAATTTCGAGCCGGAGCTTCCTGGCGTCGGCGATGAAGGCGAGATATTGCTCGACCAGGGCCAGGATCGAGATTTTGGCGAGGTCGACCTTCTGGCTGCGCGCCAGCGTCAGCAGCAAATCGAGCGGCCCCTCCCAGCCGTCGAGGTCGAGCGTCAGCCGGTCCACGGAGCGGGCCGGTGCGCGCTCGAACTCGAAGTCGTCGTCTGTATCGGTCACGGTTCGAGCCTAGAGCCGGACCGCGCGGAAGTCGAAGCCGAAAGCGCAGTTTTCCACAGCGTATCGCGGCATTGCCACAGGTCCGGTTTTGGCCGAGGGTCGCGCGATCGACACAGGGGGAGGGATCGATGACGCGTCCACTGACAGCCGCCGCCGCCTTTCTGATCGCCATCGCCGCCGCCGGCCAGGCGGCCGCCCAGACCATCCGTCCAGACACGGACAATGCCGAGAATCTGGAATATGCGGCCTCGGTTGAGCAGGTCGACAATGTGCCCAACCAGCCGGGCGATGCCGTCAAGATGTTCGCCCTGGGCGGCGGCGATCCGGCGATGAACGGCGCCCAGACCTATCTCGCCTTCTACGCCGACCCGGACGAGGGCTGGATCATCTTCCGGATCGGCGATTTCCTCGACTATCGAATCCTGTCCGCGACGGCCGGGCGGATCAACGTGCAGGTCCGCGAAAATTATTTCAGGGGGGACGAGATCGCCACGCGCGTGCGCCGCTTCAGCCTGCGCTGGACCCCGGGGGCGGACGCCGCGCCTCCGGCCGCGGTGACCATGGCGCGGATGCGCTAGGGCCCCGTTCACGCCCGATGCAGCCGGCTCGGTGCAGGGCGTGCCGCCGTGAGGAACCCGCCATGAAGATCGTGCCGCTCTTGATCGCCGCCGCCCTGTTCGCCGCGCCGGCCGCGATCGCCCGCCTGCCGCGCGGCGGCTCGGCGGCGCCCGCCGATTGCCCGCTGACCATCGGCTTTTCGAGCTACGGCGCCGGCATCGACCGCAGCTTCCAGGCGGTCGAGCAACTGCTGGCCCGAGACCGCGCCGTCCGCGCCGTCACCCGGCACGGCTGGGGCCGCGAGGGCGAGACCACTTTGTGCGTCCGCACCCGCTCCGGCGCCGACGCCGCCCGGCTGTTCCACGCCGTCCGCCGGCTGATCCCCGCGCGGCCGCGCGGCCCGGTCTCGCTGAGCACGCTGAGCGGCCTCCGCTACCAGTCGCCGCCGCCCCAGCGGCGGTAAGCGCGCGCTCGTCGAAGCCCGGCCGCGCTTCGCCGAAGCGCGATGGCGGATCCATGGCGGCGCGCCAGCATCGGCTCGCATGCGCGCCGTCCTCCTCCTTGCCGCGATCCTGTGCGTGTCGGCGGCCGCGCCCACGTCCCCGCCCGCGCCGGGCTGGCACCTCGTCCCGGGCAGCCTTGAGCCCAATCGCGGACCGGACGGGAACAGCGTCTTCCTCGACGCGCCCGAGGGCCTGATCCTGATCGACACCGGCCGCCATCCCGAGCATCGCGACCGGCTGCTGGCTTATGCCAGCGCGCGCGGCCGGCCGATCGCCGCGATCGTCAACACGCATTGGCATCTCGATCACAGCACCGGCAATGGCGACATCCGCGCGGCCTTCCCGGGCGTCCCGCTTTACGCGAGCAACGCCATCGACGGCGCGCTCGCCGGCTTCCTGCGCCGCAGCCGGGAGAGCGCGGCGCGGGCCTTGGCGGCGGGCGAAATCCCCGAGGCGAACCGGGCCGAGGTCCAGCGCTTCTTCTCGGTGATGGACCGCCCCGAGACGCTCCGGCCGACCCGGCCCATCACCCGCTCTGGCGAGATGAACATCGCCGGCCGGCGGCTGCGCGTGAACCTCGCCCGCTTCGCCGCGACCGAGGGCGACGTCTGGCTCTACGACCGCGCCGCGCGGCTGGTCGTCGCCGGCGACCTCGTCGTGGCGCCGGTGCCGTTCATGGACACGGCCTGCGCCGACGGCTGGCGGCGCGCGCTCGACGCGATCGCCGCGACGCCGTTCACGATCCTGGTCCCCGGCCATGGCGCGCCGATGGACCGGCGCGACTTCCTCGCCTGGCGCGCCGCGTTCAACGCCTTCGTCGATTGCGGCGGCTCGGAGCGGCCCCGCGCCGAATGCATCGCCGGCTGGCGCCGGGACGCCGCGCGCTTCATCCCCGCCGGGCGCGAGGCGATGATCGAACAGCTGGCCGGCTATTATATCGACAGCCGCCTGCGTTCTCCTCCGGAGGAACGGCAGCGCTACTGCCGCTAGGCCGCGGCCGCGATCAGCGCCGTGCGTATCGTGGCCATGTCGGCAGCGAAGGACCGGGCAAGCGCCTCGTCGGACAAGGCCGCCCGGTCCATCACCTGGCCCATGGCGAGGCCGATGCGCAAAGTGGCGCCCCAGCGGCCGTCGGGGAGGCGCACGCATTTGACCGGCTGGCCGACGCGGACGCCGGCCAGCGCCATAAACTTGTGCCAGGCCTGGGCGTCCTCGAAGCTCGCGCCCCTCGGCTCCAGCGCGGACAAATCGAGGGTCGAGAGGGTGCGCATCTCGATCGGGTGGCTGTCGGCCTCGGCGACGTCTCCGGGCGGATAAGGCGCGACCCGGCGCGCGGGCATCTTCTCGACGATCTCGGCGCGGACGGCGGCGTGGAAGGCGTGGATCACCCGCCACACGAGCGCGTCGTCGAGCGCCTGGAAGCGCTCGAGCTCGAACAAGGAGGCTTCGAGCCTGAGCAAGAGGCCGATATTGACGCTGTCCGGCAGCGCCCCGGCGCCCGGCCAGCCCGCCGGCCATTCGGCGCGGCGGAAGATGGTGGCGAGCCCCGCGGGCAGCGGCGGCGCGCGCCCGGCCAAAGCCGCCGGCACCAAGGCGAAGCCGCTGAACGGCGGGCCGCCCATGAACTTGGAGCCGGTCACGAAGACGATCGCGCCGCGTGCCAGATAGTCATTGACCGCCGCGCTGGTGATCCGCGCCTGGCAGGCGTCGACGACCAGGGTCGCGGCCTCGCCGTGGCGGCCGCACAGCGCATCGACATCGGCGAGCGCGGGCAGGATCAGCCCGGTCTTCGAGCCGTGGACGATATGGACGAGGCTGTGCCGGCCGGCGGCGTGGGCGGAGGCGACCGAGGCGCCCATCCGCGCGGCGATATAGGTCGACGGCCGGACCCGGCCCATCCGGTCGCGGACCGGGATGTCGATGAGGTCGAGGGTGGCGCCGCCGAGCCCGGGCACCGGCTCGCCGGGCGTGACCGCGATGCCGAGCGCGGTCTCGTCCGCGAAATAGAGGCCGTGCGCCGAATGGATGCAGCCGGTGCCGACCTCGTCCGCGCCGAGCAGGATCGCATTGGTCCCGCCCGGCGCGCGCCCGGCGACCAGCGCCAGAGCGACATATTCGAGATCGGTGCCCGAGGGCGCGAACACGACCGCCACGTCCCCGGCGACGCCATAAGCGGCGCGGATCCGCGCTCGCATCTCCTCGAGCCGCTCCCGATAGACGCCGGCGTCCGGCGCGGCGCCGGTCGCGGCCAGCACCGCCTCGGCGCGGGCATAAGCGGCGGCCGAGATATCGTTGGCGGTCGAGGAGGCATAAGCAGTGATGTCGCGCGGATAAGGCGCGCTGTAATAGCGGTTGAGGCCGGTTTCGGGCTGAAGGACGATCCGGCCGTCGCAGCCCCCGGTCATCAGCAGGGCGGCAGCCTGTTTCTCTACGCGCTCGGTCATCAATCTTGCGCGACCCTCCCTACGCGACTAACGCGCCCCCATATCGGCTGGCGCGGCAGGGGAACAGGGGCCGCCCGGCGATTCTTGTATCAGAAGGTCGCGATCTCCAGTGAGCAGCAGCATCCTCCCCCGCTCTATTCCGGCGGACGCCAAAGAGCGGCTGCGCATCATGTTCATCGCCAAGCACGCCAAATGGGCGGGCGGCCTCCACCCGGAGGACGGCAATCACGCGCTCTACCATGTCGAGACGCGCGAGATCCTGCAGTCGCTGGGGCTCAACCTGGTGCTCGAGGACCGATATGAGGCCCTGTTCGACAAGCCCGAGGTCGACTTCGTCTTCCCGCTGCTGAACCGGGGCGGCTTCCTCAACAGCGAGATGATGCTGCCCTTGCTGTGCACGCGGCTCGGCCTGCCCTATCTCGGCGCGACCCCGATCCTGCGGGGGCTCGCCGACGACAAGCACCTGACCAAGCTCTGCTGCGCCGCGCGCGGCATCGCGACCGCGCCCTGGGCGATCTACCGCCGGGGCGCGCCGGTCGAGCAGGCGCGCTGCCCGCAAGGCGAGCGGCTGGTGATCAAGCCCAACGCCTCCTCGGCGAGCTGGGGCGTGCAGGACGCGCGCGACTGGGCCGGCGCCGAAGCCGCAATCGCCTCGATCCACAGCGAGGGCCATGACGCGATCGTCGAGCCCTTCCTCAACGGCAGCGACGTCGAGATCCCGGTCGTCACCATCGACGGCGTGCCGACGGTGATGCCGATGATGCTGTTCGAGCAGGCCGACCCGACCCACCTTCGGACCTATTACGAGAAGCGCGACCTGGTCGAGCGCGGCCATAAATATCAGCTGGTCGATTTCGAGGATGCAGGCTGGGTGCCCAGGATCGCCGAGATGACCCGGGCCATGGCCGAGGATTTCCGGCCGTTCGATTATGGCCGCTTCGAGTTCCGGCTCGACATCGAGACCGGCCGCTGCGACTTCCTCGAGGTGAACCTGCAGGCCAATCTGTGGTCGGAAAAGGTGTTCGGCCGCTCGGCGAAGCGCGCCGGCTGGAGCCAGGCCGATTTGATCGAGACCATCCTCTACGAAGGCCTCGCCCGCCACGGATTGCTCGATGGCTGAGCCGGGCTTCACCATCATCGTCCTCGCCGCCCAGCGCGGCGGCCGGCTCGATCCGCTCGCCGCCGAGGCCGGCGTCACCCACAAATGCCTGGTGCCGATCGGCGGCCGACCGCTGCTCGCCCATGTCCTTGCCGCTTTGGGCGAGATGGACGGGATCGACTCGATCCGAATCTCGGTCGAGCCCGGCGCCGACGACAGCCTGCGCCCGATCGTCACGGCCTCCGGCCGGCCCGCCCAATTCGTCGCGGCGGCGGACAATATCGCCGATTCCGTCTATGCCGCCGCGATGGGGACGGCCGGGCCGGTGGTGGTCACCACCGCCGACAACGTCCTGCTGACGCCCGCCGCGGTTCGCCAGGTCATGGACCGGCTGGCGGGCGGCGACGACGCGGTGGTCGCGCTCGCCCGCAAGGAGGCCGTGCTCGCCGCCCATCCCCAGGGGCAGCGCCGCTTCTACAAGTTCCGCGACGGCGAATTTTCCAACTGCAACCTCTACGGCCTCTCGCAGCGCGGCCTCGGGCTCGCCGAGACCTTCCGCGAAGGCGGCCAGTTCGCCAAGAATCCGATGCGGATCGCCCGCGCCTTCGGCTTCCTCAACCTCCTCCTGCTGCGCTTCGGCCTGGTCTCGCTCGACAAGGCGATGAAGCGGCTCGGCCGCCGCTTCAAGGTCCGCGCCTCGGCCGTGGTGCTGGCCGACGGCGCCCATGCGATCGACGTCGACAACCGCCGCACCTACGACATCGCCGCCGCGCTGCTCGACAGGCGCGCGGCGTAGCGCTATCCCGGCCCCGCCTAAAGGAAAGAGCGCATGGCCGAGTTCAGATTGCCGAAGAACAGCCGGATCAGGAAGGGCGAGGCGCATGACGCGCCCGCGGACGCCGGCGGCCGCGTCAAGAAATTCAAAATCTATCGCTACGATCCCGACAGCGGCGCCAATCCCCGCTACGACACCTACGACGTCGATCTCGACGCTTGCGGCCCGATGGTGCTCGACGCGCTCATCAAGATCAAGTCCGAGCAGGATCCGACGCTGACCTTCCGCCGCTCCTGCCGCGAGGGGATTTGCGGCTCCTGCTCGATGAACATGGCGGGCCGGAACGGGCTGGCCTGCACCACCGCGATCGAGGATGTGAAGGGCGAGATCAGGATCACGCCGCTGCCGCACATGGACGTGATCAAGGACCTCGTCCCCGATTTCACCCATTTCTACGCCCAATATGCCTCGATCGAGCCCTGGCTGAAGACCAAGACGCCGACCCCGTCGGGCGCCGAGCGGCTGCAATCGCCCGAGGACCGCGCCAAATTGGACGGCCTTTACGAGTGCATCTTGTGCGCCTGCTGCTCGACCTCCTGCCCGAGCTATTGGTGGAATTCGGACAAGTTCCTGGGGCCAGCGATCCTGCTCCAGGCCTATCGCTGGCTCGCCGACAGCCGCGACGAATATGCCGGCGAGCGATTGGACGAGCTCGAGGACCCGTTCCGCCTCTACCGCTGCCACACGATCATGAACTGCGCCAACGCCTGTCCCAAGGGTTTGAACCCCGCCAAGGCGATCGCCGAGACCAAGAAAATGCTGGTGGAGCGGGCGGTCTAGGGTCGGCGCGGCTTCCCCGCGCGGAAGTTTCGAAAGGTTCATAGGTTCAGCTTCCCTGGCGCGAAGAAAAGTCGAACCTTTCGGCGCCCCTTCCGCTCGTGAGCCGCGCCCGCGCCCAGCGCCGCCGCGCGGCACGACAGGCCGCCACGCAGGAACCGGCGAAGGAGGCGGCGTCCGGGCGCCGGCGCAGCCTGGCCGCGCCTTGCTCGGTCATCCCGACCGCGCGGGCAGCCTTGCCGCCATGGCCGGTCTCCAACAGGGCAACGAGGTAGCGCCGCTGCCGCTCGGGCGTCCAGCCGTCGCGGCGCGCCCGAACGGGGACCGGATCGAAATCGAGAAGAGCCGCGAGGGCGGCGCGATATTCGGCGGATGCGGGGTTTCCGGCCTGTTCCATCCCGGAGGATGGACCAGACGAAATCCTACATTTCAAGAAAGGTCTAGTTCGCAGAGACGCAGAGGCGCGGAGAGTCCGAGGCGGTTCGGGCCGCAGGCCCATCCGGCGCGGCGGAGGAGGGTGGCAGGCTGCATGGAAGGGACCGCTACGCGGTCCCGGCGCGCGGACTTCTCCGCGTCTCTGCGCGAAATCAAACGGCCGAGCCGGGCTTCATCGGTGACAGGTGCCTACCTGTCCGAAAAGCAGAAAAGACCGCGCGGCCGACCCCGGACGGGCGTCACGCCGATGACGGGCGTGCGCATCCCCGCCGATCTGGACGCGAAGCTCACCGCCTGGATCGAACGCCAGCCCGATCCCAAGCCTTCCCGCGCCGAAGCGATCCGGCGGCTGATCGAAAGGGGCTTGGGCGGCGAGTGAAGCGGGCTCATTGGTGACAGGGGCTCATTGGTGACAGGTACGTACCTGTCACCGGGCGTCCTGTCACCGGCGTCCCCCTCCCTTGAAAGCCCGCGCCTTTCGCGGCAGGGCGCTCCGATGGACGTCCACCCCCTCATCGATCACCGGCCCGATCCCGAATATCCCGGCTGGTGGACCTGGGAGGCGAAGACCGACGACCGGTTCAATGCGGTCATCGGCAAGCTGCTCGTCCGCGCCGACGGGCCGGGACGGGCGTCGTGCCGGATGTTCCCGGAAGCGCGCCATTCGAACCTCGGCGACATGGTCCATGGCGGGGCGATCCTGACCTTCATCGACATGGCCCTGTTCGCCGGCGGGCGGCTGGCGGGGGCCGCGGTGAGCCGGGCGGTGACGCTCGATCTCAACACGCGCTTCCTGAGCCCGGGCAGGATCGGCGTGCCGCTCGACGCCGAGGTGGAGCTGCTGCGCGAGACCGGCCGGCTCATCGTCCTGCAGGGCAAGGTGGTGCAGGAGGGCGAGACGGTCGCCGCTTTCTCGGGCGCGCTGCGCAAGTTCAGCCGCGCGCCGTGACCGAGGTCGCCGAGCGCTACGCCGCCCTGGTCGCGGCCGGCGAGCTTCGGCCCGATGCCGATCAGCGCGCCGCGGTGGCGGTGCTCGACGAGCTCTCCGACAAGCTGGCCGAGACCCGGAACCGCGGCTCGCTGATCTGGCGCCTCGCCGGCCGGATCGCGCCGCCGCCGGGCGGCGTCTATATGTGGGGCGGGGTCGGGCGCGGCAAATCGATGCTGATGGACCTCGCCTTCGAGACCATCCCCTACGCGCCCAAGCGCCGGGTCCATTTCCACGAATTCATGCTCGAAGTGCATGCACGGCTGCGCGCCGAGCGGACCAAGGAGGAAGGCGACCCGATCCCGCCGGTCGCCAAGGCGATCGCCGCCGAGGCGAAACTGCTCTGCTTCGACGAGATGGTGATCAACAACAGCGCCGACGCGATGATCCTCTCGCGGCTCTTCTCGCAACTGCTCGAGGCCGGCGTCACCATCGTCACCACCTCGAACCGGCCGCCCGGGGACCTCTATGCGGGCGGCCTCAACCGCGAGCTCTTCCTGCCCTTCATCGCTTTGGTCGAGCGCGAGCTTGAGGTGGTGCCGCTGAACGGCCCGACCGATTACCGGCTCGAGCGGCTCGGCGGGATGCCGACCTGGCATGTGCCGAACGGCGCCGAGGCGACGCGCGCGCTCAGCGAGGCCTTCTTCCGGCTCACCGACCATCCGGTCGAGGACCGCGCCCGGGTGCCGGCCGAGGACCTGGCGCTGCCCGGCGGCCGCATTCTCCACGTCCCCAAGAGCCTGAAGGGCGTCGCCGTCTTCTCGTTCAAGCGGCTGTGCGGCGAGGCGCGAGGCGCGAGCGACTATCTCGCAATCGCCCGCCATTATCACACGATCATCCTGGTCGGCATAACGCTGATGGGCCCGGAAAACCGCAACGAGGCGGCGCGCTTCGTCACCCTGATCGACGCGCTTTACGAGCATAAGGTGAAATTGCTCGCCGCCGCCGACGCCGAGCCGCAGGATCTCTACGTCGCCGGCGACGGCGCCTTCGAGTTCGAACGCACCGCCTCGCGGCTGATCGAGATGCGCAGCGCCGACTATCTGGCGCTCGGCCATGGCACCGCAGGCTAGACTCGGATTCGATCATGCTCGACCGTTCCCTTTCGTCATGCCGGACTTGATCCGGCATCCACCTTCTTTCCGCCGTCGAGACTCAGGAAGGTGACCCCGGATCACGTCCGGGGTGACGATTCAAGCCGGCCGAAGTCAGGTCCGGTCGACTTGCGCGCGGTTACGATGTATTCCCTCATACCGCCGCAATAACCCCGGCAGGCGAGGCCCGACGCGGCAAGACAAGGTACCCGATGTACCATTATGCGAGACGCCGCCGAACGACGAAAACCGATCCGGGAAGCGCCGCGCCCGCCCCGGCGCCCCGGGAGCAATCCGGAGCGCGATGGGATCTTACCGGCGTGCCGGCATTCCCGCGCGCCCAGCCCAAGCTGAGGATCGGCGCCGCCAACGACCCGGCCGAGCGCGAGGCCGACCGGATCGCCGACGGCGTGATGGGTTCGGCCGGGCCGGTCGCGGCGCCGGCGGCCGAGGCGGCGGCCGCGGTCAATCGCAAATGCGCGGGCTGCGGCGAGGAGGAAGCGCAGCGCCGGGCCGAGCCGGCGCCGGCGGCCGGCATTGCGGGCGGCGCGGGAGCGGCCGGCGGGACGGCGAGCCCGGGCGCCGAAGCCGCGCTGAACGATCTGGGATCGGGCGCGTCGCTGCCCCAGGCCGACCGCGCCTTCTTCGAATCGCGCTTCGACCGGGATTTCTCGCACGTCCGCATCCATGACGGGCCGGCGGCCGACACCGCGTCGCGCGCCATCGCCGCGCGCGCCTTCACTTTGGGCAGCGACATCGCCTTCGCGCGCGGCGAATATCGCCCCGGCACCAGCGAAGGCCGCCGGCTGGTCGCGCACGAGCTGGTCCACACCCTCCAGCAGGAGGGCGGCGCGCAACGCACCGTCCGGCGCCAGCAGCAGGCCGGAGTGGCGCAGGAGCATCATCTGACCGAGGCGATGTGCGCCAAGGAGGGCAGCTGCGACTTCCAGGACGGCAGCGGCGCCGCCACCGGCAAGTTCACGATCACCATCTATGCCGACAAAGAGGGGCCGTTCCTGCTCATCCCGGCGACCGACGGCGTCGGCCATGCCTGGCTTCGGCTGGAGGACGACAAGGGCAATTACTGGACCTACGGCTTCTGGCCGCAGACCGGTTTCGATTCGAGCGAGGCTTCGAAGGCGGTGCCCGGCTGCGTCCATTCGCCCGACAAGGCGCACGCCAAGCACGTCACCTCCTCGCAGACCTTCGAGCTGACCGCCGCCCAGTTCACGGCGGCGCACGATTACGCCAAGTCGACCTGCCTGAGCCGGCCGAGCTACCTGCTGTTCAGCTACAATTGCACGAGCTTCGTCACCGAGACGCTGGCCAAGGCCGGCCAGGGATCGTTCGGCGGCTTCGGCCTGATTTGGGAAAGCCCGCACGCGCTCGACAAATGGATGCGGGTGCACGCGCTGCAGATCGGCGCCAGCGCGACCGCGACGAGCACCGCGCCGGGCGGCGCCGGCGCCGGGTCGTTCTCGTTCGACCTCTCCTACCGCCACCAATTCTATTCGATGCTCGGCAACAAGCTGCGCCTCTACGGGGTCGGCCAGACCGAGCTGAGCAGCCCGATCAAGACGGTCGGCGCCGGCTTCGGCGCCAGCCTCGACCCGCAGAAGGTCTATCTGCCGGCCTTCTACCTCGAGGGGCTGGGGACGATGGGGGACATGAACCCGCTGGCGGACCGGGACAAGTTCGGCGCCGGCGTGCAGGGCGCCGCCGGCCTGCGCTACAATATCGACGCATTCGGCTCGATCGGGGTCGAATATAATGTGCTCAAGGACGTGGTCAGCGACGATCCCGCCCTCGGCCGGATGATGGTCAAGCTCGGCCTCAACCTGTGGTGAACGCCGCCCGCCGCCCCGGCGCGGCCGCCCGCCGCATCGCGCAGGAACCTCGCCGGGCGGGCTGCATTGGCATCGCAAGGAGGATGCCATGCTTGGAACCAGGAACGCCGTCGCCAACCTCGCGGTCAAGGATCTCGACCGGGCGCGGGACTTCTACACCGGGACGCTCGGTCTCGAGCAGGTCGACAATGAGGACGACGAGCTGGTCGTGCTGAAGAGCGGCGATACGGTCCTCAACGTCTACCGCTCCGATTTCGCCGGCACCAACGAGGCGACCGCGGTCACCTGGGAGGTGGACGATATCGCGGCGGAAGTGGCCTCGCTCAAGGGCAAGGGCATCTTCTTCGAGCATTACGACATGCCGGGCCTCGCGCTGGACGGCGACGTCCATGTCGGCGGCGGCATGAAGATCGCCTGGTTCAAGGATCCGGACGGCAACATCCTCAACATCGTCGAGGATTGAAGAGCGATCAAACGGGCGTCATTCCAGCGAAGCTGGAATCCTTGCCGTCTCCCTTTCCTCGCGTCTCGCGGCATCGGCTTCCCGATCGCGGTGGTGGAAAATGGGGACAGTTACGAGTAACCGTCCCCCGGGGAGGGCTCGCCATGATCGTCACCACAACCGAGAACATTCCGGGCGCCAGAGTGACCCGCGTGCTTGGCCAGTGCTTCGGCGTGGTCGTGCGCAGCCGCGGGCTCGGCAGCAACATCGCCGCCGGCCTGCGCTCGCTCATCGGCGGCGAAATCAAGGAATATACCAGGCTGGTCGAGGATACGCGGCGCCAGGCGCTCGACCGGATGGTCGCCAACGCCTCGGCGATGGGCGCCAATGCCGTCGTCATGATGCGCTTCGATTCGGGCGATATCGGCTCGACCATGAACGAGGTGGTCGCCTACGGCACCGCCGTCGAGATCGTGCAGGGCCAGAGCTGATGCTGCGCGAGGCGATCCAGATCTGCACGGGCCTGTTCCTGCTCGGCGCGGCCGTGCTGACCGCGCTCCAGCCGATGGCCTGGCCGTTCCTCGCGGTCGCGGCCGTGTTCGCGGTCGGCGTCTTTTACGAGCGCAACTTTTATCGCGGCGCCGCGGCCCCGCGCGGCGGCGGCTGGCAGCCCACCGCCGAACGCTTCCGCGACGAGG
Organism: Sphingomonadales bacterium; assembly: GCA_034668505.1. Classification (GTDB taxonomy): domain Bacteria; phylum Pseudomonadota; class Alphaproteobacteria; order Sphingomonadales; family Sphingomonadaceae; genus Allosphingosinicella. The sequence goes on from JAXDPD010000012.1 coordinate 53,118, forward strand.
AAAGCGGGGAGATGGTGACCGTCTGGTTCAACCCGGCGACCGGCGAGCGCCGCTATGTCGAGCAGAACGCCTCCCCGCCCGCCTGAATCGCCTGGCTGAATCGCCCGGCTGAATCGCCAAGCTGAATCGGTTGCCCCCCGCGCGCGAGGGAGCTAAGCGGGCGCCACGTTCCGGCTGCGTCCGCAGCCCCTTCGCTACTTTGACCCGAACAAAGGTGGGAGGGCCCAATGGCTCGTAACAAGATCGCGCTGATCGGCGCCGGCAATATCGGCGGAACCCTGGCCCATCTCGCCGCGGCGAAGGAGCTGGGCGACATAATCCTGTTCGACGTCGTCGAGGGCGTGCCCCAGGGCAAGGCGCTCGATCTTTCCCAATGCGGCCCGGTCGAGGGGTTCGACGCCGCGCTCAAGGGCTCGAACGATTATGCCGACATCGAGGGCGCCGACGTCATCATCGTCACCGCCGGCGTCGCCCGCAAGCCGGGGATGAGCCGCGACGACCTGCTCGGCATCAATTTGAAAGTGATGAAGGCGGTCGGCGAGGGCATCAAAAACAACGCGCCCAACGCCTTCGTCATCTGCATCACCAATCCGCTCGACGCGATGGTCTGGGCGCTGCGCGAATTTTCGCAGCTCCCCCATCACATGGTGGTCGGCATGGCCGGCGTGCTCGATTCGGCGCGGTTCCGCACCTTCCTCGCCCAAGAGTTCGGAGTCTCGGTCCAGGACGTCACCGCCTTCGTGCTCGGCGGCCATGGCGACACGATGGTGCCGATCGTCGAATATTCGACGGTCGCCGGAATCCCGATACCGGACCTCATCAAGATGGGCTGGTCGACGCAGGAGCGGATCGACGCGATCGTCAAGCGCACGCGCGGCGGCGGCGGCGAGATCGTCGCCTTGCTCGGCACCGGCTCGGCTTATTACGCGCCCGCGACCAGCGGTATCGAGATGGCGGAGGCCTATCTCAAGGACAAGAAGCGCCTCCTCCCCTGCGCGGTCAACCTCTCCGGCCAATATGGCGTCGACGGCCTCTACGTCGGCGTCCCCTGCGTGATCGGCGCGGGCGGGGTCGAGAAGATCGTCGAGATCGAATTGAACGCGGAGGCCAAGGCCAATTTCCAGGTCTCGGTCGAGGCGGTGAAGGAGCTGCTGGCGGCGTGCAAGGCGATCGACGGCAGCTTGGGTTGAATCTTTGATCGGCACCGTGAATGAGCATATTGGCCAATTCCGAAACCGGGGTCATCGCCCACGGGACGAGACGATCGATGCGCCGGTCGCTTGAGCTGCTCGCCGCCGCCGCGCTGCTCGCCGCCCCCACGGGCGGGTGGGCGCAGCCGCAGCGCCCGCCCGAGGCGACGCCCGAGGCGGCCGCGGCCGGCGCGGCGGCGTGCCGCGGGCTTCCCAACGACGCCGCGGCGGCGGCGGAGCGGCTGATCGCGCTCGGCTGGGAGCGGGCGACGGCGCCCAATGCCGCGGCGGACGCACCGCCTTTGCCGATCTTCGGGCGCGATCGCGCCATCCTGTTTCTGGCGCCGGCCGATGCCAGCCAGGGACGCGGCACCGGCTGCATGGTGGTGGCCACGCTCGCCCGCTCGGTCCGCTGGCGCGACCTGCTGGCCGCGGCGACCGCGGCCTTTGGCCAGACGCCCGAAATCGCCACGCGCAACGGCCAGGCGGACTGGCGGCTGGACGGGCGCTATCACGTCATGCTGATGCACCAGACCGGCCGCGACCCCCGCGCCACCTTCATCATCGCGCCCGTCGGGAACCCGCAATGAGCATCCTCGTGAACGCGTCCACCAAAGTCATCACCCAGGGCATGACCGGCGAGACCGGCACCTTCCACACCGAGCAGGCGCTCGCTTATGGGACCAGGATGGTCGGCGGGGTGACGCCGGGCAAGGGCGGCCAGACCCATATCGGCCTGCCCGTCTTCGACACGGTCGCCGACGCGGTCGCCGCGACCGGCGCCGATGCCAGCGTGATCTACGTGCCGCCGCCCTTCGCCGCCGATTCGATCCTCGAGGCGATCGACGCCGGGGTGCCGCTGATCGTCGCCATCACCGAGGGCATTCCGGTGCTCGACATGGTGCGGGTGAAGCGCGCGCTCTCGGGCTCGAAGTCGCGGCTGATCGGGCCCAATTGCCCGGGCGTGCTGACGCCGGGCGAATGCAAGATCGGGATCATGCCCGGCAATATCTTCCGCAAGGGCAGCGTCGGCATCGTCAGCCGCTCGGGCACGCTCACTTATGAGGCGGTGTTCCAGACCAGCAATGCCGGGCTGGGCCAGACCACCGCGGTCGGGATCGGCGGCGATCCGGTCAACGGCACCAATTTCATCGACGTGCTCGAGCTGTTCCTGGCGGACGGCGAGACCGAATCGATCATCATGATCGGCGAGATTGGCGGCTCGGCCGAGGAAGAGGCCGCCCGGTTCCTCGCCGACGAGGCCAAGAAGGGCCGCTCCAAGCCCGTCGTCGGCTTCATCGCCGGCCGCACAGCGCCGCCGGGGCGCCGCATGGGCCATGCCGGGGCGATCGTCTCGGGCGGCCAGGGCGGCGCCGAGGACAAGATCGCGGCGATGGAGGCGGCTGGAATAAAGGTCTCCCCGAGCCCATCTGAGCTGGGCAAGACGCTGGCCGCCCTTTTGAAGGGCTGAAGATTGCGCTAGGGGCGCACCCGCATCGTTCCCCGGCGCAAGCGGGGGTCCAGCGGCGCGGAAGGCAGACTGGACCCCGGCCTTCGCCGGGGAACAAAGAGAGAGATCAGTGGCGATTTTCGACGGCGAGCGCGAGAGGGGCCCGAGCTGGGCCCGCGACAATTGGCCGCTCATCGAGCTCGACGATCTCAACGCCGGCCTCGATCCCACCGGCATGGCGACCGAAAAGCCTGCCCTGAGCGGAGTCGAAGGGGTCGCGGCGCGGGCGAAGGACGCCGCCGCTTCGTCCGGCGCGTCCGAGGCCGAGATCGAGCAGGCCGCCAACGATTCGATCTGCGCGATGATGCTGATCCGGACCTATCGGGTGCGCGGCCACCTTGCCGCCGATCTCGATCCGCTCGGCCTCACCCAGCGCGAGATGCCTGCCGACCTCACCCCCGAATTTCACGGCTTCACCGGCGCCGCGCTCGACCGGCCGGTCTGGCTGGGCGGCGCGCTCGGGCTCGAGAAAGCGAGCGTGCGCGAAGTCGTCGAAATCCTGCGCCGCAATTATTGCGGCAAGGTCGGCCTCGAATATATGCATATCAACGACCTCGAGGAGCGCCGCTTCCTGCAGGACCGGATGGAGGGCAAGGACGCCGAAATCACCTTCACCCCCGAAGGCAAGAAGTCGATCCTGACCAAGGTCGTCCAGGCCGAACAGTGGGAGAAGTTCCTCGCCCGCAAATATGTCGGCACCAAGCGCTTCGGCCTCGACGGCGGCGAGGCGATGGTTCCGGCGCTTGAGGCGGTGATCAAATATGGCGGCCAATATGGCGTCGTCTCGATGGTCTTCGGAATGGCCCATCGCGGCCGGCTCAACGTCCTCGCCAACGTCATGGCCAAGCCCTATCGCGCGATCTTCTCCGAATTCGCCGGCGGCTCCGCCAACCCCGAGGATGTCGGCGGCTCGGGCGACGTCAAATATCATCTCGGCACCTCCTCCGACCGCGAATTCGACGGCATCAAGGTCCATCTCTCGCTGGTTCCGAATCCGAGCCACCTCGAAGCGGTCGATCCGGTCGTGCTCGGCAAGGTCCGCGCCCAGCAGATCGCGCGCGGCGATATCGAGGGCGATTCGGTGCTGCCGGTGCTGCTCCACGGCGACGCCGCCTTCGCCGGCCAGGGCATTGTCTCGGAGTGCTTCGGCTTCTCCGGCATCCCCGGCTACAATACCGGCGGCAGCCTCCATTTCGTGATCAACAACCAGGTCGGCTTCACCACCTCGCCCCAGTTCGGCCGTTCCTCGCCTTATCCTTCCGACGTCGCCAAGGCGGTCCAGGCGCCGATCCTCCACGTCAACGGCGACGATCCCGAGGCGGTGACCTTCGCCTGCAAGCTGGCCATCGAATACCGCCAGAAGTTCAACCGCGACATCGTCATCGACATGTGGTGCTACCGCCGCTTCGGCCATAATGAAGGCGACGAGCCGAGCTTCACCCAGCCGCTCATGTACGCCAAGATCCGCCAGCACCCGCCCGTCTCCGCGCTTTACGGCGCGCGGCTGGAGGAACAAGGCGTGATCGAGAAAGGCTGGCTCGACGGCGAGGTCGCCGCCTTCACGGCCTTGCTCGAAGGCGAGTTCGAGGCGGCCAATTCCTATCTGCCCAACAAGGCCGACTGGTTCGAGGGCGCGTGGAGCGGCCTTGGCCGGCCGGACGAGGCGATCACCGAGCGCCGCAACGTCGCCACCGGCTGCCCGGAAGAGACGGTGCGCGAAATCGGCGCCATCCTGACCAATATTCCCGCCGACGTCGCCGTCCACAAGACCCTGGTCCGGATCATCGATGCCAAGCGCGAGATGTTCCAGAGCGGAGAGGGAATCGACTGGGCGACCGCCGAGGCACTCGCTTTCGGCACCCTGCTGCGCGGGGGCCATCCGGTCCGCCTGTCGGGCCAGGACAGCGGCCGCGGCACCTTCAGCCAGCGCCATTCGGTCTGGGTCGATCAGAACAACGGCGCCAAATATATCCCGCTCACCAAGGTCGGCCCGGCCCGCTTCGAGGTGCGCGACAGCCCGCTTTCCGAATTCGGCGTGCTCGGCTTCGAATATGGCTGGTCGCTGGCCGACCCGCAGACTTTGGTATTGTGGGAGGCGCAGTTCGGCGATTTCGTCAACGGCGCGCAGGTCATCATCGACCAGTTCATCGCCGCCGGCGAGGCCAAGTGGCTGCGCGCCTCCGGCCTCGTCCTGCTGCTGCCGCACGGCTATGAGGGGCAGGGCCCCGAGCACAGCTCGGCGCGGCCCGAGCGCTTCCTGCAGCTTTGCGCCGACGACAATATGCAGGTGGTGAACTGCACCACGCCGGCCAATTATTTCCACGTCCTCAGGCGCCAGATGAACCGCGATTTCAGGAAGCCCTTGGTGATCCTGACGCCCAAATCCCTGCTCCGCCACAAGCAGGCCGTGTCCAGCCTCGCCGACTTCACCGGCGAGAGCCATTTCCGCCGGATCGTCTCCGATCCCGCCGCGCCCGCCGACCAGGACGTCAAGCGGCTCGTGCTCTGCACCGGCAAGCTCGCCTACGAGCTCATCGAGGCGCGCGACAAAGCGGGCGACCGCCACACCAGCATCGTCCGCATCGAGCAGCTCTATCCGTTCCCGGGCGAGGCCCTGCTGGCGCGGCTCAAGCGCATGGCCAACCTCGAGGAGCTGGTCTGGGCGCAGGAGGAGCCGAAGAACCAGGGCTATTGGGGCCATGTCGAGCCCAGGCTCGAGCGGCGCCTCGGCGAGGCCGGCCTCCAGCCGAAGCGGCCGATCTACGCCGGCCGCGAGCCCGCCGCGTCGCCGGCGACCGGCCTTGCCAAGCGTCACGCGGCGGAGCAGGCGGCCTTGATCGCCGACGCGCTCGGCCATAGCAGCGCGGCCACCGCGCAGAGGAAAGCGGGCTAGAATGGCGACCGAAGTCAAGGTTCCGACGCTGGGCGAATCGATCACCGAGGCGACTTTGGGGGCGTGGCTGAAGCAGCCCGGCGAGGCGGTGGCGCTCGACGAGCCGATCGCCAGCCTGGAGACCGACAAGGTCGCGATCGAGGTTCCCTCGCCCGTGTCGGGGACGATGGGCGAGCAGCGCTTCAAGGTCGGCGACACGGTCGCGGTCGGCGGGGTCATCGCCACGGTCGAGGCCGGCGAAGGCGGCGCGGCGAGAGCCGAGCCGCCGGCGGAGCCGCCCGAATCGACGCCGGTCAATCCGCCCGGCGCCGGCCAGAATATCGAGGCCAAGGAGGAGGAAGCGGACGAGGAGGACGGGCCGCATCTGACCCTGTCGCCCGCCGTCCGCCGGATCGTGCTCGAGCATCATCTCGATCCGTCGAAGATAAAGGGCACCGGCAAGGACGGCCGGCTCACCAAGGACGACGTGCTCGCCGCCGCCGAAGGGCAGAAGGCGGAAGCTCCGGCGCCGGCACCAGCTGCGCCCACGGCGCCCCCGCCGCCGCCCGCCGCCCCGGCGAAGGCCGGCGACCGCCGCGAGGAACGGGTGCGGATGACGCGCCTCAGGCAGACCGTCGCCCGCCGCCTCAAGGAAGCGCAGAACAGCGCCGCCATGCTCACCACCTTCAACGACGTCGACATGTCGGCGGTGATGGCGGCGCGCGCGAACTATAAGGATCTGTTCGAGAAGAAGCACGGCATCCGCCTGGGCTTCATGGGCTTCTTCGTGAAGGCGGCGGTGCTCGCCGCGCGCGACGTCCCCGCGGTCAACGCCTCGATCGAGGGCGAGGAGATCGTCTACCATCATTATGTCGACGTCTCGGTCGCGGTCTCCGCGCCCAACGGACTGGTCGTCCCGGTGATCCGCGACGCGCAGCAGCTGAGCTTCGCGGAGATCGAGAAGAATATCGCCGATTTCGGCAAGCGCGCCAGGGAAGGCTCGCTGACCATCGCGGACATGGAGGGCGGCACCTTCACCATCTCCAACGGCGGCGTCTTCGGCTCGCTGCTCTCGACCCCGATCATCAACCCGCCGCAATCGGCGGTGCTCGGCATGCACCGGATCGAGGAGCGGCCCGTGGTCAGGGACGGCCAGATCGTCGCCCGGCCGATGATGTACCTGGCGCTCTCCTACGACCACCGCCTGATCGACGGCCGCGAGGCGGTCACCTTCCTGGTGCGGATGAAGGAAGCGCTGGAAGACCCGACCCGGTTGCTGATCGATTTGTAGGACCTTGTGCTCCTGCGAAAGCAGGAGCCCAGAACGGAGGATCTGAGTGGCGCGGCCGGGCTATGTCTACATCATGGCCAGTCGGCGGAACGGAACGCTTTACCCCGGCGTGACCAGCGACCTTCCCGGACGGATTTATCAGCACCGGAACGGTCTGATCGACGGGTTCTCGAAGCGCTACAACTGCCGGACCCTTGTCTGGTACGAGGTCCACGACGACATTCAGGACGCTCGCGCCCGCGAGCTGCGGATGAAGAAATGGAAGCGAGCCTGGAAGCTGCGGGCGATCGAAGGAATGAACCCGGACTGGCGAGACCTGTTCGAAGAAATTGCGCACTAGCTGGGTTCCTGCTTTCGCAGGAACACGATTGAGACTTGCGGTTGTGCTCCTGCGAAAGCAGGAGCCCAGAGGATTGAAGGAGCCAGGCAGGGACTTTCGAAGCCTGCGCGAGCTGGGTTCCTGCTTTCGCAGGAACACGAATGAGGGTTTGAGATGGCAGAGACTGACTTCGACGTGATCGTGATCGGCGCCGGGCCGGGCGGCTATGTGGCGGCGATCCGGGCCGCGCAGCTCGGGCTGAAGACGGCCTGCGCGGACAGCCGCGAGACTTTGGGCGGGACCTGCCTCAATGTCGGCTGCATCCCCTCCAAGGCTTTGCTGCATGCGTCCGAGCTTTACGAGGAGGCGCATTCGGGGGCGCTGGCCAAATGGGGCGTGAAGACCTCGGGCCTGGAGCTCGACCTCGACGCCATGCACGGCGCGCGGCTGGAGGCGATTGGCGGCCTCACCAAGGGCATCGAATTCCTGTTCAAGAAGAACAAGGTCGAATGGCTGAAGGGCCACGCCAAATTCACCGGCAAGGATTCGATCGACGTCGCCGGCAAGAGCTACACGGCGAAGCATATCGTCATCGCCACCGGCTCCAGCGTCACCCCGCTGCCGGGGGTCGAGATCGACCATGAGCGGATCGTCGATTCGACCAGCGCGCTCGAGCTCGAGGCGGTGCCGGACCATCTGGTGGTGATCGGCGGCGGCGTGATCGGGCTCGAGCTCGGCTCGGTCTGGCGGCGGCTCGGCGCCAGGGTGACGGTGGTCGAATATCTCGACCAGATCCTCCCGGGCATGGACGGCGAAGTGCGCAAGGAATGCGCGAAGATCTTCAAGAAGCAGGGCTTCGACATCCGCACCGGGACCAAGGTCACCGGCGCCAAGGCGAGCCGCAAGAGCGTCACCCTGACGGTCGAGCCCGCCAAGGGCGGCGCCGCCGAGACGATCGAGGCCGACACCGTCCTGGTCTCGATCGGCCGCCGCCCGAACACCGATGGCCTCGCCCTCGACCAGGCCGGCCTCGCCGTCAACAAAAGCGGCCAGATCGAGGTCGATCACGATTTCAAAACCAAGGTCCCCGGCATCTACGCGATCGGCGACGTCACGCCCGGCCCGATGCTCGCCCACAAGGCCGAGGATGAAGGGATCGCGGTCGCCGAAATCCTCGCCGGCCAGATCGGCATCGTCAATCACGAGGTGATCCCGAGCGTCGTCTACACCATGCCCGAAATCGCCGGCGTCGGCCTCACCGAGGAGGAGGCCAAGGCGCAGCGCGAGGTCAAGGTCGGCAAGTTCCCGATGCTCGGCAATTCGCGCGCCAAGACCAATCGCGAGGGCGACGGCTTCGTCAAGATCGTCGCCGACGCCAAGTCGGACCGGGTGCTCGGCGTCTGGATAATCGCCTCGGTCGCCGGCACGATGATCGCCGAAGCCGCGCTCGCGATGGAGTTCGGCGCGACTTCGGAGGACATCGCCTACACCTGCCACGCCCACCCGACCCATTCCGAAGCGGTCAAGGAAGCGGCGATGGCGGTTACGGGCAAGCCGATTCATGTTTGACCGGCCGTTCGAGGCAAGCGCTGGTTCGTCCGGACAATCGGAGTAAGACGTGACCGAGGCCGAGAAAAAGCAGCGTCGTTCCTCTCATCAAACCCAGTGGGCGGCACAGTTCGCGGTCGCTAGCGAGCTTTGCAAGAAGGGTTATGAGGTCGCTCTTACTATGGGCAACCACCCAACCGCCGACATCATGGTCTACAGTCCCGGTGGAAGGGCGTTCGTGATCGACGTAAAGGGTCAATACAAACGCAATTGGTGGGTCGTTCGCGAAAAGCCTGAGCGTGCGGACGCCTTCTATGTCTTCGCCTTCGTGCCCGACGCAGGAGCCAATCGATTTTTTGTTCTAACGCAGACCGAAGTGAACAGGGGCATCCGGGAAGAGTTCGACAACGCCCGTGCGCGGGCACTCGCGAAGGGTAGCTCGACCAACAAGGTAGAAAGCTTTCCGTGCGTCGCGTTTAGATGGGCAGAGCCGCACGAGAACTGCTGGGGCAAGCTGCCCGCTTGAAGCTGCGATGGTGATGAAGGGCAAGCCGATCCACATCTAGCCTTTTGCGCATCCACCTTCGTCATTCCCGCGAAAGCGGGAATCCAGCTTCTTGCGCACCCGAAGATAGCTGGACTCCCGCTTTCGCGGGAGTGACGGGAGTGTGTTAGACGAATCGCATGCAGCCCGCCCATCTCTCCGAGGCCCTGGGCCCGATCCTCGGCTTTCTCGATATGGCGGGGATCGCCGTCTTCGCGCTGTCCGGCGCGCTGCTCGCGGCGGTGAAGCGGCAGACTTTGGTCACCTTTTTCTTCTTCGCGGTGGTGACCGGCATCGGCGGTGGGACGGTGCGCGACCTTTTGATCGGCGCGCCGGTCTTCTGGGTGCACGACAACCTCATCCTGCTGATCTGCTTCGGCGCCGCCTTCGCGATCTGGCTGACGCCGGCGCGGCTGTGGCGGGGCAAGACCCTGCTCTGGCTCGACGCGGCGGGCCTCGCCGCCTACGCGACCTACGGCGCCGCCAAGGGGCTCGCCTTCGGCCTGGCGCCGCTGCCCGCCTTCGCCATGGGCGTGCTCACCGGCTGCCTCGGCGGCATCGTCCGCGACGTGCTCGCCGGCGAGCCCTCGATCCTGATGCGGCCCGAGCTCTACGTCACCATCGCCGCGCTTTCGGCCGCCTTGTTCGTCGGCCTCACCCTTGCCGGGGTGCCGGGCGGCGTCGCCGGCCTGATCGCCGCCGCGGCCGGCTTCGCCCTGCGCGGCGCCGCCATCCTGCGCGGCTGGGCGCTGCCCGCTTACGGGCGGTGAGCTTTGGGCTTGACTTGATTGAACGTTCAATCAACAAGGGCGCCATGACCAGAATTCTGCTCGCTTTCCTCGCCCTCCTTCTGCCGGCCGCCGGCGTGGCGCAGCAGGTCGCGGTCAGCGACCGCCGCGAATCGGATGGGACGCTGACGCTCTCGCACGAAGTATTGGTCGCCGCGCCCGCGGCCGACGTGTGGGCCGCGATCTCGACGCCCGAAGGCTGGCGGACCTGGGCGGTGCCGGTGTCCTGGCGGGATGGCGACATCTTGGAGACGAGCTACACGCCGACCGCGCGGCCCGGCGATCCGAGCACGATCCGCCAGCATCTGGCCGCGATCCTGCCCGGGCGGCTGCTGGTGTTCCGAACGACCAAGGCGCCGGCCGGCTTCCCTCATTTCGACGTCTACGCCCGGGTCACCAGCTTCTTCGAGGTCGAGCCCGTCGACGCGGCCCATAGCCGCGTGCGCCTGACCGGCACGGGCTATGCCGACAACGAGGCCGGCCGGCTGCTGCTCGGCTTCTTCCGCGACGGCAACCGGATCTCGCTCGAGCGGCTTCGCGACCGCTTCGTCAACGGCCCGATCGACTGGGCCGCGCAGCGCTAGAAAAGAGTGACAGTCACTCTTTTTGCGCCTCCGCGGCTGGCTGGAAAAAGAGTGACTGTCACTCTTTTTGGCTATTGCTTCCAGACCATCGCGACCGGCTTCGGCTCCTCGGGCCGGGTCGAGAGCGGCGCCAGCGCGCGCTGCCACAGGCCGACGCTGCGCCATTCGCGGAACTTGAAGCCGACCTTCTCATAGGTGCCGATCTGGCTGAAGCCGAGCGCTTCGTGAAGCCTCACGCTCGCTTCGTTCGGCAGGGTGATCGCGGCGATCGCCTGGGCGAAGCCCTGCGCCTCCAGCACCGGGAGCAGGGTGCGGTAGAGCAGGGTCCCAATCCCGCGCCGGTGCGCGCCGTCGGCGACATAGACGCTGGTCTCGACGGTGAAGCGGTAAGCGGGCCGGGTCCGGAAGGCGCAGGCATAAGCGAAACCGACCGTGTCGGCGCCGTCGCGGGCCACGAACCAGGGATAGAGGCCGCCCGCCTCGGCGATCCGCCGCGCCATCTCGTTATCGTCGGGCGGCTGGGTCTCGAACGAGACGATGCTTCCCGCGACATAAGGCGCGTAGATCGAGGCGATCGCCGCCGCGTCGTCCGCGGTGGCGGCGCGGATCTTCATCCGCGCAGGACCAGAGCGGCGAGCCGGACCAGCCAATTGCCTTCGACGGGCGCGCGCGGCACCGGCGCGATCGCCGGGCATTCGAGGCAGCGCGCCTGGATCGCCGGCCCGGCGAGCAGCGCGCTCGCCTCGTGCACCGCGCGCTCGATCATCGCCTCCGGGCGGCGCGCCAGCCGCGCGAAGGCGTCGCGCGGGACTCCGGCGACATTCTCGCCGCCGCGGCCGCCGAACAGGCGGGCGAGGAAGCCCGGCTCCTTTTCGAGATAGGCCCGCCCGACCCTGGCCGGATCGAGCCCCGCCCGCCGCGCCGCCTCGGCGACGGCGTCGTCGAGGGAGCCGAAGCGATCGACCAGGCCCAATTGCCGGGCCATGCCGCCGCTCCACACCCGCCCCTGGGCGATTTCGTGGACGCGCGCCGGCGACAGCCGCCGCGCCGCCGCGACCAGGCCGATGAAGCGGCGATAGGTGCTCTCGACTCCGGTCTGCAGCAGCCGCTCGGCCTCGGGCGCCGGGCCGCGCAGCAGATCGGGCTGGCCCGACAGCGGCGTGGTCCTGACCCCGTCGGCGCCGATGCCGAGCCGCTGCAGCGTCCCTTCGAAGCTCGGCAAGATACCGAACACCCCGATCGAGCCGGTGATCGTCGAGGGCTCGGCATAAATGACGTCGCCCGCGGTCGCGACCCAATAGCCGCCCGACGCCGCCACCGAGCCCATCGAGATGACGATTGGAAGGCCGCGCGCCTTGGCGGCGAGGACGGCGCGCCTGATCCGCTCCGAGGCGAGCACCGAGCCGCCGGGCGAATCGACCCGCACCACCAGTGCCCGGAGGTTGCCGCTCTCCAGCCCGCGCTCGAGATTGCGGGCGATCGTCTCGCCGCCGGCCGTGCCCGGCCCGGCCTCGCCGTCGATGATATCGCCCGCGACGGTGAGGATGCCGATCTCGCCGCCCGAATCGCCCGGGCGATGCTCGTCGACCCAGGCCTCGTAATGGACCGCATTGTAGCGACCGGGGACGCGGTCGTCGTCATTGCCGGCGAGCGCCGCCATGCGCTCGCCATACTGGGTGCGGTCGCCGACCCGGTCGATCAGGCCGGCGCGCAGGGCCGCCTGCGCCATGTCGCCGCCCGCCGGCTGGAGGAAGGCGTCGGGATTGGCCACCCAATCCGCGATTCGGGCGCGCGGCCGGGCGCCGCGGACGTCGTTTCGCCAGGTCTCCCACAGAGCGTCGGCGAGCGCCTGGCTCTGCTGGCGCGCCTCGGGCGACATGTCGCTGCGGGTGAACGGCTCGACCGCCGACTTGAACGCGCCGACCCTGTAGACATGGGCGGTGACTCCGATCCGCTGCAGCAGGCCGGCATAATAGAGGTTGCTGCCGCCCGGCCCGGCGATCAGCACCGCGCCCAAGGGATCGAGCCAGATTTCGTCGGCATGGGCGGCGAGCTGGTAGCTGTCGTCGGTATAGCCGGTGGCATAAGCGACGACGCGCTTGCCCGCGCGCCGCACCCGATCGAGCGCGGCGCCGACGTCGGCGATCGCGGTCTGGCCGCCGCCGACGAAGATGTCGAGATCGAGCGCGACGGCGCGGATGCGCGGGTCGGAAGCGGCGGTATCGAGCGCGTGGACCAGCTCGGCGACGCGATATTGGCGGGTGACCGGAGTGCCGCCAAGCGCCGCGAGCGGATCGCGCGCGGCCGGCTGCTCGACGATCGCGCCGCTTAGATCGAGGCGCAGCGCGCCCGCGCGGGCGCTGTCCTTATACGGGCTCGCCGACAGCGCCGCGTAGAGCATGCCGAAGAAGACCATCATGACGACGAGGACGAGCCCGTCCTTGATCCCGACCAGCAGCCGCCACGCTTTGCCGACGAACCTCATAGTGCAGCTCCCTCCCGATCCGGGCTAACCGACCCCCGAAGCGCTGTAAATGGCGCGCTCGGGCGCGGCGCGAAAAGGCGTCGCGCCCCTTGACGCGCGGTGAACAGACCCTAAATCAACGCGCATTGGCACTCGGTCGACCCGAGTGCTAACAGCCCTTCAGACCCATTTGAGAAAGGTCAGCGCATGAAATTTCGTCCGTTGCACGATCGCGTGCTCGTCCGCCGCGTGGAGGCCGAGGAGAAGACGGCCGGCGGGATCATCATCCCCGATACCGCCCAGGAAAAGCCCCAGGAAGGCGAAGTGATTTCCGTCGGCACCGGCACCCGCGCCGAGGACGGCACCGTGACCCCGCTCGACGTCAAGGCCGGCGACAAGATCCTGTTCGGCAAATGGTCGGGCACCGAGGTCAAGATCGACGGCGAGGATCTCATCATCATGAAGGAAAGCGACATCCTCGGGATCGTCGGCTGACCTCAATAGGGACTGTTCCCCGGCGAAGGCCGGGGCCCAGGCTTTTTGTTTGACTGGACCCCGGCCTTCGCCGGGGAACGAAGGAAGGAATATTCAACATGGCAGCGAAAGACGTACGCTTTTCGCGCGACGCCCGTGAGCGGATCATGCGCGGTGTCGACATCCTCGCCGACGCGGTGAAGGTCACGCTCGGTCCCAAGGGCCGCAACGTCGTCCTCGACAAGAGCTTCGGCGCCCCGCGCATCACCAAGGACGGCGTCACCGTCGCCAAGGAAATCGAGCTCAAGGACAAGTTCGAGAATATGGGCGCGCAGATGCTGCGCGAGGTCGCGTCGAAGACCAACGATCTGGCCGGCGACGGCACCACCACCGCCACCGTGCTCGCCCAGTCGATCGTCCGCGAGGGCATGAAATCGGTCGCCGCCGGGATGAACCCGATGGACCTCAAGCGCGGCATCGATCTGGCCGTCACCAAGGTCGTCGAGGATCTGAAGGCGCGCTCCAAGCCCGTCCAGGGCTCGACCGAGGTCGCCCAGGTCGGCAGCATCGCGGCCAATGGCGACACCGTCGTCGGCGAGAAGATCGCCGAGGCGATGGAGAAGGTCGGCAAGGAAGGCGTGATCACCGTCGAGGAGGCCAAGGGCCTCGAGTTCGAATTGGACGTCGTCGAGGGCATGCAGTTCGACCGCGGCTATCTCTCGCCTTACTTCATCACCAATCCCGAGAAGATGACGGTCGAGCTCGCCGACCCCTATATCCTCATCCACGAGAAGAAGCTCGGCAATCTGCAGGCGATGCTGCCGATCCTCGAAGCCGTGGTGCAGTCGGGGCGTCCGCTCCTCATCATCGCCGAGGATATCGAGGGCGAGGCGCTCGCCACGCTCGTCGTCAACAAGCTGCGCGGCGGCCTCAAGGTCGCGGCGGTGAAGGCGCCGGGCTTCGGCGATCGCCGCAAGGCGATGCTCGAGGACATCGCCATCCTGACCGGCGGCGAGATGATCAGCGAGGATCTCGGCATCAAGCTCGAGAACGTCACCGTCGCCATGCTCGGCCAAGCCAAGCGCGTCACCATCGACAAGGACAATACGACGCTCGTCGACGGCGCCGGCGATTCCGATGCGATCAAGGCCCGGGTCGAGGCGATCCGCGCCCAGATCGACAACACCAATTCGGACTATGACAAGGAGAAGCTCCAGGAGCGTCTCGCCAAGCTCGCCGGCGGCGTCGCCGTGATCAAGGTCGGCGGCTCCTCCGAGATCGAGGTCAAGGAGCGCAAGGACCGCGTCGACGACGCGCTCCACGCGACCCGCGCCGCGGTCGAGGAAGGCATCGTTCCCGGCGGCGGCGTCGCCTTGCTCTACGCCACCAGGGCGCTCGAGGGCATGAAGGGCGGCAATGACGACCAGACCCGCGGCATCGACATCATCCGCCGCGCGCTGCAGTCGCCGATCCGCCAGATCGCCGAAAATGCCGGCCATGACGGCGCCGTCGTCGCCGGCAAGCTGATCGACGGCAAGGACGAGACTTTGGGCTTCAACGCCCAGACCGAGGTCTATGAGAATCTGGTCAAGGCCGGCGTGATCGATCCGACCAAGGTCGTCCGCACCGCGCTCCAGGATGCCGCCAGCGTCGCGGGCCTCCTCATCACCACCGAAGCGGCGGTGAGCGAGGCGCCCGAGGACAAGGCGTCGGCGGGCGGCATGCCCGGCGGCGGCATGGGCGGCATGGGCGGCATGGACTTCTAGGTCCGGACCTCCACGTTCAGTCGAAAAGATGAGGGCCGGGGCGGAAACGCTCCGGCCCTTTTCCTTGCGCATTGACAAGGCGTCGGCCCGCGGCCGATCCTCCGCCCCCCGGGGAGATCCAGCCGTGCCGCGCCTTGCCCTGATCGCGACCCTGGCGGGCCTGCTCGCCGCCATCCCCGCCGCGGCCTGCAGCTCGACGGACCGCTATATCGCCCCCTCCAATTTCGAGCTGGTGCAGATGGCCGACGCGATCGGCATCTATACGGCCGTGAGCGGCAGCAGCGGCCCGGACATCATCTTCGGAACCGTCACCTTCCGCCGGGAGCAGGCCCTCAAGGGCGCGCCACCCGCCGAGCTCAGCCTTACGCCGAATTGAGCGAGCCGCGGCCCGGGCCCGCCGCGCCCGACGACATCGAAAACGCCTTCCGCGGCGCGGATCATGGCGGCGGCTGCAGCCGGATCGGCTTCGACCAAGGCGGCCGCTACCTTTTGATCCTGGAGCGGGGCCCGCGCGGCGCCTGGTTCCCGGTCCCCGAGGGCGGGTCGCGCGCCAAGGAGGATTATGAGGGCCAGAGCGCGCCCTGGGCGCGGACCGTGCGCCGCTATCTCGCGCTGCAATCGCTCCGCCCGGCGGCGCGGCCGGCGGCGCTCGCCGCGATGCGCGACGGCGGTCGCGACCGCGACGGCGCGCCGCTGCTGCCGCGGGCCGACATCGCCCACCATCTGCGCCTGCCCTCGCAATGGAAGCCGACGGCCTGGCTGCTCGAACGTTACCGGCGGGCGGCGGGCGGCGAGGCGGTGGATATCGTCCTTGCGGGACCGGCGCAGTATCACCGGCTGCCAGGGCGGATGGCGGCTTTCCCCGGTTTGACCGCGGACGAACGGGCAAGGCTGCTCCAGGCCGTGCTGGAGACGAGCGCGCGCGGCCTCGCCGGGGCCGACGACGCCAGGACGCTGGGCGATGCCAACAGCCCGTGGCTGCTGAGCCGGCTGCTCCGCGGCGAGCCGCCGGACGGGACGCCGCTTTCCTGCCCGGGCTGAGGGAGCGCCTTATTGCCGGTTGGCGGCCTGGTTGCCGGGGCCGTCTGCGGGCGGGGCCTCGAGCGCATTCTCCTCGTCGGCGACATCCTCGGCATTCGCCGCCCGGTCGTCGGGCGAGGTGTCGACGAAAGTATTGTCGTCGGTCATCCGCCCCGCTTCGTTGAGCTGGTGCTCGTCGTCGGGCGTGACCCGGTCCGGCTGCTGGCGGTTGCAGGCGCCAAGCGCCGCCAGCAGCGCCGCCGTGGCCAGCAGGTTCAGGCTCTTCCTCATCGCGCGACCCTCTTTCCTGACGCGGCGCTAACCTAGGGTCCGTACTCGGTACCCGCAATGGCCGTGATCGCCCGGAGAAGGCCGCCGGCAAGGCGGGCGGTGCAGGGGCACCCCACAAGGTAGTACTTTGCGGGGACCCCAGGCCGGGCTGGCAGCCCGGACAAGCCGTCCAACGTAGCCGGCGGCCTTCTCCGGGCGACCGCGAAGCGGCGGGCGGGTACCGAGTACGGACCCTGGCCTGAACGCGAGGCAAAGAAAAAGGGCCGCGCGCCTTCCGGCGCGCGGCCCCCGTCCCGAAATGAGCGGCTGGCGCTTACTTCGTGGTGGTCTCGTTGGCGATGGCCGACGTGGTCGATTCCGTCACGTTGGTGGTCGACTGGACGGCCTGGTTGAGCTCGTCCTGGCCGGCGGCCGCAACATTGGCGGCGTCGCCGCGCATGTCGTTGGCGGCGCCGCGAACGTCTTCAACCGCATTGTTCATGCTGTTGGCGGCGTTGTTGAGGGCGTCGTTGGCCGGGCTGCTCTTGTTGCAGGCGGCGAGGCCGAGGGCCGAAACGGCGATCAGGGTGAGGGCGATCTTCTTCACGGGGTGTTTCCTTCAGACAAGTTGCGGTTCGCGAGGAGAACCAGATCTGCCGGCGGACGCGCGGCCGAAACCCTCCTGCCCTCCAGCGCCGGCGACATTATGCCAAGCCGGCGCCCGAGTCCATACTTCTCTACCAATGCGGTTGTGAATGGCTGGGCTGCCCTCATAAGGAAGCGCGCAGCGATCTCTTCCTTATGTGAGGACCAGCAACGGCCCGGCCGGCGGGGCGGCTGGGCAATCCAGCCGAGCCCGTCCGACGACGCGGCTTTGCCGCGGCGGGCTTTTCCTGCCCCTCCCCTGGGGGAGGGTTGGGTGAGGATGATGGCTGCCGTAGAATGCGACGTATCACTATGGAAGCTCTCGTAATGAAGAAACAAGAGGCCAGTCGTCGTCACCTTCCGAATGGGGCGATGATGATCTGACAGCGTTCCTAGATGCTCACCCGAATGAGCGCTCGATAACTGTCAGCACCGCGCGTGAGCAGATGCCAGGTGGCACAGCATATAAACACTTTTATTTTCACGATGACCCGACCCGAATTGACTTCGTCTTGCGATCCCTGGCTCAGGTAGGGGTGTGTGCACTGGTGATCTTGGAAGGAGCCTTTTCGGCACGGTTCGAATTGCTCGGTGTTCGTCATGAGATTTTAGAACTACGAAGGGGTCTGTAAACGATGACTCTTCTGTTCGTCCAATTGGATAGGCGGAGGATGACAGGCAGTCCGCGGCAAAGCCGCGGCTGACGTCGGACGGGTTCGTGCGGCGAAGGGTCGCACGCCCGTCGGCCGGGCTTGCGCGAGTCGGGAATGAAGGCGCGCCTTAATCCCTCGCCGCGCCGCGCCTTGACCCCGATATAAAGATATCTTTATGTCCCTTCATGGCGCTGGCACCCAAGATCTTCGCAGGCCTGGCGGATCCGACGCGGCTCCGGATCCTGATGCTGCTGCGCGCGATGGAGCTCAGCGTCGGCGAGCTCGCCCAGGTGCTCGGGCAAAGCCAGCCGCGCGTGTCGCGCCACGTCCGCATCCTGATCGACGCCGGTTTGGCCGAGCGCCGCAAGGAGGGGAGCTGGGTGTTCCTGAGCCTCGGCGCCCGCCCGCGCACCGAGCCCCTGCTGCAATTGCTCGACCGCTGGACCGAGATCGACGGCGCCGATCCCTGGACCGCCGCCGACGCCGCACGCCTGACCGCGGTGCGCGCCGACCGCGCCGCCGCCGCGACCCGCTATTTCGCCAGCCACGCCCGCGATTGGGACGCGCTGCGCTCGCTCCACGTCGCCGAGAGCGAGGTCGAGGCCGCCATCGCCCGCGCGCTCGGCCTGGAATCGGCGGGCGGCGCGGCGATCGGCCGGCTCGTCGACATCGGCACCGGCACCGGCCGGATGATCGAATTGTTCGCGGGCGCCGCCGATCAGGCGCTCGGCATCGACCGCAGCCCGGAAATGCTCCGCTTGGCCCGCGCCAAGCTCGCCGAGGCCGGGCTCGACGCGGTCGAGCTGCGCCAGGGCGACATGTATTCGCTCCCCCTCAAGGCGGAGAGCGCGGACACGGTGATCATCCACCAGGTCCTCCATTATGCGCAGAACCCGGCCGCCGCGGTCGCCGAGGCGGCGCGGCTGCTCAGCCCCGGCGGGCGCCTCCTCGTCGTCGACTTCGCCCCGCACGAGCGCGAGGAATTGCGCAGCATGGGCGCCCATGTCCGCCTGGGCTTCGCCGACGAGGCGATGGTGCGGCACATGGCGGCCGCCGGGCTCTCGGGTCGCGTCGTCGAGCATCTTAAGGGCGGCGAATTGACCGTGACGATCTGGCTCGGCGTCAGGCCGGAGCAGAGGCTGAAGGTGGTCGCCTGAAGCCCGTCCGGGGCGTCAGAGCCTGAGGGGAATCTTGCCGCTCTCGTAGGACTCGGCATCGGCCGGCATCTTGAAGGTGCCGTCGAAGACGATGTCGCCGAGCACGCCCTCGGAGCGGCAGCGCAGGATCAGGCGCAGCCTTGCGCCCGCCGCTCCGAACAAAATGCACCGGAAATGGTGCGCCGAATCGTCGCCGCAATCGCCATAGACCGTCGCGAAATCGCCGTCGCGCGCGGCCAGGCCGTCGATCCTGAGCTCGTAGCGCGCCAGCCCGCCGCCCGGTATCGCCCAAACCGCCAGATCGGCCATGCCCGCCTCCCCATCGAGAAAGCGCCATATGATCCGCATGGGCGGCTTGCGCTCGTGACGGCCGTCACGGCCTGGGCGATCGGGCGGCCGCGAGCCCCGGAAGCTGACGACCGCAAGTTGACGATGATGACGAAGATGACACTACGTCGCGGCATGTCATCCCCTCCCCGCGCCGGCGGAACGGCCGCCGGACCTTTTTTCGAAACCGCACAGAGCTTGAGAAAGAGCCGCCGGCGGGCGAGGCCTCGCCGAGCCGGGCGAGGTTGACAGGGGAAATCCTACATTGGAAGGGGGGCCTTGGGCGCAGTGTCCGCGCCGACTGCAGAAAACAGTGACAGTCACGCTTTTCTGCCGCAGCCCCGCGCGTGAAAACAGTGACCGTCACTATTTTCCGATTTAGTTCGATATCGGGGGAGCCGTCGGCGCGCGGCGGAAAGATTCATCGAAGCGGCGTTGGTCGGCTTCAGTCTGTGCGGGGTGGGGCGGTAACATGGCGGGCAATCCTAAACGTGATCCAATGGAGGAATATGAGCTTTTTGCGGGTCGTTTTGTAAACGCTTTCGCTCAACTCGAATTCTGGCTTGTGCACTATTTCACGGACTTTACTCGAAAACGGTGACAGTCACCCTTTTCCGCCGCAGACTCGCGCGAAATCGTTGAACATTGGGGACACACACGTGTGTCCCCAATCCCGTGCCGCTCTTCTGCCGTAACCCCACGTCTGAAAATAGTGACTGTCACTGATTTTTCTTGGGTCTTCGTTCGCCCGAGCGGTGCGCATCAAGGCGCTGAGCCCGAACCGCCTATGTCGGGCGGCTCGCGGAATACAACACCCTCGGGGAATACGCGGGGCGTGATCCTTCGGGCTCTCACGCACGAACCGCCCGGCACCAGGCCGGGCGGCGAGTTCCGCTTGTCGCCGAGGATTGGGTTCTTCCGGTGACCGGGCCGGGCGGCTTGGCTACCGCCCGGCTCGTTACTCGAAAACGGTGACAGTCACCCTTTTCCGCCACAGCCCCGCGCGAAATCGTGACTGAAACCGACGCAGGGGAGAGGCACGTACCTGTCACCGAGGAAAAATCCTAAGTGCCTGTCACCAAAATCCCAATGCCCGGCACCTCGAAGGCATCAGGGCCGCTTTGGCGGACAGGCTCGGTCTGGCGGTGGATCAAAGCGGCGCTCGATTTCTGACGCGCTCGCGGCAAGAGGACGGCTTCACATTAACTTGACGGATATAAAGACATCTTTATATCCGCAAATATGAGTTTGGGCCCGCTTATTCTCCGCTTCCGGTCGACCCGAGAGACGGCCTCATGAGCCCGCTCGCCACCGCCCTTTCCCAGCCCGGTCGCCCCCTTTTCGAGGATGCCGCCGGGGATATCGAGGTGAGCTTCGAATTCTTTCCGCCGAAGACCGAGAAGATGGAGGCGACGCTCTGGGAGAGCGTGAAGACGCTGGAGCCGCTGGCGCCGCGGTTCGTGTCGGTCACTTACGGCGCCGGCGGGTCGACGCGGGAGCGGACGCACGCCACCGTGGTGCGGATCCAGCGCGAGACCAGCCTGCATGCCGCCGCGCATCTGACCTGCGTCGAGGCGAGCCGGGGGGAGATTGACGACGTCGCGCGGGCTTATTGGGACGCCGGCATCCGCCATATCGTCGCGCTGCGCGGCGATCCGCCCGTGGCCGGCAAGGCGTTCGCGCCGCACCCGGACGGCTATGCCAATGCCGCCGAATTGGTCGCGGGGCTGAAGAAGGTCGCGCCGTTCGAGATTTCGGTCGCGGCCTATCCCGAATGCCACCCGGATTCGCCCGACGCGGTCCACGACCTCGACAATCTCAGGCGCAAGATCGACGCCGGCGCCGACCGGGCGATCAGCCAGTTCTTCTTCTCGCCCGATTGTTTCTTCCGGTTCCGCGACCGGGTCGCCGCCGCCGGCATCTCGGCCGAGATGACGCCCGGCATATTGCCCGTCTCCAACGTCGCCCAGACCCGCAAGTTCGCCGCGATGTGCGGCGCCGCCATCCCGGCCTGGCTCGACCGGCTGTTCGAGGGGCTGGACGATCTGCCCGCCGCCCGCCAGCTCGTCGCCGCCACCGTCGCCGCCGAGCTCTGCGCGCAGCTTTATGCGGGCGGGGTCAGGCAATTCCATTTCTACACGCTCAACCGGGCCGAGCTCAGCTACGCCATCTGCCATCTGCTCGGGCTGAGGCCCAAGGATAAGACCAGTGAACAGCGCAGCACAGCAGCTTAGGGCCGCCGCCGCATCGCGCATCCTGGTCAAGGACGGCGCTTACGGCACGCAAATTCAGGCGCGCCGGCTGCGCGAGGCCGATTATGCCGGCAGCCTCGGCCTGTCGCGCGACCAGAAGGGCAATAACGACCTTCTGAACCTGACCCAGCCGGAGCTGGTCCGCGAGATCGCCCAGAGCTTCGCCGATGCGGGCGCCGACATCCTCGCCACCAACACCTTCAACGCCAACCGGATCAGCCAGGCCGATTACAATGCCGAAGCCCTGGTCCGCGAGATCAACGTCGAGGCGGCGCGGATCATCCGCGAGGTCGCCGACGCCGATGGGCGCAAGCGCTGGGTCGCGGGCGCGCTCGGGCCGACCAACAAGACGCTTTCATTGTCGCCCGACGTCAACGACCCGGGCTATCGCGAGGTCGATTTCGACCTGGTCT
Organism: Sphingomonadales bacterium; assembly: GCA_034668505.1. Classification (GTDB taxonomy): domain Bacteria; phylum Pseudomonadota; class Alphaproteobacteria; order Sphingomonadales; family Sphingomonadaceae; genus Allosphingosinicella. The sequence goes on from JAXDPD010000012.1 coordinate 75,205, forward strand.
CCGACGTCTATGTCGAGCAGATCGAGGCGCTGGTCGAAGGCGGCGTCGATTTCGTGCTGATCGAGACCGTGTTCGACACGCTGAACGCCAAGGCCGCGATCCACGCCGCCCGGCGGGTCGATCCGGACCTGCCGATCATGGTCTCGATGACGATCACCGATCTTTCCGGGCGCAACCTCTCGGGCCATTCGATCGAGAGCTTCTGGGCCTCGGTCCGCCACGCCCGGCCGCTGACCATCGGCCTCAACTGCTCGTTCGGCGCCGCCCAATTGCGCGCCCATATCGCGGCCTTGTCGCCGCTCGCCGACACATTGGTCATGGCCTATCCCAATGCCGGCCTGCCCAACGATCTCGGCGATTATGACGAATGCGCGGCGACCACCGCCGCCCAGGTCCGCGAATGGGGCGAGCAGGGCATCGTCAACATCGTCGGCGGCTGCTGCGGGACGACGCCCGCGCATATCCGCGCGATCGCCGAGACGGTGAAGGACTTCGCCCCGCGTGCCCTCCCAACCGTGGAGCGCCGGACGCGGCTGGCCGGCATCGAGCCGATGGTTCTGGCTGCCTGACTTGAGCAACGCCGTTCGCCCTGAGCCTGTCGAAGGGCCTTCCTTGCTTTCTGATCAAGAGGAAGGGAGGGCTTCGACAGGCTCAGCCCGAACGGAGAGTGGGGCAGCGGCCATCGCCACCTTCGTCAATATCGGCGAGCGGACCAACGTCACCGGCTCGGCCAAATTCAAGAAATTGATCATGGCCGACGATTATACGGCCGCGGTCGAGGTCGCGCGCAGCCAGGTCGAGAACGGCGCCCAGATCATTGACATCAACATGGACGAGGGCCTGCTCGACGCCGAGGCGGCGATGGTCACCTTCCTGAAGCTGATCGCCGCCGAGCCCGACATCGCGCGCGTGCCCTTCATGATCGATTCGTCCAAATGGAGCGTGATCGAGGCCGGGCTGAAATGCGTGTCGGGCAAGCCGATCGTCAATTCGATCAGCATGAAGGAGGGCGAGGCGGAGTTCCTCGCCCATGCCCGGCTGGTCCGCGATTACGGCGCCGCGGTCGTCGTCATGGCGTTCGACGAGGCCGGCCAGGCCGACACCAAGGAGCGCAAGGTCGAGATCTGCGCGCGCGCCTACGCGCTGCTCGCCGCCGAGGGCTTTCCACCCGAGGACATCATCTTCGATCCCAACATCTTCGCGATCGCCACCGGCATCGACGAGCATCGCCGCTACGCGCTCGACTTCATCGAGGCCTGCCGCGAGATCAAGCAGCGCTGCCCGCACGTCCACCTCTCGGGCGGGCTCTCCAACCTCAGCTTCTCCTTCCGCGGCAACGAGCCGGTGCGCCGCGCCATGCATTCGGTCTTCCTCTACCATGCCATCCCGGCCGGGCTCGACATGGCGATCGTCAATGCCGGCCAGCTCGACGTCTACGACACGATCGACCCCGAATTGCGCGAGGCCTGCGAGGACGTGATCCTCGACCGCGCGCCCAAGGCCGGCGGCGACGCCACCGAGCGGCTGGTGACGCTCGCCGAGAAATATCTCGGCTCCGATCCGGTGCGCGAGAAGGCCGAGGCCGAATGGCGCGGCTGGGCGGTCGAGAAACGGCTCGAACATGCGCTGGTCAAGGGCATCGACGCCTTCGTCGTCGAGGATACCGAGGAATGCCGGCTCAAGGCGCCGCGGCCGATCGAGGTGATCGAAGGGCCGCTGATGGACGGGATGAACGTGGTCGGCGACCTGTTCGGCTCGGGCAAGATGTTCCTGCCGCAGGTGGTCAAGTCCGCGCGGGTGATGAAGAAGGCGGTCGCCCACCTCATCCCCTATATCGAGGCCGAGAAGGAGAAGAGCGGCGTCTCGACCGCCAAGGGCAAGATCGTGATGGCGACGGTCAAGGGCGACGTCCACGACATCGGCAAGAACATCGTCGGCGTCGTCCTCCAGTGCAACGGCTACGAAGTGATCGACCTCGGCGTGATGGTGCCCTGGGCCGACATCCTCAAGGCCGCCAACGAGAACGATGCCGACATGATCGGCCTCTCCGGCCTGATCACGCCCTCGCTGGACGAGATGGTGACGGTCGCCACCGAGATGCAGCGCGGAGCGTTCACCCTGCCGCTGCTGATCGGCGGCGCCACCACCAGCAAGGTCCACACGGCGCTGCGCATCGACCCGGCCTATGAAGGCCCGGTGATCCACGTCGTCGACGCCAGCCGGGCGGTCGGCGTGGCGTCCAGCCTCGTCTCCGACACCCAGTGCGCGCCTTTGATCGAGAAGACCCGCGCCGATTATCACGACATTCGCGAGACCCGCGCCGGCCGCGGCCAGAGCGAGCTCGCCACGCTCGCCGAAGCGCGCGCCAACGGCTTCGCCTTCGATCCCGCGGGCAAGGCGCCGCCGCCGCAGCGCCCCGGCGTCCACGGCTTCAACGACTGGCCGCTGCGCGAGCTTCGCGACGGCATCGACTGGACGCCCTTCTTCCGCGCCTGGGAGCTGGCCGGAAACTATCCCGCCATCCTCACCGATCCGGTGGTCGGCGAAAGCGCGACGAGCCTGTTCGCGGACGCGCAAGGAATGCTCGACAAGATGGTCGCCGAGCATTGGCTGACCTTGCGCGGCACGGTCGGCCTGTGGCGCTGCCGCCGCGAGACCGACGATATCCTGGTGCTCGCCGGCAATGACGAGACGCGCCTGCCGATGCTTCGCCAGCAGGTGAAGAAGCGCGAGGGCCGGGCGAACATGTGCCTCGCCGACTTCATCGATCCGGACGGCGAGGACTGGATCGGCGGCTTCGCCGTCGCGGTCCACGGCATCGAGCCGCACCTCGCCCGCTTCAAGGCCGACAATGACGATTATTCGGACATCCTCCTGAAGGCGCTCGCCGACCGCCTCGCCGAGGCCTTCGCCGAGCGCCTGCACGGCCATGTCCGCGAGAGCGTCTGGGGCTATGCGGGCGTCGAGCATCTCACCAATGCCGAGCTGATCCGCGAGCGCTACGAGGGCATCCGCCCCGCCCCCGGCTATCCCGCCTGCCCCGATCACAGCCTGAAGCCGGCTCTGTTCAAGATGCTCGGCGGCGCGCCCGCCGGCGTGACCCTGACCGAAAGCTTCGCGATGCTGCCGGCGTCGGCCGTGTCGGGCTTCTATTTCGGCCATCGCGACAGCCAATATTTCGGCGTCGCCCGCATCGGCCGCGACCAGCTCGAAGATTATGCCGCCCGCCGCGCTGTGCCCATCGAGGAAGCGGAGCGCTGGCTGAGGCCGAATCTGGACTGACTTTGCGCGCCGAAACGGGTAAGGCGAGTGACGGAAAGGGGACGCGTCATGGCCAGATTCCGCGCCGTGCGGTCGAGCGTGAGCCGGGCGACGCCGCGCAGCTCGGCGCCTTCGTAGCGGGCGCGAAGCACCGCCATGCCGCCCTCCGGATCGCCGGCCGCGGCGGGCGCGGCGGTGATGACGACGCGCTCCACCGCCATCGCGCCCAGGTTGAAATTGGCGAATTCGAGCCGGGGGGTGACGGCCGGGTCCCAGGCGGCGAGCAGGCCGCCGCCGCTGTCGAAGCGGACATCGTCCGGCAGCGCGACGCTCTCTTCATGGCGCCCCGCCGGGGTCTCGCGGGTCAGATGGGCGCGGCCGTCCGCGATCCGCGCCTCGAGCCGAACCCAGGACCGGCCCGTCCGCTGATAGTCGCCGATGAAGATCGTGCGGCCGGCGGCGTCCTGGCGGACGACGGAGCGGCTGGTGATCCGCGCGGTCGGCGCGCGCATCTCGCGCAGCCGCGTCTCCCGGGTCTCGATCAGCTCGCGGCCGCCGGCCCCGGCGACGCTCTCCTGGGAGGCATGCCCGAGCACGCCATTCTCGGCGGCGATGCTGAACCAGGTCCGGTCGCCCGGCGCCGCCGCCGCCGGGCCGGCCAGCGCCGCCAGCAGGATGAATAGCAGGGCGCGCTTCGGCAAGGTGAGGCTCGTCGTCATCACCGCGTCAGGGATAGCCGGCGGGGTAGAAGTGTCCAGCATCGCGTCCGTATTCGGACTGACATTTCAAGGGAAAGCGTCTATACCGGTCGCGAAAGGGGACGAGTCATGGCCATCTTCTCTTCCTACAAGCTCCCTCTGCTGGCGGCGACCGCGCTCGTGGCGCCGACGATCGCGATGGCGCAGGAGACCGGCACCCGCATCATCGTCACCGGCGCGATGCAGGAGACCGGCACCCACGTCACCGTCGTCGGCGCGATGCAGGAGACGGGCACCCACGTCACCGTCGTCGGCGCGGCCCAGGAGACGGGCACCCACGTCACCGTCATCGGCGCCACCAGCGACGGCGCCCAGGCCGGCGAGGACCCCGCCGACCAGGCCATTCCGGCCCTGCCGGTCGTCTACGAGGATGACGGCGCCGCGCCCGCGTCCGCGACCGCCACCGCCGACAAGGCGCCCGCGGCACCGACTCCGGCCGGCCGCTAGCCCGAGCGGAACAAGCGGGGACAGTTTCTAACTGTCCCCCTCCACCTCGGCCGAGCGAACGGGGACAGTTAGAAACTGTCCCCCTTTACCCTCTACCGCGGCCGGGCCCTGATTTCGGCGGCATCCTCCCAGCGCAGCAGGCTGGCCAATTGGCTGGCGGCCATGATCGAGCGCGTGTCGCCATCGCCGACGCTCAGCGCGATATGGCTGGAATCGAACGCATCGAGCGCGAGATCGAAGCTGCGCCAGCGCCCGTCGACATAGGCCAGCACCCACGAATGCGGCATGAAGACGTTGCTGACGCCGTGATAGCGCACGCGCGAATAGACGATGCCGCTGGCGACCTTGGTCGGAATCCCCGCCGCCCGGCCCAAAGCCGCGAGCAGCACCGCCGCCTCCGTGCAATCGCCGCTGCGGCGCGACAGCGTCTCCAGCGCCGAGAAATGGCCCGCGAAGTCGATGTCCATCAGATAGGGCCGCGCCCGCTCGAGCAGCAGCTCCATCTTGCGGGTGTCGGTGGTATTCATCGCCGCGACCGGCGCGGCGATGGCGAGGAGGCGGGGATCGTCGCTCTGCATCCAGAGCGTCGGGCGGCGCGCGGCGGCGAGGCTCGCCGGGTCGGTGGCGAGGCCCGGCCCGCATGACGGGCAGATGTCGACGACCGCCCCGCCCGGCCGCGCCGTCACCCTTTGCTCGCCGGTCTGCGGCAGCGCGAATTCGATCCCGTCCCTGAAGGCGAAGCGGTAGCGGATATGGCCGCGCACCGCGAGGTCGGACATGCGGAAGGGCGAGCGCATCATCGCGTTGCGCAGCAGCGAATAAGCCGGGTGCGGCCTGAGCGCGGTCTCGCGATCGGTGACGCGCATGGTGATGCTGGTGCCGAACATCGGCTGGCTGACCGCGAGGATGCGGTGCGCGCGGTCGAGCAGGATACGGGCGACTGCGCGCAGCTCGGCGCCCTCGTAGCGCTTGCGCAGCACCGCGATCCGCCCCTCCGCATCGGCCGGTGCGCCGGGCGCCGGGGGCGCGGCCTCGATGGTGACGCGCTCCACGACCATCGCGCTGACGTTGAAATTCTGGAATTCGAGCGCCGGCATCGTCGCCGGATCCCAGGCGGCGAGCAGCCCCTCGCCGCCGTCGAAGCGGACGCCCGGCGGCAGCGCGATCCGCAGCGGCCGCCGCTCGCCCGGCGCGTGGCGGACGAGCTCGGCCGCATCGGCGCCGATCCGCGCCTCGACCCGCGACCAGGCCGTGCCCATCTGCATATAGTCGCTGATCGAGGCCGGGCGGCCATCGCCGTCGAGCCGGGTCACCGTCCGCTCGACGATGCGCCGCGGCGGATCGTGATATTCCTGCAGCCTGATCTCGCTGGCATCGACGATCTCGCGCCCCGCCGGCCCGGCGACGATCTCGCGCGAGGCATGGCCGAGCACGTCGCCATTCTCGGCGACGATCGCGTACCAGATCGGGGCGGGAGCGGAGGGCTGCGCGGCGGCGGGCGGGCCGACGAGCAGAAGCAGCATCCAGACCCACCGCATACGCATCGCAACCTGCCCCGTCCCGTCATTCCAACGAAAGCTGGAATCTCCTTGCCTTATCAAGTGCCGGAAAAGGAAGCGAGATTCCAGCTTTCGCTGGAATGACGTGAGGCGGGAAGCTTTGGCACCCGCGCCGTCCCATCGCGGGCCACGCCTCCGGTTAACCCCGTTCACGCCTCGACAGCGGCCCGCGCGGGGCTCAGGTGGCGGCGATGAACCGCACCTTTTGCATCCTGCTCGCTCTGGCCTGCATCCTGGTCTTCGCCGCGCCGCTGCCCGCGCAGACCGGCCCCGCGCAGACCGGCCCCGCGCAGACCGGCAGTGCGGGCGCCGCCCCGTTCACCGTCCAGGAGACCGGCGAGACCTATGACGACCTCGCCGCGGCGGTCGCCGCGATCGGCGGCGGCAACGGCACCATCATGGTCGCGCCCGGCACCTACCGGATGTGCGCGGTGCAGAATGAAGGCCGGGTCGCCTATGTCGCGCGCCAGCCCGGCAGCGTCGTCTTCGACGGCGTCGCCTGCGAGGGCAAGGCGGCTTTGGTGCTCGGCGGCGCCTCGGCGCGGGTCGAGGGCATCATCTTCCAGAACATCCGCGTCGAGGATTCGAACGGCGCCGGCATCCGCCTCGAAGCGGGCGACCTGCTGGTCCGCGAATCGCTGTTCCGCGACGGCGAGAACGGCATCCTCGTCGCCAACGACGTTCGCGGCACGATCCGGGTCGACCAATCGACCTTCTCGGGCCTCGGCGGCTGCCCGGAGGACGGCGGCTGCTCGCATTCCATCTACAATAGCGGCACCGGCCCCCTGATCGTCACCCGCACCCGCTTCGAGCGCGGCACCGGCGGCCATTATCTGAAGAGCCGCGGCGAGCGCATCGAGGTCAGCGATTCGAGCTTCGACGACAGCGCGGGGACCGCCACCAACTACATGATCGACCTCTCCAACGGCGCCACCGGCACGATCGTCCGCAACAGCTTCGTCCAGGGCGCGAACAAGGAGAATTACAGCGCCTTCATCATGGTCGCGCCCGAAGGCACCGAGCACAGCTCGGCCGGCCTCACCATCACCGACAACGAGGCGGGGCTCGTCCCCGGCCTCCAGCGCCGCACCTCCTTCGTCGCCGACGAAAGCGGCCAGCCGCTCACCATCGAGAATAATCGCCTCGACCCCCGGATCGCCCGCTTCGAGCGGCGCTGACGAAGCAATCCAGACGGTATCCGCAACGTACTGGAATTGTCAGGTGCGGACTGCCCCGGCAGTCCGCACCTGTCCCGCCTGAACCCTCAACGCCCACTGCCCAGCAGGCCGCGCATCCAGCCCTCGAACCACCCCCCCGCTCATCCTGAGTAGGGACTGAGCCTGGCGAAGGCCCGTATCGTCCTTCGATACGCCGTTTCGACAAGCTCAACGGCTACTCAGGATGAGCGGCGGGGGGTCGCGTGTGACTCCGCCTCCATCAGCGCCCGCATCCACTCGTCGACCTCGACGTCGACGACCAGGTGGATGCGATCGCTCGCGCCGCGATTGGCGGCGGCGTGCGGATCGAGCAGCCGCAAATACCACAATTCCCCCGGCGCCATCGCCACCGGGCGGCCGTTGAGCAGGAAGGTCGCGTCTTGGTTGGTGAGGATCGGAAGGTGCAGCCGCGCCCGGCCGCCGGCGGCGTCCAGATCGGGATCGCAATGCTCGAGGATCGCCGCGCCCGGCGCCAGCCGCATCAGCCGGGCCCCGCGCAAGGGACATTGGAACCATCGCAGCGCCGCCCGGACATGCGGCAGCCGATCGAGCAGGGCCGTGTCGGCGAACGCCGTCTGCCCCGGATTGGGGAAGCCCATGCGCAGCCTGTGCGTTTCCCCCGCCGGCGCGCGCAGCGGCGCCACCGACCACTCGCCCTCGTAATTCTGGCGGACGAGGTGGGGAATCCAGTCGTCCTCGCGAAGCGCGCCCAGATCGGCCGCGAGGCCCGCGGCGTCGAACGCCACGGGCAGGCGCAGGCGATCGGGAAGATCGCTTTCCAATTGTTGCGTCGTCTCGTCCACGATAAGGCTCCGACGCCAACCTAGCCGCCGCAGCGAGGGCTGACCAGTTGACCGATCCGGCCCCGCTCGACCGCTTCCGCTTCTTGCTCGCCGGCGACGACGCGCTGCAGGACGCGCTGGCGCGGCACGAGGCGGGCGACGCCTTCGTCGCGGCGGCGCTCGCGCTGGCCGCCCGGCACGGCATCGCGCTCGATCCCGCGTCTCTCGCGCCGTTCGTCGCGCCCGATCCGCTCCGCCTCGCGCGCTTCGATCCGCCGGCGCTGCGCAAAATCGCCTGGCCGTCGCCCGACTGGCTGCCCATCCAGGTCGCGGACGGCGTCGATTGGGCGCATTTCGCCGGCGCACCCACGGGGCCCTCCTTCTTCGCCAATGCGGCGCGGCGCGCTTTGGCGCGGCCGTTCAACCGGCTGCTGCGCTGCCGCACCGGGCTCGACGATTTCATCGACGGGGCGCCGGACCGGGCGCGCGCGCCCGACGGCTTCATCTTCCACATGTCGCGCTGCGGCTCGACCCTGGTCGCGCGGATGCTCGCCGCCTTGCCCGGGACGGCCCTGGTCGCGGAGGCGGCGCCGCTCGACGCGATCGTCCGCCTCGCCTGGCGCGCGGACTGGCCGGAGGCGCGCCGGATCGCGGCGCTGCGGGCGATGGTCGGCGCGCTCGGCCGCCGGCCGTCGGCCCGCTTCGTCGTCAAGCTGAACGCATGGCACGCTTTGGCCCTGCCGCTGTTCCGCGCGGCCTTCCCGGACGTGCCGTGGCTGTTCCTCTATCGCGACCCGGCCGAAATCCTCGCCTCGCAAATGGCGGAGCGCGGGACCGAGCTGACGCCCGAGCTCGTGCCCTCGCGGCTCTACGGGATCGAGAACGGCACCGACTATCCGGCGGAAGTCTATTGCGCTTTGGTGCTGGAGCGGATCGGCGCGGCCGCGCTCGTCCAGAAGGACGCGGGCGGCGGCCTCTTCATCGACCATGCCGATCTGCCCGGCGCGGTCGCCGACGCGATCCTGCCCCATTTCGGAATCGCGCCGGACGAGGCCGAAAGCGCGGCGATGGCGCCGGTCGCCGGGCGCGACGCCAAGCATCCGGCCAGGCCCTTCACCGCCCGGCCGGCCGCGATCGACCCCGCCGTCCGCGCCGCCGCCGACGCCCACCTTGCCGTTACCCACGCCGGGCTGAAGGCGGTGCATGGCCCGCAAAGCCTGCTATAGGCGCCCGCTCATGCGCCGCCTCGCCCCTCTGCTCCTCGCCTTTCTCGCTTTGCTGGCGCTCGGCGGCCCGGCGCCGGCGCAGCTCGCCCGGCCCGGCGGCAACCACATGAACGTGACCCTGGTCGCGGAACATGCGGTGGTGGTGCCGGGCTCGACGGTGACGCTCGCCTTCGTGATGCGGCCCCAGCCCGGCTGGCACGGTTATTGGCGCAATCCCGGCGACGCCGGCGCCGCGCCGCGCGTCCAGTGGCGGCTGCCCGAGGGCTGGACCGCCGGCGCGCTCCAATATCCGGTGCCGCACCGGCTGATCGCTTCGGGCATCATGAACTATGTGTTCGAAGGCGATCACGCCTTGCTCGCCGGGGTCCGCATTCCCGCCGATGCCGAGCCCGGCGTCGCCTTCCCGCTCGACGCGCGCATCGACTATCTCGTCTGCACGCTCGAATTGTGCGTGCCCGAGAGCGCCAATGTCACGGTCGAGCTGAGGACCGGCGCGACCGGCGCGCGCAACCCGGCCTTCGACGGCTACCGCCAGGCGCTGCCCCGGCCGATGGCGGAGGCGGCGCGGTTCGAGATCGTGGGCGGACGCCTGCGCCTCGCCATCCCCCTCGCCGCCGGCACCGCGCTCGACGACCCCTATTTCTTCCCCGCCACCAGCGACGCGCTCCGCCATGGCGAGCCCGAGCGCATCTCGCGCAGCGGCGATCTCCTCATCGTCGAAGGCGCGGCCGGCCCGCGCGCGGGCGCGCTTGCGGCGATCGAGGGGGTGATCCAGCTCAGACCGGGCGCCGGCCTGTCGCTCGCCGCGCGGCCCGGCCCGGTCCCGGCCGCCGGCACGCCGGTGGCGACCCGCTCCGCCGGCGGCGACTCGGCGGCCGGGGAGGGACCGGGCTTCTTCGCGGCCCTGCTCGGCGCGCTTCTGGGCGGGCTGATCCTCAACATCATGCCCTGCGTCTTCCCGATCCTCAGCCTCAAGGCGCTCAATCTGGCCCGCGCCGGCGAGACCGAGGCGGGGGCGCGGCGCGAGGCGCTCGCTTACGGCGCCGGGGTCGTCGCCACCTGCCTCGGCCTCGGCGGCCTGCTTCTGATCCTGCGCGCGGGCGGGGCGATGGTCGGCTGGGCGTTCCAGCTCCAGGATCCGCGGGTGATCCTGCTGCTGCTGCTGCTGGTCACCGCCATCGCGCTCAATCTCGCCGGCCTGTTCCGCCTGCCGATGCTGACCGGCGGCGGCAAGCTGGCCGCGCGCGGCGGCCTCGCCGGCGCCTTCTTCACCGGCGCGCTCGCCGCCTTCATCGCCACGCCCTGCACCGGGCCGTTCATGGGGGTGGCGCTGGGCGCGGCTTTGGTCCTGCCCTGGGTCCAGGCGCTGGCCCTGTTCGGAGGGCTCGGGCTCGGCCTCGCTTTGCCCTTCCTCGCGCTCGGCTTCATCCCCGCCTTGCGCCGCCGCCTGCCCAGGCCCGGCAAATGGATGGCGACGCTTCAGCGCATCCTCTCGGTGCCGATGTTCCTGACCGCGCTCGGCCTTGCCTGGATTCTCGGCCGCCAGACCGGCGTCGACGGCATGACCCTGGGCCTCGCCGGCGCGCTGATGCTGGGGCTTGGCCTGTGGTGGATGGGGCGCGGCGGCCATCTGCTCGCCTGGGCGCTGATCCTCGGCGCCGCCGCCGTGCCGATGCTGCTCGTCCGGGCGACGCCGCCGGAACAGCGCGCGCTCGAAAGTCCGCTCCCGGCCGAGCCGTTCAGCGAGGCGCGGCTCGCGCAATATCGCGCCGCGGGGACGCCGGTCTTCGTCTATTTCACCGCCGACTGGTGCCTGACCTGCAAGGTCAACGAGCGCGGCGCGATGGCCAGCGCCGAGGTTGCGGAGGCGTTCCGCGCGCACCGCATCAAGGTGCTGATCGGCGACTGGACCCGCGGCGACCCGGCGATCGGCCGCTTCCTCGAACGTCAGGGCCGCTCCGGCGTGCCGCTCTACCTCTTTTACGCGCCCGGCCGCGAGGCGGAGGTGCTGCCGCAGCTATTGACCGTGGGGGCGTTGACGGGACTCGGCTCAACCTAGCCGTCATTCCAGCGAAATTGGCAGGTGCGAAGTGCACTGCACTTCGCAGCCACGCCCGGGGGGGGTGGCGGACCTGCTCAATGGAATCCCTTTTTCCTTAGTGCGGACCCAGCGAAGAACAGGGAGATTCCAGCTTGCGCTGGAATGACGAGAATCAAGCCTTCGCTGCGCGCGCGTACAGCATCGCCAGCCCCTGGATGGTGAGATCGCCTTCGAGCGCGTCGAAAATGTCGGTGTGGGTGTCGAACAGGGCGGCGAGACCGCCGGTGGCGACGACGGTAACCGGACGGCCGATCTCAGCCTTGAGGCGGGCGACCAGCCCCTCGATCATCGCGACATAGCCCCAGTAGATGCCGATCTGCATCTGCTCCTCGGTGGTGCGGCCGATCACGGAGAGGTTTCCCCTGGGCGCCTCGATCGCGATGCGGGGCAGCCTGGCAGCGGCGCTGACCAAAGCGTCGAGCGAGAGGTTGATGCCCGGGGCGATGATGCCGCCCTTATAGGCGCCGGTATAATCGACCACGTCGAACGTCGCCGCCGTGCCGAAATCGACGACGATCAGATCGCCCTCGTAGAGCTGGTGGGCGGCAATGGCGTTGACCACGCGATCCGCGCCGACCGACTTCGGTTCCGCGACGTCGAGCACGATCCCCCATAGGGCGGCTCCCTCCCCCGCAACCAGCGGCTCAACGCCGAAATATTTGGATGCGAGCACTTCGAGATTGTGGAGGGCGCGCGGGACGACGGTGCCGATGATGACGGCGGAGACGTCGGCCTTGGTATATCCCTCGAGCGCGAGCAATTGGTGCAGCCAGACCGCATATTCGTCGGCGGTGCGGCGCGCGTCGGTCGCGATCCGCCAGCGCGCGCGAATGGCGCCGTCCTCGACCAGAGCGAAGACCAGGTTGGTATTGCCGGCGTCGATGGCGAGCAGCATCTCGTCTCACTAGCGGTGGAAGCGACGTTTAGCGAGAGCCGGGATGGTAGCTGCGCTCCGTGTGACCGGCGAGGTCCGCGTCGTAGAAATAGACCGGCCGGAGATTGCCGCCGGCGTAGCGCTCGGCCTCGTCGTTGAAATGCCGATCGCCGGGATGACCGCTTTCGCCGCCGGCGGTGACCGCCCAGGCGCGGATGCGGGGGCCGAACTCCACGACCGCGACGAAGGAGTTGCCGCCGGTGCCGTACCAGCGGCGGGTGCCGGGATAGGCGCGCGAGGCGAAGGAGGCGAGCGAGCCCCAGCGGGCGGCGGCGAAGGGGACCGGGATGCTCGCACCGTCATCGTGGAAGGTCTGATTGGTTATGGCGTCGTCGAGCCGCTGGAAGCGGTTGACCTCGCCCCAGGGAACGCGCCAGCCGCGCCAATCGCGCTCCAGCCGGGTCACGGCGCGGTCGAGCGCGTCCAGCTTTTCGCGGCCACTCAGCGCCTCGATCGCCTCCCACATGTTGCCGTGCGGCGCGCGGCGCCGGCCGGCGAGCGTCCACAATTCGTCGGCCCAGAAGCTGGCGAGGGTGGTCGGCTCGGACTCGGCGGACCAGCGCGCGTCCCAATC
>JAXDPD010000013.1:0-88614 GCA_034668505.1 Sphingomonadales bacterium
GCCCGACGGGCGCATGTCGGTCATCTCGCCTTTGCGCTGCGCCATCTTCTCGACGACGGTGCCCGAATGCTCGTCGTCGACGTCGATGACGACGGTCTCATAGGGCTCCTCGCGGCCGCCGGGGCCGTCCTTGAACAGGACTCGGGGGCGGGAGATGGAGAGCTCGAAGCCTTCGCGGCGCATCGTCTCGATGAGCACGCCGAGCTGGAGCTCGCCGCGGCCGGCGACTTCGAACGCGTCGCGCTCCTGGCTTTCGGTGAGGCGGATGGCGACGTTGGTCTCGGCCTCGCGCTCGAGCCGGTCGCGGATCACCCGGCTCTGCACCTTGTCGCCGTCGCGGCCGGCATAGGGGCTGTCGTTGACGCTGAAGCTCATCGCCAAAGTCGGCGGATCGATCGGGCGGGCGCGCAAGGGTTGGGTGAGGCCCGGATCGGCGATGGTGTTGGAGTCGGTCGCCTTGGTGTGGCCGGCGATGGCGTCGATGTCGCGCGCCTGGGCGGTCTCGACCGCGACGCGCTCGAGGCCGCGATAGGCGAAGACCTTGGTGGCGCGGCCTTCCTCGACGACATTGCCCTCCACGTCGAGGGCGCGGATCGGCATGTTGACGTTGAGCGTGCCGCTCTCGATCCGGCCGGTCAGGATGCGCCCCAGGAACGGGTCGCGATCGAGCAAGGTGGCGAGCATCCGGAACGGGCCGCTCTCCTCCAGCCGCGGCGGGGGGACGTGGCTGACGATGGTCTCGAACAGGGGCGTCAGATCGCCCGAACGGACGTCGTCGGTGAGGCCCGCATAGCCGGCCCGGCCCGAGGCGTAGAGCGTCGGGAAATCGAGCTGCTCGTCATTGGCGTCGAGGCTGAGGAACAATTCGAAGCACTCGTCCAGCACCTCGGCCGGGCGGGCGTCCGGGCGGTCGATCTTGTTGACGACGACGATCGGCTTCAGGCCGAGCGCCAGCGCCTTGCCGGTGACGAACTTGGTCTGCGGCATCGGCCCCTCGGCCGCGTCGACCAGCAGGATGACGCCGTCGACCATCGAGAGGATCCGTTCGACCTCGGCGCCGAAATCGGCGTGGCCGGGGGTATCGACGATGTTGATGTGCATCGTCTCGCCCCCGCCCGGCGGCGTCCATTCGACGCTGGTGCACTTGGCCAGAATCGTGATCCCGCGCTCTTTCTCCAAGTCATTGGAATCCATAGCTCTTTCCTCGACGCGCTGGTTGTCGCGGAAGGTGCCGGATTGGCGGAACAGCTGGTCGACAAGCGTCGTCTTGCCGTGATCGACGTGGGCGATGATCGCCACGTTGCGAAGGCTCATCTTGGGTAACTCGCGAAAAAGGAAAGAAAGGTTCGGCGGTTATATAGCCGTTATGCTGCAGTGCAGCAAGGGCGCGGGAAGCCGAAGTCGACCGGCAAAGCCGGCGCCGCGGACGGATGCGCTCGCTTGCGCCCGGTCGGGCCGGCCGGCCGCCGGACGCGAAGGGCGCGCCGGGCGGGCAAGGCGGGGAAGGCGGCGGGCATGACGCAGCCTAAAGCAGACGGCGGCCGGTTTTGGAAGCCCAAGCGGGGCCTCAGGCGAAGACCGCGCTCGCCATGTCCTCCTCTTTCGGATCCTCGCCGAAGCGATTGGGACCCGGATGCCCTTCGTCGATGTAGAAATAGAGCAGGACGAAGCCGCCGACGTGCACCAGGCCCCACAACAAGTTCCAGGCCGACCGGTCGGTGTCGTGCAGCCGCCGGACCGTGACCGCCAGGCCGGGAATGAACGTGGCGAGGGCGTACAGGCAGCCGAGCCACAGCACCATTTCGGAATAATTGCCGGCGACGAAGACCAGGCCGACGAACAGCGCGACCAGGACGTTGAGCAGATAGAACATCCAATATTCCTTGCGCCGCGAGCGCCCGGAAAATTCGAAGTAGCGGCGCAGCGGCATCAGCATCCAGTTCATGATTTCTCTCCCCCGAAGATATGTGGCGCATGAATAGCCTCGCCGGCGGCGAGTCGCCGTGACGGTCGTCACGCCGATCCGGCGCGGCGGGGGCGGAGGTCGCGAAGCGACGGGGGGAAAAGGGGAGATCGGGACAATATATATTTATCGCCGCGCGGCGGGGTCCTTCCGGCCGGCCGCGGGCATGCGATAAATCGACCGTCCCCGATCAGCGCGGGCGTCTTGCCGGGCCGCGCGCCGGTTCAGAGGATGGCGCGGCCGTAATTATCGTCCTCGAGCGGGTCGGGACCGAAGCGGTTGGGGCCCCTCGTCCCCTCGGTCAGGTAGAAGACCAGCAGGATCAGTCCGCCGACGATCGGGATCAGGCCCAGGAGCAGCATCCAGCCCGATTTGTCGCTATCGTGCAGCCGCCGGATCGCCACCGCCAGGGTCGGGATGAATGTGATGAGGGCATAGATGCCACCCGTCGCCAGGAAGTACATCGTCAATTCGTCCGCGTCGCTGAACAGACGAGTACTGGCTCCCCACAGTCCGAGCAGGCAGATGATCGTCCAGACGATCACATTCAGCAAGGCGAACATCCAATATTCCTTGCGGCGCGACCGGCCGGAAAATTCGGCGTAGCGGCGCAATGGCATGAACATCCAGCGCATGATTTCTCTCCCCCCAAAGAAGACTCAGGTTGTCCGCCTATTTGGCGCGCGAGGCAAGGCCCGTGGAAATGGGCGAGGGCCGACCCGAACGGTGCCGCTCAGCGTGCGACGCGCTCCAGGATCTCGACGCCGCGGGCGAGCGCGCGGCGCTCCGAATCGGCGAGCTTGTGGAGGCGGCCGATCAAAGCGTGGACGCGGCGCTCGCCGCCGCCGAGGAGCAGCTGGCTGCCTTCCGCGGTGGCCATGATGCGGACGCTGCGCCGGTCGCGCGGCTCGACGACCCGGGTGACCAGGCCGCGGTCGACGAGCGCGTCGACGATCCGGCTCATCGTCGGCGGGCGGACCTGCTCGGCCTCGGCGAGCTCGGCCAGCGAGACCGGCCCTTCGACGACGACGTAGGAGAGCGCCGACAAGCGCGGCGCGGAAAGCCCGCTGCCGTCATCCTCGCGGCGGAGCGCGCGCAACAGGCGGATCGAGGCCGAATGCAGCCGTGCCGCAACGTCGCGTGTCTGGCCTTCCCCCATTTCGGCCTCCAATTAGCATTGCTAATGATTGTGCTTCTCGAATTGTTAGCACGGACCTGTGGATAAGTCGACGGGCGCAAGTCCCTGCAATCCCTCCCGTTTTGGGACGGACCGGGGCTTTTACGGCAAAAATGGACCCATTCGGCGCGAATCATCCACAGGCTCGCGCACGAGTCGCCATGGCGAACCCCCAACCGGGCTCCTCAGGGATGCAGCCACCAGCGCAGGGCATAGCCGACCGCGCCGACGGCGAGCACCCCCGCCGCCCACAGCCCCGCGAACCAGGCGAGCCGCTTCCACAGCGGCCTCTGCGCACCTTCGGCCAACTGCACAGCCTTTCCTTTTGTCTGCGCCGGCCATAGCCCCTAAGCTTCGCGCGATGAAGAACGGCTCTTTCATGGCCCGGTTCGGCTACGCGCTGGCCGGGGTGCGCATGGTCTGGCGGCGCGAGAAGAGCTTCCGCATGCATTGCGGCTTCGCCTTGCTGGCGATCGCGGTCGCGGCTGTGCTCCGGGTCAGCCTGGTCTGGTGGGCGATCACCGGCCTGTGCATCGCGCTCGTCCTGGCGGTCGAGATGGTCAACGCCGCGCTCGAATATCTGATCGACCGAGTCCATCCCGAGATCCACGAGGAGATCAAGCACGCCAAGGATGCGGCGGCGGGCGCGGTCCTGCTCGCCTGCATCGGCACGGCCAGCGTCGGCGGCCTGATGATCCTGGGCTGGTTCCTGACCCGCACGTGACGGGCGCGGGGGGACAGTTACTTTCCCCCAAGGTGACATCCGGCTCCGCTGCCTCACGGGGAAAAGGTAACTGTCCCCGCAAAAAGGGCGGCGCCCCTGGGGGGGAAGAGCGCCGCCCTGCCACGATCGACATCAGAGAATGATGTCGGCCTGCAGCATCAGAATATTGGTCCGGACGGTGACGTCGGCGATGCCGTTGCCGTCGACGTCGCCGGCGAGGAAGAAATTGCCGCTCTGGCTGTAGGCGCGCAATTCGCCGACGGCCTGTTGCTTCCACGACGGCAAAGTGATCGCCTGATGCCTCATCGCTACCCCCTTCGTCTGGCGGATTCTCCACCTTTACCGTGCCCGACTGGACGGTGGCAGTGGCGCAGAAGAAGGCATAGTTTCGGACAAGATACAATCTGCGAATCTTACTGTATTTGTACTTTCGCCGATTCACAATCCATTATCAGCCATCTTGTTGCGATCTTGAAGCTATTTCGCGCCGAGCATCCGATTCGGGACTTTTCGGACGCATCCCGAGGATCGCCGGAGCCGCGGTCTTGCCGGTGCGAGGCGGGGCATGACGACGCCGAGTCGCGGCGCCCGGTCGCGCGGGACGCGGCTTTCGTCGCGGCTTTGCCGGTCCGTCGCCGCCATCGCCGCAATCGTCGCGGAAGCCTCGCCGGCGCCGGCCGGCATGCCTAGCCCTGCGGCCGACACCAGCTCAAGGAGGATATGACGTGGCCGACCGCGATCCCGTGACCTGCAATCCGCTCGAGACGATCATGGCGATCGGCGCGGGCCTGTGGACCTCGCGCGCCTTGTGGGCCGCCTGCCGGCTCAGGGTCGCCGACGCGGTCGGCGAGGCGCCGCGCAGCGCCGAGGCGATCGCCGCCGAGATCGGCGCCGATCCGGCGATGCTGCGCCGCCTGCTCAACGCGCTGTCGGCCGCCAATATCTTCGCCTGCAACAAGGACGGCCTGTTCGCGCACGGCGCGCTCTCGCCCTATCTGGCGAGCGATCATCCCGCCTCGCAGCGCGCCTTCATCGAATCGGTGTTCGGCGGCGAGCATTACGCCGCCTGGGGCGCGATCGAGCACAGCCTGACGACCGGAATCACCGCCTTCGACGCGCATCATGGCGAGCCGCTCTTCGATTATTTCGGCAAGCATCCCGATTCGGCCACGCTGTTCAGCGAGGCGATGACCTCGACCACCCAGATCATGGAGGCGGGCCTGCTCGGCGCCCACCGGCTCGAGCCGTTCGCGCTCGCCGTCGACGTCGGCGGCAGCCGCGGCACGCTGCTCGCCGGCCTGCTCGCCCAGCAGCCCGAGGCGCGCGGCATCCTCTTCGACCTGCCCGAGATCGTCGCGCCGCGCCGCGAGAGCCTGGCCGGCAGCCGGATCGAGCCCGTGGCCGGGAATTTCTTCGAAAGCGTGCCCGCCGGCGGCGACCTCTATCTCTTGAAGTTCATCCTCCACGACTGGACCGACGATCAGTGCGCATTGATCCTCGCCAACATCCGCGCCGCGATCGCGCCGGGCGGCCGCCTCGCCATCTTCGAGAACGTCCTGCCCGAGACCGTCGCGCCGCATCCCGGCTACCTGATGGACCTCAACATGATGGCGATGACCGGCGGCCGCGAGCGCAAGGCCTCGGAGTTCGAGGCGCTGCTCGCCCAAGCCGGCTTCTTCATGGACAAGGTGACGCAGACCCCGAATTTCCTGTCGATCGTCGAGGCCGAAGCGGTCTGACCTCCGTTCAGTGATAGCCCCCCTCGCCCACCTTCCCCCGGAACACCCAATAGGACCAGGCGGTGTAGGCGAGGATGACCGGGACCAGGACGAGCGCGCCGACCAGCATGAAGGCCTGGCTCGAATGCGGCGCGGCGGCCTGCCAGATGGTGAGGCGGCCCGGGATCACGTCCGGCCAGATCGAGATTGCGAGCCCGATGAGGGTGAGCGCGAACAGGCCCAGCGACGCCGCGAACGGCAGCCAGTCCCGGCCGCGCCTGATGCCCTCCCAGCCGGCGAGCGCGACCCCGCCGAACAGAAGCGGCATGGCCGCGGTGAAGGCGACGCCCGGCCAGGCGAACCAGCGCTGATGATATTGCGCCTCGAGAAACGGCGTCGCCAGGCTGACCGCGCCGACCATGACCAGGAAGGCGGGCAGCAGCCAGGCGGCGTAGCGGCGCGCCCGGGCGTGAAGCTCGCTTTCGGTCTTCCAGATCAGCCAGGTCGCGCCGAGCAGGGCATAAGCGACGACCAGGCTGAAGCCCGTCATCAGGCTGAACGGGGTCAGCCACTCCCACCAGCCGCCGGCATAAGCCCGCCCCTCGACGGTGATGCCCTGCAGGAGGGCGCCGAGCGTGATCCCCTGCGCGAAGGTCGCGACCAGGGAGCCCAGGCAAAAGCCCAAATCCCAATATTTGCGGTGGCCCGGATCGCGCCAGCGATATTCGAAGGCGACGCCGCGGAAGACGAGCCCGAGGAGCATCGCGATCAGCGGCGCGTAGAGCGCGGGCAGCACGATCGCATAAGCGAGCGGGAAGGCGGCGAGCAGCCCGCCGCCGCCGAGCACCAGCCAGGTCTCGTTGCCGTCCCAGACCGGCGCGATCGAATTCATCGCGACGTCGCGCTCCTTGCCAACGGGAAGGCGCGGGAAGAGGATGCCGATGCCGAGATCGAACCCGTCCATCACCACGTACATCGCCACCGCGAACGCGATGATGAACGCCCAGACGACGGTGAGATCCATCTCTACCCTCTCCCATTTGGGGATTGTGGCGACAGGACCGTCCCCCGGACGGTCCAAAGAGTCGCCACAAGGGAGGGGCCCGCCGCGAAGCGGTGGGAGGGTGAGGGAACGACAGCCGCGAACGATCTCCGCCGCCCTTCCCTCACCCCGACCCTCTCCCCAAAATGGGAGGGGGAGAGGCTCGGCGCGCTGTTTATCCGCATCACCTCCCCTCCTCCCCGTTCCTGGCCACCGAGGCGGCGGGCGTGATTCCGGCGGTGCGGATCGGGCCGCCCTCCTCGGCGGTCTCGCCGGCGGCGGGCGCGTGGGCCATCAGCCTCAGGATGTAGAGCGTGCCGGCGGCGAAGACCGCGAAATAGACGATGACGAAGGCGATCAGCGAGCCGGTCACTCCGGGCGCCGCGATCGGCGAGACCGCGTCCCGGGTTCGCAGCAGCCCGTAAATCACCCAGGGCTGGCGCCCGACCTCGGTGGTGACCCAGCCGCAGATCACCGCGACGAAGCCCGCCGGGCCCATGACCAGCGCGAGCCGGTGCAGCCAGCGCCAGTCGTGCAGCTTGCGCCGCATCCGCGCGAGCAGGCTCCACAGACCCAATGCGAACATCAGGAAGCCGAGCGCGACCATGACCCGGAACGACCAGAAGACGATCGCGACGGGCGGCTGGTTCTCCAGCGGCACCGTATCGAGGCCCCGCATCGGCGCATTGGGATCGTGCTCCAGCAGCAGCGAGCCGAGCTGCGGGATCGCGATCGGAAAGCGGACAATCTGCGCCGCCTGGTCCGGGAGGCCGAACAGGTACAAAGGCGCGCCTTCGGGATGGCTCTGGAAATGGCCTTCCATCGCCATGATCTTCACCGGCTGATGCTTGTGGGTGTTGAGCCCCTGCTGGTCGCCGGCGAAAATCTGCACCGGCGCGACCAAAGCCGCCATCCACATCGCCATCGAGAACATGGTGCGGACCTCGGGCGTCTTGCGGCCCCTGAGCAGATGCCAGGCGGCGACGCCGCCGACCGCGAGCGCGGTGGTCAGATAGGCGGCGAGCACGGTGTGGACGAGCCGGTAGGGAAAGCTCGGATTGAAGATGATGTCGAGCCAGGAGCCGGCCGGCACGAACTGGCCGGCTTCGTTCACCGCAAAGCCGGTCGGCGTGTGCATCCAGCTGTTGGCGGCGAGGATCCAGAAGGCCGAGATGAAGGTGCCGAGCGCGACCAGGCAGGTGGCGGCGAAATGAAGCTTGCGCCCCACCTTGTCCATCCCGAACAGCATCACGCCGAGGAACCCCGCCTCGAGGAAGAAGGCGGTCAGCACCTCATAGGCCATGAGCGGGCCGATGATCGGCCCGGCCTTGTCGGAGAAGACCGACCAGTTGGTGCCGAACTGGTAGGACATGACGATCCCCGACACGACCCCCATGGCGAAGGCGATGGCGAAGATCTTCAGCCAATATCTGAAGAGGTTGAGATAGCGCTCCTGGCCGGTCTTCAGCCACAGCCCCTCGAGCACGGCGAGATAGGAGGCGAGCCCGATCGAGAAAGCCGGGAAGATGAAGTGAAACGAGACGGTGAACGCGAATTGCGCCCGCGCCAGGATCAATGCCGTGCCGTCCGGATCGGGCATCGCGCCCTCGCTCCCTTCGCCTTGCCGCCTCCTAGCGCGGCGGCGGCAAAAGTCACCCCCGCAAGGCTGCGCCCTGCCGCGCGGCGCGTGCATGAATTGCATCCGCGCCGAGGCGCCGGCGCCAGAAGGGCGCGTCCGGCCAGCGCCGCTCCATCCCGTAATAAAGGGCGCGGTGAAACTGGTAGGCCTCCCAGACCGGCTCGAGGGAGGCGGCGAAGGCGGGGCCGGCCTCGGCGTCGCCCGCCAGCATGCGCGCCGCCGCCTCGCCGCTTTTCATCCCGGTATAAAGAGCGTGGAACAGGCCCTGCGAGGAGAGCGGATCGAAGCTCATCGCGGCGTCGCCGCCCGCCAGCCAGCCGGGTCCGGCGGCGCTGGCCAAGCGGGCGCCGTGCGCCGCGCAGAGCCGCATCGGGCTCGCCTGCGAGAGATCAGCGTCGGCGACGGCGGCCGCCAGGCTCGGCGAGGCCAGCGCCCGCTCGGCAAGTGGGAAAGAAGCGCCGCCGCCCCGGGCGAGGTCGCTGTCGGTGTGGAAGGCGATCAGCCGGCGCCCGTCCGGCAGCGGCGCGCTGTACCACCAGCCATCCTCGGCGCTTTCGGTATAGGTGATTTCCGCCGCCTCCTCGCGCAACGGCGCGTGCAGCCAGGCGCAGATCAGCCGGTCGGCGCTGACCGGGGCGCCGGCATAAGCGCGGAGCGGCCGCGCGCCGCGCCCGCTCGCGTCGATCAGCAGCCGGGCCTCGATCGACGCCGGCGCGGGTCCGCCGGCCTCGATCCGCCAGCCGCCGCCCGCGCGCGTCACGGCGCCGGCGCCCGCCGGCGCGAGCAGCAGCGCGCCCCGGTCGGCCGCCGCCGCGCGCAGCCGGGCCTCGAAGCGCCGCCGGTCGAGCCGCCAGCCGGGGCCGTCGGGATCGCACATCGCATCCAGCGTGATCGGCTCGCCATCGCCCCAGACGCCGCGCCGCGCGTGGCAGGGGCTGTGGCCGTCCTTGAGGAAGCCCTCCCACAGGCCGAGCGCGCCGAGCAGCCGGCGCGCGGCGGCCGGCAGGGTCTCGCCGATCCGGTCCGCCGGCGCGGCGGCGCGGTCGAGCAGCAGGACCCGGTGCTTTTGCCCGAGCGCGAGCGCGGCCGCGGCGCCGGCCGGGCCGGCGCCGAGGATCGCGACGTCCGCCGCGATCCGCTTCAGGGCCGGAACCCGCCGGGGAAGCGGCGCACCTTCTCGATGCCGCTGAGGTCCACGTCGGCGGCCGAGCGGGCGGCGCCGCGGCGCACCCCGGTCGCGCTGTTCGACGGCGCGGAGGGGCCCGTGCCCATCAGCGCCTCGTTGAGCGCCGCCTCGTCGCCGCTGTCCGGCTTGATGTCCTTGTGCCAGTCCTCGACCTCGATCTGGCGCGGGAAGAGATCGGTGTCCTTCGGCCCGTCGCGCACCACGACCACGCCCAGATGGTCGAAATGGTGGATCATGTTGTTGATCTGGCTGGTATAGTCGATCGAGCCCAGCGGCTCGATCCAGGCCGCGCGATTGGCGAAGGCGGCCTGGCGCTCGCGCATCGGCTTCTTCGCGTTCATGACGATCTCGTAATTCTCCTTGGTCAGCACCTGGTTGGGCACGCGCGCCGGCCAGAAGGTCGGCACATAGGGATCGTAGCTGACCTCATAGCCGGAGCGGCAGCTGGCCGTGTCGGTCTGCCAGGGCACCGCCATCCAGCGGCTGATGCCGCCCGGCTCCTGCGCGCAGAGCGGCCCGTTGGGGATGGTGACGCTGTCGGAGGTCAGCACCGCGCCCAGATTGGGCGGCACCCAGCCCGGCCGCGCCGGGGTGAAGCGGAACGGCTGCATATACATCGTCCAGGTCCTGACCGGCCAGGTCATTTCGCAGCCCGGATGGAAGGCGTCGGCGAGGCAGAATTCGAGCGCGGCGCGGGTCAGCATCTCGCCCTGCTCGGCGAGCGGCACCTCCTCGATCGTGCGCGCCGGCACATGATCGGGATCGTAATCCGCCTCGAAATTGCCTTCCGCCCATTTGTCGAGCATCGCCAGCTGGCAGTCGGACAAAGCCGCATTCTGCCGCGGCGTATCGACCGGCGGGATCGCCATCGCGTCGCCGTAGAGCCAGGGCCAGGGCGTCGGCGCCCAGGCATCCTCGTCGAAGCGGCGGAAGGCCTTGTTGACGACGCGCCGCTTCTCCCGCTCGGCGGGGCCATTGCTGGACAGCCGCAGCAGCGCCTCGGGCGTGGTCAGGTCGAACGCGCCCTTCCAGCCGAAGCCGCCGGCGAAACCGGCATTGACCCATTGCAGCCCGGCCATCCGCTCGAAGATCGGCAGGATGTCGTTGGAGAAGGACGGCCGCACCGGCGCCGGCAGCGCATTGTTCTGGATGGCGAGGCAGCGCATCAGATCCCACATCGTGCGCACCGATTTGCGCTGCGGCGCGTAATTGGGCGGCGCCACCACCACCCAGGAGGGAATGACCTCGAGCGGCAGCCCGTCCAGCACCACCTCGGCGTCGACCGGCCCGTCGGAGACGTCGTCATACCAGCCTTCGTTGTTGGCGAAGGTGATGGCGTGGCTGCCGTCGCACGAGCCCGATTTGCCATGGCCGCCGAGCACGATCAGCCGGCCGGCCTCGTCGGTGAAGATCTCGCCGAGATAGACCTTGGTGCCCATGAACCTGCCGTCGTCGAACCTTTGCGCCTTGGCCCTGACGCCGGAGACCTGCCGCATCTTCGGGGTGATGGCGAGGCTGGCGCGGTCGGCGATGCTCGAATTGCGCAACGTCGTCGGCGGCGCCTGCGCGGCCTCGGGAATATCGAGCGCGAGCTGGAAGCCGTACCAGGCCGCCTTGGTGTTGGCGAGCTGCACCTTCCAGGTGATCCTGGCGTCCGAATCGGGGCCGCTCAGCTCGCGGACGATCGCCCCCTTGGCGTTGACCCCGTAGATGCGGAAGCGCGCCGCTTCGCGCTTCAGCTTGTGCCGGCCGTCCCGATAGGCCTTCGGATCCTTCGGCTCGGGGTGGATGACCTCCGGGCCGATATAATAGCCGTCCGGGTCGGTGCTGTTGCCGACCCGCGCGATTCCGATCGAGGGGTAGATCACCGCCTGGACGATGCAATTGTCCGGCGCCGGCACGGGCGGGGCGACCGGGCGCGGCGCGCGCGGATCGTCGATCGGCTGGCCGTTGGCGCGGTGGCGCTTCTCGGCACCCGCCGCATAGACGCCCTTGCGCACCCAGGCGATCGAGGATTCCCGCACCGGCGCGTTGACCTGCGGCACCCGCCAGATGTTGAACGACAGGCTCTGGCCGTAATCGGCCTGGCCGCGGACGCAGACGTCCTGGCGCGGCAGCGTGAGCTTGGCGACAGCCTGCCACGGGCTCTCCTTCTCCGACCAGGGCATTGTCGCCTCGTCGAGGGGCATCGTCTTGGGGTTGGTGCGCGGCTGCACTTCGAGCAGGAAGCAATAATCCTCCTTCTCGAGCCGGTTGGCGAGGTCGATGGCGAGATAGTCGTCGGCATCGTCGGGAACGTTCTGCGCCTCGGTCTCCGGGCGCCACCGATATTTGACGATCGTCTCGCCCATGTGGAAGGGCAGGATCGCCCAATAAGTGGTGGTGAGGCAGCTGCCCTCCACGGTCGCCGACATGTCGTTCAATATGTCGTTGGTCTTGGGATGGTCGGCCAGATAGGTCGGATAATCCTGCTGGACGACGCCGGCATAGGTGAATTCGACCATCTCCTGGGCATTGTCGAGGAAGAAGATCGGGTAATTCTGCATGATCAGGTCGGCGGTGTCGCCGGGCTCGCCCAGCGCCTTTTCCCCCGGCACGCCGAACAATTTGACGCCGATCCCGAGCGTCGAGCCAAGATCGGGGTCGGTCGGCGAGGTGTCGCTTGAGAAGCGGACCCAGGCGTCGAGCGCCTTGTGGGCGAAGATGCCGACGCGCCACGCCTCGGGCATCGCGTCCAGCCGCTCGAAGCGGGCGTGGGCGACGCCGTGCAGCTTGCGGAAGACGGCGCGCTGGGCCGGGCATTGGCCGTTGCGGATGCGCTTGCCCTGGGCGATGTCGACGAACATCTCGGTGAGTCGTTCGGTCGCCTCCTCGGGCCTGTCGAAACATGGCGGAATCGGAAAATCGGGGTCTTTGCTCATGAACATCCTCCACGGCGACGCTGCCGCGGCGAAATCGCTCGCCGCTTTCAGTCCGGCCCGCCGAGCAGCCTAAGATGAGTTAAAGTAATCCGCCAGTCCTTCCCGCCGCTTTTTCGGGAAAATATCGCGGCCTTTGCTCGAAATTGGAGTTCCCAGCCGGCCGCGCCCCGTAAAAATACGGTGGCGCCCGCGGCCGCGGGCGGGGGCAAGGGCGCGCATGTTCGTCGCGCGATCCTGCATTTTCGTCACGGCGCCCTTGGCCCGCCGCCGCGCCGCCGCCACGGACCGGGCAATGCGACGGACCCGATTTTCGTGAACATGATGGCCCGTGACACCCTGCCCGACTTGCGGCAGGATCACAGCGTCTCAGTCCGGGGGGTCGCGCGTTTCATGCCGTCGTCGAAAAGCCATGCGCGCTGGGAGGACGCCCTCCGCTCCACGGTCGCCCTGTGGATGTTCGTGCTGCTCGTCTTCCTGCCCAAGATCATCCAGCGCCACGCCGGCGAGCCCTGGACCGGCGTCGCGCTCGATTGCGCGACCTTCCCGGTCTCGATGGCGCTGGCGATGGTCATGTACCTGGTGTCGCGGGCGACGATCGGCATGGCCTATCACTGGCGGCTGCCGATCCGGGCGATCGCGGTGCTCGTCTTCGCCGCGGTGAACACGATCTTCGATCTCGTCTTCCAGGGCTGGATCGCCAACAATGTCATGCAGACATGGGCGAACCTGCCCGCCGATTTCGGCCGCGCCTACACCTCGATGCTCAATTACATCCTCGTCTTCGGGGTCAACATGATCCTGTTCCACGTCAATTACGCCCGCCGCGCCGGGCTCCAGCAGGAGCGCCAGCTCGCCGACGCCAATCTCGCCGCCCAGCAGGCCCAGCTCGCCGCCTTGCGCTACCAGCTCAATCCGCACTTCCTGTTCAACGCGCTCAACTCGATCTCCGCGCTCATCGTCACCCAGCGCAACAAGGACGCCGAGGCGATGACCGACAAATTGTCGAGCTTCCTGCGCTCCTCCTTGAACGCCGACCCGGCCGAGCTCATCCCGCTCGACGAGGAGCTTGCGCTGACCGAGGAATATCTCGCCATCGAGAGCGTGCGCTTCGGCGAGCGGCTCGAAATCAGCATCGATTGCGAGGGCCAGGCCTGCCACGCTCTGGTGCCGAGCTTCCTGGTCCAGCCGCTGGTCGAGAATGCGGTCAAGCACGGCGTCGCCCGGTCGAGCGCGCCGGTCGAGATCGCGATCGACGCCAAGCTGAACGGCGGCGCGCTCAGGATCACCGTGTCGAACTGCCTGACCCGGGACGAGACCGACGATCTGCCCGGCGCCGAGGGCGCCGGAGTCGGCCTCGACAATGTCCGCCACCGTCTCCAGGCCGTGTTCGGCCGGCGCGCCTCGCTGACCGCCGGCGCCGCGGGCGACCGCTTCGTCGCCACCATCTCCATCCCCGACGTCAAGCTGGCGCCCTAGGGACAGTCGCTTTTCCGCACGGTCGCGTCAGAAAGGCACCGCCGCGCGGAAAAGTGACTGCCCCCTCCAGAGTCCCGAATTGACTTGAGCCGCCGCGCGCCCGAAAGCTAAGCCCTCGGTCGGGGGGCTCTGAGTCGATGCGCGTATTGCTGGTGGACGACGAAACGCTGGCGCTGGACCGGCTGGCCAGCTTCTTTGCCGATATCGAGGGCGTCGAGGTGGTCGGCCGCGCCTCGGACGGCAACCAGGCGCTGGAGCGGATCCGGGAGCTCAAGCCCGATCTCGTCATCATGGACATCCAGATGCCGGGCAAGACCGGCCTGCGCGCCGCCGCCGACATCGACATCGATCCCCGGCCCGAACTGGTCTTCGTCACCGCCCACGAACATTATGCCCCCGACGCCTTCGAGGTCGACGCCGCCGATTATCTGCTGAAGCCGGTCCGCTTCGATCGCCTGCGCCAGGCCGTCGACCGCGCCCGCCGCCGCCGCGCCCAGCGCAGCTCGGCCGAGCGCGCCGCCGAGCTCGAGGCCGAGGTCGCCGCTTTGCGCAGCAGCGGCGCCGTCCAGCCGCCCGGCGACGACGGCTTCTGGATCCCCGAGCGCCACGGCCAGCGCCGGGTGCCGCTGGAGGCGATCGGCTGGATCGAGGCGGCGCGCGATTATGTGCTGCTCCACACCGATCTGCGCAGCCATTTGCTGAGGATCACCATGGCGGCGCTCGAGGAGCGGCTGGCGGGCTCGCCTCTGCTGCGCGTGCACCGCTCGGCCTTCGTTCGGCCGGATCGCGTGGTGGAGGTGAAGAGGGAGGGCCGGTCCTTGGCCCTGGTGCTCGTCGACGGCGCCGAGGTGCAGGTCGGTCCGAGCTATGTCGCGGCGACGAAGGCCGCTTTGGGTCTGGAATGAGCTGGAATCACGGTGGGCCGGGGATGGCGGTAACGGACGATCCTAGCGGAACGCCCCCGCGCCGATCCCCGGCCTCCGGTCTTGCCGCACTGGCTTAGGCCACGAACGGGGTCGAGGTGCTGGCGACCACCAGCAGCGCGCTCACGAAGAGAGCGGCGAACCAGGTGGAAAAGTTGCGGATCGAATCGGCGGTCATCGTCTTGCTCCATATTGACGCGGCCCCGGACCGGCGCCGCTGAATTCGGGCTAGCCGGGAGCGCCCGGCGCGACACCCGCCGAGCGACGACGACCGCGCAGGTTTCGACGAGCATGGCATCCCATCGACAAATCCGACGCTTCCGGCGACGAAATGATCTCCGTTCCCCGGCGAAGGCCGAGGTCCAGTCGGACCGCGGAAGAGCTGGACCCGGCCTGCGCCGGGGACCAGGAGAGGCGGCGATCAGAAGAAGACCGACCACCCCGTCCGCTCGACCAAGGCCTCCAGCGCCGCCGCCCCCGCGGCGCTCGTCCCCGCCTGGTTGAGCGCCGGCGACCAGGCGGCGACGGCGCCGTGGCCGGGCGCGATGGCGAGGATGCCGCCGCCGACCCCGCTCTTGCCGGGCAGGCCGACGCGGAAGGCGAACTCGCCCGAATTGTCGTAATGGCCGCAGAGCATCATCACGCTGTTGATCCGCCGCGCCCGGTGCGACGGGCAGACCTCCGCGCCGGTCTCCGGATCGCGGCCGTCGAAGGCGAGGAACAGGCCGGCGCGGGCGAGCTGGCGGCACGACATCGCCACCGCGCATTGCCGGAAATAGGCGCCGAGCACGGTCTCGACCGGGTTCACGAGATTGCCGAAATTCTTCATGAACCAGGCCAGGCTGCGGTTGCGCGCGCCGGTCTCGCTCTCCGAGGCCGCCACCTCCTCGTCGACCGCGACGCCGGCATCGCGCGCCTGGCCGCGGAGCAAGGCGAGCAGCGTCTCGATCGCCGCGTCCGCATCGCCGCCTTCACCGATCAGCGCGTCGGTGACGACGATCGCGCCGGGGTTGATCAGCGGGTTGCGCGGGATGCCCTTCTCGGTCTCAAGCTGGACGATCGAGTTGAACGCGCCGCCCGAGGGCTCGCGCCCGACCCGCTCCCACAGCCCCGTCCCGACCTTCTGCAGCGCCAGCGCCAGCGTGAAGATCTTGGAGATGGACTGGATCGAGAAAGGCTCGTCGCAATCGCCGGCGCCGTGGACGACCCCGTCCGCGCCGGCGAAGGCGATGCCGAGCTTGCCGGGATCGACCCGGGCCAGCGCCGGGATGTAGTCGGCGACCCTGCCCGCGCGCCTGAACGGCGCGGCGGCCGCCAGCGCCTCATTCAGGATTGGCGTCATTGGCCGATTCATCGGGATCGTCGCTGGCATTGGCGTTGGCGGGATAAGTGCCGTTATAGGAGCCGTCCTTCCCTTCCATCGGATCGTCCGCGCCCACCACTCGCGCCGTCAATTGGGCGGTGAAGGCTTCGCGGCTGAGCACCGGCCCCGGCAAAGCGGCCAGCGCGTCGGTGAGCGGGCGGTCCTCCAGGCTCTCCAGCCGCATCCCGCCGAAGCGCAGCGGCGTGCCGAGGATCAGCACCTCGCGGATCGCGAAATAAGGCTGCGGCGTCGTGCCGGCGACGGCGACGATCGGCGCCTGCAGGGACGCGTAGAAGCGCAGCAGCTCGCGCCCGACCGGCGCCAGCCGCGGATCGGCGGAGACGACGATCTCGAACGGCGGCGAAGGCACCCCGCCCTCGAACAGGGTGACATGGTAGACGTCGCCGGTGAAGCCGGCGATCCGCTCGGTGCCGGCGCGGGTGATCTGGGCATGCTGGCGGGCGAAGCGCTCGATCATCGCGCGGTTCATCATCCCGTCGCGGCCGCCGTTCGGCCCGTCCTCGACCGCGGCATAGCCGACATTGTCGCGGGTCAGGAACATCATCCCGCCATGGCCCGCGCCGATGCCGCCGCGGACCCGCCCGCGGTCGTCGGCCAGATCATCACCATCACCCGGGCGACCCCCGCTCCCGATTCGTAGGTGGCCATGACGCCCGGACGAGTCCCTTCGGTCGGGGCGGCGCCCAGGCCGACGGTCAGCAGCAGCGAGACCAGCCAGCGGATCATTGCGGGGGCGGCGGCGTCCCGGACGGCGGCGGCGGCGGCGGCGGCGCGCCCTGCGCCGGCGGGCTTCCACCGGCGGGCGGCCTGCCCCCCATCATCGCCCCCATGATCTGGCCGAGCTGCTCGCGGGTCAGGACCGGGCCGGGCAAGGCGAACCGGCTGTCGGGGATGTCGGCCGTGCTGAACGAATCGAGCACGAAGACGGCGCCGATCCTGAGCGGGATGCCGTGGCCGAGCAGCGTCCGGACCGCGCCGTAGACCGGCGGCTCGCCGCCCATCGCCGCAACCAACGTCCCGCGCAGCGATTCGACCAGCCGCACCAGCTCGCGCGCCGCCGGCGCCAGCCGGGGATCGTTGGAAACGACGATTTCCACCGCCGGGCTGCGCGTCTCGCCGGTGATCACGACGATGCGGTAGACCTGGCCGCGCAGCCCCGCGACAACCTCCTCGCGGATCGGCTCGACCTCGACGCGCTGGCGCATCATCTCCTGCACGCCGGTCCGGGCCGAGCCGGAGGCCATGCCGGTGGCGAGCGGGGCGAGCAGGGCGAGCGCATCCTCCTGGCGGGCGACGAGCTCCTGCCCGGCCTGCGGGCCGCGGAGCGCGAAATAGCCCACGCCCTCGCGGGTGATCAGCGCAATGCTCGGCGCGCGGTCGCCGGCGGGCGCGCCGGGCGGGCCGGCGGCGCCGGGCGGCGCGGACATCTCGATCCGCGCCTGGCCGGCATCGTCGGCGTCGACGGTCATTGTCGGCGGACTCTCGCGCACCTGCGCCGGCGCGGTTTGCGGGACCACGGCCCGGTAGCGCAAGGTGATATCGGCCAGAGCGGGCGCGGACGCCCCCAATATTGTCAAAGCGAAAATGACGAACAAACGGCGCATGGCAGCCCCTTTCCCTAAACCCCCGGAGTCGAACGGAGCTTATGCCCTAAGCAAGCGGGGGAGAAGAGGCTTGAATGCCGGGAAATGGATGCCCCGCGAGGATTCGAACCTCGATAGACGGAGTCAGAGTCCGTAGTCTTACCGTTAGACGACGGGGCAATCTTAAGAAGGGCCGCGAGATAGGCAGGGGGGCGCGGCCTGTCAACGCCGCGCCGGTCCCGCGCGCCAATCCGCGGGCCGTGCCCGGTTGCGGCGGCGCCCGCTTGCCGCCAAGGAGGGGGCGATGAAAGTCTCGATCTGCACCCCGGTTCACGGCGACCCCAAGGCCGGCTATACGCGCTCGCTGGCGGCGATGCTGCTGGCGACGGCGTCGCTGCCCCGCGCCGGCGCGTTCGAGAAATTGCGCCTCTCCTACACGCTCGCGGCCGGCCATTTGCTGCCGACCCGGGATCATCTCGCCAAGGCCGCGCTCGCCGCCGGCGCCGACAAGATATTGTGGATCGATGCCGACCAGATTTTCCCGGCCGACACGCTGATCCGCCTGCTCGCCCGCAATCTGCGCATCGTCGGCGCCAATTATGTCAGGCGCGGCGGCGGCGGCGGCGGGCCGCTGGCGACCGCGCTGGCCGGCGGCCCGGTGTTCACCACCGCCGAGAAAGCCAGGGCGCAGGAGGTCGAGGAGGTGGCGGCGCTGGGCCTCGGCCTGGTGCTGATGGACGCCGCCATCTTCAGCGAGATCGCCTGGCCCTGGTTCGAAACCAGCTGGCGCGAGGACGGCACGATCCGCTCCGAGGACCATCTCCTGTTCGCCAGGATCCGCGAGGCCGGCATCCCGGTCCACCTCGATCACGGCCTCTCCTGGCAGGTCGGCCACGTTGCCGAGGAGGTGCTGACCCACGAAGGTGCGCTGACCGCCGAGCTCCGCCGCCAGATGCTGCTCGCGGCGCGGCAGGGAAAGGCGGACTAGACGGGCGGCCCGGCGCGGCCGCGCGCCGTGCGCCGGCATCGCAATGCATGGCGGCGGCGGACGCGGCCGACCGCCCGTCCTTGCCGCCTCCCGCCCCCTCATGTACAAAGGCCCCAAGTCAGAGGGCGGCTTCGGCCTCCCGAAACGAAAACATAACGAGAAGTCCGCATCGATGCCGCAGCAAGCCGTCCAGGCTCCGCAGGCGCCGGCTCCGGGACCGGCCGGGGAGCTCCCCCAGGATCCGATCGCAGGCCGGCGCTGGACGCCGCGCCACACTTATGGCGCGATCGATCTCGGCACCAACAATTGCCGCCTGCTCGTCGCCCGCCCGAGCGAGGACGGCTTCACCGTCATCGACGCCTTCTCGCGCGTCGTCCGCCTGGGCGAGGGGATGGCGACCTCCGGCAAGATCGGCGAGGATGCGATGGACCGCGCCGTCGCCGCGCTCGCGGTCTGCTCCGAGAAATTGCGCCGCCGCCGCGTCAGCCTCGCCCGCTCGGTCGCCACCGAGGCCTGCCGGCGCGCGGTCAACGGCCGCCATTTCGTCGAGCGGGTGCGGCGCGAGACCGGCATCTGCCTCGAGATCATCGCGCCCGAGGAGGAGGCGCGCCTTGCCATGCTCGGCTGCCACCGCCTGCTCGAGCCCGGCGACGGCCCGGCTTTGATCTTCGACATCGGCGGCGGCTCGACCGAGCTCGTCCTCATCGACACCGACCAGGGCGAGCCCCGGATCAAATGCTGGTGGAGCGCGCCCTGGGGCGTGGTCTCGCTGACCGAGAGCGAGGGCCGCGACTTCGCCTCGACCGACGAGCGCCTCGCCGCCTACGGCCGCATGCGCGAGCGCGTCCGCCACGCCTTCCGCCACTTCACCGCCTTGCTGCCCGCCAACAAGGACGACATCCGCCTGATGGGCACCAGCGGCACGGTGACCACGCTCGCCAGCGTCTATCTCGCTCTGCCGAGCTACGACCGCCGCGCCGTCGACGGCCTCAAGATGCCCGCCGCCGCGATGCGCGAGGTCAGCGCCACCCTGTCGGGCATGGACCATGCCGGCCGCGCCACCTTCCCCTGCATCGGCCACGAGCGCGCCGACCTCGTCGTCGCCGGCTGCGCGATCCTCGAGGCGATCATGGACATCTGGCCGGCCGAGACCCTGGGCGTCGCCGACCGCGGCATCCGCGAAGGCATCTTGCGCTCGCTCATGGCCAGGGACGGGCATAGGTTGTGAGCAAGGGGACAGTTGCTTTTCCGCACGACCGCGCCGAAAGAGGCGACGCGGTGCGGAAAAGCAACTGTCCCCATTCCGCCCGATGACCCGTCCCCCCACCAGCGCCAACAGCGGCCTGCGCATCCGGGTCAAGACCGCCAAGGGCCGCAAGGTCGGCTCGACCCGCTGGCTCGAGCGCCAGCTCAACGATCCTTATGTGAAGCGCGCCAAGGCCGAGGGCTATCGCTCGCGCGCCGCCTATAAATTGATCGAGCTCGACGAGCGCTTCGGCTTCCTCAAGGGCGCGAAGCGGATCGTCGATCTCGGCATCGCGCCGGGCGGCTGGACCCAGGTCGCCCGCCAGCGCCTGCCCCAGGCGGTGATCGTCGGCATCGATCTGCTCCCCATCGACCCGATCGAGGGCGCGACCATCCTGCTGATGGATTTCATGGACGATGCGGCGCCGGACCGGCTCAGGGAGGCGCTCGGCGGGCCCGCCGACCTCATCCTCTCCGACATGGCCGCCAATACGGTCGGCCACCCGCAGACCGATCATCTGCGCACCATGGGCCTCGTTGAGGCCGCGCTCGATTTCGCCGCCGGCATCCTCCAGCCGGGCGGCGCCTTCGTCGCCAAGGTGCTGGCCGGCGGCGCCGATTCCGGCCTCGTCGCGGAGCTCAAGCGCCGCTTCGCCACGGTGAAGCACGCCAAGCCGCCGGCCAGCCGCAAGGGCTCGTCCGAATGGTATGTCGTGGCGCAGGGGTTCAAGGGGTAGCGGGAGGCCAGGAGGGGTTTACGAGGCCCGCGGCGCCCCCGCCCGCGCCGCCGCGATCGCCGCCTTGAGCGCGTCATAGCCGACCGCGCCCTGGAGCACGCGGTCGCCGACGACGAAGGTCGGCGTGCCGGTGCCGCTGATCGAGCGGAAGAGCTCGCCATTGCGCACGAGCTCGGCGCGCGCCTCGGCATTTTCGGCCTCGCGGCTGATCCCGGTCTCCTGCGCCGCCTGGGCGACGGCGCCCTCGGTCGGCCGGCCGAGCGCGAACAGGCGGTCGTGAAAGGCACGGAAGCGGCCCTGGCGCGCCGCGCCGAGGCTGACATAGGCGGCGGCCTGGCTGTCGGGGCCGAGCACGGGCAGCTCGCGCCAGACCACCTTCAGCCGCGGATCCTCGCGGATCAGCCGCTCGACGACGGGATTGGAGAGTCGGCAATAGGAGCAGGCATAATCGAAGAATTCGACCAGGACGACGTCGCCGTCGGCCGCGCCCGCCCAGGCGCCGTGCCAGGGCCGTTCGAACTCCGCCCGCCGCTGCGAGACCGTCGAGGCGGCCAGGCGCTGCTCCAGCCGCTCCATCGCCTTGGGCAAAAGCTCGCCATGGTCGAGGATGTAATCGTGGACGATCGCCTCGGTCTCTTCGCGGCTCGGCACCCGCACGCCGTAATAGAGCGCGACCGCGAGGCCGCCGACCAACAGGCCGCCGGCCGCGGCGACCAGGCCCATCTTCCAGCTCCCGAACGCGGGGCCGCCCTTCTTTTTCTCCATCAGCGGTTGCGCCCGCGGCGCTGGCGCTGGACGGCGTTGCGCGAGACCATCGAAATGTCCTGCGCCCGAAGCCAGTCCGGCGTGCCGACCGGCAGGCCCATCATCGCCCGCTCGGCATTGGGCAAGGCGAATTGCGGCTGGCCGATCAGATTGTAGCGCTCGGCCGTGGCGAGCGCCGCCCGCGCCTCGTCGCCCTCGCGGTCGTAGACGATGCCGAGCTGGTACCAGGCGAAGGGATTGGTGTTGTCGCGGCCGACGGCGACGCGCAGCACCCGCTTGGCTTCCTCGAAATTGGCCGGATCCTCGGTCGAGATCAAAGCGTGGCCGAGCAGGGTGGCGATCAGCGGCTGGTCGTTCGAGCGGGCGACCGCCTCCCGGAGCGCGGCCACCGCCTCGATCGGATGGCCGGATTCGAGCAGCACCTGCCCCTGCAGCTCGAGGAAATAAGGATCGTGCGGCGCCGCCGCGATCAGGGCCGCGACCTCGGCGCCGGCCTCGTCGGGATGGCCGCTGCGGTGATAAGCGTAGGCGCGGGCATAATGGGCGGGGATCGAGCGGTCGCTGGCCGGATAGCGGCGGAGCACCTGCACCGGATCGTCGACATAGCCCGACAATTTGGCGCGGACCCGCTGGAAGCGCGCCTCCAATGCGGGGTCGGTCGGCCGGTCCCAGGCCGGATCGGCGCGGTAGCTGGTCTCGAGCACCGCGATGCGCTCGGCGTTGAGCGGGTGGGTGCGCTGGTAGCCGTTCTCCTGCGGGATCCCCATGCGGAATTCGATATTCTGCAGCCGCTCGAAGAAGGCGAGCGAGCCGCGCCCGCTGATCCCGGCGCGGCTCAGATAGGTGGCGCCGGCCTGGTCCGCGCTATTCTCCTGAATCCGGGTGAAGGAGAGGTAGCGGCCCATCGCCGCCTGCTGGCCGGCCGCGATGATGCCCATGCCGGCCTCGCCGCCGCCGGCCGCGATCGCCGCCGCGCCGAGCAGCAGCGACAGGATCATGATCCCGGTCGCCTGCTGGATGCCCTCGTAGGAGCGCAGGATATGGCCGCCGGTGATGTGGCCGAGCTCGTGGGCGATCACGCCCTGCACCTCGTTGACATTGTCGGCGACGGTGAACAGGCCCGAATGGAGATAGACGATCTGGCCGCCGGCGACGAAGGCGTTGATCTCGCGATTGCCGAGCAGCACCACCTGGACGTTCTCGGGCTGGAGCCCGGCGGCGACGATCAGCGGCCGCGAAATATCGCGCAGCAATTGCTCGGTCTCGGCGTCGCGCAGCACCGCCTGGGCGGCGGCCGGCTGGATGCCGGCCGCGAAGCTGATCGCGAGCAGCATCAGCAGCCGGACCAGCCACACCGCGGTCCGATGCCTTCTCAGGGGAGCGTCAGCCATCGCGCTTGATCTCCAACTCGACGCCTGAACGTCAGATGAAACCTTGGGGACGTTCTAAACCCGAATTCCACCGAATGGAATTCGTCACCCCCGGAGCTGACCCGGGGTCCACCTTCTTCAGTGCCGGCGCAAGAAGAAGGCGGACGCCGGGTCGAGCCCGGCATGACGGACAGCGGGTGAGCAAACCGGATCGAATCTCGGTCTAGGCTCCAAAGGTCCGCTGCCACCAGCCCCGGCGCGGCGAGCCGTCTTCGTTCACGCCCTCCTCGCCCTGGTCGCCGGCTTCGGCGCCGGCCTCGGCCTCGGCCTTCACGGCTTTCGGCGCGGCCTTGGCGCGGCGGCGCTTGGGCGGCGCGGCGTCGTTTGCGGCCTCGGGCGTCGGCGTCTCGGCGACTTGCGTGTCGACGGCGGCCTCGACCGGGGCCTCGACGGGCGCTTCGGCCTTCTTGCGGCGGCCACGGGGCGGCTTGGGCTTGGGCGCCTCCTCCTCCGCGGCAGGCGCGGGCGCAGGCGCGGATTCAGGCTCGGCCGGCGTCTCGGCGGGCGCTGCCTCGACCTCGATGGTCTCGTCGCGCTTGCGGGCGCGGGGACGGCGGCGGGTCTTGCGGGCGGGCTCGGCGCCGTCCTCGTCGGCGGGCGCGGGCGCCTCGGTCGCTTCGGCTTCGGTCAACGCCTCGGCCGGGGCTTCGCCCTCGGCTCCTTCGCCGCCCTCGCCGCCCTCGCCGGGCTCCCGGCGGCGGCCGCCGCGGCGGCCGCGGCGGCGGCGGCGCTTGCGGCCGTCGGCGTCGCGCTCGGCGCGGTCGCCGCGTTCCCCGCGCTGGCGCGGTTCGCGGGCCTCGCGCGGCTCCTCCTCGGCTTCCTCTTCCTCCTCTTCCTCGTCAGCCTCGTCCTCGACCAACTCCTCCTCTTCCTCCACGGCCGGAGCCGAGGGAGCGAGGCGCGGGCGCTCGGCCGGCGGCGGCCCGTGCGATTCGACGCTCATCCGGGCGCCTTCGAGGCTCTCGTCGATCAGCACCTCGATCAGGACGCCGTAGCGCGCCTCGACCTCGCCGATCTCGGCGCGCTTCTTGTTGAGCAGGTAGACCGCCGCCTCCCGCCCGGCGCGCAGCACGATCCGCGAGCCGCGGCCGCGGCCGGCCTCGTCCTCGAGCATGCGGAGCGCCGAGAGGCCCGCCGACGAAGCGGTCCGCATCAGCCCCGAGCCCTCGCAATGCGGGCAGGGCCGGGTCGAGGCTTCGAGCACGCCGGTCCTGAGCCGCTGGCGGCTCATCTCCATCAGCCCGAAGCTCGAAATGCGGCCGACCTGGATGCGGGCGCGGTCGTTCTTGAGCGCGTCCTTCATCGCCTTTTCGACCTTGCGGATATGGCCGTTCGATTCCATGTCGATGAAATCGATGACGACCAGGCCCGCCATGTCCCGCAGGCGGAGCTGGCGCGCGATTTCGTGCGCCGCCTCGATATTGGTCGAAAAGGCGGTCTGCTCGATATTGTGCTCGCGGGTCGAGCGGCCGGAGTTGATGTCGATCGAGACCAAAGCCTCGGTCGGGTTGATCACGACATAGCCGCCGGACTTCAGCTGGACGAGCGGCTGGTACATGGCGTTGAGCTGGTCCTCGGCGCCGTAGCGCTGGAAGAGCGGCACCGGATCGGCATAATCCTTCACCCGCCGGACGTGGCTCGGCATCAGCAATTTCATGAACTGCCGCGCGTCGCGATAGCCGTCGGCGCCCTCGACGATGACCTCGTCGATATCCTTGTTGTAGATGTCGCGGATGGCGCGCTTGATGAGATCGCTGTCCTGGTAGATCAACGCCGGCGCTTCCGATTTCAGCGTATTCTCGCGGATCTCGTCCCAGAGCCGGGCGAGATAATCGAAGTCGCGCTTGATCTCGACCTTGGTGCGGCTGAGGCCGGCGGTGCGGACGATGCAGCCCATCGTCGAGGGCAGCGACAGATCGGACATGATCTGCTTGAGCCGCTTCCTGTCGGCGCCGTTGGAGATCTTGCGGCTGATGCCGCCGCCATGGCTGGTATTGGGCATCAGCACGCAATAGCGGCCGGCCAGCGAAAGATAGGTGGTGAGTGCCGCGCCTTTGTTGCCGCGCTCCTCCTTGACGACTTGGACGAGCAGCACCTGGCGGCGCCGGATCACGTCCTGGATCTTGTAGCGGCGCCTGAGGTTCTGGCGCTTGCGGCGGAGCGTCTCGACGGCGCTTTCCTCGGACGCGCTCTCGGCCTCCTCGGGCGGCGCCGGCGCGGTCTCGTCCTCGCCTTCGCCCTCGCCGGCGTCGTCCGCATCGGCGGTCAGCGTCTCGGCCTCGATCGGCTCTTCCTCGGCCTCGACGATATGGTCGTCCTCATAATCGCCGTCATATTCGGCGGCGCGCAGGCGCTCCTCCTCCTCGGCATGCTCGGCTTCCTCGCGGAGCAGGGCCTCGCGGTCCTCGCGCGGGATCTGGTAATAATCGGGGTGGATTTCGGAGAAGGCCAGAAAGCCGTGGCGGTTGCCGCCATAATCGACGAACGCCGCCTGCAGCGACGGCTCGACCCGCGTCACCTTGGCTAGATAGATATTCCCCTTGAGCTGCTTGTGCTCGGCGGATTCGAAATCAAATTCCTCGATCCGATTTCCCTTGATCACGGCCACCCGGGTCTCTTCCTGGTGGCGCGCGTCGATCAGCATGCGCATGGTCATTAAGGTCACTCCACGCGCGCACGCCTCTTTCGAAAGAGAGAAGGTGCACGCGCTCGAATATGGACGGCCGCGCGGCGGACTGCGCACGCGCGTCGGATGTCCGGGTTGAAAGATAGAAATGTGCGTCTGCTGGATAGGGCAGGCCGGCCACGGGGGCCAACCGGCGTCCGCCAAGCCCGCCGTCGCCATGAAGGCGGCGCGTCAGCCTGGAGGAAAAATGCCACATACAGCGTCAACCTAGCGGGCCGGCGCGAAGCCGGCGCAATTCAAATCGCGCCCAGCGGGGCTGCGATTTGATCCAGCTAGCATCTGGGGCCGCCCGCTACAACCGCCGCGCGGCGGGAAACGGCGTTTTTTCCGTGAGGTCCGGCGGCTTTCTCCCACCGGTTGGTTTTTCGCTGGACCCGCGCGGCGCGCGCGCGGCAATGTCCGGCGATGGATTGGCTGATCTACCTGCTGGTGGCGATTTTCTGGCCCATGCGCGTCCCTTCGGCCGTGCCGGACCGGGCGGGCGTCACCATCGCGGTCCAGCCGCTGCGCGCCGACGAACTCGGCCCGCTGCCGCCGGTGACGCCGGCGCGGGGCACCAATCCGCCGCTCATCGTCATCGATCCCGGCCATGGCGGCCAGGATCCCGGCGCCGCCTCGCCCTTCACCGACCGGCCGGAGAAGGACATCACGCTCGCGCTCGCTCTGGCGATGCGCGACGCGCTCGCCGCCTCGGGGCGCGTCCGCGTCGCGATGACCCGCGAGGACGACCGCTATCTGGTGCTGGAGGACCGCTACCGGATCGCGCGCCGGCTCGACGCGGACCTGTTCATCTCGATCCACGCCGACACCGCGCCCGCCAACGACGCCGCGCGCGGCGCCACCGTCTACACATTGTCCGAGGTCGCCTCCGACCGCGAGGCGGCCTTGCTCGCCCAGCGCCAGAACGCCGCGGGCAGCATCGGCGGCGCCAGCCTCAGCCCCGATCCAAACGTCAACCTGATCCTGATCGATCTCGCCCAGCGCGAGAGCATGAACGTCGCGGCCGACTTCGCCCGCTTGCTCTACCGCGAGGCCGCCCCGATCTTCCCGTTCCGCCCGATCTGGCACCGCTTCGCCGCCTTCATCGTGCTGAAGGCGCCCGATATCCCCTCGATCCTGTTCGAGAGCGGCTATCTCACCAACGAGACCGACGCCGCCTACATCACCTCGCCCCAGGGCCGCCGCGAGATCGCCGAGGGCATGAAACGCGCGGTCGAAGCGCATTTCGCGAGCCGCCTGCTGGGGCGGCGGGGCTGAGTCCCGGCCGCTGCCCGTTGAATTTCGAACCTCCGTCATTCCAGCGAAAGCTGGAATGACGATCGATCCGAAGCGAATCGATCTAGTTCGCGCGCGGCGGCGAGCGCCTGACCGCCGCCACCTCCTCCTCGATCTGGGCGGGGCTGCGGTTCAGGCGCGGGCCGAGCAGCGCGAGGGTGGCATCGACGCCGACCGTCGCGCAGCTCGACTGGGTCAAAGGCGGGGATTCGCAAACGAGCGGCGCGTTGGCATCATGGACGCCGGCCAGGCGGAGGATCACGTGCTGGATGCCGCGCATGCCGCCGGCCATGCGCTGCGTCCCCTCGAACGAGACGATCTGGAGGTAGGAAAAGCCCGCCGCTTTGGCCAGCACCGCGCCGCGCATCAGGGCGATGTCCTGCGCCAGGTTCGCCTGCGCGAAGCCGTTCGACTTGGCGCTCACCCGCCACCGCCCCGGCCCTTCCGCCCAATTCTGATAGCCGCCGGCGGTCATCACCGTCTGCGGGCCATATTCGGTGACCAGGGTGGAGGCGAGCGAGGTGCAGCCCGCCAGCGAGAAAGCGCACGCGGCCAATAGAATATGTCGCATAAAAAGGCCCCCCGATCCTCCTGCCGGTTAGTGGAAATCCCGGGGAAGTTCAAGCACCTGCGCCGCGCGGCCGGTGCAAGTTCCCCTACGCCGCCCGCCGTGGCGCGGGCGCGCCTGAGCAGCCCTTCGGCTGCTCAGGTCCTCGTCGATCTCGGGCCAGCGAATGCCATAACCGGCTCCCGAGACCGCCCAATGGGCGCCGCTGATCCGGCGTGGCGCCTTCGAGGCGCGGATACCAGCCGACCGGCAACGGCGATCGTTATCGTCGAGCCCGCTTTGTCGACATGGACGTGCGGCGGCTCGCCAGGTTCGTGGCTATGGAAATAGAAGCGGTAGCCAACGATGCGATTGTTGGAGAAATGTAGGATTTGACCTGTCATCCTTGGCCGCGACTCGGGTCCCGGCCCGGGTCCCGGCTCTTTCCTATCGTCGATGCCCCTCGCCTCCCGCCCTCCGGCGGCGGGCCCGTCCGGCGCGCCCCGTCCGGCGCTTCGGGGGAGCCCCCCCGCGATTCCATGTGACATTCGTGCCAGTCGTGCCGCTCGTCACGTTCGCGCCGCGCGCCTCTCTTTTCCGGGAGGATGACACCGCGATGGGAGCCGTCATCTTTGTCATCTTCACCCGGACCGCGCGCCGGCCTTCCGGCCACGAAAAGGGGGGCCGTCGTGTATAGCTCGTATAGTTTGCCCCGCCCTGCCGCGCCCGCACCGAACGCCTTCATTTGCCCCGAAGCTTCGGCTAGACCCGCCTCGCCATGACCAGCGAGCAGGCCACAGAGCGTATCGTCATCCGCCGCGGCGGGGGCCGCCTCGGCGGGGCGCTCGGCCGCGCCGGCGGCCTGTTCCGGGTCGTTCTCGCGTCCGTCGCGGCGGTGCTGGGCGGCGTGCTCGGCGCCTTCAAATGGCTGTGGCGGCGCTGGTGGGGCAAGGTGATCCTCGTCCTGCTGTCGCTGCCCTTCCTCCTCTACGCCGTGCTCTGGATCCTGTTCGCGCGCGATCTGCCCTCGACCGAGCGCCTGCTCCACTACGAGCCGGCTCTGCCCAGCTACGTGCGCGACATCAACGGCGAGCCGGTGCAGAGCTTCGCCCGCCAGCGCCGCGTCCAGCTCGGCTATAACGAATTCCCGGCGCGGCTGATCAACGCCTTCCTCGCCGCCGAGGACCGCACCTTCTTCGACCATGGCGGCCTCGATTATCCGGGCGTCGCCGGCGCGATCTGGGACTATGTCGCCAAGAGGGGCAGCGGCGAGCGCGCGCGCGGCGGCTCGACCATCACCCAGCAGGTCGCCAAGATCTTCTTCGTCGGCGACGAATATTCGATCAGCCGCAAGATCCGCGAGGCCTTCCTGGCCCGGCGGATCGAATCGACCCTCACCAAGCAGCAGATCCTCGAGCTCTACCTCAACGAGATTTTCCTCGGGCGGAACGCTTATGGCGTGCAGGCGGCGGCGCGCGCCTATTTCAACAAGGACGTCGGCCAGCTCACTCTGGCCGAATGCGCCTTCCTCGCGACCCTGCCCAAGAGCCCCTCCAATTACGATCCGGTCCGCCACCCGGAAGATGCGCTCCAGCGGCGCAACTTCGTGCTGAGCGAGATGCTCCGCAACAATTTCATCACCCAGGCCCAGCATGACGAGGCGCTCCGCCAGCCGCTCGCCACCGTGCGCGGCAGCCAGGACATCG
Organism: Sphingomonadales bacterium; assembly: GCA_034668505.1. Classification (GTDB taxonomy): domain Bacteria; phylum Pseudomonadota; class Alphaproteobacteria; order Sphingomonadales; family Sphingomonadaceae; genus Allosphingosinicella. The sequence goes on from JAXDPD010000013.1 coordinate 29,116, forward strand.
TCCGCAACGTCGGCGGCTATTATATGCAGGAGGTCCGCCGGGTGCTCATCGCCCGCTACGGCGAGGATGCGGCGAGCGGGCCGAACAGCGTCTATGGCGGCGGCCTCTGGATCCGCACCTCCTACGATCCGCGCATGCAGCAGGCGGCCGAGACCGCGTTGCGCGACGGCCTCAGGCGCTACGAGAGCGGCCGCGGCTGGCGCGATCCCGGCCTTTCCATCGAGCTCGCCGGCGATTGGCGCTCGCGGCTCGCGGTGGCGTCTCTGGGGCCGGGCTATCCGGCCTGGCGCGCGGCGGTGGTGCTGGCGCGCGAACCGGGCAGCATCCTTTTGGGCTTCACCGACGGCGCCCGCGGCACGCTCTATCCGTCGGGCGCGGCGATGCCGAAGCGCGGCACCGCCACCGCGGCGTTCAACGCGCTCAGGCCCGGCGCGGTGATCGCGGTCGAGCGCGAGGGCGGCGAGGCCAGCAGCGTCTGGGCCCTGCGCTCGATCCCGGAGGTTTCGGGCGGGATGGTCGTCGAAGAGGTGGCCTCGGGCCGGATCCTCGCCATGCAGGGCGGCTTCGACGTGCGCGGCTCGCCCTTCAACCGCGCCACCCAGGCGCTGCGCCAGCCGGGCTCGACCTTCAAGCCGATCGTCTATTCCGCCGCACTGGACGCCGGCATGACCCCGGCCTCGATCATCGTCGACGGCCCGTTCTGCGCCAACAACAAATGCTTCCGCAACTTTTCGGGCGGCTATTCCGGGCCGCAGACGATGCGCTGGGGCCTCGAACAGTCGCGCAATTTGATGACCGTGCGCACCGCCAACCAGATCGGCATGGCCAACGTCGTCCGCCGCGCCAGCCAGATGGGCGTCGGCGACTACAACCCCAATCTCGCCATCTCGCTGGGCGCCGGCGACACCACGGTCGAAAAGATGGTCAACGCCTTCGCCACCTTCGCCAATCAGGGCCGGGCGCTGACCCCGACCGTGATCGACTATGTCCAGGATCGGCGCGGCCACGTCATCTGGCGCGCCGACACCCGCCCCTGCGAGGGCTGCAACGCGCCCGACTGGGACGGCCGGCCGATGCCGCGGCCGCCGCTGCGCACCCGCCAGGTGGTCGATGCGATGACCGCCTACCAGATCGTGCACATGCTCGAGGGCGTGGTCCAGCGCGGCACCGCCACCATCCTGCGCGATCTCGGCCGGCCGCTGTTCGGCAAGACCGGAACCACCACCGGGCCGACCAACGTCTGGTTCATCGGCGGCTCGCAGCAGATCGTCGCCGGCGTCTATATGGGCTTCGACCGGCCCCGGCCGATGGGCGGCTACGCCCAGGGCGGCACGCTCGCGGCGCCGATCTTCCGCCAGTTCGCGCGCGCGGCGTTCGAGGGCATGCCGGTCCTCCCCTTCCGCGCGCCGACCAACATCCGCATGGTCCGGATCGACCGCCGCTCGGGCCAGCGCGTCTACGGCGCCTGGCCGACCAACGATCCGCGCGCGGCGATCATCTGGGAGGCGTTCAAGCCCGAAAGCGAGCCGCGGCGCTCGATCGAGCGGGCGGCGGTCGAGGCCAATGCCCGCCGCGCCGCCCCCGCCCCCGGCCCCGCCGCCGGCGACCGCAGGGACAGCGACTTCTTGCAAAGGGAGGGCGGCATCTATTAGGCCCGCGACGATAGTCGCGGGCCGTGTCCCGGCGTAGGCCGGGATCCAGCCCACAAAGAAAGTCTGGGCCCCGGCTTTCGCCGGGGAACAGTCAGTGGAGTTCCTCGATGCGCGCCGAAGCGCAAGCCCATGTCGACCAGATCGGCTCCGCCCTCGATCTCCTGCGCCGGTTCCTCGACTGGGACCGCGCGCTGAAGCGGCTGGCTGAGCTCGACGCGCAGGTCGAGGACCCGAAATTGTGGGACGATCCCAAGGCGGCGCAGGTGGTGATGCGCGAGCGCCGCCGCCTCGACGAGGCGATCGCCGCGACCCGGGCGATCGAGAAGGAGCTGGCCGACACCGCCGAGCTGATGGAGATGGCCGAGGCCGAGGGCGACACTGGCATGGTCGACGACGCGGTCGCCGCCTTGGCCGAGCTCGCCGACCGCGCCGAGCGCGACAAGGTCGCCGCCCTGCTCGCCGGCGAGGCCGACGCCAACGACACTTATATCGAGGTCAATGCCGGCGCCGGCGGCACCGAGAGCCAGGACTGGGCCGAGATGCTGCAGCGCATGTACACGCGCTGGGCCGAGCGCCACGGCTACAAGGTCGAGCTTGTCGACCACCATAGCGGCGAGCAGGCCGGGATCAAGTCGGCGACGTTGATGATCAAGGGCGAGAACGCTTACGGCTATGCCAAGACCGAGAGCGGCGTCCACCGCCTGGTCCGGATCAGCCCCTATGATTCGAACGCGCGGCGCCACACCAGCTTTTCGAGCGTCTGGGTCTATCCGGTGGTCGACGAGAATATCGACATCGAAATCGTCGAGAGCGAGCTGAGGATCGACACCTACCGCGCGTCGGGAGCCGGCGGCCAGCATATCAACACCACCGACAGCGCGGTGCGCATCACCCATCTGCCGACCGGCATCGTCGTCCAGTGCCAGAACCAGCGCTCGCAGCACAAGAACCGCGCCGAGGCGATGAACCAGCTCAAGGCCAAGCTCTACGAGGCCGAGCTGCAGAAGCGCGAGGCCGAGGCGAGCGCGACCGCGGCCAGCAAGACCGACATCGGCTGGGGCCACCAGATCCGCTCCTACGTGCTCCAGCCCTATCAGCTGGTGAAGGACCTCAGGACCGGCGTCACCTCCACCTCGCCCTCCGACGTGCTCGACGGCGATCTCGACCGCTTCATGGCCGCCGCTTTGTCGCAGCGCGTCACCGGCGAGAAGATCGAGGTCGAAGATGTGGACTAAGGCGCCTTATGCGACAACGAGACGTCGCCCCGGCATGACGAAAATGCTTGCGCGCAAGCGCCGCCTCTCTCGGACTTCGTTTGCGGCCTTGCTGCTGCTCGCCGGCTGCGGGAGCGGCGGCGGCAACAATCAGGCGTCGGCCTTTCCCGAGCCGCACCGGCCGGTCGCGCCGATCTCCTCGCGCTATCTGAACGAGGATGCGCGCGAGAATGTCGGCGAGTTCCAGACCGTGGCCCGCCTGGCCGAGGTCGCGCCGCGCATGTCGGTCGCCGATATCGGCGCGGGCGAAGGCTATTATACGGTGCGGCTCTCGCCGATGGTCGGCGCCAAGGGCCGGGTGCTCGCCGAGGACATCGTCCCCGGGACGATCCGCGCGCTCGGCCAGCGCATCCAGCGCGAGCGGCTCGACAATGTCGCGATCCGCCTCGGCCAGCCCAACGACCCGCAGCTGCCGGCCGGCTCGTTCGACCGCATCTTCATGATCCACATGTATCACGAGATCGCCCGCCCCTCCGAATTCCTGTGGAACCTGCGCCCCGCGCTCAAGGGCAATGCCCGGATCATCGTCGTCGACGCCGACCGGCCGACCAGCCAGCACGGCACGCCGCAGCGTCTCCTGGTCTGCGAGTTCAACGCGATCGGCTACGCGCTCACCCGGTTCGAGCGGCTGCCCGACAGCGAATCCTATTTCGCCCAGTTCGAGCCGCGCGGGCCGCGCCCGGAGCCCGCGGACATCCCGAGCTGCAACCCCTGAGCCGACCGGCGGGAGCGCTTGGCTCGTCCGGCATGACGGCTGCTAGAGCAGCCCCAGCTCCCGGAAGCTCCGGCATTCCCCGCCGGCGAAGATCAGGTGATCGTGCAGGACGAGGCCGAGATTGGCGGCGGTCTCGGCGAGCCGGCGCGTCGCCGCGATGTCGGCCCGGCTCGGCGTCGGATCGCCGCTCGGATGGTTGTGCGCGACGATCAGGCCGGCGGCCTTGTGGTTCAGCGCCGCCCGGAAGATCTCGGCCATGGGCAGGACGATCTCGTCGCGCTCGACCACGGGATGCGAATCGACGGCGATGACCCGCCGGCCGCCGTCCAGATAGAGCAAGGCGAGCTTCTCGCCGCCCAGATCGAGGAAGAGCGGACCGAGCAGCTTGGCCGCATCTCGGGCGGTGGCGACGACCATCTGTGCCCCCTTGCCACCGCAAGCCGGGCCGCCGGTGCCGAACTACATCCAATATGGCGTCCGTTTCGGTGATATTTTCTGGAAAGAGAGGGCCGCCGCGACCTATGAGAGGCCCGGATATGGAAGGGCCCCCGGTGAACATCGAAACTCAGTATCTGGAGCTCTTGCGCAGATTGGTCTCGGAGGGAGACTTTCGACTCGACCGAACTGGAGTGGGCACGAGAAGTCTGTTCGGAGAGGTTCTGCGTCAGGATTTGTCGCTCGGCCTGCCCTTGCTCACCACCAAGCGAGTCCCTTGGAAGCTCGCCGCCAAGGAGATGCTGTGGTTCCTCACCGGGGGCACGAACATTCGTGAGCTGGTTCTGGAGGGCGTCGGAATTTGGACGGATTGGCCGCTGAAGCGTTATCGTGGCGAGACCGGGACCGAGATATCGCAGGACGAATTCGAAACCCGCATCAAGGGGGATGCGGAGTTCGCCGCCAAATGGGGCGATCTGGGCCCGGTCTACGGGAAACAATGGCGCCGCTGGCTCGGGCCGGACGGTCGCGAGCACGATCAGATTGCAGAGGTCATCAAGCGCATCAAATCGGATCCGGCCAACCGCCGCTTGCTTTTCACTGCCTGGAACGTCGGCGAGCTGGAGGACATGGCCCTGCCCCCGTGCCACATGACCTATCAGTTTCACGTCGCCGGCGGACGGTTGAATTGTGCTCTGTTTCAGCGATCGTGCGATATTTTTCTGGGTGTGCCGTTCAACCTCTTCGGCGCCGCGCTGCTGACGCACATGCTAGCCCAGCAAACCGGTCTTCAGCCCGGCAATCTGATTTGGTTCGGCGGCGACGTCCATCTCTACGTCAACCATCTCGATCAGGCTGCCTTGCAATTGAGTCGGGAGCCAAAGTCCCTGCCTCGGCTGGAGATTAGCCGCAGACCCGATTCGATCGACGGCTATGACATTTCCGACTTTGACGTCCAGGACTACAACCCCCACGCGCCCATAAGCGCCGAGGTGGCGGTTTGAGGCGCAAGCGGCCCAAGCTGGTGCTCGTTGTCGCGGCCGCGCGCAACGGTATCATCGGCAAGGGCGGTCGATTGCCATGGCATATTCCCGAAGACCTCAAGCATTTCCGCAGGATCACCATGGGGAAGCCGATCCTGATGGGCCGCAAGACCTTCGAGTCAATCGGCCATCCACTTCCGGGCCGTCGAAATCTCGTGCTGACCAGAAACAAGGAATGGGCCGCAGCCGGCGTAGAAACGGTTTCGAGTCTCGATGAGGCCATCGCGCTAACCAATGGCGTTGACCAACTCATGATCATTGGCGGCGAGCAGCTCTATCGCGCGTCGCTTCCTCACGCCGATCGCATCGAGCTCACGGAAGTCGACTACGATTTCGATGGAGACACCTATTTCCCAATCATTCCCCACAAGGAATGGATCAGAATCCAAGAGACGCCTTCGTTCTCGCGAACCGAGGGCGTTCCCGTAAATTTCGTCACGCTGGAATCCAGGCGCGAGGACAAGGAATCGTACCTTAACCTGGAGCTGTCTGAGCTTCTGAAGAAATATGGGGAAGGACGGCATATTCCCGGGTCGGGAAGTGCAGCGGCACTTCTCGGTCTGCTTTCCGCTCGGCTCTCCGCCACCGTGATAAAAATATCCTACAAAAAGGGGCTGGATCGCGGCGAGACTCGGCATTTTCGGTATATAGATCATCAAATCAACACGCGTCACCTGCCGGAACTCGCGCGGCTTTTCGAAGAAGACATAAAGGTATTTGATCGGGTTATGATCCTTCGCCACGAACGCGATGATACGACCGATGCGCGTAAGCGAAAGAATATTGTTTCGAAGGAGCGCCGCCTGCTCCAGCGTGCTACCCGAATCCCATATGAGGTCTCGGAGCATTGCGTCAGCCTGGCCGAACACGCGCTCACTCTTTATCACATCGGCTATAGACCGGTGCGCGGGGACAGCGGAGCCGCGGTGAGTTCGGCCTGTGCCGGGGCGCTCACCGCCTGCTTCGTGATGGGCGTCAACCTCAGTCGGTTCAGCAAGGGGGCTTGGTCGGTCCGCTGGAAAGCGCTCGCCAAGGACCGGCAATCCGAGGCGCTCGTTCTGATCGGCCAGGCCATCAACGCGGTCGAAGAGCTCGCTTATCCACCCGTCGTGCCGGAGCAGGGATTGTTCGAAATGTGAACCCGGAGTTGGCATCCGGATTTGCCATTCCCTATAGCCCTTCCCCATGCAGCGCCTGGACGGGGGCTCGGCGGTTCCGGACGCACTTCGCGGCGGCATCGTTGCGCTCGGCAATTTCGACGGATTCCACAAGGGTCACCAGGCGGTGGTGGGCCGCGCGGTGTCGCGCGCCCGCGCCGAGGGGCGGCCGGCTTTGGTCGCGACCTTCGATCCGCATCCGGTCCGCTTCTTCAAGCCGGACCTGCCGCCCTTCCGCCTCACCAGCCTCGACCAGCGCGAGCGCCTGTTCGCCGAGGCCGGCGCCGACGCGATGCTTGTCTACCATTTCGGCGCCGAGCTCGCCGCGGTCACCGCGCCCGATTTCGTCACCGATTATCTGGTCAGCCGCGCCGGCGCCGCGGGCGTCGTCACCGGCGGGGATTTCACCTTCGGCCGCAGCCGCGGCGGCAATGTCGAGGTGCTGAAATTGCTCGGCCAGGCGAACCGCCTCTCGGTCGACGCGGTGGCGCCGGTCGACGAGGATGGCGAGCCGGTTTCCTCCAGCCGCATCCGCGAGGCGCTCGAGGCCGGCGATTGCGCCACCGCCGCCCGCCTGCTGACCCGCCCGTTCGCGATCGAGGGCATGGTCGGGCATGGCGACAAGAGGGGCCGCGCGCTCGGCTACCCCACCGCCAACATCCCGCTCGGCCCCTATCAGCGCCCGCGCTTCGGCGTCTATGCGGTGCGCGGGAAATTGCCCGACGGCCGGGTGCTGGACGGCGTCGCCAATCTCGGCACGCGGCCGATGTTCGATCCGCCCCGGGAGCTGCTCGAGCCTTATTTCTTCGATTATGACGGCGACCTTTACGATCAGACGGTCGAAGTCGCGCTGATCGCCTTCCTGCGCGACGAGTGGGCGTTCGAGGATCTGGAGGCGCTCAAGGCGCAGATCGCCCGCGACTGCGACCGCGCCCGCGCGGCGCTCGCCGCATGACCGGCATTCCGACGCTCCGCACAAGGCGCCTGATCCTGCGCGCGCAGCGGCCGGGCGACACCGGGCCGCTGATGGCCGCCTTCGCCGACGACCGCTTCGCCCGCTTCATCACCCGCGAGAAGCGCGGCCTCGACCGGGTCGAGGCGTGGCGGCTGGTCTCGCTGGTCGCCGGCAGCTGGGCGGCGATGGGCTTCGGCCAGTGGATCGCGGAGGAGCGCGCGACCGGGCTTGCCGTCGGCCGGCTCGGCCCCTGGGCGCCCGAAGGCTGGCCGGATTTCGAGATCGGCTGGTCGATCTTCCCGGGCCACCAGGGCAAGGGCTATGCGGTCGAAGGCGCCGCCGCGGCCTTTGTCTGGGCGCACGAGGCGCTCGGCCGCGACCATGTCATCCACCTCATCGATCCGGCCAATTCCGCCAGCGCCCGGGTCGCCAAAAGGCTGGGCGCCAGGCAGACCGGCCGCTGGATGGTGCCGACCGGCGAGGAAATTCCTGTCTGGACAACGCGCTGGGAAAACTTCAAGGAAACAGACGCTTACACGAATCACCTGACGGCGGGGGCATGACCAGGTCCAAGAAAATTCTCATCGCGCTGGCGCTTGCCTGCGTCATTCTCACCATCGTCAACGCGTCGTGGCTCGCCGGCAAGCCCGAGGGCCGGCTGGTGCTGATCGCGCATCGCGGGACGATCCAGCCGACGGACGCGGCCGCGGCCGCCGGCGGCTGCGATGCCGGCCATGTCGTCGCGGGCCGGCAGAGCACCCAGATCGAAAATTCCTTCGGATCGATGCGCAAGGCGATCGCCGACGGCGCCGGCGGGCTGATGCTCGACGTCCAGGCGAGCAGCGACGGCCACGCCATGATCTTCCGCGACATCCATCTCGAATGCCGCACCGACGGCACGGGCGCGCTCGCCCAGCGCGACCTCTCCTACCTGCGGTCGCTCGACATCGGCTATGGCTATAGCGGCGATGGCGGGCGGACCTTCCAGACACGCGGCATGGGCATCGGCGCGATGCCGACCGCCGAGGACGTGATCCGGAATTTTCCCGGCAAGATCCTGATCTTCGACCTGGTCGACGCCCGCGCCGCCGACGCCATCGTCGCCGCCTTCGCCCGCGCGGGCGTGACGATCGGCGCCGATCACGGCTTCGCCGGCCCGCCCGCCGCGCTCGAACGGCTGCGCCAGCTGACCCGGGCCGGCTGGACGCTCGATCCGGCGGCGAGCGAGGCCTGCCTTTCGGGCTACCGCTTCTGGGGCTGGCTTGGCCGGGTGCCGGGGAGTTGCGAGGGCGCGAACCTGATCCTGTCGCGCCACGGCGGCTGGACCCTATGGGGCTGGCCCTATCGCTTCCACGCCCGCATGACCGGCGCCGGCGCGCGCATGCTGGTCACCGGCGACACGGCCGAAGGCGCCCCGCTCACCGGCCTCACCGAGCCCGAGCAACTGGGCGAGGTCCCCCACGATTATACCGGCCTGCTGCTGATCGAGGACATGCGCAACGTCGGCAGGGCGCTGGTGCGCTGAATTCCAAACCCGTCCCGCCGGAAATTCAAACCCGTCATGCCGGACTTGATCCGGCATCCACTTTCTTCTTCTCGCTGGCACCACAAGGGGAGATGGACCCCGGATCAAGTCCGGGGTGAGGGATGGAGTTCGTCCGGGGTGACGGATGGAGTTCTAAGGTTTGCAATCCGGCCCTTCCCCGCTAAGCCCCCCGCCAATGTCCGAAAAACCCGATTACAGAGCGACCGTCTTCCTGCCGAAGACGGACTTCCCGATGAAGGCCGGCCTTGCCAGCAAGGAACCGGCGATCCTCGCCCGCTGGGCGGAGGAGGGGCTCTACCAGCAGATCCGCGCCGCCCGCGCCGGGCGGACACGCTTCATCCTCCACGACGGCCCGCCTTACGCCAATGGCGATCTGCACATGGGCCATGCGATGAACAAGATCCTCAAGGACATCGTCGTCCGCTCGGCAAGCCTTCGCGGGTTCGACGCGCCCTACATCCCCGGCTGGGACTGCCACGGCCTGCCGATCGAATGGAAGGTCGAGGAGCAATATCGCAAGAAGAAGCTCGACAAGGACGAGGTCCCCAAGGACCTCTTCCGCGCCGAATGCCGGGCTTATGCCGAGAAATGGGTCGCCATCCAGTCCGGGCAGTTCCAGCGGCTCGGCGTGATGGGCGAATGGGACGATCCCTATCTCACCATGAAATACCAGGCCGAGGCCAAGATCTGCGAGGAGCTGCTGAAGTTCGCCGAGAGCGGCCAGCTCTACCGCGGCGCCAAGCCGGTCATGTGGTCGCCGGTCGAGAAGACCGCGCTCGCCGAGGCCGAGGTCGAATATGAGGACATCGTCTCGACCCAGATCGACGTTGGCTTCGAGATCACGGAGAGCCCGATCCCGGAGCTGGTCGGGGCCAGTGCGATAATCTGGACCACTACGCCTTGGACCATTCCAGTTAACCAGGCGATCGCTTACGGGCCGGACGTTGAGTACGTAGTCTTACCGTTAGACGACAAGCGGGTACTGGTCGCCGAGGCGCTGGTTCCGCACGTCCTCTCCCGTCATTCCCGCGAAAGCGGGAATCCAGTTCCAGCTTCCGGACAGGCAGAAAAGCTGGATTCCCGCTTTCGCGGGAATGACGTGGTACGCCTGAAAGGCTCCGATCTCGCCGGCACCGTCGCTCGCCATCCGATGCACCATCTCGGCGGCTTCTTCGCCCGCCCGCGCGCCTTCCTTCCCGCCGAGCACGTCACCACCGACGCCGGCACCGGGCTCGTCCATATGTCGCCCGACCATGGCGAGGAGGATTTCCTGGTCTGCAAGGCGGCCGGGATCGACCCCGTTTTCGCGGTCGAGGACGACGGCAAGTATCGGAACGACTGGCTCTGGCTGGGCGGGCTCGGCTCGGTGATCAACAACAAGTTCAACGCGCCCGACGGGCCGATCTGCAACGACCTGCGCGAGGCCGGCGCTTTGCTCGCGGCCAGCGCGGATTTCCATCACTCCTACCCGCATTCGTGGCGCTCCAAGGCCAAGGTCATCTACCGCTGCACGCCGCAATGGTTCATCCCGATGGACCAGGCGACGGCCTCGCTCGGCGGCAACACGCTGCGCCAGACCGCGCTCGATGCGATCGACGAGACCCGCTGGGTCCCCGAGAAATCGAAGAACCGCATCCGCGCCATGGTCGAGGGCCGCCCGGACTGGGTGATCTCCCGCCAGCGCGCCTGGGGCGTGCCGATCGCGCTCTATGTGGAACGCGGCACCGGCGAATATCTGAAGGACGCCGCGGTCAACAGCCGCATCATCCGCGCCTTCCACGAGGGCGGCGCCGACGCCTGGTTCAGCGCCGATCATCAGGCCCTGCTCGGCAACGGCTACCGGCTCGAGGATTACGAGCCGCAGATGGACATCCTCGACGTCTGGTTCGATTCGGGCTCGACCCATGCTTATGTGATCGAGGCGCGCTACGGCGAGGACGTCCGCGCCGACCTCTATCTCGAAGGCTCGGACCAGCATCGCGGCTGGTTCCAGTCCTCGCTGATGGAAAGCTCGGGCACGCGCGGCCGGGCGCCGTTCAAAAGCGTGCTCACCCATGGTTTCGCGCTCGACGGCAACGGGCGCAAAATGTCCAAGTCGGACGGCAATGTCGTCGATCCGCTCGCCATCATCCGCGACAATGGCGCCGATATCCTGCGGCTGTGGGTCGCCTCGACCGACTATTTCGAGGACGTGCGCATCGGCAAGGAGGTGCTTTCCGGCACCTCCGACGCCTATCGCAAGCTCAGGAACACCTTCCGCTACCTGCTCGGCGCGCTCGACGGTTTCAGCGACGTGGAGAAAGTGCCGGCGGCCGAGATGCCCGAGCTCGAACGCTGGGTGCTGCACCGGCTCGCCGTCCTCGACGCGGAGCTGAAGGAGGCCGCCGAGGGCTATGAGTTCAATCGCTACGCCCGCGCGCTGATGGCCTTCGCCAATGACGACCTCAGCGCCTTCTTCTTCGACATCCGCAAGGACAGCCTCTATTGCGATGCGCCGGCTGCGCCCAAGCGCCGGGCCTACCGGACCGTGCTCGACGTCACCTTCCAGGCGCTGGTCCGCTGGCTGTCGCCCGTGCTCTGCTTCACCACGGAGGAGGTCTGGGGAACGCGCTATCCGGAGGCGGGCTCGGTCCACCTGCTCGAATGGCCGGAGATCGACGCGGCGTGGCGCGACGAGGCGCTTGCCGCCAAATGGGCGCTGATCCGCGCCACCCGCGAGCGCGTCACCGAGAGCATCGAGCCGCTGCGCCGCGACAAGGCGATCGGCTCCAGCCTCGAGGCGAGGGTCGCCTATCCCGATCTGGAACTGGGCCTGACCCGGGAGGCGCTTTCCGGCCTTGCCGAAATCTGCATCGTGTCCGAAATCGTGCCGGGCGAAGGCGAGGGGATCGAAGTGACGAGGTCTGCCTATTTGAAATGCGGCCGCTGCTGGCGGCTGCTGCCGGAAGTCGGGGAAGAGGGCGGCCTGTGCGCGCGCTGCGAGGGGGTGGTGAATGGGTGACGTCGAGCAAGACCGGGCCCGGCCCGCCCCGCCGCCGCCCCATGACCTGCCGCTGAAGCGCAACCGCTCGCGCGCTTTGGTGCTCGCCTTCCTGATCCTGGTGTTCGACCAGGCGGTGAAATGGGTGGTGACCTATCCGCTGAACCTCAAGGGCCAGCCGGAATGGACGATCCACATCTTCTCCTTCTTCGACCTGCGCTGGGTCGAGAATAACGGCGTTTCCCTCGGCCTGCTCTCCGCCGAAAACGCCTGGGGCCGCTGGCTGCTCGTCGCTCTGACCGCGGCGATCGCCATCTTCGTCGCGCTCTGGCTGTGGAAGGAGCGCAAGCGCACCGATTCGGTCGCGCTGGCGATGGTGCTCGGCGGCGCGCTCGGCAACATCCTCGATCGGGTGCGGCTCGGCTATGTCGTCGATTATGCCGATCTCCATTTCGGCGAGTGGCGGCCCTTTTTGGTCTTCAACGTCGGCGACGCCGCGATTACCATCGGCGTGCTGCTTTTGCTTGTGCGCGCGCTCCTGATGCGCGATGGCAAGGCGCCGAAGAAGGAAGTCTGATTATGCGTATCGCTCCGCTCGCCCTGGCCGCCTCGGCCGCTCTGATTCTCTCGGGATGCGCCTCCGGCGGCCTGTTCGGCGGCGGCCGCGGCCCCGACGAGTTCGCGGTCGCGCGCAACGCGCCTCTGGTGGTGCCGCCCGATTTCGCGATGACCCCGCCCCGGCCCGGCGAGGCCGATCAGGGCACGACCGATCCGCGCGCCCAGGCGCTCCAGGCCCTGTTCGGCGGCCCGCAGCCGCGCAGCGCGGTCGAGAACAGCCTCTTGCAGGTCGCCCATGCCGAGCGCTCGGCGCTCGGCGCCCGCTCGGTCGCCGGCGATCCGCAGACCATCGTCGTCAGCCGCGGCACGCTCGTCCAGACCATGCTCCAGCTGCCCGCCGGCGACGGCCAGGACGCCTCGGTCAGCGTTCCCAACTGACGCCAAAGGGGTCATCCCGGCGAAGGCCGGGATCTCGTGGAGACAGCCGCGACTTCTCGTCACGAGACCCCGGCCTTCGCCGGGGTGACGGTAGGGCGTTAGCGCTTCCTTAGCCTCGCCGCTCTAGCTTCGGCGCGATGACGCATCAGGCGCCGCCCTCTCCCGCTTCCGCCGGGCCCGATCCCGGCCGCCAGGTGGCGCAGCTGCGCGAGGCGCTGCGGCTGGTCGAGCGGATCGCGGGCGAGGGGCGGGCGCCGAACGATCACGGCCTCGACGAGGCCGCGCGCATCTCCGGCGCCTACGACATCGCCCTGCCCGTCGTTCAGCGCCGCTTCGAGGCGCTCGCGCAGGAGACCGCTCTGTGGGCGGCCGCGGGCGTCGAGGCGTTGCTCGCCGCCGGCACCGCCGATCCGCCCCGCGCCGCCGCCGCCCGCTTGGCCCACCGCCTCGATTCGGCGCTCAGCGAGATGGCGGCGCTGCTGCGTTAGCGGGCCATTCCTTCACCCTGACGTCACGCTGCGGATAGGGGATGGCGATATCATTGGCGCGGAACAGCTCGAGCACGCGGTTCAATATCTCCGAGCGTACGCTGCCCAGCCCCGCCTCCGGATCGCTGATCCAGACCCGGATCTCATGGTCGATCGCACTCTCCGCGAAGGCGGTCATCCACACCGCCGGCTTGGGCGCGGCGAGCACCCGCGGCGAGGCGTTGGCCGCCTCCAGCATCAGCGTGTGCGCCAGCTTGACGTCGCAATCATAGCCGACGCTGATCGGGATCGAGACCCTTACGTCCTTGGTCGAATAGGACCAGTTGACCACCTCCTGGGTCATCAGGAGCTCGTTGGGGATCAGATATTCCTTGCCGTCGCGGGTGACGATCGAGACGGCGCGCACGCCGATCTTGTTGACCGAGCCGAAGCTCTCGCCGACCGAGATGACGTCGCCCGGCTTGATCGAGCGGTCCATCAGCAGGATGATTCCGGCGAAGAGGTTGCCGACCGTCTTCTGCAGCCCGAAGCCGACGGCGAGCCCGAGCGCGCCCGAGAATACCGCCAGCGCGGTCAAATCGATGCCGGCCAGGTCGATGCCGACGAAGAAGGCGATGACGACGATGACGATCGCGGCGAGCTTCTGGGCGAGCACCTGCTGGGTCGGATCGAGGCCGCGGCTGCGCCGCACCGCCTGGCCGGTCAGCCTTATCGCGAGCCGCACCACGGCGTAGAGCAGGAGCAGGCCGACGGCGGCCTGGACCAGCGCCAGCAAAGTGATCCGCCGGCTGCCCAGCGAGAAGCCGGTCCGGCCGAGCGCCTCGCCGAGCGGCGCCAGGCCGCCGACCGCGTCGGCGAGCAAAGCGGCGAAGACGATCGCGGCCAGCAGCCAGGCGAGCCAGCGCGAGAGCCCGAGGCCGCGCACGATGCCGCGGGCCAGCATCGCCGCGGCGGCGGCGCCGACGATGCCGAAGATCCAGATCGCCAGCGCGGGCCAGGCCTGCACCCTGAGCGCGACCGCCGCGCCGAGCGCGACCACGGCATTGCGGACCATGGAGCAGGCCCGCTTGTTCAATTCCTCGCTGCGCCCGCCCGGCTTATGGTCCCAGAAGCCGGCGAGCGCCGGGCCGATGAAGCGGCCGGCCAGCCAGGCGAGGAGGAGAAGGCCGGCGACGATGCCGAGCGCGACCGCGGCCGCCGGATAATCCGGCGATTCGGGGATCGGCAGCCCCAGGGCGCCGGCGAGGCCCCTCACCCGCTCTCTCCGTAGCCGGCCAGCCCCGCTTCGAGGTCGGCGATCAGCTCGTCCGCATCCTCGAGGCCGATATGGAGCCGGACGAGCGGCCCTTCATATTCGAGGCGGGACGCGGTCCGCACCGGATCGGCGGGGAGCGCCAGGCTTTCATAGCCGCCCCAGCTATAGCCGAGGCCGAACAGCTCCAGCCCTTCGATCAGCCGCGTCCGCGCCGCATCGTCGCCGCCGTTCAGCACGAAGGAGAAGAGGCCGGTCGCGCCTTTGAAGTCGCGCGCCCAATATTCGTGGCCGGGGCAATCGGGCAGAGCCGGGTGCAGCACGCGGGCGATTTGCGGCTGCGCCTTCAGCCAATGCGCGATCCTGAGCCCGCTCTCCTGGTGCCGCGCGAGCCGGACGCCCAGCGTCCTGAGGCCCCGCAAGGCCAGCCAGGCATCGTCCGGCCCCGCGCTCTGGCCGAGCACGCGCCGGGTCCGCTCCAGCCGCTCGGCATAAGCCTGCGTGACGGTGACCGAGCCGAGCATCAGATCGGCATGGCCGCCGATATATTTGGTGCAGGCGAGGATCGAGAGGTCGATGCCGGCGGCGATGGCGGGGAAATAAAGCGGCGTCGCCCAGGTATTGTCGAGCAGGGTCACGAGCCCCCTGGCCCTGGCGACTTCGCACATGCCGGGCACGTCCTGGACCTCGAACGTATGCGTGCCGGGGCTCTCCATGAACAGCGCCCGCGTCTTGTCGCCGATCAAGGCCTCGATGCCGCGCCCGATCATCGGATCGTAATAACGCGTCGTCACCCCGAACCGCTTGAGCAAGGTGTCGCACAGCGCCCGCGTCGGCCCGTAGGCGCTGTCCACCATCAGCAGTTCGTCGCCCGCCGCGAGCACCGACAGCAAGGCGCCCGCCGCCGCCGCCGAGCCCGAAGGATAGAGCCGGGTCATCGCCGCGCCGGGCTCGAGCTCGGTCAGCGCCTCGCCCAAGGCCCAGGTCGTCGGCGTGCCGTTGCGGCCGTAATGGAGCACGCCGTCCTGCGGCGGATTGGCGGCTTTCATCTCGGCGACGCTGTCGAACAATATCGTCGAGGCGCGCCAGACCGCCGGATTGACCAGCCCCCGCGTCCATTCCTTGCGCCGGCCGGCCTCGACCAGCAGCGTCCCGGGCTTGCGCGTCCGGCTCATGCCCCGGCGCCAATCGCCTTGGGCGTATCGGGATCGGCGCCCCATTCGGACCAGCTGCCGTCGTAGAGCCTCACGTCCTCCTTGCCGAGCAGATGCGCGCCGAACAGGATCACCGCCGCGGTCACGCCCGAGCCGCAGGTCGTCACCATCGGCCGGGAAAGATCGACTCCCGCCGCATCGAACACCGCCCGCAAGTCCTCGCCCCGCTTCCACTTATTGTCGGCGTCGAAGAAGCCGCTCTGCGGCGCGCTCAGCGAGCCCGGAATGTGGCCGGAGGCGACGCCCGGGCGCGGGTCCGGCGCCTCGCCGGCGAAGCGCCCCGCAGGGCGCGCGTCGACGATGTCGTGGCCGGCGAGGCCGAGCAGCTGCGCCTTGTCGACGACCGCAGCGGCGTCGAACAAAGGCGTGAAATGGCCGTGCCGGCGCGGCTGCGCGCCGCTCTCCAGCGGCCGGCCCTCCGCATTCCATTTCTCCAGCCCGCCGTCGAGCAGGGCGACATGATGCGCGCCGAAGATCCTGAGCATCCACCAGGCCCGCGCCGCGCTGTGCAGCGGGCTGTTGTCGTAGACCACGAAGCGATTGCCGTCGCGGAGCCCGAGCGATTGCATCCGGCTGGCGAATTTGTGCGGCTGCGGCAGCATGTGCGGCAGCGGGCTGTCGCGGTCGGACACCTCCTCGATGTCGAAAAAGACGGCGCCCGGAATGTGCGCCGCCTCATATTCCGCGCGCGCGTCGCGCCCCGTGCCCGGCAGGAACGCGGTCGCGTCGATCACCCTGAGGTCCGCCACGCCAAGCTCGGCCTCCAGCCAGTCCGTGGTCACGAGCGAGTCCATCGCAACTCCATCTGCCGTTCCTCTACCCCGCCCCCGCCCGAAGGTGAAGGATCACAGAATCCCCGGAAAGGCGCCGCCGTCGATCAGCAGGCTCTGGCCGGTGATATAGCCCGCCTGGGCCGAGCAGAGGAAGGCGCAGGCGGCGCCGAACTCGGCGGGATCGCCGAGCCGCCTGGCCGGAATGCCGCGCTCGCGCTCGGCGCGGATCTCGCCGGGGTCGCGCCCGGTCCGCGCCGCCTGCGCGGCGACGAAGGAGGCGATGCGGTCGGTGTCGAAGGCGCCGGGCAGGAGGTTGTTGATGGTGACGTTGGCGTGGACCACCTGCCGCGCCACGCCGGCGACGAAGCCGGTCAGCCCCGCCCGCGCCCCGCTCGACAGGTCGAGCCCGGCGATCGGCATCTTCACCGAGCCCGAGGTGATGTTGACGATCCGGCCGAAGCGCCGCGCGATCATCGGATCGATCGCCGCCTGGATGAGCTGGATCGGCGCGATCATGTTCGCTTCCAGCCCGGCGATCATCGCGTCGTGATCGACTGCGCGAAAATCGCGCGGCGGCGGCCCGCCATTGTTGGTGACGAGGATGTCGACCTCGGCGAAGGCGCCGAGCAAAGCGGCGCGCCCTTCCGGCGTCGACATGTCGCCGGCGATTGCGATCACCTCCGCGCCGGTCTCGGCCGCGATCTCGCCGCGCACCGTCTCGAGCAGCCCGGCATCGCGCCCGTTGATCGCCACCCGCGCGCCGGCGCGCGCCAGTTCGGTCGCGCAGGCGCGGCCCAGCCCCTTGCTCGACGCGCAGACGATCGCGCTCCTGCCCTGGATGCCGAGGTCCATCAATAGCCAACCCTTTCCAGCACGCCGAGCCGGGCGAGCACCTCGAAATATTCCGAAACCTCATCCGTCGGCAGGGCGCCGATCGTGGCGAACAGAATATCCCTGATCTCGGAGACCCTGCGCCGGCCGTCGACCAGGTTCAGCGCCTCATAGCCGAAGCTCGCCGTCTGCCCGTCCGGCTCGCGCGCCAGCAGCCGCGGCCGGGCCAGGCCCGCGCGGGCGAGCCGGTCGTCGAACCATGAATAGCCGAAGCCGTTCATCGGCCCCTCGTTGCGGATACGGCGATAGACCGGGCCGAACGGAGTCGTCGGCTCGACCCCCTGCGTCAGCGCGTCGAGCAGCCGCCCTTCGCTCGACTCGACCAGGCCGAAGCGCCCGAAGGATCGGATCACGTCCGTCTCGAACGCGCGGTAATGGCGCCACAGCGTGAGAATGTCGGCGTTCCCCCAGCCGCCGACGCGCATCGCCTCGGCACGGCGCTGCGTCTCGGCGGCCCGCTCGAGGCTGCCCGCCCGCACCGCGTTGAACAGGGTTCCACCCGACTGCAGATTGGCGAGATAATAGCCCGACGCCGCGGCGATGAAGATCGCCCGGCGCATCTTGGTCGGATCGAGATTGCCAGGCACATCGCGCTGGGTGTGGATGTAGCGGTCGGGCCAGTCGGCGATGTAGATGATCGGCACGCGGAAGCTGCCCTCGCTCCACACTTCATGGTCGCTGCCCTGCTCGAAGCCGCCGATCACCGCCTGCAAGGCGCGCCGGTCGCCGTCCGGCTCGACGAGCGGGAAGGGCGCCGCGCCGGTATCGGCGAAGAGCAGCGACTGGTCGTTGACCCAATGCGCGAAGGTGAAGCCGACGTCGGAGACGAAGCTCGGCAGGCTTGGCGGCGAGCCGCGCACCCGAAGCACCGACTTGGTGATCTCGCTATTGCCGCCGATCATGTCGAGATGGACGGTCGCCAGCGTTCGGCGGGCGAATTCCGGCCGGGCGTTGAGCAAGGCGGTCGTGCCTTCGATCTCGGCGGGCCAGAGGAAGCGGATCGTCCGCTCCGGCCGCGGCAGCGCGCCGCTGCGGATCAGCCGGCTCAAGGTCCGCGCCACTTCCAATTCGCCGGCGCAGCCCGAGGCATTGTCGTTGGCGCCGGGATTGGGATGGTCGAGATGGCAGGAAAAGACGATCTCCTGGTCGCGCCGCCGCCCCGGGATGATCGCGGTCGGGATCAGATAGGCGCTCGGGCTTTGCCCCGCGTCGACCTCGGCGCGCAGCCGCACCGCCTCGCCGCGCCCGAGCCGCTCCTGCCAGCCGCGCGCGCGGGCCGGCGAGACCATGAAGGCGAAGGTCGGGTGGGCGGAGAAGGTCTCCAGATGCCCCCAGCGGACCAGGCTCTCGTCGTCGCCATACCAGGCGGTGCGCTGGTTCTGCGCCCAGGAGATTATGCCCGCCGCGCCGAAGCGGCCGACGGCGAGGTCCTGGACCGCGCCCGGCTGCGAGGAGGTCAATACGAGCCGCCCGCGCACCTCCTTGCCCTGATAATCGGCCTCGTTCGTCCCCGCGCCGATATCGACCAATTCGGCCTCGGCCCGCCCGGAGACGCTGTCCTGCGCGAGGCTGATCGGCTGCTCGGCCCAGGAGGCGATCCTTTGCTGCCCCTCCCACAATTCGGCGGAGCGCGCGTTCCAGCCCGGCCGCGAACGCTGGGTGCCGTAGAAGATCGTCCCGTCGGCGGGCAGCGAGAGGATCTCCACCCCGTCCAGGCCATAATCCGCGAGCCGGTCGCGGATCGCCTCGGCGGCGGCGCGATAGCCTTGCGAGCCGCGCATCCGGTGGTTGTTGGAGATGATTCGGACCGTCGCCAGCGCTCGCGCGCCCGACACCTCGGCGGCGATCGCCTGGCCCTGCGCCGGCGGCAGCAAGGGCGGCGCGGCGCCGGGCTGGGCGAAGGCAGCGCCCGCCGCGAGCAGGGGAAGCAGGATCAGCGCGTGGGCCCGCATGCTGGTCTCCTCAATTCCGCGCGAAGCGGCGGAAGAAGCTGTCGTCATTCCAGCGCGGCCGCGCGTCGGCGTCGGCGATCCTGAGCGCCAGCGCCGCGATGAAATCGTGCAGGCGGATCTCGTCCTCGCGGAACACGTTCTGGGCGGCATCGTCGCTGGGGCTGTGATAGCGGTCGCGGCGCCAGGCCCGCTCGGTCTCCGCCTCCGGCGTGCCGGCCGCGAAGCCGAACTTGAAGGCGACCGCCGGTATCCCTTCCTCGATGAACGAATATTGGTCCGAGCGGACGAAGCTGTTGCGGTCCGGGAACGGATCGGGCGCCAGCGGCAGGCCCATGGCGGCGCTCACCGCCCGCGCCTCGGCGCCGATGCTGCTCTCCTCCAGACCCAGGATGGTGACGCTGGTCAGCGGAAACAGCGGCAGCGCCATGTCGTAATTGAGATTGGCGACGATATTGACGCCCGGCACGGTCGGCGCCCGCGCGAACCAGCGCGAGCCGAGCAGGCCCTTCTCCTCGCCGGTCAGCGCGATGAACAGGATCGAGCGGCGCGGCCGGACGCGCTGGCGGCGATAGTGGGCGGCGATGTCGATCAGCGCGGCCACGCCAGCCGCATTGTCGAGCGCGCCATTGTAGACCGCGTCGCCCGCGACCGGCGCGCCGACGCCGAGCCCGTCGAGATGCGCGCTCAGCACGACATGCTCGGCCCTGAGCCGCGCGTCCCGCCCGGGCAGCCGCGCGACCACGTTTCGGCTCGTCACCTGCCGGGCCTCGGTCGCGATCCGCGCCCGCAGCCGCGGCACCAGCGCGAAACCGGGCACGGGCCGCGAGGCGTCGGCCAGCGCGGCGACCTCCGCGAAGCTGTGCCCCGAGCCCGCGAACAGCCGTTCGGCCGCCGCCGGATTCATGCTTGCGGTCAGGAGCGCCGTGGGGATGGTGCGCATCGCCGGGTCCGCCGGATACATTCCGGGCTGGGCCGAGGCACGGGCGACATTGGCCCAAGGCTGCTCGGCCTGCGCCGAAGTCCCCAATGTTATCAACCCAATAGCGCCGCGCCGGGCGAGCAGCCGGCCGCGCTCGGCCCGCGCATGCGATTTGAGCGCGCCGGACAGAGAGGCCGGCCCGCCCCCGATCACCACCGCGATCTTCCCCGTGAGGTCGACCCCGGCAAAGTCGTCATGCCCGGCCTCGGGCAGGTGCATGCCGTAGCCGATGAAGACCAGGGGCGCGTCGACGTTCTCGGGCGGCGGCGTGCCCGCGACCCTGATGACGATGTCGTCGGGCAGCCGAAGCGGCGCCGGCGCGGCGCCGCCGACCAGGGCCGCTTCCGTCCCCTCCGGCAGGATCCGCCGTTCCTCGAACCGCAAATTCTGGAAATAGGAGCCCGCATCGCCCGCCGGCTCGAGGCCGAGTGCGGCGAATCGGCCGGCGACCAGATCGGACGCGCGGCGATGGCCCTCGCTGCCGGCGGCGCGGCCTTCCATATCGTCGGCGGCGAGCGTCTCGACATTGCCCCACCAGGCCGCCGCCCGTTCGGCGATCGGCACGGGCCCACGCGCGGTGGCACAGGCGGTGAGGATGAGAGCGGGGAGCAGGATCGAGAAGCGCATAGCGCCGCCTCCTAGCGCCAAGCGGGACGAGCCGCTAGAGAGCGTGCCCATGGACCTGACCCATCTCGGCCGCTCCAGCGCGCTGCCCGCCTCGCCGGACGCGGCGACGCTCGATTACGTGCCCAATCCGCGGTCGGACGCGCTCTATCTGGTGCGCTTCGCCGTGCCCGAATTCACCTCGCTTTGTCCGGTCACAGGGCAGCCCGATTTCGCCCATCTCGTCATCGATTATGCTCCCGATGCGACGATCGTCGAATCCAAGTCGCTGAAGCTCTTCCTCGGGGCGTTTCGGGGCCATGCGGGCTTCCACGAGGATGTCACCGTCGGCATCGGCCAGCGGCTCGCCGCGGAGATGCAGCCGCGCTGGCTGCGTATCGGCGGCTATTGGTATCCGCGCGGCGGCATCCCCATCGACGTCTTCTGGCAGACCGGCGCGCCGCCCGCGGGCCTCTGGCTCCCCGACCAGGGCGTCGCGCCCTATCGCGGGAGGGGCTGAGCCTTGGCCCTGCCGGACAACCCCAAAATCGTCGTCCTGGGCGCCGGCTCGATCGGCTGCTATATCGGCGGCGCCTGGCTCGCCGCCGGGCTCGACGTCGCCTTCCTCGGCCGCGAGAAGATCAAGCGCGAGATCGAGGAGCACGGCCTGGCGCTCAGCGATCCCGAGGGCTGGGCGGTCAGGTTCGAGCCCGACCGCATCCAGTTCGACACCAGCCAGGCCGCGCTCCGCAAGGCCGACATCGTCGCGCTCTGCGTCAAGAGCACGGGCACCGAGCCGGCGGCCAGGGAGATCGCCCGCCACGTCCGCAAGGGCGCCGCGGTGATCAGCTTCCAGAACGGCATCAGCAATGCCGACACGCTCCGGCGCATGCTGCGCAAGCACGAGGTCGTCCAGGGCATGGTGCCCTACAATGTCGTCCGGCTCGGCCCCGGCCGCTGGCACCGCGCGACCTGGGGCGACCTCACCGCCCAGGACCATGCGGTGACCCGCGCGCTGGCCGCGCGCATCGGCGACCGCCCCGGCCGCCTGCGCGCCGCCGCCGACATGAAGGGCGTCGCCTGGGGCAAGCTCATCTTCAACCTCAACAACGCGATCAACGCGCTTTCCGGCCTCACCATCCTCGAGGAACTGAAGCAGCGCGATTTCCGGCGGGTGTTCGCGGCCGCGATCATCGAGACTCTGGCTCTGCTCGACAAGGCCGGGGTCGAGCCCGCCAAGATCGGCCTGGTCGGCCCCAAGATGCTGCCGCACGTGATCGGCTCGCCGGATTTCATCTTCAAGAACATGTTCCTGAAGGTGCAGAAGATCGATCCCAAGGGCCGCGGCTCGATGGCCGACGATTTCGCCGCCGGCCGCCCGACCGAGATCGACTATCTGAACGGCGAAGTGGTGCGGCTCGCCAGGTCGCTGGGCGAGGAGGCGCCGGTCAACCAGGCGATCGTCGATCTCGTCAAGCAGGCCGAGCTCGGCGTCCAGCGCACCTGGAGCGCCAAGGGCCTGTGCACCCATATCCTCGGCCGCCACCGCAGCGTGCGCTGGTTCGGATATTGAATCGGCAGAGGCATCCCGGCTTGCGCCGGGATGACTCCTTCGGGAATGGCTCCAACCGCCGGCTTCTTCGTTTGACAGCCGCCCGGGCGCGCGTCATCCCGGCCTCGGGCTCATCTCGATAAAGGCAAAAGCCATGCGCCCCTTCCCCCTCGTCTCCGTCCTTGCCGTTTCGACCGCGCTCGCTCTGGCGAGCTGCGCGACGCCGCCGAGCCGGGCGCCCGCCGCGGCCTCGCCGCCCGCCGCCGCTGCGGTGCCGAGCCAGCTGCCGCGCAACGTCCGCCCGCTCCACTACACGATCGCCGCAATTCCCGACCCCGCCAACCTGCGCTTCGCAGGGACGGTCGCGATCGACATCGAGGTGCTCGAGCCGACCGAGACGGTCGTCCTCAACGCCGCCGAGCTCGATTTCGCCAGCGTCACGCTCGACGGCGGCGCCCCGGCCCGGGTCTCGACCGACGCCGATGCGCAGACCGCGACCTTCCGCTTCCCCGACCGCATCGCGCCCGGCCGCCACCGGCTCGACATCCGTTATTCGGGCAAGATCAACACCCAGGCCGCGGGCCTGTTCGCGCTCGATTATGCAAGCGAGCAGGGCCCGAAGCGCGCGCTCTTCACCCAGTTCGAGGCGCCCGACGCGCGCCGCTTCTTCCCCGGCTGGGACGAGCCGATCTTCCGCACCCCCTACGACCTCGCCGTCACCGTCCCGGCCGGCGAGCAGGCGATCTCGAACATGCCCGAGGCCGGCCGCCAGACCAATGCCGACGGCAGCGTCACGGTCCGTTTCCAGACCACGCCGGCCATGTCCTCCTACCTGCTCTTCCTCGCGGTCGGCGAGCTCGACCGGATCACCACCCATGCCGCCGGCGTCGAGATCGGCGTCGTCACCCGCCGCGGCGCCGGCGAGCAGGGCCGCTGGGCGCTCGAAAGCTCGGCCCGGATCGTGCCCTGGTACAACGAATATTTCGGCACGCCCTACCCGCTGCCCAAGCTCGACAACATCGCCGGGCCCGGCTCCAGCCAGTTCTTCGGCGCGATGGAGAATTGGGGGGCGATCTTCAGCTTCGAATCGATCCTGCTCGTCGATCCCGCGATCACCAGCGAGGCGCGCCGCCAGGGGATCTTCGAGGTCGCCGCCCACGAAATCGCCCACCAATGGTTCGGCGACCTCGTCACCATGGCCTGGTGGGACGATTTGTGGCTCAACGAAGGCTTCGCCTCGTGGATGGCGACCAAGGCCACGCAGGCGATCCACCCGGAATGGGAGCCTCTGCTCGGCCGGATCGACGGCCGCGAGGCGGCGATCCAGCTCGATTCGCTGCGCACCACCCATCCGGTGGTCCAGCACGTCACCACGGTCGAGCAGATCAGCCAGGCGTTCGACGCGATCACCTACCAGAAGGGCGAGGCGGTGATCACCATGCTCGAAGACTATGTCGGCGAGGCCGCCTGGCGAAACGGCGTGCGCGCCTATATCGCCCGCCACCGTCTCGGTAACACCCAGAGCGACGACCTCTGGCGCGCGGTCGAGGAGGCGGCGGGCCGCCCCGTCACCGCCATCGCCCACGATTTCACGCTCCGGTCGGGGGTGCCCCTGATCCGCGTCGAAAGCGCCCGCTGCGCGCGCGGCCGCACCCAGGTCGCGCTCGCCCAGGGCCAGTTCAGCCGCGACGACCAGGCCGCCTCCGGGCGCTGGCGCGTCCCGGTCATCGCCGCGGCGGGCGGGCGCGAGCTCAGGACCCTGGTCGAGAACGGCGCCGGCCAGGCGAGCGTGCCCGGCTGCGGCACCCTGATCGTCAATTACGGCCAGACCGGCTATTATCGGACGCTCTACGCGCCGCCTCTGCTCGCCGCCATCACCCGCGATTACGCCCGGCTGCGGCCGCTCGACCAGATCGGGCTGCTCGCCGACAATTGGTCGCTGGGCCTCGCCGGCTATCAGAATGCGAGCGCGGCGCTCGATCTGGTCGAGGCGGCGCCGGCCAACGCCAATTCGCGCCTGCTCATCCGCATCGCCGGCATCCTCGCCCAGATCAGCCGGATGTACGAGAGCGACCCCGGCCACCGGGCGATGGTCGCGCGCGTCGCCTTCGCCAGGCTCGAGCCCGCGCTCAGGCGGCTCGGCTGGACGCCGCGCCCGGGCGAACCCGCCAACGACGCCGTGCTGCGCGCCGAGCTGATCGATATCCTCGGCTATCTCGGCCATCCCGCGACGGTCGCCGAGGCCAATCGCCGCTTCGCCGCCAACGATGCGTCGGTGACCTCGGGGCCGCTGCGGCAGACCATCCTCGGCATCGTCGCCGGCAATGCCGACGAAGCGACTTGGGAGCGGCTGCGGGCGATGGCGCGCGACGAGCGCAACCCCCTCGTCCGCGTCCAGCTCTATCGATTGCTCGGCAGCGTGCGCGACGAAAGGCTGGCGCGGCGCGCGCTCGATCTCGCGCTTACCGGCGAGCCCGGCGCGACCAATGCGAGCCAGCTCATCTCCTCGGTCTCCGGCGAGCATCCCGACCTCGCCTTCGATTTCGCGCTGCGCAACCGCGAGCGGGTCGAAGGGCTGGTCGATGCCTCGTCGCGCTCGCGCTACCTCGCCCAGCTCGGCGCGGGCTCGGCCGACCCGGCGATGATCGACAAGCTCACCGATTATGCCCAGCGCCACATGACGCCGCAGTCGCGCGCCCCGGCCGACCGCGCCATTGCCTCGATCCGCGACCGCCTGCGCGTGCGCGCGCAGCGCCTGCCCGATATTACGCGGTGGCTGGAGGCGCGGGGGAGTTAATTCAGGCCGGCGCGGTCAGCGCGACGCGGGCGTTGCGGCGGTAGAGCCACCAAGTGAGCAGGGCGAAGACCAGGATGCCGCCGCCGACCGCCCAGGGGTGGAAATCCGGGCCGAGGAAAGGCAGCGCGAGCGGCGCGCCTTTTCCGGTCGCAACCACGATGCCGGCGAGCAATACGCCGAACAGGCTTTCGCCGACGATGAGGCCGGTCGCGGCGAGCACGCCGATCCGCTTATAGCCTTCCGGATCGCGGGCGCGCCTGGCGCCCTTGTCGTAGAGCCAGCCCAGCACCGCGCCGACCACCACCATCAGGCTCGTCGCCATCGGCAGATAGATGCCGATGCCGATCGCGAGCGGCGGCAGGCGCAGCTTCTTGCCGATCCGCAACAGTTCGTCGATGATGACCAAAGCCACGCCGAGGGCGACGCCATAACCGATCGTCGTCCAGTCCAGGCTCGCGCCGAGCACCCCCTTTGCGAGCGTCGAGATGAGGGCCGCCTGCGGGGCGCCGAGCGCGTCCGGCCCGGCGCCCGCCACGCCCGCAAACCCATAGCCGTCGTTCAGCAGGTTGAGCACGGGCGGGATGATGAGCGCGCCGAACAGTACGCCGAACAGCAGGGCGACCTGCTGCCGCCAGGGCGTGGCGCCGACGAGCTGGCCGGTCTTCAGATCCTGGAGATTATCGTTCGATATCGTCGCGATTCCGAAGACGATGCCGGTCACGATCAGCGCATAGGCGACCAGCGGCATCGGGTCGCCGCCCCGACCCAGCACGGCGACGAGCAGCAGCGAGATGCCGAGCACGGAGAGAATGCCGACGCCGGAGACCGGACTGTTCGAGGCGCCGATCAGGCCGGCCATGTAGCCGCAGACGGCGGCGATGAACGCGCCCATGACGAGCACGAAGAGCAGGCTGCCGCCAATGACGAGCGCCGTATTGGCCCCGCCCGCGCTGCCGAGCTCGACGTAGAGCAGGATACCGATCGGCACGAGCGCGGCGAGCGAGGCCAGAGCGACGATGCCGATCGGCATGTCGCGCTCGGTGAGCGGCAGCGCATCGCCCTGCCCCGCCTTGCGCACACGCGATGCGGCCAGCGCCGATTTGAGGCCCTTGAGGATCGGGCCGATCACGGTGAGCAACGTCCACACCGCCGCCACGCCGATCACGCCGGCGCCGATCAGGCGGACCTTGTGGAGCCAGACATCATTGGCGAGCGCCTCGGGCGCCATGGCCAGCGCATTGGGGGCGATCGCGCTGAACCAGGGCACCGCAATGCCCCAGGCGATGACCAGGCCGACGCCCATGGCGATGCCGACGGAGAGGCCGACCAGGTGCCCCGCGCCGAGCAGGGCGAATTGGAAGCCCGGGCTGATCCCGGTCACCGCCGCCGCGCCGACCTTGAAATAGGTCGCCGCCTCGCCCGCGACGAGCCGCAGGCCCGCGAGCAAGGCGAAGCCGGCCGAGACAGCCGAGCCGGCGAGGATCGCCTTGAGGCCCCGGCTGCTGTCGGCCTCGCCGGCGCGCGACGCCTCGCCGACCTTCAGCACCTCGGCCGCCGCTACCCCTTCCGGGAAAGGCAAAGGCGAATCGGTGACCAATGCCCGCCGCAAGGGCACGGAGAGGAGCACGCCGAGCGCGCCGCCCAAGCCCGTGATCAGGGCCGTGATCCAATATGGGAAACCCTGCCACCAGCCGATCATCACCAGGCCCGGCAGCACGAAGCAGATCGCCGCCAGCGTGCCCGCCGCCGAGGCGACGGTCTGGACGATGTTGTTCTCCAGGATGTTCGAGCCGCTGAACATCCTCAGCACCGCCATCGAGATCACCGCGGCCGGGATCGAGGTCGCGAAGGTGAGCCCGACGCGCAGCCCGAGATAGACGTTGGCCGCGGTGAAGACGAGCGTGATCAGCCCGCCAAGGATCACCGCCCGGAGCGTCAGCTCCCGGAGGCCCCCTCCCTGCGCGCCGGCCCGGGCGGCGTCGCTCACGGCCGGCGCGGCGTCGCCGGAGCCGGAACGGCGCCCGAGCGGGACAGCTCGACGCCGAAATAAGCGGGCGGGGCATTGCCGCGGCGGACCAGCAGCAGCACCGTGCCGCGCCGCGCCCGCCGGGCCATCTCGATCGCACTCGACGCGGCCTCGGGGGTCGCGACCGCGGCCTGGTCGATCGACAGGATGACGTCGCCCGCCTGGATGCCTTTCTGGGCGGCGTCGCTGTTCGGATCGACGGTCCCGATGAGGACGCCGCGAACGTTGGGGTCGGCGATGCGCAGCTGCCGCGCCAGCGCCGGGGTGAGCGCCTGCAGGGCCATGCCGAGCGCCTGCTGGGTCGACCGCTGGGCCGCCGACGGCTCGGCGTTCGGCTTGGCGCCGTTGGCATCTTCGTTATCGCCATTGTCGTTGTCGCCGGTGCCGTTGAGCCTGTTCAGCTCCTCGTCGCTCGGCCGCTCGGCGACGGCGACGGTCACCGTCTGCGGCCGGCCCTGGCGGATCAGCTCGATCGGGATGCGCGCGCCGATCGCCTGGCGCGACACCAGATAAGCGAGCGTCTGGTCCGGAGTCACCGGCTGGCCGGCGACCGAGATGACGACGTCGCCCTGGCGGATGCCGGCGCGGTCGGCCGGGCCGCCGGGAGTGACCGAGCGGATCAGCTCGCCCCGGTTGCGGCTGATGCCGAGCGCCGCCGCGACGCCCTCGTCGAGCGTCTGCAAAGCGACGCCGATATAGCCGCGCTGGACGCGTTGGCCGCGCCTGAGCTGTTCGACGACCGGCGCGATCTGCTCGGCCGGAATGGCGAAGCCGATGCCGACATTGCCGCCCGTGGGCGAGATCAGGGCGGTGTTGATGCCGATGACATTGCCCTGGATGTCGAACATCGGGCCGCCCGAATTGCCCGAATTGATCGAAGCGTCGGTCTGGATGTAGCGGTCGTAGAGGCCGGCATTGATGTTCCTGTGCACCGCCGAGACGATGCCGGCGGTGACGGTGCCGCCGAGGCCGAACGGATTGCCGATCGCGATCACCCAGTCGCCGACGCGGGTCCGGGTCGAATCGCCGAAGCGCACGAAGGGCAAAGGCGAGCGCGGATTGACCTTGAGCACGGCGATGTCGGAGGCGGTGTCGCGGCCGACCACCTCGGCCTCATATTCGGTGCGGTCCGACAAGGTGACGGTGATCTGGTCGACCACCGCGTCCGGCCGCGCCGGCGCGACGACGTGGTTGTTGGTGACGATATAGCCGTCCGGCGAGATGATGAAGCCCGAGCCCAGCGAGCCGCCGCGCTGCGTGATCGTGCCGTCGCCGCCCTGCCCCCCCTGGTTGGGGACCTCGCCGCCGAAGCGGCGGAAGAAGTCCTCGAAGCCCGGCGGCAGCTGCTGCTGGCGGACGGTGACGCTCTGCCGGGTCGAGATGTTGACCACCGCTGGCTGCAGCCGCTCGGCCAATTCGGCGAAGCTCATCGGCGCGCCCGGGGGCGCTCCGGCCCGGATCGTGCCCGGCTCGTTCTGCGCGGTCTGCGCGCCGAGCGGGCTGAGGCTCAGGGTGGCGGCTGCGCCGCCCAGGAGAATGGCCCCCGTAATGCCGTAAACGTAACGCACGTGCCTTATCCTTCCATCACTTCGATCTGCGCCCGGGCCCACCTGTTTCCGACAGGTAGATGGCGATGCTGAACGGGATTTGAATAGCCCCTCCGATTCAGCGATTGCCCCGGAATTGCCGCAGATATTCGTTGTTCGGCGAGAGGACGATGCCCGCCCGCCCGCGCGGCGTGCCGTCGCCGGGCGTGCCGACGAAGCTTGTCAGATAGGACTGCATTGCCCGGTAGAAATCGTAGAATTCCGGATCGCGGTTATACGCCGCGGCATAAATGGCGGTCGCCTGGGCGTCGGCGTCGGCGCGGACGATCGTTGCCTGCCTCAAGCCCTCGGCCTCGATCGAGCGCGCCTCCTGCTCGCGCGCGGTGCGCATCCTCAGATAAGCGGATTCGAGCGGCGTGCCGTTGGGCAGATCGGCGCGCTTGATGCGCACGTCGACGATCTCCGCGCCATATTGGGCGGCGACGCGGTTGAGCGCGTTCCTGATGTTCGCCATCATCTGGCCGCGCTCGGGGCTGAGCAAGGCGGCGAAGGGCCGCCGGCCGAGCTCGTTGCGCAGCGCCGAACCCAGGATCGGCTTGAGCTGGTTGGCGACATTTTCCTCGGTCCGCGCGGAAATGTACATCTGCAGCGGATTGACGATCCGGAAGCGGGCGAAGGCGTCGACCTCGAGCCGGAGCTGGTCGGTCGACAGCACCTGCTGGTTGTCCATGTCCACCGAGAGGATGCGCTTGTCGATCCACTGGATCTGCTCGACGAAGGGGATGCGGAAGGCGAGGCCCGCCGAGCGGCCGAACGGCTCGCCCGGCCGGTAGCTGTTGATCACCCGCTGCGGCTCGCCGAAGCGGACGATCACCGCCTGCTTGGTCTCCGGCACGATCGAGACGGTGCTGGCGATCAGAATCAGCACGAGGACGGCGATGATGCCGAGCACGATCGGGTTCTTGAGATGGCGGGTCATCGCGCCGGCCCTCCCTGCGCGGGAGCGGCGGGCTGGGTGCGCCGCTGGAGATCGGGCAGCGGCAGATAGGGGGTCACGCCGGGGGCTTCGACGATGGTGGTATCGATCCTCTGCAGGATTTGCTCCATCGTCTCGTAATACATGCGCCGGCGGGTGACCTCGGGCGCCAGCCGATATTCGGCGTAGATGCGCTCGAACTGGGCGGCGTCGCCCTGGGCGCGCGCGGTCTGCTGCAGCGCATAGGTGCGGGCGCGGTTCATGTAGGATTGCGCGCGCTGCTGCGCCGCCGAGACTTCGAGGAAGGCCGGATTGACCTGCGCCGGCGGCACGGACTGGCTGATCGCGACGCCCTGGATCTGGACGCCGGCGCCATAGCCGTCGAGCAATTGCTGCATATTCTGCTGGACCCTTTGCTGGATCTCGTCGCGGCCGGCGCCGATCGCGTCGTCGAGCGACACCCGCGCCACCGCCGCGCGCATCGCGCTTTCGGCGACCTCGCGGATGGTGTCGTCGGGATCGGCGATCCGGAAGAGATAGAGCTCGGGCGACTTGATGTTCCAGCGCACCGAATAAGTGAGGTTGATGACGTTCTGGTCGCCGGTCAGGATCAGATTCTCGCCCGCGCGGCCGGGAATCGCGATCTCCCGGATTTGCGAGACGTCGACCTTGGTCACGCTGCCGATCGGATAGGGCCAGGAAAAGCCGATGCCGGGCGGCAGCGTGCTGGTATAATAGCCGAAGGTAGTGACGACGCCGCGTTCCTGCGGGCCGATCCGGTGGATGCTGGTGAACAGCACCCAGAGCAGGATGGCGAGCAGCAGGCCGTAGAGGATATAGGGCCGCCCGCCCGCCGGGAAGCCGCGGCCCAGCCGGTCGCGGCTGCGCCTCAGGAAATCGTCGAGCGAGGTGACGTCGCCATTGCCCGTCGGCCTGGGACGGGGCCTGCGCCGGCGCGGGCCCCAGGGGTTGCGCGGGCCGCCGCCATCGCCGCCGCCGCCGCCCGAGCCGCCGTCATCGCCGCCGCCGGGTCCCCAGGGACCGCCGCGATTGTCGCTGAGCGAGGCGGCGCGGCGCCAGCCCCAACTGAAAAATCGTCTCATGCGCCTCCCTATAGGGACCGGATTTGCGGAAAAACAGTGCCAAGCCGCGATCCGATGCCTATCTGCCCCTCATGGGTGAGAATGAGGATCGGATCGCGGCGGCGCTCGCGGGGATTGCCGACCCGGCGGGTCGCGGCGACCTCGCCGCCGCCGGCCGCGTCGCCATGACCCGCTTCAAGGACGGCAAGGCGACCATCGTGATCGAGGCGACCGGCCTTTCGGCGGAGCAGCGCGCGACGCTGGAGCGGCAGGTCCGCGCCGCGATGATCGGCGTCGCCGGAATTACCGATACCCAGGTCGCGATGACCGCCGAGCGGCTCGAGCGGACCATCATCGCCATCGCCAGCGGCAAGGGCGGCGTCGGCAAATCGACCGTCGCGGCCAATATCGCGGTCGCGCTCGGGAGGATGGGCAAGAAGGTAGGCCTGGTCGACGCCGACATATACGGCCCCTCCCAGCCCAGGATCATGGGCCAGTCGGGCCGCCCCGAGCTGGTCGACGAGATGATCGTGCCGCTGCCCGCGCACGGCGTGCGCATGCTCTCGATCGGCCAGCTGATCGAGCCCGGCACCGCGGTCGCCTGGCGCGGACCGATGACCGCGAGCGCGCTCACCAGCCTGATGGACGGCGATTGGGGCGATTGCGAGATCCTGATCATCGATCTGCCGCCCGGCACCGGCGACGTGCAGATGACCTTGATCCAGAAATGGAAGCCGGCCGGCGCCGTCATCGTCTCGACGCCGCAGGACCTTGCGCTGATCGACGCCACCCGCGCGATCGACATGTTCCGCAAGATGCACGTCAAGGTGATCGGCCTGATCGAGAACATGGCCGGCTACGAATGCCCGCATTGCGGCGAGGTCTCGGACCCGTTCGGCAGCGGCGGCGCCGAGGCGGCGGCGGGCGTGATGTCGATCCCCTTTCTGGGCCGAATCCCGCTGACCCTCTCGATCCGCAAGGCCTCCGACGCCGGCAAGCCGCCGGCCGCCGGCGACGGCGAGGAGGCCGCGCTCTTCCGCAGGCTGGCGGAAAAGCTCCTGGAACAAGTCAACCGCAAGCAAGGAGCGTTCGATGCCGCTCACCAATGATCAGGACATTTATACCCTGCTCGCCGAGACGCGCACGATCGCCCTGATCGGCGCGTCGGACCGGCCCGACCGGCCGAGCTACGGCGTGATGGCCTATCTGCAGAGCCGCGGCTATCGCGTCCTGCCGGTCAACCCGCAGATCACCGGCGAGCATGTCCATGGCGAATATGTCTGGCGCGACCTCGGCCAGATCGGCGAGCCGATCGACATGGTCGACATCTTCCGCCGCCCCTTGGCCGCCGGCGAGGCGGTCGACGAGGCGATCGCCGCCGGCGCCAAATCGGTCTGGCTGCAGATCGGCGTGATCAACGAGGAAGCCGCCGCCCGCGCCGAAGCCGCCGGCCTCAAGGTCGTCATGAACCGCTGCCCCAAGATCGAAATCCCGCGGCTCGGCGTGCCGAAGGTCGGCTAGCTAGCTCGCCGTCCGCAGCGCCGGGGCGCCCGCCATGCGGGGCTCGGGGCCGAGCAGGGCGCCGTCGTCGAGCAGCACGCGCACCCGGCGGTTGGCGAAATCGACCGAGACGCGATCGAACAATTGCAGCGCATCCATGCCGAGCAGCAGCGCCGGCCGGTCGCTCAGCCCGAGATGCCGGAACGGATGGGCGTCGTAGAAGGCGACCGGCAGGTTGTGAATGTCGATCCCGCCGAGCCTGATCCGCCGGGCGATGGTATATTCGGCGTCGATCACGCCGCCCGTGACGCTCATCATCCTGACCGGCGCCATCAGCCCGAGCCGGCCGCGCCGCTGGAGCGCCGACCTGAGCTGGCTGTTGCCGACGCTGATCTGCGATCCGGTGTCGATGACGACCCAGATTCGCTGCCCGTCGAGCGAGGCGTCGACCAGCACCAGCCGGCCGAGCAGCCGGCGGCCGGTGACGACGATCGTGCCCTCGGGCCAGCGTTCCTCGCGGCGGCGCGACGGCGTGATCGTCATCTCGCGGCGGCCGAAATCGAACACCACGCGCTGCGTCTGCAAGGAATCGACGCCGAGCATGCCCGACGCGCCGAGATTGGCGTGCGCCAAGGCCGGCGCATGGATGCCCGTGACCGAGCGCGTCCCGATCCGAAGGTCCGGGATCACCACCGTCTCGATCCGGCTGACCTCGCTCATCGAATGGACGATCGCCGCCCGGCCCGGCGCGAGCTCGAGCGCGCGCGCCAGCTCGCTGGAGATGACGGTGCGCTCGGCGCCGGTGTCGACGATGAACTCGAACGGCCCGCGCCCGTCGATCCGCACCGGCACGGTCATCCGGCTGGTCCGGTCTTCGGTCAGGCCGAGCGTTTCGGCCTGCTGCAGGTCGGCGGCGGCTGGATTGGCGGGCTGAGAGGCGGTCTGAGCGGCGGGCGGCGGCGCTTGCTGGGCGCGCGACGGCGCGGCGACGATCAATGCCGCGCCAAGCCCCGCCACGATCAGGGCAGAGGGTCCGTTCCGCATCGTTCCTCTCCGCATATCTTTATGCGCCAGGAATAGACCGGACCGGCGAAGAAAGCGAACGAAGTTCGACGAACCGCGTCCGCGCCTAGACCATGATCGTTTCAGGCTGGAACAGCCTGAAACGTGAATCATGGTCTCGTTGTATGTTTAGAGCCTGATTCACACCTTACGCCGAAACGCCAAAGGCGTTTCGTCCTAAGACGATCAGGCTCTAGACGACCGCCATCGCCCGTTCGCGCAGCCGCTCCACCGCGGCGGCGTGGATTCCGGGCGTGGCGACGAGGACGCCGAAGGCCTCGCCCGAGGCGGTGTTGAAGGCGAGCGGCTGGCCGAGCGCGCCGCTCACCGTCGCGCCCGCCTCCTTGGCGATCAGAGCCGCCGCGGCAATGTCCCATTCGAAACCCCAGCGCAGAGTCGCAAGCAGATCGGCCTCGCCGGCGGCGACCATGGCGATGCGCAGCGCGATCGAATTGGGCTTGGCGACCGCGACCAGGTCCCGGTCCGCCTTGGGCAATTGGTCCGCCGCCACTCGCGCGCCGGCAAGCGCGGCGCGGGGTGCGACCCTGAGCCGCTCGCCGTTGCGCCAGCTGCCGCGCCCGCGCGCGGCGGTCCACAATTCGCCCCGGACCGGCGCCGCCAGCACGCCGAGCACGGGCACCCGGTCCTCGACCAGGGCCACCGAGACGCACCAGCCCGGCCGGTCGCGCAGGAAATCGCGGGTGCCGTCGATCGGATCGACCACCCACAGACGGCGCCGCTCGATCCGGTCGCTGTCGTCCAATGTCTCCTCGGACAGCCAGCCCGCCTCGGGATCGAGCTTGCCCAACCGGTCCTGCAGGAAAGCGTCGACCTCCAGGTCGATGTCGCAGACCGGATGGCCGGGCACCTTCTCCCAGGTCTTGTAGTCGGTGCCGCAGCGGCCGGCGGCGATCCGCCCGGCCTCCTCGGCGATGCGGGCGACTTCCGAAAGGTCCAGATTCTCAGGCACCGGCGACCGTCATCCCGTCTATCCGCAAGGTCGGAACGTTGACCCCGCGGCGAAATTCGAGGTCGTCGGCGGGGACGAGCGCGCGGAACATGTCGATGAGGTTGCCGGCGATGGTGATCTCGGCGACCGGCGCGGCGATCTCGCCATTGCTGATGATGAAGCCCGAGGCGCCGCGGCTGTAATCGCCGGTCACCGGATTGACGCCGCTGCCGATCATCTCGGTGACGTAGAGGCCGTCCGCGATGTCGGCCATCAGCGCCTCCGGCGACAGCGCGCCGGGCTCGAGATGGACGTTGGTCGCGCCCGCGCCAGGCGCGCCGCCGATGCCGCGGCTGGCATGGCCGGTCGTCTCCAGCCCCAATTGCCGGGCCGAGGCGGCGTTCAGCAGCCAGCCGGTGAGCCGGCCGCCGTCGATCAGC
The DNA here is from genome assembly GCA_034668505.1 of Sphingomonadales bacterium. Lineage (GTDB taxonomy): Bacteria > Pseudomonadota > Alphaproteobacteria > Sphingomonadales > Sphingomonadaceae > Allosphingosinicella. The sequence continues at coordinate 63,952 of JAXDPD010000013.1, forward strand.
CGGCGCCGCGTGGTCGCCACCCCTTCGCCATCGAAGGGCTTCGACTTCAATCCCCGCGGCCGGTGCGGATCCTCGACGATGACGATGCCCGGATCGAACAGCAGCTCGTCCTCGCGGCCCAGAAGGAAGCTGGTCTTGCGGGCGATGCCCGGGCCGCTCATCGCGCCGAGCAAGGCGCCGATCAGGCTGCCGCCGACGCGCGGATCGAACAGGACCGGCATCGTCCCGCTGGCGAGCTTGCCGGGATTGAGGCGCTTGACGGTGCGCTCGCCGGCGAGCCGGCCGATATCCTCGGGCGTATCGAGATCGGCATAATGGCGGACCGAATGGCTGGCGCTGTCGCGCTGCATGTCGCCGCCTTCGCCGCCGATCACGCTCGCCGCCGCGCCATAACCGCTGGTCGCATAGCCGCGGCAAAAGCCGTGCGAGGTGGCGAGCGCCACCATCGTCCGCCCGGCGCTGACCCCGGCGCCTTCCGAATTGGTGATGCCTGGGACGGCGCGCGCCGCCTCCTCCATCGCCAGCGCCCGCGCCTTCAATTCGACCGGCGAGGGATCGGCGCCGTCGTCGGCGTCGACGTCGGGCGCCGGGCCCTTGAGCAGCCGCTCGGCGGGGGCGAGCCCCGAATAGGGATCCTCCGGAGCCTCGCGCGCCATCGCCGCCGCGCGCTCGACCAGCGCCGCGAGCGCCTCGGTCGACAGGTCCGACGAGGAGACGCTCGCCGACCGGCTGCCCACGAAAAGCCTGAGGCCGATCTCCTCGCCCTCGGAGCGGGTCACGTCCTCCAATTCGCCGAGCCGCACCGACACTTCGGTCGCGGCATCGCCGATATAGAGGACGTCGGCCGCGTCGGCCCCGGCTTTGATCGCGGCGTCGACCAGGGCGCCGGCACGCCCCTCCGCTTCACTGACACTAAGCATGGCGGGGACGTAGAGCCTCGCCCGGCAAAAGCAACCCAAGCGCGCCGAGGGGGACAGTCACTTTAGCGCGCTGACGGGGACAGTCACTTTCATTCGCCAGCGCCTTTCAGCCAGTTCCGGCGCCTGAAAGTGACTGTCCCCAAGCCTCAAGCCGTGCCCACCACCCAGCAGGCGGCGAACATGAGCAGGCCGGCGAGGCGGTTGGAGCGGAACCTGGCGAGCGCGTCGGCGCCGTCCTCGGGCTTCAGCGTCGCGACCTGGCCGAGCAGATGCAGCGCCATCGGCAGCAAGGCGAGCAAGGCGTACCATTCGATCCGGACCTCGCGGAAGGCGAGGCCCCAGAGGATGAGCGCAATGGCGTAGCAGGCCGCCACGCCCGCGCGTGCGTGGCGCCCCAGCGCCAAGGCCGAGGATTTGACTCCGACCAAGGCGTCGTCCTCCTTGTCCTGCAGCGCGTAGATCGTGTCGTAGCCGATCACCCAGAAGACCGCGCCGCCCCAGAGCAGAAAGGCGGGCGCCGCGAGCCTGCCCTCGGCCGCCGCCCAGCCGACCAGCGCGCCCCAGGAGAAGACGAGGCCGAGCCAGGCCTGCGGCCACCAGATGAGCCGCTTCATGAACGGATAGGCCGCGACCGGGGCCAGGCTCGCCAGCGCCACGATCTGCGCGGTCCGGTTGAGCTGGAGCAGGACGAGCAGCCCGATCAGGCTCATCGCGACGAGCAGCGCCCAGGCGCCCTTGAGCGATACCCGCTTGCTCGCCAGCGGCCGCAGCCGCGTCCGTTCGACTTTGGCGTCGAGGTCCCGGTCGATTATGTCGTTATAGACGCAGCCCGCGCCGCGCATCGCCCAGGCGCCGAGCGCCAGCCAGGCGATCAGCGCCCAGCCGTTCGTCCCGAGCGCCGCCGAGGGGGGCGCGCCCATCCCGGCCAGCGCCACGCCCCAGGCTCCGGGCCAGAACAGCAGCCACGCCCCGATCGGCCTGTCGAGCCGGATCAAAGACGCATAGGGGCGCACCGCCGCCGGCAGCGCGCCGATCAGCCCGCGCCGCTCGCTGTCGGGGACGATGTCGTCCTGGTTCTTTGCATCCGCGACCACTGCCAACCAATGCCGGTCGTCCCGAGCGAAGTCGAGGGGCGCCTCGCGATGAGTCTGTGACGGCGCCCCTCGACTTCGCTCGGGACGAACGGTTAGGGATTGGCATGCCCGCAACCCCTGCCTGGCCGCCCAAGAGCCTGCCGCGCTTGTTCGTGGACCAGGCCCTGTCCGAAGGCCTCAGCCTCGCCGTCGACGGCACCTATCTCGGGGCCGTCCTGCGCCTCGGCCCGGGCGACAGGGTCAAATTGTTCGACGACCGCACCGGCGAATGGCTTGCCGAGATCGTCGAGGCAAAGAAGAAGCGCGTTACCCTGGCCGTCGCCGGGCGGCTGCGGGAACGCGAGGCCGTCCCCGACCTCTGGCTCCTGTTCGCGCCGATCAAGCGCGGGCGGATCGACTGGCTGGTCGAGAAGGCGACCGAATTGGGCGTGGCCCGCCTCCTTCCCGTCATCACGAGCCGCACCGTCGTCGATCGGCTCAACCTCGAACGGCTGCGCGCCCACGCGATCGAGGCGGCCGAGCAATGCGAGCGGACCGCCCTGCCCGCGCTGGCTGAGCCGCAAAAGCTCGGCGCGATGCTCAAGGCCTGGCCGGCCGGCCGCATCCTCTATTTCGCCGACGAAGCGGGCGGCGAACCCTTCGCCCCCCCGCCCGGCCCGGCGGCGATCCTGATCGGCCCGGAAGGCGGCTTCACCGACGAGGAGCGCGCCGCCATCCGCGCTTTGCCCCAGGCCCGCCCCGTCTCGCTCGGCCCGCGCATCCTGCGCGCGGACACCGCCGCGCTGGCGGCAGTCAGCCTCTGGATGGCCAAAGCGGGCGACTGGTCCAAGGCTGAATAACCCGCTGGCACCCTCCCCCGCCCCCCGCTAGAGCGCGCCGATGACCACCCGCACCGACACCGCCAAGGCCGACCCGCTTGTCGAAAGCCGCGACGATCTGATCGCCGTCTTCGCCAAGGGCGAGAAGCCGCGCGAGGATTGGCGGATCGGCACCGAGCATGAGAAGTTCGTCTATCGCTGCGCCGACCACAGGGCGCCTTCCTATGACGAGCCCGGCGGCATCCGCGATCTGCTCGCGGCGCTGACCGATTATGGCTGGTCCCCGGTGGTCGAGAACGGCAACGTCATCGCCTTGACCGGCCCCGACGGCGCGGTCAGCCTCGAGCCCGCAGGCCAGCTCGAACTGTCCGGCGCGCCGCGCGAGCATCTCCACGAGACTTGCGCCGAAGCCGGCCGCCACCTCGTCCAGTGCAAGGCGGTGGGCGAGAAACTGGGCGTCTGCTTCCTCGGCCTCGGCATGTGGCCGGACAAGACCCGCGCCGAGCTGCCGGTCATGCCCAAGGGCCGCTACGCGATCATGCTCAACTACATGCCCAAGGTCGGCAGCCTGGGCCTCGACATGATGCTCAGAACCTGCACCATCCAGACCAATCTCGATTATGCCTCCGAGGCCGACATGGCCCGCAAGTTCCGCGTCGGCCTCGCCTTGCAGCCGCTCGCCACCGCGCTCTTCGCCAATTCGCCCTTCACCGAAGGCAGGCCCAACGGCTTCCTCTCCTTCCGCAGCCATATCTGGTCGGACACCGACCCCGACCGCACCGGTATGCTCCCCTTCGTGTTCGAGGACGGCTTCGGCTATGAGCGCTACCTCGATTTCGCGCTCGACGTGCCGATGTATTTCGTCTTCCGCGACGGCCATTATATCGACGTCGCCGGCCAGTCCTTCCGCGATTTCCTGGAGGGGCGCCTGCCCGGCCTGCCCGGCGAGAAGCCGCGCGTTTCCGATTTCACCGACCATCTCTCGACCATCTTCCCCGAGGTCAGGCTCAAATCCTTCCTCGAGATGCGCGGCGCCGACGGCGGCCGCTGGGGCAAGATCTGCGCCTTGCCGGCGCTCTGGGTCGGCCTGCTCTACGACGATGCGGCGCTCGATGCCGCCTGGGACGAGGTCAAGCATTGGAGCCTCGCCGAGCGCCAGCGCCTGCGCGACGCCGTGCCGAAGCTCGGCCTCAGGGCGCAGACGCCCGGCGGCGAGAGCCTGCGCGCGCTCGGCACGCGCATCCTCGCCATCGCCGAAGCCGGGCTCAACACCCGCGCCCGCCTCAACCCTGCCGGCGACAACGAATCGGGCTTCCTCGACCCCTTGCGCGAAGTCCTCGCCGCCGGCAGCACGCCGGCCGACCGCCTGCTCGAAGCCTATGAGGGCGAATGGGCCGGCGACATCACCCGCATCTACGAGGAGCAGAGCTTCTGACGCGGAGACACGCCGAGACTTCCCGTCCCGAGACGCCGGCTTCCGCCGGGTCTCGATAAGAGATACGAAACCGGTAGCGCGGGCATTCGCAGCTTGGTAGCAGCGCCCGCAAGGAGCCCGCGCATGGCCGATCCCCACTTCCCCGACCGCCGCACCCTCTATCCGCCGATCGAGCCCTATCGGGCCGGCCGGCTCGACGTCGGCGACGGCCACAGCCTCTATTGGGAGCAATGCGGCAATCCCGACGGCAAGCCGGCGGTGATGCTCCACGGCGGCCCCGGCGCCGGCTGCAGCACCGACCATCGCCGCCAGTTCGACCCCGAACGCTACAACGTCACCCTGTTCGACCAGCGCGGCTGCGGCCGCTCGACGCCGCACGCCTCGCTGGAGGCCAACACCACCTGGCACCTGGTCGAGGATATCGAACGGCTGCGCGCTTTTCTCGGCATCGAACGCTGGCTGGTCTTCGGCGGCTCCTGGGGCTCGACGCTGGCGCTCGCTTACGCCCAGACCCATGCCGCGCGCGCCACCGAGCTGGTGCTGAGGGGCATCTTCACCTTCCGCCGGACCGAATTGGACTGGCTCTACCAATATGGCGCGTCCGAAATCTTCCCCGACAAATGGGAGGAGTTCCTCGCCCCGATCCCGGAGGCCGAGCGAGGCGACCTGGTCGCGGCCTATCATCGCCGCCTCACCGGCGACGATCCGGCCGCGCGGCTCGCCGCCGCCAAGGCCTGGAGCAAATGGGAGGCGGAGACCGTCACCCTGCTCCCCGATCCGCACGTCATCGAGGAGCATACCGGCGACGATTTCGCGATCGCCATCGCCCGCATCGAAAATCACTACATGATCAACAAGGGCTGGCTCGGAGAAGGCCAGCTCATCGCCAATGCCGATCGGCTGAGGGACATTCCGGGCGTCATCGTCCAGGGCCGCTACGATTGCTGCACGCCGCCCGTCGCGGCCTGGGACCTGAAGCGCGCCTGGCCCGAGGCGGAGCTCGTCATCGTCCCGGACGGCGGCCACCTCTTCACCGAGCCCGGCGTGCTCGACGGCCTGATCCGCGCCGCCGATCGCTTCGCCGCCTGAAAATTTTTGATGCGGTTCATTTCGCCGCAAGCTAAAACGGTCTACCGCTGTTTTTGCACGGTCTGTCGTGCGACACGGGTTCAATGGGGATTTTCACATGCGCACGATCAGGACTGCAGCCTCGATGGCGGCCATTGCCATCGCCTTTATTGCCGCGCCCGCCTGGGCGCAGGCGCCATGGTCCGCTGCCGGCGAGCTCACCGACAATGACAGCGTCGGCGATGAACAGCACCGGTATGACGATCACGCCATCCATCTCGAGGCCGGCCAGCGCTACCGCATCTCGGTCGATTCGACCGCTTTCGATCCGGTCGCCCGCCTCTACCGCGCCGGCGACACGGCGACGGCGGTCGCCGAGAATGACGACACCGAGGGGTTCAACCCGCGCATTTCTTATTCGCCCACGGCGAGCGGCGATTTCGTCCTGCGCGTCCTCGCCTTCGGGGCCGACGGCCGCGGCGCCTATACCGCCGGAATCGCCTCGCTGCCGCCGCTGCCGCCGTCGGTCGCCGTGCCCTGGTCGACCTCGGGCCGGATCGATGACAGCGACAGCGTCGAGACGGGGGTCGAGCAGCGCCATTACGACGAATATTCGCTCCGGCTCGAGGGCGGGCGGCGCTATCGCTTCTCGGTCGATGCCAGCGACTTCGATCCGGTCGCCCGCCTCTACCGGGCCGGCAGCGACGAGGTTATCGCCGAGAATGACGACAGCGGCGGCACGCTCAATTCGCTGATCTCCTACCGCGCGCCCGAGAGCGGCGATTATGTGCTGCGCGTCAGCCCGCTGGTCGCCGAAAGCCACGGCGCCTACCGCGCCGCCGCCGCGCCGGCGCCGGCCTGGCCCGCGCCGGCCACCTATTTCCAGCGCATGGAGGCGACGGTGTGGCGCGTCTATACCGGCGCGCTGACCGCCGGCGACGGCGACAATAACGGCATCTATTTCGACGATTATGTGGTCCATTTCGACGCGGGCCAGGAGCGGATGATCATGCTCGACGCCCAGGGCACGGAGCCGTTCGACACGGTTCTGCAGATCTACCGCGCCGACGACCGCGAGGGCGAGCCGCTGAACTCGAACGACGACAGCGGCGGCACCCTCAATTCGATGCTGGTGTTCAAGGCGGAGCAGGCGGGCGACTATGTCATCCGCGCCACCGGTTTGAACACCGGCGCCATCGGCCCCTACCGGCTGCGGGTCAGCGAATAGGCTATTCCGTCATTGCGAGCGAAGCGAAGCAATCCAGCGCGGCGTCAAAGCCCTCTGGATTGCTTCGTCGCTACGCTCCTCGCAAGGACGGCTATTCCGCCGCCACCGGCTCGGCGGGCGGGCGCGCCCATTTCGGCTTGAGCCGGTTGATCAGCCGCGGCAGCGGGCCGTTGCGGTCCATCCATTCGGCATAGTCGCGATAGGCGGGGTCTTCGGAAAGGTGGCGCTCCTCGGTCCGCGCCCGCCAATAATAGACGCCGCTCACCATCGCGAGGATGGCCGTGTTGCGGATCGTGTCGACCATGCTGCCGCCGACCGCCAGGAAGGGCAGGACCGCGCACCACCAGAACAGGTTCTTGGCGACATAGGCCGGATGCTTGGTCCAGGCATAAGGCCCGTGGGTCAGGATGCCGCGATGGGTGAGGTTCGAGAAGCGGAAGCCGAACGCCACCGTCGCCCAGGCGTAGATGGCGGTCAGCAGCACCAGCCAGGCGCCCATCAGGGCGCTGGCCAGCGGATAATCGGCGAGCCAGTAGGTCCAGCCGTTCTCGCCCGCGCTGCCCGGATAATAATTGAGCGGCCCGCCCTCGCCCATCAGCACGAAGGGCGGATAGCAGATCAGGGCCGCCGTCCATCCCGCCGCAAAGGGGTTGGCGCTGCGGATATGGGCGTCGAGCGGCTTCATCGTCAGCACGTAGCCGACGGTCGCGAAGACGACGTCGACCATGAACATCACGCCGATCAGCCAGAAGGCGAGCTCGATCGGATTGGAGGCGATCGCCGCCGAGCCGGTGCTGATCGTGTGCCACCAATTGCCGGGCACGATCGAGATCATGAAGGCGAGGAAGAAGCCCTTCACCGCCCAGGCGCGGAAGAAATGGTGAAGCTCCGCCCGGTCGGCGAGCTCGGGCCGGCCGATCAGGAACTGGCCGAAATGCCAGGCGCCGTCCCTGGGCTCGATCAGCCGCCGGTCGAGCCACAACACATAGGGCACCGAAAGCACCAGCATCGGCGCGATCCCGTAGCCCAGCACGTACATCGAGAAGAGATAGCCGCCCTCCCAATAGAAGCGGCCGAGGCAGTAAAGGCCGCCGATGATCGCCCAGATGCCCCACAGGCCGGCGATCTTGGCGAGGCTGATGTCGCCGACCTCCTTGAGGCTGCGGGGCTCCCTGTCCCAATCGATGCCGGTGCTCGGGTTGCGATGCACCTTGTCGACGAAGACCGACCACAAGACCATCGGCAAGGCGCAGGCGAGGCAGGCGGTCAGCGCCGCCAGCGGCCCGTCCATGCCGTAGGCGCGCGCCACCATCGTCCAGGCGAACAGCCCGGCGAGGCCGGCCATCCCCGTCATCCCGCTCACCGCCGATTTGGGGCGGGGATCGTAGCGAGGCGCGGCGGCATCGATGTCGAGCTTGGACGGGAGAGGCGCGTTCATGGCGCCGGGGCTTAACCGCAAACGGTAAGCATAGGGTGAATGCGGGGGCGCGGATGCCGGCCGCCCCGGCCCTGCCGCCAGAGTGTTAATCCTCCGATGAAGAATCGGGTCGTCGCGAATGTGGATAAAGCGGGGGTCGAAGTAAGGACTTCTTAAATCCCTCTCCATGCAAAATCGGATCAAGCGAAGGGCTTAATGCCCGCGAGGGGTAGGACGATGTATATAGAGGACCGGGTCGTGGAGACTGGCTTCTCATTTTCGAGCGAGGTTCCGTCGCCGCCCGAGCGGCGCGCCGGCGAGCGCCATATCAAGATCCTGCGCGTCGGGACCTTGGTGGTGGACGGCCGCCGCGAGCTTTGCCTGATCCGCAACATCTCGGCGGGCGGGGTGATGGCCCATGTCTATTCCTGCTTCGATCCGGGCCAGCGCGTCACCGTCGAATTGAAGGCCAGCCAGCCGGTCACCGGCCGCGTCGTCTGGGTGCGCGGCGGCAATGTCGGCATCCAGTTCGACAGCGCCATGGACGTCGCCGAATTGCTCGCCAATCCGCGGGTGCTCGACAATGGCTGGCGACCGCGCACACCCAGGGTCGAGATCGACCGGGTGGCGACCCTGCGGATCGGCGCCCGCACCTCCTGGGTGGACGCCCGCGACATCTCGCAGAGCGGCGTCAAGATCGAGACCAGCACGCCGCCCGCGACGGGCGAGGAGGTCGTGCTGACCCTCGACGGCCTGCAACCCCGGCACGGCGTCGTCCGCTGGCAGACCGACAATCTGTGCGGCATCGCCTTCAACCAGCTCATCCCGTTCGGCGAGCTGATCGACTGGCTCAAGCAAGACGGCAACCGCGCCGCCTGATCGGCGCTGGCGATCGGGCGCAATGCCTGGAGCGGGTAGCGGGAATCGAACCCGCGTCACAAGCTTGGAAGGCTAGTGCTCTACCATTGAGCTATACCCGCCTGGGCCGCCGCTCCCTGCCAGAGCGGGCGTCGCGGCGTCAAGCGAAGGCGATCAGCGCCATGGCGGCGATCGTGACCGCGAGGATCTTGAGCTCCACCGGCAGCGAGCGCGGCGCGCAGAACAGATAGAGGCGGGCCAGCTGGCCAGCGCTGAAATCGCGGCTCAGCCGGCACCCCATCCGGTAATCGTGCGACCAGCGCACATCCGCGCTGACCCCGCCGACGAGGGGGATTACCAGGCGGATCCGGCTGCCGGCCGCTATGGGCTCCGAGGTCACCGCCATGAAGCCCGACCGCGAGACGTTCTTCAGCGAGAGCGTCAGATCGGGCAGGCCCTCCCTTTGCAAAGAGACCTTGCCGAAGGCCGGCAGCCTGTTCTGGCACCGGACGATATAATGGGCGGCCGAAACCAGCCGGGTCGAGAGTGCGCGCAACGATCGCTGTTCCTTGTGCCGTGGCAAGCCCGCCGGCGGGCGCCGCATCGCGCCACTAGCCGGGACCGTCTAAGATCGGGTTAACCAAGGACAATCGCAACTTTGTCGCGGCTTTGGCCTCCATTTGGGACAATGGCGCCGGTGCCGTCACTGGCGCGGGACTTCGGCCGCTCTTGGCGCTATAAGCGGCGCGGGGCGGGACGAGGATCTGCGGGGGCATGGTGGGGCTGGAGCATTGCCCATGACGACCGCCGCGAAGGGCGGTAACGGCGCCGCGCCGCCGTTCGAGGATATCGTCGCCGATTATGGGCCGCTCATCTCGCGCATCGCCTCCTCCTACGAAGCCGATCCCAGCCTGCGCGAGGACCTCACCCAGCAGATCCTGCTGGCGGTCTGGCAGGCTTTGCCGTCGTGGCGCGCCGACGCCTCATTGAAGACCTTCATCGCCCGGGTCGCGCAGAACCGCTCGATCTCCTTCGTCACCAAGCAGGTCCGCCTGCCGCCGGTCGCCGAAATCCCGGACAAGCTGGAGGCGGAAGCGCCGAACCCGGAAGAGCATGCAATCGAATCGAACGAGCGCCAGATGCTGATGGAGGCGACGCGCAAGCTGCCTTTGCCGCAGCGCCAAGTCATCATCCTGGTCCTCGAAGGTTTTACTTACCCGGAAATCTCCGAAATGCTTGAGATCGCGCCGAATGCCTTGGCGCTCCGACTGTCCCGTGCCAAAGCGGCACTCAAGTCGATGCTGGAGCGGAATGAATGACGGACTTCGACCTCGACCGTCTCGGCGACGTCTGGCGCCAGCGGCCGGATGCGGCCGAGATGGAGCGGCTGCGGCGCAGCGCCGCCGCGGTGAGTCGCCGGGCGCGGCTCGCGCGGGTCGTCGACGTCGGCGCCGCCGTGGCGGTGGCGGCGGTGGTGGCCCTGATCGTCCTTTCCAACCCGAAGGTCGGGACGTTCCTGGTCGGCGCCGCCGCGATCCTGGTCCTGGTGGGCAGCAACATCCGGCTGCGTAACCTCAGGCAGATCGAGCTCAAGAGCTTGAGCGGCAGCACCGAGGACATGCTCGACCAGACGATCGAGCGCATCGAAACCACCCTGAGGCACAATCGGCTGAGCCTGATCGCCACCGGCCCAGCCTTCCTGATGGGCCTGCTGGTCTCGTCGACCGCGGACCGGGATGGCATCGGCAGACTGTTCCCGATTCTGCGCGACATCCCGCTGTCCCGGCCAATGTGGAGCGTGCTCGCCGCCATCGTCCTGGCGATCGTCGCCCTCGTCATTGCGCTCGGAATCCGGCGCGGCCGCCGCGAGCTCGAACGATTGCGGACGATGCGCGAGGCCTATCGCCACGAGCATGAATCCGCCACGCGGTGATTGCGCTTCATTCTAGGTAAATGGAACCTGTCCGGCGCTTTAGCAAAGTTTCAACGCCTTTCCGATACATAGCCTCTCGTCGAAGCACATTCTAGGGAAGGCGAGACATGGACAATTTTCGTATCACGGTCGAGGAGCTCCCCGAGCTCGAGACCGAGGTCGCGGTCTCCGGCGCGGTCAAGCAGCAGGAGGTTGGCGGTCCCATATGCCTGGGCATCTTGGTCGGCGTGATTTGCGGCATCTAAACGCGCTCAACGTGACCCGCGGCCCGGCACGAGACGGATTGAAAATCCGCCGCAGCCGGGCCCGGTCGTTTCAGGATCCGGTGGCACGATCATGATTGTCGGTAAGGACCTCAGGCGCTGGCTCGCGGATCGGCCGCGCCAGCGCGCGACGGAGGCCGCTATCGAGGCCTTCGGCCGCGAATGGGGCCTTGGCCAAACCCACAGGCATTTCGATGAGGCTTTTTCAGCCATCGCCGAGCCAACCGCGGAAAAGGTCGCGGACGCGGCCTGCGCCCTGTTCGCGGACGAGGGCTGGGTCGACGCGCTGGTCGACGGCCTCGCCGCGAGGCTGCACGCAGACCCCTACTTCCGCCCCCCCTTCCGTCCGCTGACGACCGACATCCACAGCGGGCTGCTCGTCTACGAGCACCCCCTGGTCTCGATCGCCGCCGGAATCAGCACCGCCGTCCAGATGGCGGCCAAGAAGACCGCGCCGAACCGCGGCGCCACCTCGGTCGGCTTTAACGGCCAATATGGCGTCTTCAAGTTCGTCAAGGCGGGCGGCGCGCGCTTCTCCTTCTGGGAGGCGCCGCCGGTCACCGCGGGCTTTACCGCCGCGCAGGCCGGACGCTGCCAACGCACCGGCGAGCGCGACATCGAGGACGGCGAGATCCTCGTCATCGACGGCCGCCGCCAATCCTATGTGGTCGAGCGGCTGCGCGGCAACATGCTCATCCTCCAGGCCGCGATCACCATAGAGCAGGCTCCGGTCAGCGTCGAATATGATTCGGCGGACGGCCATTTCGTCGGCTGCAGCGCCTCCGACGACACCGCCTCGCGCATCCAGATGGTCACCACGCTGCTCCGCAAGCTCGACTGCGGCGCCGCGCTGCCGGCGATGACGGATCTGCTCGACCATCCCGACTTCTTCGTGCGCTGGCACGTCATGAAGGAGATGCTCGGCATCGATGTGCGGGCGGCCCTGCCCCATCTGAAGCGGATGGCCGCGACCGATCCCCATCCCGATCCGCGCCGCGCCGCGCGCGTCGTCCTCGATCGGCTCGAAGCGCCGGTCGGCAAGCGGCAGGCCGCCTGACATGCCCCGCATCATTTCCTGCCCCGAAAAGGACGCGATCGAGCTCGGCGACCTGATCGAGGCGCTCAACGATCCGCGCTTCGACCCGCGCGACGAGGAAAGCTTCGTCGCCTTCGGCCCGCTGCTGAAGCGGCTCGCCAACAACCGCGCCTTCCTCGCCGACATCGCGCTCGCCGAATTGAAGGACCGCTGCGGCCGCCAGAGCGCCGAAAGCCGCTATTCGAGCCAGGTGATCATGCTTCACCGCGCCTCGGAGAAATATTTCATCCGAGCCAATTTCTGGCCCAGCCCCCGCGACAGCGTGTTCAAGGCGAGCGGCACCTCGCCCTTCTTCTACAATGTCCCCCACGACCATAATTTCTCGTTCCTCACCGTCGGCTATCTCGGGCCCGGTTACTGGAGCGATTATTACGAATATGATTATGGCGACGTCGTCGGCCTGCCCGGCGAGGCGGTCGATCTGCGCTTCATCGAGAAGTCGCGGCTCGAGCCCGGCAAGGTGATGCTCTACCGCGCCCACAAGGACGTCCACAACCAGCTGCCGGCCGACGAGTTTTCGATCTCGCTCAACATCATGGAAGCCTCGCCGGGCACGCCCTTCCTCAGCCAGTATCGATTCGACGTCGAGAAGAGCATGATCGCCGGCATCGTGACCCGGACGGCGACCGAATCCCTGCTCGCCATCGCCGCCAATCATGGCGGCGGCAACGGCCGCGACCTGGTCGAGAGCTTCGCGGCGCGCCACCCGTGCGACCGCATCCAGTTCGCCGCCTTGCGCGAGCTCGCCGCCGCCGCGCCCGACCTCGACGGCGGGCTGGAGCTGCTGGCCCGCGGACGCGCCTCGCCCGACGCCTTCGTCGCTGGGATGAGCGCCCATGAAAGCGCCCGCATCGAAGCGAACCGGAGCTGGATCGAACGTTGAGCGGCGGGCGCCGCCGCGAACGGCGTCATGCGGACGGGAATGAAGCGCCGCTCAGTTCCTGAGCCGCGAGGGCGCTTCCTCGCTTGCGCGTTCCTCGATCTTCCCCGGCACGGTCCACCTTATCCCCGAGGGCCTGGCGAGGTCGTTCACGGCCTGTTTGGCCCTGACGGCGTCGTTGGCAGCCTCGAGCTCGGTGTCGCGCCACGGGCCCGTGAGAACGGAAGTCCGATATCGGTAACGGCGCACGTCTTGCTCCTCCATCCCGATAGTCTCCCATTAACCGTAAATCTTTCGCCATTTTGGGTCTTTTCGGGAAAGCCGTTCAGGAACAGCGATTTGCCGCGAAAGATTTCTTTCGCCCCGCGCCGGCGATAGGGATGGCCGCATGACCGACAGGCTTTCTCGTCGCGGCGCCCGCTCGGTCCTGCGCCACTTTCTCGGTGCCGAGGCGGCGGGCGGGCTGGTCCTGATCGCCGCTTCGGCGCTTGCCCTGGTGGTGGCGAACGGCGGCTGGGGCGATGCCTATCGGCACCTCCTATATGCCGAGACCGGGCCGGTCCTGTCGCCGCGGCTCGGGCCGATGAATCTCCATCTGTGGATCAACGACGGGCTGATGGCCCTGTTCTTTCTGCTTGTCGGGCTGGAGATCAGGCGCGAGTTCGTGGCGGGGCAGCTGGCGAGCGCGCGGGCGCGGCGGCTGCCGCTGATCGCTGCGGCGGCGGGCATGGCGGTCCCGGCCTTGATCTATCTCATCATGGCCGGCGCCCATCCCGGCCTCGCCCGCGGCTGGGCGATCCCGGCCGCGACCGACATCGCCTTCGCGCTTGCCGTGCTCGCCTTGCTGGGCCCGCGCGTGCCGACCTCGTTGAAGCTGCTCCTCACCACGATCGCCATCGCCGACGATCTCGGCGCGGTCGCGATCATCGCCCTGGCCTATACCGACCGGCTCGATTTCGCGGCGCTCGGGGCCGCCGCCGCCATGCTTGCGGTCATGTACGTGATGGGCAGGAGCGGCGCTGCCCGGCTCTGGCCCTTTCTGGTCGCCGCCGCCTTGCTCTGGTATTTCGTCCTGCTTTCGGGCGTCCACGCCACGATCGCCGGCGTGCTCGCCGCCGCCTTCATGCCCGCAGCGCTCGTGGACCGGCTCGAGCACAGGCTGACGCCCTGGGTCGCCTTCCTGGTCGTGCCGCTGTTCGGCTTCGCCAATGCCGGCGTCTCGCTGGCCGGCGCGGATGCCGCCGCCCTGCTCGCGCCGCTGCCGCTCGGCATCGCCGCCGGCCTCTTCCTCGGCAAGCAGATCGGGATTTTCGGCGCGGTCCGGCTCGCCGTCCGATTCGGCCTGGCACCGCCGCCCCAGGGCGCGACCTGGCGGCAGGTGCATGGCGTCGCGATGCTGTGCGGCATCGGCTTCACGATGAGCCTGTTCATCGGCGCGCTCGCCTTTCCGACCGATCCGGCGCTGGTCGAGCAGGCCAAGATCGGGACCCTGATCGGCTCATTCGCCTCGGCTTTGGCGGGCTATGCGCTGCTCCGCCTGGCACCGCCGCCGGGCGGCCGCGCAGGGCCCGGCCCAAGCGATTGACCTCGTTCACAAAAGAGCCAGCCCAAGAGGTTTAGCACTGGTATTGCGGCGCGGCGGCGACTACATCGCGCCGCTCGGCTTAATGAACGGGGTATTGTGCGCGGCACCTTTCGATGTGCGGCTCTGGTCGGTCTGGCGGTGAGCGCGTCCGCGCTCGCCCAACCCGTCACGTCCCAATCCCAGCAATCGACCTCCGGCCAGGCCCAGCCCCCCGAAAGGCCGCCCATCCCCGGGCCCCGGCGGTCCGGCGTGACGGTCGCGCCGCTGCAGCGGCGCGAGGCGCCGGCCTTCGTGCCCGCCCCAGTGACGGGCGAGCTGCCGGCGGCGTCCGGCAGGCCGATGGACATCGACTTCGAGGCCGATCCGGTGCTGCGCCTGAGCCGCGCCCAGGCCGGCTTCGAGCCGTTCCGCGCCGCCATCGCCCATGCGGTCGAGAATCATCCGGGCACGCTCGAAGCCGCGGCCGGCGAGGACGAGGCGCTCGGCGTGCTCGAGGAGGCCCGGCAGGGGGAGCTGCCGACGGTCGACCTCAACGTCACCTCCTATCGCGTGCTTTCGCGCGATTTCTCGCAGGACCCGTTCAACATCATCGAGCGGTCGCGGCCCCGCCAGCGCACCGACGCCATATTGAGCGTCACCCAGACGCTGTTCGATTTCGGCGCGACCCAGCGCCGCATCCTCGCCGCAGGCGCGCGCCTGCGGGCCGCCGGCGCCGACCTCGAGGCGCAGGCCGACCGCATCGCGCTCAACGCGATCGGCGCCTGGTACGACGTCTTCGCCTATCGCGCGATGGTCGCCCTGACCGAGGCGTTCGCGGCCAACCAGCGCGATCTGCGCGCCGCGGTCGTGATCCGCGTCCGCGAAGGCGTCTCGGCCGAGGGCGACCTCGCCCGGGTCGATTCCTACATCGCCCAGGCCGACACCCGCCTCGCCCGCTTCCGCCGGCTGCTCGCCAGCGCCGAGGCGCGCTTCACCGAGCTGACCGGCGCGCCCGTCCCCGCCGGCCTCGAGCGCGCCCCCGCGCCGGGCGGCATCGTGTCGAGCCGCGACCAGGCGGTGCTCGCCGCCGGCTCCAGCCCCGCCGTGCGCAGCGCCCAGGCAAGCTCGGACGCCAGCGCCCAGGAAGCGCGCGCCGCCCGCGCCGACCGGCTGCCCGCGATCACCGCCGGTGTCGACGCCGGCCGCTACGGCGTGATCGAGAACGACCGCGACTATGACGTCCGCGCCCGGGTCGCGCTCCGGTACAGGATCTTCGGCGCCGCCGACGCCCGCTCCGAGCAATATGACGCCCGCGCCCGCGGCGCCGAGGCGCGCTCGCAGCGCATCCGCGAGGAATCCGAGCGCGACGCCGCCATCGCCTGGTCGGACGTGCGCGCGCTCGAGGAGCAGCTGACCGCGCTCGAGGCCTCCTATATCGCCAGCCGCCGCTCGCGCGACGTCATCGTCGAGCGCTTCCGCGTCGCCCGCGGCACCCTGTTCGACGTCGTCGCCGCCGAGGATTCCTATTTCGAAAGCGCCACCGCCTATATCCAGGCGATGTCGGAATTGGACGCCGCGCGTTACGTGCTGCTATCGCGCATGGGCCGGCTGCTCGACCTGCTCGAGGTCGACCCGGACCGGCTCAGAGGTGAAGGGTGAGCGAAGAAAGTCTCATCAAGGTGCCCAAGCCGCGGCTCGCCGCCTGGCTGATGGAACCGATGCGCCGCAACCGGAAGACCTATTGGAAGGTCGCGCTGGCGGCCGTCTTCATCAACATCTTCGGCCTGTTGACCTCCTTGTTCACGATGACGGTCTACGACCGCGTCGTCCCCAACAACGCCACCTCCTCGCTGGTCGCGCTCACCATCGGCTTCGCCATCGTCGTCGTCTTCGATTTCGTGCTGAAGCTGCTGCGCGCCTATTTCGTCGATCATGCCGGCGCCCAGATCGACCGCGACATCGGCGATGCGGTGTTCGACCGCATGCTGAAGATGCGGCTCGAGCTGAAGAAGGGCTCGACCGGCGCGCTCGCCGGCCTGCTGCGCGAGCTCGAGGCGCTGCGCGACTTCTTCGCCTCGGCGACCCTGACCGCGGTCGTCGACGTGCCCTTCATCCTCCTCACCTTGTTCCTGGTCTGGATGATCGGCGGCGCGGTGGTGATCGTCCCGGCGATCATGGTGCCGCTGGTGATCCTGGTCGGCTGGCTCACCCATCCCGCGATGGAGCGGCTCTCCGCCCGCGCGATGGGCGAGGGCCTGCTCAAGCAATCGGTGCTGGTCGAAGCGATCGGCGGGCTCGAGACGGTCAAGACCGCCGGCGCCGCGCCCTTGCTGTCGCAGCGCTGGCACAGGGCGGTCGAGCAGCATTCGGACAGCTCGCTGCGCCAGCGCCTGGTCGGCGCGATCGGCGTCACCTTCGCGACCTCGGCCGGCACCATCTCCTATGCCGGCGTCGTCATCGTCGGCGTCGGCATGATCGCCGAGCGCGAATTGACGATGGGCGGCCTGATCGCCTGCTCGATCCTCGCCGGCCGCGCGATCGCGCCGCTCGCCCAGATCTCGCAATTGCTCTCGCGCCTCACCCAGACCCGCACCGCCTACCGCCAGATCAACGAGATGATGCAGATGCCGCCCGAAGGGCCCGAGGGCGAGGCGATCAAGCTCCGCAATGTCGAGGGCAGGATCGAGTTCCGCAATATCGGCTTCCGCTATCCGGGCGCGCCGGAGCGGGCGCTGGACGGCCTCAGCTTCACCGTCAATCCGGGCGAGCACGTCGCCCTGCTTGGCCGCGTCGGCTCGGGCAAATCGACCATCGCCCGCCTGATCCTCGGCCTCTATCCGCCCGAGGAAGGGCTGATCATGATCGACGGGACGGACATCCGTCAGCTCGATCCGTTCGATCTTCGCGCCCATATCGGCGCGGCGATGCAGGAGAGCGTGCTGCTCACCGGCTCGGTGCGCGAGAACATCCAGCTCGGCCGCGCCGGGATCGGCGACGAGGAGCTGGTCCGCGTCTCCCAGATTTCGGGCACCCACCAGTTCATGGGCCAGATCGCCAACGGCTACGATCTGCGGCTCGCCGACCGCGGCGAGGGCCTCAGCGGCGGCCAGCGCCAGTCGATCGCCGTCGCCCGCGCGCTCGCCGGCAGCCCGCCGATCCTGCTGATGGACGAGCCGACCAGCGCGATGGACGCGCAGACCGAAGGCGCGCTGATCCACCGCCTCCAGGAGGAATTGAAGGGCCGCACGGTGATCCTCATCACCCATCGCCCGCCGCTGCTCCAGCTCGTCCAGCGCATCATCCTGCTCGAGCAGGGCAAGATCGTCTCCGACGGTCCGCGCGACAATGTGCTGAAGCAGATCATGCGGCCGAAGGCAGCCTGACATGCACGGCACCCACCTCGAGGACCTGACCACCAAGATCAAGCCGCGCGCGGCTTCGAGCATGCTGCTGTGGATCATCGTCGCCTTCGTCGTCGCCTTCTTCCTGTGGGCCGGGCTGACCGAGCTCGACCGGACGGTGCGCGGCCAGGGCCGGGTGGTGCCGTCGTCGCAGCTCCAGGTCGTCTCCAACCTCGAAGGCGGCGTCATCCAGGACATCCTCGTCCGCTCGGGCCAGCAGGTCCGCGCCGGCGATCCCCTGATCCGCCTGGACCGCACCCAGACCAGCGCCGAATTCGGCAGCGGCGAGGCGACGATCTCGGCGCTGATCATGAAGATCGCCCGCCTCGAGGCCGAGGTCGGCGGCCGCGAGCCGGCCTATCCCGCCGCGTCCGATCCCGGGCTCGCCGACCAGATCAGGATCGAGCAGGCGCTGCACGCCGCCCGCATGGCCGATCTCGCGGCGATCAGCGGCGCCGCCTCGGCCCGCATCAACCAGGCCGAGCGCGCGGTCGCCGAGGCCCAGGCCACCTATCAGTCGCGCAGCTCCGCCTACGAGCAGCGCCGCTCCGAGGCGCGGCTGATCCGGCCCTTGGTCGAGCGCGGCATCGAGCCGAGGCTGAGCCTGGTCCAGGCCGAATCCGCCGCCGCTATCGCGCGCAGCGACATGGAGGCGGCCGGCGAGGTCATCTCCCGCGCCCGCGGCGGCGTCGCCGAGGCGCGCTCGGCGCTCGCCCAGGCGCGTCAGGAATGGCGCGCCCAGGCCGGGACCGAGCTCGCCACCGCCCAGGCCGAATATGCCGCCCGCCGGCGCGCTCTGCCGGCGCTCGCCGACCGCGCCTCGCGCACCGTGCTGCGCGCGCCGCTCGCCGGCCGCATCCACCGCGTCCTCGTCACCACGCGCGGCGGCTCGATCCGCCCGGGCGAGCCGGTGGTCGAGATCGTCCCGAGCAACGAGACCCTGCTGGTCGAAGCGCAGATCAGCCCGACCGACATCGCCTTCGTGCGGATGGGCCAGCCGGCCCGAGTCGCAATCACCGCCTACGACCGGTCGATCTACGGCGTGCTCGAAGGCAGCGTGGTCAGCATCTCGCCCGACGCCACCGTCAACGAGCGCACCGGCGAGAGCTTCTACACCGTCAAGGTCCGCACCACGGTCAACGCGCTGCACGACCGCAACGGCACCGCGATGCCGATCGGCGTCGGCATGACCGCCGAGGTCGACCTGCTCGGCGACAAGCGCAGCATCCTCCAATACATCCTCTCGCCGATCACCCGGCTGGGCGAGACCGCGCTCAGGGAGCAATAGCCGGCTATCAGGGGCTCGGGTTCACGTAGCGCGCCCGGACCCAGCCCGAGCCGCAGGGCCCGCGATAAGGCTGGGGCCGCGGCGCCGGCAAGGCGACGCCGCAGTCCCGCCCCGGATTATCGGGCCCGTAGACGATGCCGAGCCAGGTCTGACCGCCGGCCGACGCGGAATCGCAGATAAGCACCCGTCGGTCGGGGCCCAGCTCGGCCAGCTTTTCCTCGTTGCGTCCGGGCCGGCCGCGCAGCGCAAGGAAATTGTCGCCCGATGCATTGAGATTCCCCACCAGCCCGCTCCGGCAAGCCCGCTGATAGGGCCCCACGCCGCCGATCGCGACAAGCTGCGCGGGCAGAACGGGCGGAGCGGCGGCGGGACGGCGCAGCAAGGTGAGGACGCCCACGGCGATCAGCACCGCGATCGACACCACCACAATCCCGATCAGGATAGGCGATGCCCGGCCCCTGCGCTTGATGAAAACATCCGCCATTCGCCCGCTCCCGGGCCCGATCATATCATGCCGGGCGGCAAGCAGGAAAGCGGCCCGATGCTTTCGCTGCGCCGACGGGCCTTCCGTTGCCGTCCCGGCGCGTTATGCTTCGCGAGCGAAAGGGGGTGCCGATTTGACGGAAGCTGAACCCGAAGCCGTGGGCCTGCTCGAACGGCGCTTCGCGCTGGGCGCGCGGGGCAGCAATGTGCGCACCGAGATCCTCGCGGGCGTCACCACCTTCCTGACCATGGCCTATATCGTGCTGGTCAATCCGGCGATCCTGGGCCAGGCCGGCATGCCGGTGGCGGCGGTCGCGGCGGCCACCTGCCTCGCCGCCGGCTTCGCCAGCATCCTGATGGGCTTCATCGCCAACGTGCCGCTCGCGCTGGCGCCGGGCATGGGGCTCAACGCCTATTTCAGCTTCACCGTCGTCCAGGGGATGGGCGTGCCCTGGCCGGTGGCCCTGGGCTGCGTCTTCATCTCGGGCGTGGCCTTCCTGGTGCTGACCTTCGCCGGCATCCGCCAGCTCATCATCGCCGCGATCCCGCCGCATCTGTTCGCCGCGGTGGCCGGCGGGATCGGCCTGTTCATCGCCTTGATCGGCCTCAAGAATGCCGGCATCGTCGTCACCAGCCCGGCGACCTCGGTGACTCTCGGCGATCTTCACGCCCCCGCCGCCGCGCTCGCCCTGTTCGGGCTCGTGGTGACCGCAGCGCTGGCGGCCTGGAAGGTGCGCGGCGCGATCCTGATCGGCATCGCCGCGACCACTTTGGCGGCGTGGCTCACGGGCCAGATCAGCCTCACGCCTTTGCCCTACGACCTGACCGCGATCGCGCAGACCGCCTTCCAGCTCGATCTCGCCGGAGTGTTCGGCCTCTCGGGCAGCCACGGCCTCGGCCTGTTCGAGATATTGTTCGTGTTCCTGTTCGTCGACCTGTTCGACAATATCGGAACCCTGGTCGGCGTCACCCGCCGGGCGGGGCTGATCGGCGAAGACGGACGAATCCCGAAGCTCCGCCGCATCCTCTTCACCGATTCGATCGCCACCATCTTCGGCAGCCTCGCCGGCACCAGCACCGTCACCTCTTATGTGGAGAGCGCCGCCGGCGTGCAGGCGGGCGGGCGCACCGGCCTCACCGCGATCGTCACGGGTGTGCTCTTCCTCATCGTCATGTTCGCCGCGCCTTACGCCCAGCTCGTGCCGCTCGCCGCCACCGCGCCCGCCTTGATCCTCGTCGGCGCGCTGATGATGGCGCCGCTCGCCGACATCGCCTGGGACGATCCCGAAATCGCCATCCCCGCCTTCCTCACCATGGCGATGATCCCCTTGACCTTCTCGATCGCCAACGGGCTTGCGTTCGGGATCACCGCTTATGCGTTGCTCAAGCTGTTGCGGGGCAGGATCACGCGGACCGACTGGCTGCTGCTCGTGCTTTCGGCCTTGTTCGTGGCGCGCTTCGTGTGGCTGTCGGCGGGATAGGAGGATCGGGTGCTGAATCGACGAACGATGATCCAGACGGCGGCGGCCGCGTTGCTCGTGCCATCCGCCGGAATTGCGGCGCCGCTGCCGGCGCGGCGCAAGCCCGCCAGGCTCCGCCGGGGCGACACCGTCGGCCTTGTGGAGCCGGCCTACTTCACCCCCGATGCCTTCGATCTCGATCTGGTCCTGGAGACGATCCGCGCGATGGGGCTGGTCCCCAAGCCGGCTCCCAATATCCTCAGCCGCTACGGCTATCTCGCCGGTCGGGACGAAGAGCGGGCCGCCCAGGTCAACGCGATGTTCGCCGATCGGGAGGTGCGCGCCATCTTCGCCGTGCGCGGCGGCTGGGGAAGCGCGCGCATCCTGCCGCATCTCGACTTCAACCTGATCCGAGCCAATCCGAAGCTGCTGATCGGCTTCAGCGACATCACCGCGCTTCACCTGGCGCTCGCTGCGCGCACGGACTGCCCCAGCATTCACGGCCCCAATGCCGCGAGCGCCTGGGGACGGCTCTCATGGGATTCCTTCCGCCGTCTCGTCTTCGACGCCGAGACGCCGACCTGGGAAACGCCGGCCGGCACGGACGATCGCCTGGCGCAGCGCAGCGGCCGGGTCCGCACCTTCCGCCCGGGGCGCGCGAGCGGGCCGTTGATCGGCGGCAACCTCACCGTCCTCTCGTCGCTGGTCGGCACGCCCTATCTGCCCAGTTTCGACGGCGCGCTCCTGTTCCTGGAGGACACCGACGAGGCGCAATATCGCATCGATCGCATGCTGACCCAGCTTGCGCTGGCCGGCATCCTCGGACGCGTGGCGGGCGTCGTCTTCGGGCAATGCACCGACTGCATTGCCCGCAACTCGTCATCCATCGGCGGCTTCACGCTTTCCGAAGTTCTCGACCAGCACCTCGCCCCGCTCGGCGTGCCCGCCTTCCAGGGGGCACTTTTCGGCCACGTCGAGAACCAGTTCAGCCTTCCCGTCGGGGTGCGCGCCGAGATCGACGCGGCGGCGGGGACGATCCGGATGCTGGAGCCGGTGGTCGCCTAGCCATCGCACGCGCTGTTGGCGGGTGTCCCACCCTTCAAGAGCGGCGGCGGCAAATTTCAAGACCAGAATCTCGCGCGGCCTATCCAGCCGGAAAAATACCTGTGGACTCGAAGTTTCGGGAGAGTCACGTTGCCGGTTCAAGGTTCGAATTGGGAGCGAGTCGTGTACTTGTCCCGATGTCGCGCAGTGCCTTGGGACGGGTTGAGCAATACCGTGAAATTACGGGGGTCGATTTGATGAGGGTGCTGGCGCCGCAATCTCGATTCACCTCATTTATCTCTGTCGATTGCAATCGTTGAAAGAGCGGCAAGAAGAGGAGACGGATGTGCCCACCTATACCGGCAACAACGGCAACAACACCATCAATGGCTCCAGCGGCAACGATACGATCTACGGCCTGGGCGGGAACGACAATCTCTTCGGCTATAACGGCCTCGACACGATCTGGGGCGGCAGCGGCCACGATTATGTCGACGGCGGCAGCGGCAACGACACGCTCTACGGCGAGTCCGGCAATGACGAGCTGGTGGGCGGCGCGGGCAACGACACGATGGATGGCGGCGCCGACAATGACGAGATGTCGGGCGGCACCGGCAACGACGTGATGTCGGGCGGCTCGGGCCATGACGACATGTCTGGCGACGACAATGACGACACGATGTCGGGCGGCAGCGGCAACGACGAAATGTCGGGCGGCAAGGGCAACGACACGCTCAACGGCGAGGGCGACGACGACGAGCTTTTCGGCGATGACGGCAACGACTTCGTCCTGGGCGGCGCCGGCTACGACATCCTCTTCGGCGGCAGCGGCAACGACGTGATGGACGGCGGCGACCAGAACGACGAGCTGGCCGGCGGCACCGGCAACGACGTGCTGGCCGGCGGCTCCGGCAACGACCACTTGTCCGGCGACGACAATGACGACAGTCTCTCGGGCGGCAGCGGCAATGACGCTTTGTTCGGCGGCAGCGGCAACGATACGCTGACCGGCGGCGGCGGCCTCGATCTGATCGACGGCGGCTCCGGCACCGACACCGCAATCTATTCGGGCTCGCTGTTCGATTACACCATCTACCGGCTCGGCCCGGTGACCGGCGTCATCCACAACGGCGCCGGCGGACCTGGCTCGGGCGCCGACGGCGCCGACGTGCTGGTCTGGGTGGAGCGGCTGCAATTTTCCGACGTCACCATCGATCTCACCGCGAATAACGCGCCCTTCGCGTTCAATGACGCCGCGGCGCTCGACGAGGATGACCCTTCGTACAGCAGCGGCTCGGCGAGCGTGCTCGACAATGATTTCGACTTCGAGGGCGACACGCTGACGGTCACCCCCGGGGTCTCCAACGGCACCTATGGGACGCTGACGCTGAATTCCGACGGCACTTACAATTATGTCGTCAACGCCAATGCGCAGACGCTGGCGCAGGGCGGGATCGGCCAGGACAGCTTCACCTACACCGTCTCCGACGGCAGCGCGTCCGACACCGCCAACCTCGTGTTCAGCATCACCGGGCTGAACGATGCGCCGGTCGCCAATCCCGACAGCGACACGACCGGCGAGAATGCCGCGATCCTGATCGACGTGCTCGCCAACGACACCGACGTCGACAACGGCGCGGCGCTTACCGTCACCGAGGCGTCGGCCCCGGCCGGCCAGGGCAGCGCGTCCGTGGTCGGCAACCAGGTCAAGTTCGACCCAGGCATGGATTTCGATGATCTCGCGGTCGGCGAAAGCGAAGTGGTCCTGATCAGCTATTCGATCGAGGACGAGCATGGCGCCGCCGCGTCATCGACTCTCACCATCACCATCACCGGCACCAATGACGGACCGGTCGCGAATCCCGACACCGACACGTCGAGCGAGAATGCGATCCTGGTGATCGACGTCCTCGCCAACGACAGCGATGTCGACAACGGCGCCGTGCTGTCCCTCATCGCCGCCTCGGCGCCGCCGGGGCAAGGGACGGCCAGCCTCTCCGGCAACCAAATCGAGTTCGATCCAGGCACCGACTTCGACTATCTCGCGGCCGGCGAGACCGCGGTCGTCGTCCTCACTTATTCGATCGAGGACGAATATGGCAGCCAGTCGTCCTCCACCGTCACGGTCACGATCGAAGGCCGCGACGAGGGAGCCGTGAACATCGGCACCGAGGACGACGATGTGCTGACCGGCACGGGCGGGGACGACACGATCGACGGGCTGGGCGGCAATGACTATGTCTTCGGCCTGGCCGGCGACGACCAGATCAACGGCGGCGACGGGTCCGACTTCCTGTTCGGCGATGCCGACAACGACGTCGTCGCCGGCGGCAATAACGACGATTCCCTGTTCGGCGGCGACGGCAACGACCAGCTGTTCGGCCAGGCCGACAATGACACCCTCTTTGGCGAG
>JAXDPD010000014.1:0-14248 GCA_034668505.1 Sphingomonadales bacterium
CCTCGCCATCCCGCTGCCGGCGGCGACGGCCGTGGCCGAGCCCTATTTCTTTGCGGGGACGCTCGACGCGGTCGCCTATTCGGCGGCGCAGACCGTCTCGCGCAGCGGCGACGTTCTGATCGTCGAGACCGCGGCCGGGCCGCGCGCCGGAGCCTTGCCGTCGATCGAAGGCGTTCTCCAGATCGGCAATGGCACCGCCCTCGCGCTCACCGCCCGGCGCGGCGCGGTTCCGGCGGCGGGAACACCCGTCGGAACGACCGGCGGCGGCGGCGGCGATCAGGGCGGCGGTCCCGGCATCCTCTGGGCTTTCCTCGGCGCCCTGCTCGGCGGCCTGATCCTCAACGTCATGCCCTGCGTCTTTCCGATCCTGAGCCTCAAGGCGCTGAGCCTTGCCCGCGCCGGCGAAACGGCGGGCGGCGCCAGGCGCGAGGCCCTGGCTTATGCGGCCGGCGTGATCGCGACCTGCCTCGCGCTCGGTGGGCTGCTGCTGGCTTTGCGGGCGGGCGGCGCGATGGTCGGCTGGGCCTTCCAGCTACAGGATCCGCGCGTGATCCTGCTGCTGCTGCTGCTGATCACCGCCATCGCTCTGGGTCTCGCCGGCCTGTTCCAGCTTCCGGTCCTCGCCGCGGGGGACGGGCTGACCCGGAGCGAGGGCCTGCGCGGCGCCTTCTTCACCGGCGCGCTCGCCGCCTTCGTGGCGACGCCCTGCACCGGACCCTTCATGGGCGCGGCTCTGGGCGCGGCCCTGGTCCTGCCGGCCGTCGGCGCGCTCGCCATCTTCGCCGGCCTTGGCCTTGGCCTGGCGCTGCCCTTCCTGCTGCTGGGCTTCGTGCCCGCGTTGCGCCGCCTGCTGCCCAGGCCGGGGCGCTGGATGGAGACGTTCCAGCGCATCCTGTCCCTGCCGATGTTCCTGACCGCCTTGGGCCTCGCCTGGATCCTCGGCCGCCAGACCGGCGTCGACGGCATGGCGCTCGGGCTCGGCGCCGCCCTGCTGCTCGGCGCCGGCCTGTGGTGGCTCGGCCGCGGCGGGCGCTGGCTCGCGCTCGTCGTCGTCGCGCTTGCGGCCGTGGCGCCGCTCTTCCTGCTGCCGAGCGAGGCGCCGGCCGCGTCGCAGGCGGAAGGTCCGCTCCCGGCCGAGCCGTTCAGCGAAGCCCGCCTCGCGGAGCTGCGCGCCGCGCACACGCCGGTCTTCGCCTATTTCACCGCCGACTGGTGCCTGACCTGCAAGGTCAACGAGCGCGGCGCTCTGGCCAGCAATGCGGTCGCCGAGCATTTTCGCGCGCGGGGTATCAAGGTGCTGGTCGGCGACTGGACCCTGGGCGACGCCGCCATCGGCCGCTTCCTCGAACGCCAGGGCCGCTCGGGCGTCCCGCTCTACCTCTATTATGCGCCGGGCCGCCCACCGCTGGTGCTGCCGCAAATCCTGACAATCGGGGGGCTGACCGAGCTCGGCGCCTGAATGGGGACAGTTACTTTTCCGAAGACCGGCGACTGTCCTGCGCTGCCGTGCGGAAAAGTAACTGCCCCTTTTACTGCCGCTGCCACACCTTCTGCCCGCCGACATAGGTTTCCAGCACCTGCGTCTCGCGGATCGCCTGCTGGCCGTGGATCTGGAAGATGTCGCGGTCGATGAAGATGAAATCCGCCATCCGCCCGGGCTCCAATGTGCCGAGCCTATCCTCGGCGAAGCCGGCGAAGGCGGCGCCGCGGGTGAAGGCGGCGAAGGCCTGCTCGATCGACAGGCGCTGCTGCGGAAGCCAGCCGCCCGGCGGCTGCCCCTGCGCGTCCTCGCGGGTCACGGCGGCGGCGAGGCCGGGGAAGGGATTGGGGCTCTCGACCGGGAAATCCGAGCCGAACGCCAAAGGCACGCGATTGTCGAGCATGGTCCGCCAGGCATAGGCGCCCTGCAGCCGCTCGATCCCCATCCTGGCCTCGGCCATCAGCCGGTCGCTGGTCTGGTGGGTGGGCTGCATCGAGGCGACGATCGAGTTGCGGCCGAAGCGCGGCAGATCGGCGGGATCGACGATCTGGGCATGCTCGATCCGCCAGCGCCGGTCGCCGGTATAGGTCAGCGCCAGCTCCTCGATCGAGCCGAGCAACTGGGCATTGGCCTCGTCGCCGATGGCGTGGACCGCGACCTGGAAATTGTCCATCGCCGCCCGGCTCATCATGTTCTTGAGCGCGGTGTCGTCGACCAAGGGCAGGCCGCGCTGGCCGGGCGCGTCGCGATAGGGCGCCTTGAGCCAGGCGCCGCGCGAGCCCAAAGCGCCGTCGAAATAGAGCTTCACGCCGATCATCCTCAAATGCCCGTCATAGAGCCACGGCGTCGGCCCGGTGCCGGCGACGGCGAGGAGGTTGTCGATGCCCGAAGCGTAAGAGAGGATCCGGACGCGCAGCCGGTTGGCGTCGCCGGCGCGGCGCATCACCGCCCAATCCTCGGCGCTCGTCCCCATGTCGGCGACGCTGGTGATCCCGAAGGAGAGCAGGATCTCTTGCGACCGCGCCAGCGCCCGGTCGCGCTGGCTCGGGACGGGCGGCGGCACGGCGCGCTCCATCAGGCTCATCGCCGCGTCGACGAAGATGCCCGAGGGGTTGCGCCCGGTCCGCTCGATCCGGCCGCCCGCCGGCGCCTGGGTGGCGGCATTGATATTGGCCTCGCGCATCGCCAGGCTGTTGGCCCAGCCGGCATGGCCGTCGACGCGCTCGAGCCAGACCGGCCGGTCGGCGACGGCGGCGTCGAGATCGGCATTGGTGGGAAAGCGGCCGAGCCGCCAGCGCTCCTGGTTCCAGCCGCGCCCGATTATCCAGCGTGGGGAGGGGTTGGCGGCGGCATAGTCCCTGATCCGCGCCTGCGCCTCCTGCAGGCTGTTGGTGTCGGAAAGGTCGATCAGCAAGGCGCCCATGCCAAGGCCCATGACATGGCCGTGGGCGTCGAAAATGCCGGGAATGAGCGTCCGCCCCGCCCCGTCGATCCGGTAGCGCGCGCGCGGCCGGCGGTCGCCGGGCTCGAACAATTGCCGCACCCGCCCGTCGTCGCCGATCCATAGCGCGTTGAAGCGGAACAGCCGCCCGTCCTCGCGCATCGTATAGCCGTTGACGTTCTCGACCAGCACGTCGGCCGAAGCGGGGGTCGCGCCCAGGAGCAGGGCGGCGAGGAAGAGGAGGATGCGTCTCATGGGTGCGGCGATAAGGCTTGTTTGCGCAGGGCGCCAGATGGTCTAGACGGCGCCGCCATGAGCCTGCCGATCACCTTGGCCGACATCGAGGCGGCGGCGGCGCGCATCGCCGGGGCGGTGGTGCGGACCCCGACCATGCTGAGCCGGACCCTGTCCGAGCGGACCGGCGCCACCATCTACGTCAAGTTCGAGAACCTCCAGCATACCGGCGCCTATAAGGAGCGCGGCGCGCTCAACAAATTGCTGCTGATGGACGAAGGCAGGCGCGCCCGCGGCGTGGTCGCCGCTTCGGCGGGCAATCACAGCCAGGCGGTCGCCTTCCACGCCAGCCGGCTCGGCGTCCCCGCAACGATCGTGATGCCGGCCTCGACGCCGGTGATCAAGGTCAGCCAGACCGAAGGCCATGGCGCCGAGGTCATCCTGCATGGCGAGCTGTTCGACGAAGCCTATGCCGAGGCCTTGCGCATCGCCGAGGAGCGCTCGCTCACCTTCGTCCATCCGTTCGACGATTTCGAGATCATCGCCGGCCAGGGGACGGTCGCGCTGGAGCTGCTCGCCGAGGCGCCGGACATCGACACGCTGGTCGTGCCGATCGGCGGCGGCGGGCTGATCTCGGGGATCGGCATCGCCGCCAGGGCGCTCAAGCCCGGCATCGCCCTGATCGGCGTCCAGGCCGAGCTCTATCCGAGCATGTACGCCAAGTTCGCCCGGTCCAACCTGCCCTGCGCCGGCGACACCATCGCCGAGGGGATCGCGGTCAAGGCGCCTGGGATGCTGACCTCGGGGATCGTCAACCAGGTCGTCGACGACATCCTCTTGGTCCCCGAGCGCGCGATCGAGAGCGCGATCAGCCTGCTGGTCGAGGCCGAGAAGACGGTGGCCGAGGGCGCCGGCGCGGCCGGGCTCGCCGCTTTGCTCGCCAATCCGGAGCGGTTCGCGGGCAAGGCGGTCGGCCTGGTCATCACCGGCGGCAATATCGACACCCATTTGCTCGCCAACGTGCTGCTGCGCGAGCTGGCGCGCTCGGGGCGGATGACGCGGCTGCGGATCTCGCTGCAGGACCGGCCCGGGGCGCTCGCCTCGGTGATGAAATTGTTCGACGAGCACAAGGTCAACATCGTCGAGGTCCACCACCAGCGCATCTTCACCAGCCTGCCGGCCAAGGACGCGGCGATCGAGGTCGAATGCGAGGCGCGCGACGCCGCCCAGCTCGACCGCCTCACCGCGGCGCTCCACGCCGCCGGCTTCCCCATCCACCCGGTCGCGATCGATTAGGGACAGGTAACCGTCCCCGCTTAGCGAAGGGGCGGGCGGCCGTCCCGGCGTGGCACGGAGGCCCGGACCGGGCCCGGCCGGGCGCAACCGCCCTTCCCAAGAACGCCCGCGCGGATCATAAAGATCGCGGCAATCATGCCGTCCGGTGGAGTCGAGTTGAGCGCACCCTTCCGCTTCCCGCGTTTCTTCGTGACGACGCCCTCGCCTTGCCCCTACATCAAGGGCAAGACCGAGCGGAAGGTCTTCACCGAGCTTAGCGGCCCGCATGCCGGCGAGCTCAACGACGCGCTCGGGCGGATCGGCTTCAGGCGCAGCCAGAACGTCGCCTACCGCCCCTCCTGCCTCGATTGCTCGGCCTGCATCTCGGTCCGCGTCGTCGCCGGCGAGTTCCGCCCCAACGCCACCCAGCGCCGCGTGCTCAAGCGCAACGCCGGCCTCGAGGTCACCGCCTGCAAGGCCTGGGCGACCGAGGAGCAATATGAGCTGCTCCGCCGCTATCTGCGCGCCCGCCACCCCGACGGCGGCATGGTCGAGATGGACGAGCACGATTTCTCGGACATGGTCGAGCAGAGCCCGGTCAAGACCTATATCGTCGAATATCGCGAGCCCGCTCAAGATGGCGTCCCCGGCCGCCTGGTCGGCGCCTGCCTGACCGACCAGCAGGCCGACGGCCTCTCGATGATCTACTCCTTCTTCGAGCCCGACGATGCCGGCCGCGCCGGGCTCGGCACCTACATCATCCTCGATCATATCGTCCGCGCCGGGCGCGCCGGCCTGCCCTACGTCTATCTCGGCTATTGGGTCGAGGAGGCCAAGCGCATGGCCTACAAGTCCCGCTTCCGCCCGATCGAGCGGCTCGGCCCCGGCGGCTGGCGCCGCTTCGACCCCGAGCAACGGGAATTGCCGCTCGGCTGAACCGGCCCAAGCTCCTGCGAAAATACCGCATTTCGAGTCTTGCCGCTGTCACGGCAGCCTGACATCAATGATTCATTAACCGGGGGGATTCGCCCCCGATTCTCCGAAGCCGCAACAAGCTCGGATCGCCAGACGCGAGGGGATTACCAATGGCCATGACACCCAAATTCCGCACCGCCCGGATCAACGAAGATCAGATCGACGCCGGCCGCGTGAATGCCGACAATTGGGGTGCCGCCAAGGTCTTGGACGATCCGAACACCAACGCCATCCCGACCACGGGCTCGATTGCCTTTACCGCCCTCCAGGCGGACAATGCGGGCGGCGGCGCAAATGGCGATTTCTTCCAGTTCGTGCTGCTCGAGGCGGTCACCACGGGGACGACGATCTACTTTACCGACAGCGGCTATCGGACCGACTCGTCGACCTTCAGGACGAACGAGACCATGGTACGCTGGGTGGCCCAGGGGAACCTGCCCGCCGGTACCCTGATCAGCCTCACGGGACCGGCCGGAGGCACCATCCCAAGCACCGCGGAATGGACCGGAATCAATATGACCACGGGGGCCTCGCTGGCCACTGCCGGCCTGACCCTGGCCGGGGGCGGCGAGAACATCACCGCGCTCATCAACCCAGTGTTCGGCGGTGCCGAGGCGCTGACGGGCACCGCGATCGCTGCGATTGTGCAGACGCCGGTATTCGCGACGACCTGGCTCAGCACCAGCGGCACCGGAGGCACCGCACTGCCGCCCGGCCTGACCGACGGCGTCAACGCTGTTTCGGTCACGACTTTCGACAATAGCCGCTATAACGGCACGACGACGGGCACGGCGGCGGCCCTGCTCGCGGCCATCAACAACGATGCCAATTGGACGGGCAGCAACACGCCGCTGTCGCCGCACGGCGTGGCGACGATCACCGTCACACCGGCCGGCGGCGCCGGCACGCTCGCCATCGACGACGTCAGCCATGCCGAAGGCGATGCCGGCCTCACTACATACTCCTTCACCGTAACCCGCTCCGGCGGCAGCACCGGCGCGGTCGGCGCGACCTGGACTTTGGTCGCGCCCGGCGGCACGGGCTTTGCCGATGCCGGCGATTTCGACGGCGCCCAGCCCTTTACCGGCTCGGTCGCCTTCGCCGACGGCGAGACCAGCAAGCAGATCATTATCAACGTCAACGGCGACCTCGTCGTCGAGGATCTGGAGACGTTTACAATCGTCCTCTCGGCGCCGACCGGCGGCGTCACCATCACCGACGATACCGGCCTCGGCACCATCACCAACGACGATGTCGCGCCCGTCCCCGGCACCCTCTCGATCGACGACGTCAGCCATGTCGAAGGCGATTCCGGCACCACCACCTACACCTTCACCGTCACCCGCAGCGGCGGCGACGACGGCGCGGTCGGGGCGACCTGGACGCTGAACGCGCCCGGCGGCGCCGGCAATGCCGATGCCGGCGATTTCGACGGCGCCCAGCTCCTCACCGGCGCGGTCGCCTTCGCCGACGGCGAGCTTTCGAAGACGATCACCATCCTCGTCCAGGGCGACAATCTCGTCGAGACCGACGAAGCGTTCACCGTCGCGCTCTCCGCCCCGACCGGCGGCGCCTCGCTCGGCGATGCCAGCGGCGCCGGCACGATCACCAACGACGATGCCGCCGGAATCCTCTCGATCGACGACGTCACCGTCACCGAGGGCAATAGCGGCACCACCCAGATGACCTTTACCGTCACCCGCGCCGGCGGCGACGACGGCGCGGTCGCGGTCGATTATACGGTCAACGCGCCCGGCGGCGCCGGCTTCGCCGATTCGGGCGACTTTGCGGGCGGCACCGTCTTTTCCGGCACCGTCAGCTTCGCGCAGGGCGAGACCAGCAAGACGATCATCCTCGACGTGGTCGGCGACCTGGTCTTCGAGCCGAACGAGACGTTCGGCATCGCGCTCAGCAATGCCACGGGCGGCGCCACGATCGGCGACGGCGCCGGCGCCGGCACGATCAACGATGACGATCCGGCGCCCGCCGGCACGCTCAGCGTCGACGATGTCAGCCACAGCGAGGGCGACGTCGGCTCGACCACGACCTTCACCTTCACCGTGACCCGCAGCGCGGGCACCGCCGGCGCGATCACCGCGGACTGGGCGATCAGCGCGCCGGGCGGCGCCGGCAACGCCAATGCGGCCGATTTCGTCGCCGGCGCGGTCTTCTCGGGCCAGGTCGCCTTCGCCGACGGCGAAACCTCCAAGACGATCAGCATCGACGTTAAGGGCGACGTCGCGTTCGAGGCCGACGAGACCTTCACCGTCACCTTGTCCAACGCCACCGGCGGCGCCGGCATCGGCGACGGCAGCGGCACCGGCACCATCGTCAATGACGATCTCGCGCCGCCCGCGGGCAGCGTCAGCATCGCCGACGTCAGCATCGTCGAGGGCAATGCCGGCACCTCGATCATGATCCTGACGCTGACCCGGATCGGCGGCACCGCCGCCTTCGACGTCAATTACGCCACCTCGAACGGCGGCATTCCGGGCCACGCCTCGGCCACCGCCGGCAGCGACTATGTCGCCTCGAGCGGCCTGGTGAGCTTCGCCGACGGCCAGAATATCGCGACCATCCAGATCACCATCAACGGCGATACGACGCCCGAGCTCAGCGAGGAGTTCACGGTCACTTTGTCGGGCGCGACCAACGGCGCGACATTGAGCGACGCCACCGCCATCGCCACCATCACCACCGACGACGCGCCGCCCGCCAGCACGCGCATCTTCGAGGAGCATTTCACCACCTTCGCCGCCGGCGGCTTCGCCCCCAATCCGACCGCGACCCAGATCGATTCCGACATCTGGCGCGTCGTTGGCCTGAGCGACATCCCCGCGCCCGCTTACGGCTTCACCGCGACCACCGGCGATTTCGCCCGCGGCACGATCGCCGCCAACGATCCGACCACGGCAGGCGTCTATTCGCCGCTTTCCAACCCGGCGCTGGTCGTCCAGCCGACCGGCGCCGAGATGGATATCAACGGCTTCATCGAGGCCCGGATCACGAACAATAGCGGCAGCACCGCCACCGGCTTCGACATCGTCTTCGACTGGGTCTACCGCAATAGCGCCGACCGCGCGAGCACGCTGGCTTTCTCCTATTCGACCGACGGCACCAACTTCACCGCGGTCCCGGCCGCGGCCTTCGTCACGCCCGGCACGCTCGCCGCCGGGGCCGTCTTCACCACCCAGAACGAGGTGGTCAGCCTCACCGGCCTTTCGGTCGCGGCCGGACAATTCGTCTATCTGCGCTGGACCCATGTCAGCTCGGCGGGCAGCGGCAGTCGCGACGAGGTCGGAATCGACAATATCATCGTGGACGCGACCGGCGGCGCCACCGGCCCGCTCGTCTCCGTCTCCGACGTCTCGGTCAACGAGGCGGCGGGCACGATGACCTTCACCGTCACCCGGGCCAACGCGGCCGCCGGCGCCTTCACCGTCGCTTATGCGACCGCCGACGGCACCGCGCTTGCCGGCAGCGACTATACCGCGACCAGCGGCACGCTCTCTTTCGCCGACAATCAGGTCAGCGCGACGGTCACCGTGGCGATCAACAACGAGGGCATAGCCGAGCTCGACGAGACCCTGTTCCTCAACCTCTCAAGCCCGACCGGAGTCACCATCGCCGACGGCCAGGGCGTCGGCACCATCGTCAACGACGACGGCACCCCGATCCAGGTCTCGATCAACGACGTCTCGATCATCGAGGGCGACAGCGGCTCCCAGAACCTGGTCTTCACGATCACCCGCACCGGCGGCACCGGCGCCTTCAACGTCGATTTCCTGACCTCGGACATCACCGCCAGCTCCATCTCCGGCCCCGGTCAGGACTATGTCTCCACCAGCGGCCAGGTGAACTTCCTCGCCGGCGAGATGACCAAGACGATCAGCATTCCGGTGCTGGGCGACAACAATAACGAGTCCAACGAGACGTTCCAGGTAACGCTCACCAACGCCACCAACAACGCCATCATCGTCGATGGCACCGGCATCGGCACGATCGTCAACGACGAGCCGACCTTCATCCACGACATCCAGGGCACCTCTTATTACAGCCCCATCCTCGCGGGCGACGGCATCAGCGCCTTCAACGTCGCCTCGACCACCGTGGTCACGGTGCGCGCCATCGTCACCGCGGTCGACAATGTCGGGCCCCGCCAGGGCTATTACCTCTCCGAGGAAATCACCGACTGGGACGGCAACAGCTATACCTCCGAGGGCATCTTCGTGATGACCCGCAACGATGCTGGCGTCGGCTCGGTCGTCTCGGGCGTCAGCGTCGGCGACCTCGTCGAGCTTAACGCCAATGTGATGGAATATCAGTCGTTCAGCACGATGCCGCGCACCGTATTGGTCAATTCCACCGGCCTTTCGATCATCAGCACCGGCAATGCGCTGCCGACCGTCACCCTGACCAACATGCCCAATGCGGTGCTGACCCTGGTCACCCCCGATTACACCGATTCCTCCGACGGCGTCGGCGATACATTCGATGCTTCGGTCTTCGCCCTCTCTTATTTCGAGACGGTCGAGGGTATGCTCGTCACCATCCCCAACATGGTCGTCGCCGACGGCTTCGTGCAGACCTCGGGCGGCGATCCGTATCTCCAGGCCTATTCGCTCGACAGCGCCAATGCCGGCCAGATCAACAGCCGCGGCGGCTATACCATCTCCGGCGATCCGCCGATCGGCCCGCCCGACACGCTGACGCCGCTCGACGACACCCACAATGGCGGCCAGGTCCTCCACGACGGCGACATCAACCCCGACATCATCGAACTGGACTTCACCGATTTCGCCACCTCGGCGCCGACCGGGCTGCTCCAGAACGCGACGATGGGCGACCTGCTCGGCGACGTCACCGGCATCATCGATTTCGACTTCACCGACCGCAAGCTCTTTGTCACCTCGATGGAGCCGGGCGGCTTCGTCGACGCCGGCAATCCGGTGCAGGACGTGACCGTGCTCGGCGACGACAGCCGCAGCCTCACCGTCGCCACCTTCAACGTCGAGAATCTCGATCCGACGGACGGCGCCGCGCGCTTCACCGCGCTCGCCAACGCCATCGCCAACAACCTCAATTCGCCCGACATCATCTCGATCGAGGAGATGCAGGACAATAATGGCGCGGCCGCCGGCGACGGCAGCTCTCCCACCGGCACCGACGCCTCGACCACCTGGCAGATGCTGGTGAACGCGCTCAACCTCGCCACCGGCGCCCATTATCAGTGGGTCGACCAGGCGCCGGTCTACAATGCCGAGGGCGGCGAGCAGAGCGGCAACATCCGCGTCGGCTTCCTCTACAACACCGACCGGGTCCAGCTCGGCAGTCTCGACGCCAACGCGACGCTCGCCGAGCGCCGCATGTACACCGACCGGATCGGCGACGGCGTTCGCGACGCGGGCGATCTCATCGCTTTTTCCGACAATATGCTCGGCGCGGAGATCAACACCACCGACTGGACGACGACGCGCAAATCTCTGCTCGGCGAGTTCACCTTCCACGGCAACACCGTCTACGTCACCGCCAACCATTGGCCGTCGAAGGGCGGCTCGGGCGAAATCTGGCAGCTCAACCAGAATCTCGGCGCCGGCCAGCCCGCCAACAGCGACTGGGCGCAGCGCAACCAGGTCGCGCAGGACGTCTATTCGATGCTCAACCTGATCGAGACCAACGCGCCCGGCGTCGGCATCGCGTCCGGCGGAGACTATAACGATTTCTATTTCTACCGGCCGCTGACCACGGTCACCGGCTACACCCTCGCCGACGGCAGCGTCCGCGTCGGCGGCGCCCGCTTCGAGAACCTCACCCTCACGCTGGCCGAGGCCGAGCGCTACACCTACACGTTCGACGGCCGCAGCCAGGCGATCGACCATGTCATCGTCAACAGCCTGCTGGGCGACATCGCCACCTACGACATCGTCCACCTCAACACCGGCTACAACAGCAACGGCACCGGCCCCAACGCCAATCCGGCGCTCTCCGACCACGATCCGGCCTTGTCCTCCTTCGACTATCGCAATTTGGGCGAGCTGCTGGTCGGAACCGCCGCCAACGATTTGATCGAGGGCTTCGGCGGCAACGACATCCTGATCGGCGGCGCCGGCGGCGACCAACTGCGCGGCGGCACCGGCGACGACGTCTTCCGGGCCGAAACCGCCGCCGACCACATTTTGGAAAATGTCGGCGAAGGCTTCGACCGCGTCTATGCGAACGGCAATTATGCGCTCGACGCGGGGTCCGAGATCGAGCTGCTCGCCTTCATCGATCCGTCGGTGACCGTCGACGTCGATCTCACCGGCAACGAGTTCGCGCAGACCATCACCGGCGGCGCGGGCAGGAACGTGATCGTCGGCGGGCTCGGCGCCGACGTCATGGTCGGCTATGACGATGACGACACTTATCGCATCCAGGATGCCGACGACGTCGTCATCGAAACTGTCGGCCAGGGCGGCAACGATAGCATCTTCGTCGACGTCTCGCTGGGCAGCTACGCGATGCAGGCGGGCGTCGCGGTCGAGAATCTCGCGGCTTTCGATGCCCTCAGCATTGCGGCGTTCAACCTCACCGGCAACGAGTTCGACAATCGCATCACCGGCTCGGCTGGCGTCAACACCCTGATCGGCGGCGGCGGCAACGACGTCCTGATCGGCGGCGACGGCGGCGATTTCTACCGGATCGACGATTTCGGCGACACCGTTTTCGAATCCATCGGCACCAGCGGCACCGACTCCGTCTATGTCGCGATGAACCTCAGCGGCTACACGCTCGCCGCCAGCGACGCGGCGATCGAGGTGCTGGCGGCGATCGATCCGACCGCCACCATCACCTTCAATCTCACCGGCAACCTCTTCGCCAACACGATCTTCGGCGGCGCCGGCTCCAACACCCTGATCGGCGGCGGCGGCGCGGATACTTTGGTCGGCTTCGGCGGCAACGATTATTACCGGGTCGAGGAAGCCGGCGACACTGTGGTGGAGAGCGCCGGCGGCGGCTATGACTCGGTCTATGCCGGGACCAGCTACACGTTGGGCGCCGGCCAGGAGATCGAGGTTCTCGCCGCGATCGATCCGGCCTCGACGGTTGGGATGAACCTGACCGGCAACGGCGCCGCCAACGAGCTCTACGGCAATGCCGGCGCCAACACCCTCGACGGCAAGAGCGGCACCGATCTGCTCTACGGTTTCGCCGGCGTCGACATGTTCGCCTTCACCACCTCGCCGGACCAGGGCGATATCGACACGATCGGCGATTTCCTCTCCGGCACCGACAAGATCGGGCTCGACAATGCCGTGTTCGGCGGCATCGGCAACCCCGGCGCGTTCGACGCCAATGCCTTCGTCATCGGCACCGCGGCGGTCGGCACCGAAGACCGCATCATCTACAACCAGGCGACCGGCGAGCTCTTCTACGATGCCGACGGCAGCGGCTCGGGCGTGGCCTACCATTTCGCGACGCTCGCCGGCGCGCCGGCGCTGAGCGCAAGCGACTTCGCGGTGATCTAGGCGGGGACGCCCCTGCCGGGCGGCATGCCGTTGGAACGATCGTTGGATTTCGGGGGTCTGCTCTCCGGAATCCAACCGCTTGCGGCGCCAGTCGGAGAGGGCCTGAGCCATGAAAAAACGCGACCTCAACTACCTCACGAACATCAATGGGACCCCCGGCGACGACGTCCTGATCGGCACGGCGGACAACGACATTATCGACGGCGGCGACGGCAATGACACGTTGATCGGCGGGCACGCCTCCGACAGGCTGATCGGCGGCGCCGGCAATGACGATTTCCGGGTCGAGGAAACCGACGACCGAGTCGAGGAAAGCGTCGGCGGCGGCTTCGACCGGATCTATTCCGAAGCCGATTATTATTTCATCCCGCAGGGTCAGGAGGTCGAGTTTCTCGCGTTCAGCGACCCGAATTCGACCCGCAACGCCAGCCTGGAAGGCAATGAGTTCGGCCAGACCATCATCGGCTCGGCCGGCAACAACACCCTCAACGGCAGGGGCGGCGCCGATATCATGGCCGGCCTCGCGGGCGATGACGCCTAT
This sequence comes from Sphingomonadales bacterium, assembly GCA_034668505.1. GTDB lineage: Bacteria > Pseudomonadota > Alphaproteobacteria > Sphingomonadales > Sphingomonadaceae > Allosphingosinicella. The sequence goes on from JAXDPD010000014.1 coordinate 13,455, forward strand.
CTGGTCGAGAATGCCGGCGACGTGGTTCTCGAAGGCGTTGGTGGCGGTCGCGACATCGTCTACGTGGCCTTGGCCAATTACACCCTGACGCCGGGTTCCGAGGTCGAGGTCGTGGCCTCGCCCGGCTCGGTCGGGACCTCGCCGTTCAACCTCACTGGCAACGAGTTCGCCAACTATCTCCAGGGCACCAACGGCATCAACATCCTGATCGGCGGCGGCGGCGACGACACGCTCGACGGCTTGGGCGGCAACGATATCTACCGGATCGAAGATTTCGGCGACGTCATCATCGAGACGACCGGCCGGGATTCGGCCTATATCGCGATGAACCTCAGCGGCTACACGCTCGGCGCCGATATCGGGATCGACGTGCTCGCCGCGATCGATCCCACCTCGACGATCACTTTCGACCTCACCGGCAACAACGAGTTCAACACGATCTTCGGCAGCGCCGGCCAGAACACCTTGATCGGCGGCGGCGGCCTCGACACGCTCGTCGGCTTCGCCGGCAACGACTTCTACCGGGTCGAGGAGGCGGGCGACCGGGTGGTGGAGAGCGCCGGCAACGGCTATGATTCGGTCTATGCCGTGACCAGCTATGCGCTGACCGCCGGCTCGCACGTCGAGCTGCTCTCGGCGATCGACCGGACCTGGACCAATGCGATGGACCTGACCGGCAACGAATATGCCAACGAGGTCTATGGCAGCGACGGCGCCAATGTCCTCGACGGCAAGGGCGGTACCGATCTGCTCTACGGTTTCGCCGGGGCCGACATTTTCGCCTTCACCGCGCC
>JAXDPD010000015.1:0-15052 GCA_034668505.1 Sphingomonadales bacterium
TTGAACATCGCCATGCCGCCCAAGCTCGTGCTCACGCTGGGAGCCTATGGCGCCCGGGCCGGCGTGGACATGCGCGACCAATTCGATCTCGACGAGCATCGCTGGCGCCGCTTCCTCGTCGCCATGGACAGGCTGGACCACACGCTCGACGAAATCGCTGCGGCGTACGACGGACAGGGCGGCCTCGAATCCTTCAAGACGTTTCTGGAGCGATATCCGAACCCGCCGGATCCGGTCAGCTATAAGGCCGCCGCGCAGAAACACCTTGAAACCTTGAAGACACGCGTGGCCGACCTCGCCGAACTCAGCCGCCGCTGGGATGCCCAGCTGCAAATCCCGGACGCGGACTTGCCGCATCCCAAAACCGACCTGCGGATCACGCCGCGGCCGTGATCGTGGCGGGGAAGCGTAAGCGACGGCGCCCGGCGGAAGTGGGAGAAATTCCAGGCTAGCTGGGCGATGGCCGAGACCGAGGCGATCTCGAAGGGTAGCCGCAGGAGCGCTCGATGCCTTCGCAAGTTCAATGCCGAACGGCCGCATGAGGCGCTTGATATGAAATGTCCTGCCGGACTCTAGCTCGCCTCACCACGCCCTTGCGATGGCTTGCCCGAGCCGATCTATCCGTTCCATGGTCGCGATCCTTGTCACCGCTTGCGGGCGCCTCTGCCGCATCGCAAAAGGATCGACATCTCGACCGCGCTGGCTGGCCAGAGATGGCGGAGAGGGAGGATTCCCTTGCCTGGCAAAAATCCAACAAAAGAGGGCCTTTCGAACGTCCTGGTCATTGTCTGCGTACCACCACCGTGTACCACAAATTGGAGCAAGACATTTTTTTAACGGCTGGGTGTCATCCCGTTTCGGCAACGCATTCAACTTCAACGAGGAAATCCGGATGGGGAAGCGGGGCGCTGAATGCCGTGCGCGCCGGAAAACTTCCTTTAGGCCAAGATTCCGAATAAATCTCATTCATCCTTCGCCAATCCTCTATGCGCGCGAGGATCACCGTGCATTTGAGAACACGGTCAAAACCGCTTGCCGACGCCTCTAGTACTGCTCCCAAGTTTGCCATGGCCTGTCTCATTTGAGAATCGAAATCTCCCTTCGACAATTTCGAGTCCGTCGTAAAGGGAGTCATCCCAGATACAAAAACAAGATTGCCACTGCGAACAGCTTGAGAGAGTGGCGCTTTTGGTTGCGGTGCGTTCACGGTGTTGATGATTTGTCGAGACACGGTAGCGTGATCCTATTCCATGTTGTGAATGCCTGAGCTGTTTTGTTTGATCTCAAAAGGCTGCAGGAGGCGAAAGAAGCGGATCTACAAAACGACGTCGACAGTCGATTCGTCCTGCCCGCTTTAATGAGCGTCAAATCCGACTAGGGATGAATCGAAAACATCATCAGCGCGATCGTCCTATTGCTAAAGTCCGGCGCGACTTGCAAGCTATTGCCTGCTTCGCAATCATCGCTGATAGCTGCATCATCGATGATCTGCGATTGTTTTTTACCCCGCCGTTGCCTGGAAACGTCGGGGGACGGTTCAATGAGGCCAAGGAGCCTTCGCAAAAACTTCAAGGTAGACTTCTCCTAACGTAAGCCGCCGAGGGGTTTGCAGTGGTACTCGCTGCGTTGCCTGCTCGGCCGCGATCGGAGACGTAAAGCCGACCACTGCCTTCGTCTCGAGAAATTCGGCGAAGGCGTGATCTCCCCACTCGCGCCCGTTTCCGGATTGCTTGTAGCCTCCGAACGGCGCCATAAAATCGGGAGGCGCACCGTTCAGGATAATTTGGCCGGCGCGCAAGCGAGAGGCGACCGCACGTACCTGGACGAGGTCGGCGCCCCATACATAGGCCGCCAATCCATACTCCGTTCCATTCGCCAGCTCGATGGCGTGCTCAACGGTTTCGTACGCCATGATTGAAAGGACCGGGCCGAAGATCTCCTCACGGGCGATGACCATCTCCGGGGTGACGTTCGCGAACACGGTCGGCCGAACGAAGTAGCCCTTCGGCAGCCCAACTGGCCGACCCGGCCCGCCCGCCACGATCGTCGCACCCTCAAGAACGCCCTTCTCTATTAAGGCCTGGATTTTGGTCCACTGCGCCTTGGAGACCACCGGTCCCATGTCGACCTCAGTCCGGGGATCACCGACCACCGTCTTCTCCACCGTCGCCCGCGCCGTAGCGATGACCTGATCCATCCGTGCGTGAGGCACGAGCATCCGAGTCGGCGCATTGCATGACTGGCCAGAGTTGCGCATCACGGCAAGCACACCCGCCGCAACGGCGGAGTCAAAATCGGCATCCTCTAGAATGATATTCGGGCTCTTCCCACCGAGCTCAAGATGAACCCGCTTGACGGTGGGAGCGGCGTTCCGCATCACCTCGATGCCTGCGCGGGTCGAGCCGGTGAAGGAAACCATGTCGACCTCGCGATGACCCGAGATCGCCGCGCCGACGGTGGGCCCGTCGCCGTTCACGAGATTGAAAACCCCCGCCGGCACGCCCGCCGCATGCATGATCTCTGCAAAGATATATGCCGACAATGGTGCGATCTCGGAGGGCTTTAGGACGATGGTACAGCCCGTCGCCAGCGCTGGCGCGACCTTGCACCCGATCTGGTTCATCGGCCAGTTCCAGGGCGTGATCAGGGCGACGACTCCGACGCCTTCGTAGACGACCCTGCTCTGGCCGCTCGGCTCCTCGAACTCGAAGCTCTTCAGCGCCTCCAGCGTCGACACCAGATGGCCGAGGCCCGAGCCGGACTGGAGGCTCAGCGAGAGCGACATCGGCGCGCCCATCTCCTCGGAAATCGCCTTGGCGATGGCGGGGATGCGCTTCTGATATTCCTCGACGATCCGGCCGAGCAACGCGAGGCGCTCCTCCCGCGAGGTCTGCGAGAAGCTCTCGAACGCGCGCCGTGCCGCCTTCACCGCCCGGTCGACGTCGGCGGCGGTGCCGAGCGTCACCGTCGAGACGACCTCCTCGGTCGCCGGGTTGACGACCTCGTGGCGCGCGCCGCCGTCGCTGTCCGTCCACTGACCGTCGATATAATGCTGATGATAGCTGCCCATGGCGAGGTCCTCCTGCGATGGCTGGTCGACCGCAACTTGGGGGGGTTGGCGCCCCGAGTCCAGAGCGGGATGACGTGCCGGCACTGCTTGTTGATGGCCGGCCAAGAGCGTAACTGGAGCGCATGGACCGCGAACGGGATCTGATCGACAGCTTCGGCCGCCGCATCACTTATGTGCGGCTCTCGGTCACCGACCGCTGCGACCTTCGCTGCCGCTATTGCATGGCCGAGAAGATGGTCTTCCTGCCGCGCGCCGATCTGCTCACGCTGGAGGAGATCGCCCAGCTCGCCGACGCCTTCATCGCCAGGGGGGTGAGGCGCATCCGGCTGACCGGCGGCGAGCCCCTGGTCCGGCGCGGCATATGCGATCTCGTCGCCTGGCTCGGCGAGCGCATCGGCCATGGCCTCGACGAGCTGACCCTGACCACCAACGGCACGCGGCTCGCCGATTTCGCCGGCCGGCTCCACGCCGCCGGGGTACGGCGGGTCAATGTCAGCCTCGACAGCCTCCGCCCCGAGCGCTTCCGCCACATCACGCGCCTCGGCGATCTCGCGCAGGTCCTGGACGGCATCGCGGCGGCGGCGATGGCGGGGCTCAAGGTCAAGATCAACATGGTCGCCTTGAAGGGCCTCAACGCGGACGAGATCGAGGCGATGCTGCTCTGGTGCGCGGAGCGGGGCCACGACCTCACCCTGATCGAGACGATGCCGCTCGGCCAAATCGAGGACGATCGCGGCGACCATTATCTCCCGCTCGATGCGGTCAAACGCGGGCTCGAGAAAAATTTTACGCTGACCCCGGCGCTCAGCCGTACCGGCGGGCCGGCGCGTTATTACGACGTCGGCGGGCTCGGCGTCCGGCTCGGGCTGATCACCCCGCTCACCGGCAATTTCTGCACCGGCTGCAACCGCGTCCGCGTCACCGCCACCGGCACCTCTTATGGCTGCCTCGGCCAGGACCAGAAGGTCGAGCTCAGAGACTTGATGCGCGCCGGCGCTCCGCTCGACGACGCCCTCGACGCGCTGATGGCGGGCAAGCCCAGGGGCCATGAGTTCCGCATCGGCGCGCCGCGCCCGGCCGTGGCGCGCCATATGAGCGTCACCGGCGGCTGATGGATCCCGGCACCGCCGTCCTGATCGCCGCGTGCATGGCGGTCGCGGCGGCGCTCTATTCCTCGGTCGGCCATGGCGGGGCTTCGGCTTACCTGGCGATCATGGCCCTGTTCGCGGTGGCGCCGGAGACGATGCGGCCGACCGCTCTGGCGCTGAACCTGGTCGTCGCCGGGATCGGCGCGGCGCGCTACTGGCTGCGCGGCCAGAGTAATTTCAGGCTGCTCCTCGCCTTCGCGGCCACGGCGATGCCGGCCGCCTATCTCGGCGGCTCGATCCACCTCCCGCCCGAATATTACCGGCCTCTGGTCGGCGTCCTGCTGTTCGCGGCGGCGATCCGCCTGTTCTGGCAGCCGAAGCAGCTCGCCTGGCGCGAAACCACGATGCCCAGCCTCTTCGTCACTTTGCCGGTCGGCGCCGCGCTCGGCCTGCTCGCCGGGCTGACCGGGACGGGCGGCGGCATCTTCCTGAGCCCGCTCGTCATCCTCTTCGCCTGGGAGCAGCCGCGGCATACGTCGGGCGTGGCGGCCGGCTTCATCGTCCTGAATTCGGTCGCCGGCCTGCTCGGCAGTGTCGCGTCGGTGCGCGCGCTCCCGCCGGAAATGCCGTGGTGGATGCTCGCGGTCGCTTTGAGCGCGTTGCTGGGCACTTGGCTCGGCGTCGAGAAGCTGCCGCGCGAGCGGCTGCTGCAGGCGCTCGGCCTCGTGCTGACATTGGCCGGTGCCAAATTGGTGCTCGGCGGATGAGGATCGTGATCCTTGCGGGCGGCGAAGGCCGCCGGATCGGCGGCGGCAAGCCGATGCGGAGGCTGGCCGGCGAAACGCTGATCGACCGCGCCCTGCGCCGCGCGCGGACCTGGTCCGACGAGGTGCTGGTCGCCGCGCGCGAGGGTGGCGACCTGGAAGACGACCCCGAAGTCGAGGGTCCGCTCGGCGGCGTCGCGGCGGCTTTGGCGCTGGGCGGCGACGTGCTCACCATCCCCTGCGACATGCCCTTCCTGCCGGACGACCTGCCGGCGCGGCTGGCGAGCGGGAAGGCCGCGGCCTTGGCGGCGAGCGGCGGGCACCTGCATCCGGTCTGCGCGCTCTGGACGGCGGAGGCCGCCACGGGGCTCCCCGCTTATCTCGCCACGGGGCGCCGCTCGCTGAAGGGCTTCGCGGAGGCGGTTGGCTACGAGGCGGCGGAATGGCCGGTGGAGCCTTATGATCCCTTCTTCAATATCAACGACGAAGCCGATCTGGCCCGGGCGGAGGCTTTGCTCAGAAGTCTATGACCTCGACCGTTTCGCCGGCTTCGACGGCGGGCGCGCCGGCGCGGCGGCGGATCAATATCTCGGCATCGGCCAAGGTCTTCTGCGCACCGGAATCCTGGTTGGAAAAGGGCCGCACCGCATCTCCGTCCCAACCGGCGCGCACGAAGGTCTCGCGCTCGCCGCACGGGCCGATCGCCTCGGCCAGCGGCGCCCGGCGCCAGTGCAGGCCCGCACTCCGGCCGCTCAGGCCCGCGATCAGCGGCGCGAGCAGCAGCCGGGCGGTCACCATCGCCGAGGTCGGATTGCCGGGCAGGCCGATGGCCAGCCTGTCGCCCGCCCGCCCGAGCCAGACCGGCTTGCCCGGCTTGATCGCGACCTTCGGGAAGATCAGCGCCAGCCCCGAAGGCGCGAACATCGCCTTGGCGAAGTCCTTCTCGCCGACCGAGGCGCCGCCGGTGACCACCACCAGGTCCGCCGCCGCCAGCGCTTCGGCCGCCGCCTCTTCCATCGCCGGGAGGTCGTCGCGCAGGCGCAGCCGTCCCACGATCTCGGCGCCCATCTCCTCGGCCAGCGCCGCCACGCCCAGCGACACGCTCTCCGGAATCGCGCCGGGCACGTCGCGCGCCGTGCCGGGCTCGGCCAGCTCGTCGCCCGTCCCCAGGATGACGAGCCTTGGCCGGCGCCAGACGTCGAGCACGGCCAGGTCCGCACCGCCGGCGGCGACGAGTCCGCGTGCGTCGAGCAGCGCACCTGCCGCCAGCAGCACGTCGCCCCGCGCGAAATCGTTGGCGCGCTTGCGGATGTGGCGGGCCGGGCCGGGCGCGCCGAAGATCGCCGCATCGCCCTCGCGCGTCACATCCTCCTGGATCACGACGCGGTCGGCGCCGTCCGGGACCGGGCCGCCGGTGAAGATGCGCTGGCATTGGCCCGGCCCCAGAACGGCCGCGCCGCCGCCGGGGAACGACTCGCCGGCGACGATCAGCCGCCCGGGCAGATCGGCGTCGCGCACGGCATAGCCGTCCATCGCCGAGACGTCGGCCGGCGGCGAATCGACCATGGCGATCACCGGCGCGGCGAGCACCCGGCCCTTGGCCCCGGCGAGGGGCACGCGTTCCGCGCCGAGCGGCTTCGCGACCCCGGCGACCAGAGCCAGCGCCGCGTCGAAATCGATCACCTGGTCCCCGATTTGCCGCCGGTCTTGCCGGTCACAGCGATGCCGCCAATTTCCATCGTCCGGTCGATCGCCTTCAGCATGTCGAACAGGGTGAGGCCCGCGACCGAAACCGCGGTCAGCGCCTCCATCTCGACGCCGGTGACGCCGTGGCTGCTCACCTCCGCGGCGATGCGGAAGCCGGGCAGGGTCTCGTCCGCCTCGATCGTCACCGCGATCCTGGTCAGCGCGAGGGGATGGCAGAGCGGGATCAGATCGGCGGTGCGCTTGGCCGCCATCGTGCCGGCAAGCTCGGCGGTCTGGATCACCGCGCCCTTGGGCGCGGTGCCGGCGCGGACCTGGTCGAGAGTTTCGCTCCTGCAACGCAGGAAGCCGGCCGCGGTCGCGACCCGGCGGGTCGGCGCCTTGTCCGACACGTCGACCATGCGCGCGCGGCCGTCCTCGCCGACATGGCTGAGCCCGGTCACGGGCACAAATCCCTGAGCCGCGGGATCTGGCCGGCGAGCGAGCAGGGCCGGTAGCGGCTGTCGAGCTCGAGCCCGAGCACCAGGTCCCAGCCGTCGCGGCAGGCGCCGGTCGAGCCGGGCAGGCAGAAGATGAAAGTGTCGCCGATCTGGCCGGCAAAGGCGCGCGACTGCAGCGTCGAGACGCCGATCGTCCCTTCGCTGGCGCGGTGGAAGACGGCGGCGAAGCCGTCCATCTCGCGGCTGAGCAAGGGCTTCACCGCTTCGGGCGTCACGTCGCGCGGCGCGAAGCCGGTGCCGCCCGTGCTGAGGATGAGATCGACCTTGGGGTCGGCGGCCCAGGCCGAAACCTGCGCGCTTATCGCCTCTACATCGTCGGGCACGATCGCCCGCCCCGCCAGTTCGTGGCCCGCCCCCTTGACCCGCTCGACCAGCAAATCGCCCGATTTGTCGGTCTCGGGCGTGCGCGTGTCCGACACCGCCAGGACAGCGATCCTGAGCGGATAGAAGATCAGGCTCTCGTCTAGTCCGGGCAATGGTCGCTCCAGCGCGCGCGGTCGGCGCGATCGGCTTCGGTTGGCTCGATCCAGCGCCCGCCGTCAACCCCGTCCTCGCGCTTCCAGAAGACGGCGTCGGTCTTGAGCGCGTCCATCAGGCAGTCGACCGCCGCGAAGGCGGCGCGGCGGTGGCGCGCTGCGGCCGCGACGAACACGATTGCCTCGCCCGGCGCGATCGCGCCGCAGCGATGGACGATGCGGACCGCAGCCACGCCGAAGCGCGCCGCCGAAGCGGCGATGTCCCGAAGCGACTTTTCGGTGAGTCGCGGATGGTGGTCGAGGTAGAGGCCCGCCACCTTCGCGCCGTCCGCCGTCTCGTCCCTGGCGAGGCCGGTGAAGCTCACCACCGCGCCGGCGCCCTCGGCAGAAAAGTCCGCCAGCTCGCGTTCGGGCTGGAACGGCGCCTCGGCAAGGCGGGCCTCGATCCTCATCTCATCCCCCGGACAGCGGCGGCAGGAAATCGACTCGGTCGCCCGGCATCACGACATGGTCCTCGCTTACCGTCTCGTCGTCGACGCAGGCGCGGACGGTCGCGCGGTCGAGCCCCTCGAAGCGGGCGCGCAGAACCGCGATCGTGCAGCCTTCGGGAGGAAGCGCGACCTCGGCCTCGCGCCCGATCCTTTCTGCGAGCTTCCCGTAAAATGCGATCTTCGCCATAGATCGGCATTATGCAGCAACCCGCGCCATTTGCCACCAGCGTCCCCACCGTCCGCGTCGCCGCCGACGGCGAAAATGCTGCGCAGCATAGAATCCTTGCTGCGGAGACGCCGGTCGCGATCAGCCTGCTCGGGCTCGGCTATGCGGTGATGATGGCGACGCCCGCCGATCTGGAGGATTTCGCTTACGGCTTCGCGCTGTCGGAGCGGCTGATCGATGCGGCGGCGGACGTGGTCGGCGTCGACGTCCGCGCGGAGGAGAGGGGCATCCTGCTCGGCATCGAGCTCGCGCCCGAGCGGCACGACCGCGTGCTGGCGCGGGTCCGGCACCGGGTCGCCGAATCGAGCTGCGGCCTGTGCGGGATGGAGAATCTGGAGCAGGCTTTGCGGCCGCTGCCGGCCGTGCCCGCCCCGGCCGCGATCGCGCCCGCAGCGATCTTCCGCGCGCTGGAAGCGATTCGCGCGCACCAGCCGCTCAACGCCGAAACCGGCGCCGTCCACGCCGCCGCATTGTGTAATGCGCAAGGCGAAGTGCTCGCCGCGCGCGAGGATGTCGGCCGCCACAACGCCTTCGACAAATTGATCGGCCACTGCCTGCGCGAAGGGCGCGACATGAGCGCCGACTTCGCCTTGCTCACCGCGCGCTGCTCCTACGAGCTGGTCGAGAAGGCCGCGCTGGCCGGCATGCCCATGCTGGTCACCATCTCCGCGCCGACGAGCCTGGCGGTGGAGCGGGCGACGGAAGCGGGGCTGACCCTGGTCGCACTGGCCAGGCCGGATTCGATGCTCGTCATGTCCGACCCTTTCGGGCTGTTTTCCCGAGCTTCAGTGCAGCTTTAGCCGCGGCCGCACGATTGCGTTGACCCGGCCGACCAGGATCAGAGTCAGGCCCTTGAGCCAGCCGTGCACGGCGATCAGGTGCATCCGGTAAAGCGACTTGTAGACGAAGCGAGCGAGTCGGCCCTCGATCGCCATCCGGCCGCCGATCAGATTGCCCATCAGGCTGCCGACCGTCGAGAAGCGGCTCAGCGAGACCAGGGAGCCGTGATCCTTGTAGACGAACGGGCGCAGAGGCCTGCCTCTCGCCAACCGGTCCAAGTTCGCGAACACGGCCGACGCCATCTGGTGCGCGGCCTGCGCGCGCGGCGGAACGGCATGGTCGCTGCCTGCCGGCACGTAGCAGCAGCAATCGCCGATCGCGAAGATGCGCGCGTCCCGGCTGGTCTGCAGCGTCGGCCCGACCACCAGCTGGTTGTTGCGGCTGAGCTCGAGCCCGCCCAAATCGGGTGGAAGCGCGCCCTTGACCCCCGCCGCCCAGAGCTTGAGATCGGCCGCGATCCGTTCGCCGCCATCGATGAGAATATCATCGGCGGTGACCTCGTTCACCTTCGCCGAGGTGAGGACGCGGATGCCCAGCGCTTCCAGCTCGGCGCAGGCGGCCTCGGCGAGCCGCTCGGGCAGCGCCGGCAGGATGCGCGGCCCCGCCTCGATCAGGGTCACTTCGAGCCGCCCCTCGTCGAACACTTCGAGCCCTTCATGGCGCAGCGCCCCGGCGCTGTTGTAAAGCTCGGCCGCCAGCTCGACCCCGGTCGCGCCGCCGCCCACGACGCAGATGCGGACATGGGCGTCTGCCGCGGGATCGGCCTGCATCGCCCGCGACACGCGCAGGCACTGGTTGAGGAGCTTGTGACGGAAGCGGTCGGCGGCGCTTCGGTCGTCGAGCGAAAGGCAATGCTCCAGGGCCCCGGCCGTGCCGAAATCGTTGCTGACCGAACCGAGCGCGATGACCAGATAATCGTAGCGGATGCGATGAGCGCCGATCAGCTCGCGACCCTCCTCGTCCCGGAGCGGTGCGACAATCACCTCCTGTCGGCCGCGGTCGATTCCCTCCACCGTGCCGAGGAAGAAGCGATAGCCCCAGCGATGGCCGTGGCTGCGATAGCTGATCTCGTCGAGATTGGCGTCGAGCGATCCCGCCGCCACCTCGTGCAGCAGCGGCTTCCAGATATGGGTGGCGTTCTTTTCGATCAGGACGATGTCGTGGCGCTTGCGGCCGTAGCGGGCGCCGAGCTTGCGCGCCAGCTCGAGCCCGGCCGCGCCTCCGCCGACGATGACGATCTGGGTCTTCCTTTCCATCCTCGTCGTCCCCCCAAAGCGCGCGGCACCTCTAGCCGGCGTCGGACATCGCCTCCGATTCGTCGTCGCCGGGATGGTTGAACTCGGTGGCATGGGTTTGCGGCTCGGGCTCGACCGGCGCCGCCAGCTTGGCGACCGCGGCTCTGGCGATGTCGCTCATCCCCCGGCCCCCCTCGGCGAGATGGGCGACGATCATCGCCCGCATCCTGGGATCCCAGAAATGCCAGAGATGGTCCCAGGTCGCGTCGGCTGCGTCGTGCGGGCGCTGGCCGGCGAATTCGCGGGCGATCTGGTTCGCCATGTAGACGAGCTTGTCGAGCGTGCGCTCGCTCATTCCGCCGCCTCGGCCGCGATCCGGCGGCTGCGCGCGGCCTGCGCCTCATAGGCTTCCTGCCAGTCGGACGGCCCGTTGGACGGACTCACCTGGACCGCGGTCACCTTATATTCCGGGCAATTGGTCGCCCAATCCGAATATTCGGTGGTGACGACATTGGCCTGGGTCATCGGGTGGTGGAAGGTGGTGTAGACGACGCCCGGCGCAACCCGGTCGGTGATCGTCGCGCGCAGGGTGGTCTCGCCGGCGCGGCTGGCGAGCTTGACCCAGTCGCCTTCCTTGAGGCCGCGATTCTCGGCGTCGTGCGGGTGGATTTCGAGCCTGTCCTCCTCGTGCCAGATCGTGTTGGCGGTGCGCCGCGTCTGCGAGCCGACATTATACTGGCTGAGGATTCGCCCGGTGGTCAGCAGCAAGGGGTAACGCGGGCCGCTCTTCTCGTCGGTCGGGACATATTCGGTGAGCACGAACTTGCCCTTGCCGCGCACGAAATGGTCGACATGCATGATTGGGGTGCCGTCGGGCGCGCCCTCGTTGCACGGCCACTGGATCGAGCCCAGTTCGTCCAGCCGGGCGAAGGAGACGCCGGCGAAGGTCGGCGTCACCGCCGCAATCTCGTCCATGATCTGGGAAGCGTGGGTGTAGGTCCAGTCGAGCCCCATCGCATTGGCGAGCTTCTGGGTGATCTCCCAGTCGGCGAAGCCGTTCTTGGGCGCCATCACCTTGCGCACCGGCTGGATGCGGCGCTCGGCATTGGTGAAGGTGCCGTCCTTCTCGAGGAAGGTCGAGCCGGGCAGGAAGACATGGGCGTAATTGGCGGTCTCGTTGAGGAAGAGGTCGTGGACGACGACGCACTCCATCGCGGAAAGCCCGGCGGCGACGTGGGAGGTGTTGGGATCGGACTGGAGGATGTCCTCGCCCTGGATGTAGATGCCCTTGAACAGGCCGTCGCGGGCGGCGTCGAGCATGTTGGGGATTCTGAGGCCGGGCTCCGAGTCGATGGGGGCGCCCCAGAGCTTCTCGAAGAGGTCGCGCGCGGCCTCGTCGGAGACGTGGCGGTAGCCGGAAAGCTCGTGCGGGAAGCTGCCCATGTCGCAGGCGCCCTGGACGTTGTTCTGCCCGCGCAGGGGATTCACGCCGACGCCCGGCCGGCCGATATTGCCGGTCGCCATGGCGAGGTTGGCGATCGCCATGACGGTGGTGGTGCCCTGGCTGTGCTCGGTGACGCCGAGGCCGTAATAGATCGCGCCGTTGCCGCCGGTCGCGTAGAGCCGCGCGGCGCCGCGCAAATCGGCGGCGGCGACGCCGGTATAGCGCTCCATCGCCTCCGGGCCGTGGTCGGGCCGGGCGACGAATTCGGCCCATTCGCGATAATCGTCGAGGTCGCAGCGTTCGCGGATGAAGGCCTCGTCGGCTAGGCCCTCGGTGACGACGACGTGGGCCATCGCGGTGAGCACGGCGACGTTGGTCCCGGGCTTGAGCGGCAGATGATAATCGGCCTCGATATGCGGCGTGCGGACCATGTCGATGCGCCTGGGATCGATGACGATCAGCCGGGCGCCCTCGCGCATCCGGCGCTTCATCCGGCTGGCGAAGACCGGGTGGCCGTCGGTCGGGTTGGCGCCGATCACGATCATCACGTCGGTCTGCTCGACGCTGTCGAAATCCTGCGTGCCGGCCGAGGTGCCGAAGGTGGTCTTGAGGCCATAGCCGGTCGGCGAGTGGCAGACCCGCGCGCAGGTATCGACATTGTTGTTGCCGAAGCCCGCGCGGACCAGCTTCTGGACGAGGAAGGTCTCCTCGTTGGTGCAGCGCGACGAGGTGACGCCGCCGACCGAGTGCTTGCCATGGGCCGCCTGGAGGCGGCGGAATTCGGACGCGGTATGGGCGATCGCCTCGTCCCAGCTGACGATTTGCCAGGGCTCGTCGATGGAGCTTCGGATCATCGGCTCGAGGATGCGCTCCTGGTGGGTCGCATAGCCCCAGGCGAAGCGGCCCTTGACGCAGGAGTGGCCGCGATTGGCCTTGCCGTGCTTCCACGGCACCATGCGGACCACCTCTTCGCCTTTCATCTCGGCCTTGAAGGTGCAGCCGACGCCGCAATAGGCGCAGGTGGTGATGGTGCTGGTCTCGGGCAGGCCGACCGCCTTGACCGCTTTTTCCTGCAGCGACCCGGTCGGGCAGGCGGTCACGCAGGCGCCGCACGAGACGCATTCCGACGAGAGGAAGGGCTCCTCCTGGCTGGCCGAGACGTGAGATCCGAAGCCGCGCCCCGAGATCGTCAGCGCGAACGTGCCCTGAACCTCGTCGCAGGCCCGCACGCAGCGCGAGCAGACGATGCATAAGGCAGGATCGAAGTCGAAATAGGGATTGGACGTATCGCAGGGCGCCCCGAGATGATTGGCGAGCGGCAGATAACGGCTGCGCGCGACGCCGATCATCTCGGCCATCTCCCGCATCTCGGTGCCCGCCTCGGGCGCCGGATGATCGGAGAGATAAAGCTCCATCACGCCGCGCCGCAGCCGCTCCAGACGGTCACTTTTCGTGACCACTGCCATGCCTTCGGCGACCGGCGTTGTGCACGAGGCGGGCGTGCCCGCGCGGCCGTCAATCTCGACGAGGCAGATCCGGCACGAGCCGAACGCCTTCATCGAATCGGTGGCGCAGAGCTTGGGAATGTCGGTCCCGGCGAGGCTCGCGGCGCGCATGATCGAGGTGCCGGCGGGCACGGTGACGCTCGCGCCGTCGATGGTCAGCGTGACGCTGTCGAGAGCGGGGGAGGCGGGCGTGCCGCGATCGGCATCGCGGATCAGGGTCATGACGCGAAATCCTCGGGGAAGTGCCTCAGCGCCGACAGTATAGGATAAGGGGTGAAACCGCCAAGCGCGCAGAGCGATCCGAATTTCATCGTCTCGCACAAATCCTCGATCAGGGCGATATTGGCGGCGACGTCCTCGCCCGCGACGATCCGGTCGATCACCTCCACCCCCCTGACCGAGCCGATCCGGCAGGGCGTGCACTTGCCGCAGCTCTCCGCCGCGCAGAAGTGCATCGCGAAGCGCGCCATGCCGGCCATGTCGACTGTGTCGTCGAACACCACGATCCCGGCATGGCCGATCAGCCCGTCGGCGGCGGCGAAGGCTTCATAGTCGAACGGCAGATGGAACATGGAGGGCGGGAAATAGGCGCCGAGCGGCCCGCCGACCTGGACCGCGCGGACCGGACGCCCGGACAGCGTGCCGCCCCCAATGTCGTCGACCAGCTCGCCGAGCGTGATGCCGAATGCGGTTTCGAACAGCCCGCCATTCCTGATATTGCCGGCGAGCTGGATCGGCATCGTCCCGCGCGACCGCCCCATGCCGTAATCCGCATAGGCTTTCGCGCCTTCTGCCAGGATGAACGGCACGGCCGCCAGCGTCAGCACGTTGTTGATGATCGTCGGCTGCCCGAACAGGCCGACATGGGCCGGGAGCGGCGGCTTGGCGCGGACCTCGCCGCGTCTGCCCTCGATGCTTTCGAGCAGCGACGTCTCTTCGCCGCAGACATAGGCGCCCGCGCCGACGCGGACCTCGATGTCGAAATCGGGGCCGAGCAGGCGGTGCGCCCGCGCGGTTTCGATCGCCCGGCCCATCGCCCGGATGGCGTGCGGATATTCGGAGCGGATATAGACATAGCCCTGGGTTGCGCCGACCGCGAAGCCGGCTATCGCCATGCCCTCGATCAGCATGAAGGGATCGCCCTCCATCACCATCCGGTCGGCGAAGGTTCCGCTGTCGCCCTCGTCGGCGTTGCAGCAGACATATTTCTGGTCGGCCCTGGCGTCGTGCACGGTTTTCCACTTGATGCCGGTGGGGAAACCTGCGCCGCCGCGCCCGCGCAAACCGGAGGTGGTGACTTCGGCCACGATCTCAGCGCCCTTCATGGTGAGAGCTTTTTTCAGGCCCACGAATCCGCCATGCGAAATATAATCGTCAAGCGAAAGCGGATCGGTGATTCCGCAACGCGCGAAGGTGAGGCGTTCCTGGTTCTTGAGATAGGGAAGCTCTTCCGTGACTCCGAGAGACAGCTTGTGCTTGCCGCCGTCATGGAATTTGGAGTCGAACAGGGACTTTACGTCGCTGGCTTCGACCGGACCGAAAGCCACACGGCCCTTCGGCGTCTCGACTTCAACAAAAGGTTCAAGCCATAGAAGCCCGCGCGAGCCGTTGCGGATAATTTTTACATCAATTTTCCGGCTGGCGGCCTCGGCCCCGATGGCATCAGCCACCGCATCGGCGCCAACGGCACGGGCGGCGGAATCCTTAGG